>DASXFF010000019.1:0-14650 GCA_036489735.1 Occallatibacter sp. | reverse complement strand
CTTGGCAAGGGCCTCAACAGAATGTCGCATTTTGACAGGCATTTGCTATTTCTCCCTGGCCTTCGAAAAGCCCAACTGTTTCATCGCGGCCACCGTTCACTTAACGAGGGAAATTTTGGAAACGGCGCATGCGGCTCTTTCTGATACCAGAACGCGGTCGAAGCAAAGTCGTCATCCAGAGGTTGGTATTTGCCGTTCGGCCACCAGCCCAGGTCCTGAATGGTGACCTTCAGGTCCTTGTGAAAGCTGACCGGATCAGGCACATGCCAGCGATAGAGACTCCACTGCGTTCCCACTCCGACATCTTTACCTTTGTGATCGAGAACATTGCCCACGTAGGGAGTTGAGTAGATCGCTGGAAATCCCCAGTCGGCCCCGAAGTAATCTTCCGTTCCAGTGCCGGCGATGGTGGGAAACTCTCCATCGCCGTCGACAAAGAACTTCACTTCGCCCTCGCCAGCCCATCCGCTGGAGAGCTGCGTCCATGATAGAAATGTCCCAACGTAGCGTCCCTCGCCCTTCACTCCATCCAGAATTGTGTACGAGGGATTAGAGCGGCTTACTCTTGCTCGTCTCCATTGCGCATGAAGATATCCGGAATTCTGCGCGATGGGACCGGCTTCATAGTCGATCTGAAATGTAAGCAGCGAAAGTTCCTTGTCGCTGTCATTGGTGAACGTAATACGCGCGTGCTTTGCAAACGGCATCGGCCAGTAACAATTCATCGCGGCCTGAGGAATATCGACGACCATCGACGATGTAACCGGTGCGAACGTGCCATGCCCTATAGCAAAAAAATCCGCAATGGGAACCTCGATGGAAGGAGTGTCTTCACCATCCCAGTAGAATCGCAGCACGCCGGACCTTCCAACGTCATGCAGGTCCGGGCTGGTCGCCATCCATATGTGCCTGATCGTTCCGGGTCCTTCCACATCCATGATTGTCGTTGTCGTGTGGGCCGCCACTTTGATGAACGGCCGCACTTTCCACCCCTGCCCCAGATCGCTCGCGCCGCCCGAGAATGCCAGGTCCGGGTTCGTGGGATCCGGCACACGCGTCGCGCCTTTTCCTTTTTCCCCCGTCGGGTTCTCGGGCGAAATCTGGCGCGAATCGACATTGGGCGTCAGAACCGAAAGCGAAGCTGCACCGTCAGCCAGGCCTCCATTCTGCGCAATGGCCGCCACGGCTGCACAAAGCAGGATAGTTGCAGGAAAAACTCTCGAAACCATACAACGCATAACTGGCCGGCTGATTGAGATTAACTTCACCTTTATCGCTCCCGTCGCTGACACTCATAACTGGGTCGCCGGTTATAGACTTTCCGCACGAGGCAGAAACCAATCGGATCGGCAACGACTAAAATTCAATTCCAAGCTGGTTTTTAAGCAGCGGCTTAACTTCACCTGTCAGATCCATCGGATCGTAACTGTTTGCATAGTCGAGAGGCATAACATAGGCCAATGCCGACCAGCCCCAGAAAGGATCCATCCCATCGCCTTTTCCAGTATCTGAATCGTAATACTCACGGGTGTTGGCGTTCAGGTCGAGCGCCATTTTAAATGATTTGACCGCGAGTTCCTTCGCGGAGTCCTTGTATCCGTAGTTGAGAAGGCCGTGAAATATCATGTAGTTCAAAGGCACCCATACCGGGCCGCGCCAGTTGCATTCTCCAGTCCGACTACCCTGATAAAAATCCGGTTCCGTTCTCGCGTAACTGGCGACGGGATACTTCAGCCAGAATTCGTCCTTGTTCAGCAAATGATTATGGACGAGCCTTGCGGCTTGCTTGCGGCTTGCAACACCGGCCCACAGGGGCATAAACCCCGCAACCGACTTCACTCTGATCCGCTGGCCTGTTCTTTCATTTCGGTCATAGTAGAATCCGTCCTTTTCATCCCAAAATACCCTGTTGATGACCTTGGCAAGCCGATCCGCATGTTCCGAGTAGATCTTCCGTCCCGAAGCGTCCCCCAACTTTGCGGCAATAATCGCCATCGCTCTCAGTTCGCGCACCAGATAGCAGGCAAGATCGACTCCTTCATCCTCTGAGGCGTCGAGATTTCCCGAACGCGATAACTGATTGTCCATTCCGCTCGCGTCGGAACTGTTCCACACCGGCAGACCATTATGGTCGTGATCGTACTCGAACCAACGCTGTAAATATCGCTGCAGCCGTGTGTAGTAGTTCCCACGCAGCCACTCATAGTCGTCGCCATTTTGTTTTGAACCTAAAACAGCAATCTGCGCCAGAAACGGCTTGAACATTTGATTTGGCTTGGGATACTTGATGCCGATTGTTCTGGAAATAAAGCCATCCGGCTCCTGTCTATCCAGGAATACTTTGAAGTTCGTAAAATCGTATTTGTTGACTCCGTAGTATGAAAGGTAGATGTTTTCAAAATAAAGATCCCAGTCATAAAATTCGCCATATTCGTATCCAGTCAGCATTTTTTCCTTGGACTCTGGAAAATCATGAAGTCCTCTTCTCTGGATGTCTGTGTTGACCGCAGCGAGGCGTGCCGACAATCTACCGTAATCCTGAACACCGATCATTTTTTCAAAAGCATCATCATCGTGATTCAAAAGAGTTTTTTGCGGCTGCGCGATAAGTTGCGGGCCCAGCAGTACCAAACCAAGTAGAATCGCTCTCAATATCCTGACTCCTCACCTAGCCTTGCCCAAGAGTCTGGATCTAGCGGCCTAGGAAATGAACGGCTAACGCAGTGCAAAACAGAACCATAGACGAACCAATGAAGCCGGGTTAAGTAACACACGGTTTCTTACGGTAGAAGGCTTGTAATACCGCTGCGAATTATGTATGGAGTGCTGCTCGCTTATCCCCCCGTGATGAATTTCCTGCTCCCGTATCGTTGAAAGCGAGCGAATGGCGGAGAGACAGAAATCGGCCTCGACAGGCCGGACTGGATTGCTATGCGTTTGGAGTTTGAAGAACGAATGCACACCTGCGCTGAAAGCGGTTGGGGCCGGATAGCGTGAGCGCCCTGAGAATCGAGCGATTCTCAGGGCGCCGGTGCAGCCGCCGCATCCTTCGCCATTGCAAACCAGCGCTGTAAGCTAATTACCCGTCTTGCTCTTGACTATCTCAACTAATTCGCGGTCTGGCTCCGTCCAGGCCTTCGCGCCATCCGCGGAGAACTTGCTCATCGCATCATCCCAGCTCAAGCGAGTGATTCGCACGTCACCCGTTTCATACGCATAGGTCTTGCCGTCGTCATCATAGAGCGAGAATGCGCCATTCGCGCCTGGATAGATGCGAATCTTCGCGATATCCTGCTTCTGTTCGGTGCTTTCTATCGCACTACCGAGAGGAAGAATGGAACCGGCTCGAACGAAGAGCGGGATTGTATCGATGGGAGCTTTGACAGTAATTGTCTTGCCGCCTTCAAATAACTCGTTGGTCCAGAAGTTGTACCATTTCGCACCTGCCGGAAGATAAACAGAACGGCTGGTCGCTCCTTGATCCGTCACTGGCGCAACCAGAAATGCCGGTCCGAACATATATTCGTCGCCAATTTCGGCTACGTTCGGATCGTTTGGAAAATCCATGAACAGAGCTCGCATATAAGGAGCGCCTGTCTCATGGGACTGATAGCCAAGCGAGTAGATATAAGGTAGAAGTTGGTAGCGAAGTTTCAGATACTTTTCGAGAATTGGTTCTGCCTGTTTTCCGTACGACCAAATCTCGTTGAAGTTTCGCGTGCCGTGCGTGCGGAAGATCGGCTGGAAAGCGCCGTATTGATACCAGCGCACGTAAAGCTCCGGATAGTCATCGTAGCCGCCAACGTTAGCACGTGCATCGGTGGGATCGATAAGCGGCGCATGAAGCGGGTGATGTTCCGCGGGCAGCGGAAGAAACCCACCGACATCATTGCACCAATACGGCATTCCGGATGCGGCGAAATCGAGACCCGCAGGCACCTGGCGCTTGAGCGTGTCCCAGCTCGAATAAATGTCGGAAGACCAGAAGACCGTCGCGTTGCGCTGGGCACCCAGATAAGCCGCACGAGAAAGGATCAGAGCGCGCTTGTCTGAATCTTTGCGCCAGCCGTCATACACAGACGCAGTATGGAACAGCGGATAAACATTGTAATAGGCCTGGCCGGGGCCGACGGAAAAGTAGCTGTTGTCCGGCGGCGTGTCAGGCTCCGTCTCATCGAGCCAGACAGCGTCAAAGCCTTTCTTGACGTAGTTGTCTCGAATCACACTCCAAAACCATTTTGCGGCGTCCGGATTGGTGGTGTCCAGGTTGGGGCCCACTCGATCCACGTGCCTGCCGTTGGTCGGCGTTCCATCCGCGTCATTCACAAACCAGCCCTTCTTCTCGATCATGTCGTGGAATCGCGATTCCCTGGCGAAGTGAGGCCAGACGCTGATCATCGATTTGAAACCCATGTCGTGAAGCTGGCGGTTCATTGCTTCTGGATCAGGCCACTTGTTAGGATCCATATCCATCTGGCCCATTTTTGTGTAATAGAGGAAGTCGACAACGATGTAATCCGCCGGGAGGTGCCGTTCGCGATAGCCTTTCGCCACCGCTAGGATTTCCGCCTGCGAATCGTAACGCTGCTTGCTTTGCATAAATCCATACGCAGCCTTGGGCAACATGGGAGTTGGACCTGTCAGCATCCGATAACCCGAATAAATCTCGTCCGTGTTGTTGCCGGCGATCACGAAAAATGAGATTCGATCGCCGACATGGGACGTCCACCCGGTACGTTCGTTGAATCCTGCCTGGATGGTTGTCTTCGACGGGTTATCCCATATCAGACCATAGCCGCGGCTTGACACCATGAAGGGAACACAAACGCTTTCGCCGCCCGGCGCACCGTAATCATGCCAGCAATTGACCGTGTGGTCGCGATGATCCAGAGATCCTTCCTGATTCTGACCCAAACCATAGAAGTGCTCGTCAAGCGGCGACGCGAAGGTGGCGCTGACAGGAGCAGACGGCTCGGTTCTCGGGTGCGTCTCCTTCAGCGCGCCGGGTTCCGGCACTGACCAGCCAAGCAAATCTACCAGCATTTTCCCATCGGCCGTGCTGACGGTAATGTGCTGCTGCGGATCGTTTGAAAAGTCGAAGAATTTCATCAGCTGCAGATCGTTGGCGCTGAAGTGCGCCGCCTTGGACGCCGCAACCTGAACAACCAGGCGATCGGACCGATAGAAATCGTCACCGCTCTCGTTCTCATGCCTCCATCCTGACGAGGAGGGGCTTGCTATGAAGCCGTATCCCGCGGCTGCCGTTGCCCGGTCTTTCTCCTTGCTGATTGTGACTCGAACGATATTAGACGCGTAAGGCTCGATAGCGACCGTGGTTCCCGCGCGATCGACGACAAGACTCTCGTGTTGAGCGGTAGCTGCTAAACAGCCGATCAGAAAGATCGCAGAGCACACCCTTGCAAAGCGCTGAAACGTGAGCGAAGTCATTTCAATTTTCCAGATATAGTTCCGGCCTCGGAAAGACGCGTGCGAAATTTGCTCGAAATGTAGGCCGTCTGTAGGGCCGAAGCAAGTATTGCACAGTATCTTACCGTTATGGCAAGTTGTAAGCGACGCGCAATCAAGGGGTTGGCGTGTTGCTGAGGGCTCCTTACCAGCTCACCACCGTCACTGCGAACGGTTCCAGATGAAGGATGCTTCCCTTCAATTCCACCTTGCGCGCCGGCCCCTCGCCGGTCTGCATATCCACCGTGAGCGCGCTGGCTTTTGCCGCATCCGGCAGCGTTATATCGATCGCCATGTTGCGCATATTTGCCAGCAATAGCTTGCGTCCGGCTGGAGTTTGAAAGCCCTGCGGAGCAACGTTTCGGCTGTCACGGCCTGAGAGCGACGTCTCCACAAGCTTGTCTCCGGGATGGAAGTTATCCTTGATGAGCTTCAGTGCCCAGTAGCGCGCATTGGGCTTGTTGTCCTGCCAGTTCATCATGCTGACGCTGGGAAACTGGGTCGGGTAACCAACCAGTTGGGACGCGCCGACAATGTCAATCTGCTGTTTGGACAGCTCCATGAAGAGATAGGCGTAGAGAGATCCGGCCAGGTTCCAATAGGCGCGCGGCGGCGGTATGTTATCGTTCGCCGTGTTGTCGGTAGGCAGAATAGAGCCTAACTCATCGGTGTCGGTCCTGGTCGCTGGCGAAAGCCGCTTGCGGATCGACTCGATGTATCGGACGATGCCCACGAAGGTATCGGCCTGGTCGAAAAAAGTATATTGCCAATCCTCGATGGTCTCGGACGGGCCAGGCATCGCGTAGAAATGATATGAAATCATATCGAGCGGAATGCCGGGCTTGTGATTCTTTGGGTTGAGGAAATATTCGAAGTAGGCCGGCTCGTACGCTGGCACCGCCAGCGCCAGGCCGACGAATTTGGTTGACGGGGAAACTTTGTGAACGGCGCTCACGATCGCGTCATAGCGCTCGGTGTACTATTCCGGCGTCATTTTATGCTCGAACTCCGCCTCGTTGAGCACTTCCCAATATGGCAGCGAGTAGTGGTAGCCGGACTCGTGACGCACGCCGTTTTCGTCTGTAAAGCCGCCGTTAACGTACCAGCTTGCCACACGGGCAAAATAATCGCCGAGCTCTTTTCCGCTCGGATCGCGCAACTCGGTTCCCTGCGAGTAATCCCAAATTCCCTTGTTGGGATCATCGGGGTACGTCGATGGCTTCTCTGTCTTAAAGAGCCAGTTCGGAATAGTGCTGAATTCAAGAACCGTTGGGTGGCCAGCCGTAGCATTGAGGAAATCTTTGGTCATGGGATCGATGAGGCTGAAGTCCCAACTTGTCTTCTGCGGCGTGGGCGGCTCCAGTTCAGCCACGCCCAGCCTGGGGTAAGCCGACCATAACTGGTAGCGCACATAATCGGCGCCTATGCCCTTCACAGCCTGGTAAGACGCGGTACTGAGCGGTTCCCCATGACGCAGAGGCGGATTGACCACGATCTGAAATGTGGGCGTTGACCTCGATTCCACAACCGTCTTATCCCAGTTGATCGTCAGCTTGTTGGCATCCTGGCCGCAAAGCTGAACGGCAACTCCCAATGAAGCCATGCATGCGACAAGCCGGCCGAGAAATCTCAGCGACCTTACCTTGTTGTCATAGAGCTTCATTCTCTCTGCTCCTGGATGGGTGCAGGATTTCTCTGGCAGCGAAAGGCGCCGCGCAAAGGGAAAATCCGGCCGCGAACAAGATATACACTACGAGGTATTCCATTTGCAATAATTTATGTATTGGTTTTCGCGATAATCGTCACTGAGTTCTAATGGCGAGCGTTTAGTACGCGGACTATGATGCGAGCTTCAAACATCTGCGAGTTGATTCAAAGGGCTGCGGGCGTCAGGACTGTTCGATTAGAAAGCCAATCGTTCTGACCCTTTGTTACAATCCTCACAAGGAAATCCAGCAACCATGACGGGGCCGAGTGTGCGGAATACAAACCTTGCGGATGATCGACTTGTATTGCCGGAAACTCGCGATCGAAGAGAAGTGATCCTCCAGGAAATGGAGAATATTCTCAAGAGCCTGCCGTTTCGCACCAGCAGCCGCAGCAAGCAGTTTCTCTCCTACGTGATTCTCAAGAGTCTCGATGGACACACAGAAGAACTGAAAGAGCGAACGATTGGTGCCGAGGTTTTCAAACGGGATCCAAACTACTCAACCGGTGATGATCCTGTTGTTCGTGTACAGGCAGGCGAAGTAAGAAGGAGGCTCGAGCAGTATTATCACTCGGCTTTGGGCGACTTGCCCGTTCACATCGAAATACCGGTCGGCTCGTATGTCCCAGAATTCCGCTGGGGCGTAACGGAAGTGGCAGTCGAGATTCCTGCCGCGCTCCCGGCTGCGACGATCATTCCAGAAGAGCCGGCAGATATGAAGCCGGTTCCCGTGAACGAGGCGCCGGGTAAGTTCCGGCTTCGGTTCTGGATAATTGCCATTTGCTGTATCTGCCTGTTAGCGGCGGGCGTGAGTATTCCGTTCGCATTGCGCAGCCACAACCAACCGCAATCAACCATAGACAAATTCTGGGCCCCGATCTCCAATTCCTCCCAACCAGTGCTTATATGCCTGGCCAAGCCTGTTGCCTATCGGCCTACGCCCGAATTGTTTAACAAGTACTCTCAGACACACCCCGGTACGTTCCAGACAGAAGTGGAACGCGAGAACGATGTGCTTCCGTTGGACGCGAACGAAAAGATCTCCTGGAAAGATATAGAGATTCTTCCCGGCTATGGGGTCGCGAGCGGAGATGTCGATCTCGCGGTGCGAATCTCAACCCTGCTCACCCGTATGGGGAAACCGAGCCAGGTACGGATAGGCAACACCTATTCGTTCGAGGACCTTCGCAACTCACCGACTGTGGTTGGCGGAGCTTTCAACAATCGTTGGACAATGCAGATGACTTCCAATCTTCACTTTGTGCCGATTTATACAGTAGGCATTCAGGAGCAGGTTCCGTCGGGGCGGCTGTGGAATGCTGAGATTGGACCGAAGGGTTACATCACGGACTACGCCATCGTCACCAGGCTTATTGATTCTAAAACGGGCCAGTTCTTTGTTGCGCTGGCGGGGCTAGGGACAGCCGGTACGCAGACCGCGGGCGAATTTGTTTCCACGCCGAAGTATCTTGACGAAGGTCTTCGCTCGGCTCCGCCTGATTGGTACAAGAAGAACATGCAAATCGTTGTGCAGACCACCGTCACCGATTCGATTCCCGGTCCGCCGCATGTAGTGGCGACTTATTTCTGGTAGCCCACGTCAATCGAAGATTGCAGATTCATCCTTGCACCAGCAGCGGCTTCGCCTCATTGACTTCAACATCCGAAGAAAACTTAAGCCGCACTCCGTCCGCTTGAGTTGAAGCGCTATGCTCGACCTCGCGGCCGGCGCAGATCACCTTCAGCTTGCCGTGATCAGAAACGCGGAATGGCGCAATCGACAACTCCTTAAGTGAGACCGCGCCGGCGGCGGTTGTCAGTGTGAGTTTTTGCGGGATCAGTTCAAAATTTCCCCATGCACAGGGAGCCGACCAGAAACATCGGAAGGCGTTAGCGTTGATTACCGGCGCAAGGTCCATGCGGCGCGCTCTTGCGTCGTAGCGGAATCCGGAGAGCACAGGAATCGCGGCCCAACTCGCCATGGCGCGGGCGTAATGCCGTCCCGCCTCAGCCTCGTTATATGGATTTGCCTTCTCGCCGTCATAGCGCCTGCGAATATTACCAATGCATTCGACTCCCTCGGCGACCATGCCGTGCGAGAGCATCAACATTGCGGCAGAGTACTCGAAACCGGTCATGACTTCTGCGTAATAAGGCATTGGCACCTCGGGCCGCGTGCCCTTCGTAAAATCGCAGATCACCAGAGCGGCTTCGTCGTTCAGTGCATAGACACGCTGCACCGACGCATGACGCATGAGGCTCCGCTTGTAGTTGTAGCGGTAGATCGAAGCAAGCGTCTTGCGGATGTGCGCCGGGTCGAGAAGGTCGCCAAGGCCCGCGACAGTGGCCATATACTGCCCCACCAACTGGTCCACCAGGCATCCATCGCCAATCTGAAACTCCGGGTGTATCGTATCCTTGGCGCCTACGCCGATCCGCAATCCGCTGGCGATCTTGTCGGCAGGTATGCCACGAATTTTTTGAATGTAATACTCTCCATTAAAAAGATTGGCGTCGATCCAGCGGCTTCCCTGCTCGAACATCTGCCTGCAGTTGCCGGCCAGATCCTCGTCACTCATGGCTTCGGCCATTCGTTCCGCGGCGCGCAGCGCGGCGAGATACCAACTGGAACACATCGGATTCGGGCCGTACAACTCGATGTCATAGGTGTTGTGCTGCACACCATTCATCACGCCGAATTTTCGCTCGTCCCACCCGCCGGGCCGCCATGCATAGGCAAGAGCGCGCCTGGCCGCGGGCCACTGCTTCCGCAACCAGTCATCGTCGCCGAGACTAATCCAATCAAAGTAGAGCTTGACGATCTGCCCCATCTGGCCATCTGCCGCCGCCGCGCCCCAGCGTTGAGTACTGGCCGGAACATAGTGGCGAAAATCCATATGTCCTTCGGCATCGGTAGCGGCGCCAAAGCTTGTTTCGCGCATGGAGCGCGCCAGTGTCGGAAATAGAAACTGTGTTGCGACTTCGTAATTCCAAACATGAGTACAGGTGCCAAAGCCGGAGCCATGTTTGTCGTCGCATCCCTCAAATCCCTGGAAGCTGCCGTCGGCAATCCGGAAGCTTGTATTTGAAACCAGCGTGCTGAGGTTGGAAGCGGCTGCGTCTTTTACCTCGCCCGGCAACGTGGAGTTCTTCAGCGCTTCCACAAATCCGCGCGTTCCCTTCTCCAGCTTGCCAATATTCTCGGAGACGTATTCGGCCACGGCCCATGCATCTTTGAAGCGCGTGCAGTAGTAATTGCCCAGCATGGAGTCGGCAGCTCCCGGCGCCACGTCCCATCCGCATCGAGTGTGCGTACGATTGGGAAAATGCCATGCCAGCAAAAAGCGAAACGAGCATGAGACACCGGCAGGGATGGTTCGCCGGATCGATACCGAACCAACCGATGACGATGGCTCCTGCACCGTGCCCAGGCTTCCGGTATTTGAAAACTCATCGAACCAGAAGTGCTGCGGCCCCACGCGCCAGATGCTTCCACCGCGCCATCCGGTCAGCACTTCGACCGAACTGCCGCTTGCGGGCATTGCGGCTAGCACAAATGAACCTTGCATCGGGTCGTCGCCGGCCAGCGAAGGGTCCGTCATGAAAAGGCCCTTGATTCCGCTTGCCACGCGAGCATCGTTTTTCCGGCTGTTCGATCCACCAACCGGGTTTGTCATTGACCACGCTACGACAACGTCAACCGAGCCCGAGCCCGAGCCGGGGTTGCGAATCTCGTAGTCCAGCACAGCACACGGCAGCCCAGCCGCATCCGCATCGAGGGGCTCAAAGGGCGAGAACGCCTCCAGTGCAACACTGACCGGGCAATCATTATCCTCGAATTCGATACGCGAAATTGGAAAGGAACCGAAGAACTTCGCTTCAGCAAATCGCGGCAATCCTGGAGCGTTCGCAGAACTCAGCCCGTCCATCTTGACATCGTAAGGCGGCAGCAACCGTCGCTCGAGAACGACGCTGTAAGGCTCCGCGCCGGAAGAACCGACCCACATGCTCGGAAATGAATACTCGAGCGAGTTTCCGATATCCGGACGATTGAATATCTCCCAGTCTTGCAGATTGCCGCGCCCGCCCAGGCCAATTCCGCCAGTCCCGATGCCGCCAAGCGGGCAAGAAATGCGGGCAAGCTGACGGCCGCTGTGAATGCGGGGAAATCCAATCTCGTCCGCTGTTGCGGGTTTGGCCGGCAAACTACTTTTGATTTCCTTCGATGCCGGCAACGCGGGAGTCCTGACGGCCTCCGATGCCGGCGCTGAAACTCCGGCGATTGACGCCGCCACTGCCGCCTTTACAAAATCCCGCCGCGACGTACCATTCTTCAAAGGGAATCCTCTTAGCTGCCTGGTTGAAATGTAGACTCGGCCCTGTCACTTGGCAAGTAAGGCACCGTTTCTTACGGTAGTCTGGCGCTTAACCCATTTTCCCCGGCGCTTTGACGCACAAATGAGCGCTATAGCCCACAAATGAATGACGGCAAGCGAAAGCGCCGAGGGACTGATCGCCATTCAGGCTGCGATCAATCACGAAGATTTAAACAATGGATTGGTCTTCACAAACTGTGTCATCTATTGATCGGGTGCGATCGAAACTGTTCGCACCGGCGACGGAGTGACGCGGCCAAGCTCAGCATATTTGCGCGCCAGTTCCGTCTCGCCGAGACGGCTGTAGATTTGCTCCAGGAGAATGTAGATCTGCAGGTCTGCAATTATTCCCTGCGGATCGGCGAGACCGGCTGCTTTCTCGGCATCGCTGCGAGCCTTCTGCAAGTCGCTCATCCGCACATCCAGCCGCGCGCGCTCGTACCACGCTGCTCTCGCTTGCGGCGTCAGCACGACTGCCCGATCCAACTGCTCCTTGCTCGCGGAAAGCTGATTGAGCTTCATCAGGAATCGCCCATAGTTATAGGGCAGGAATGCATCAAAGTACGCCCCTGCCCGATTCACTGCCAGGGCGCGCAAGTATGCCTGTTGAGCACGATCGATTTCGCCGAGCGGTTCCAGATCGAGAGCAAGGTAGTCCCATGCGCGCGCGTCCGAAGGGTTGATCGCGACAGCACCGGTAAAGTACTCGACCGCCTGTTTGGGATGCTTGAGGCGATCCTCAATGCTGCCTAGATCAAATCTCGCTTCCGCATCGTCGGGGTCCAAGTGAATTGCTTTTTCGAGCAATGCGACCCCATCCTGCGAATGCCTTTTCATGTCCAGGATCTGCCCCTGAACCGCCATGGCAGTAGGATCATTTGGGTCGCAGTCCATGGCCAGGCTTGCAGAGGAATCCGCCCGCTGATACTCACCCTGCGCAATCAGATACCGTGCCAAGTATGCCCAACCTTGCGCATCCCGCGGCTTCAGCACGGTATATCTCACGAATGTCTTGTCTGCCCCATCCTCACTCTTCGCAGCTTGTATGCGGGCCCGGTCAAGAACCAATAGTTCGCAATCCGGATGGGCCGCTTCCAACGGAACCAGTGTCTTTTCCGCTCCCAAAGTATCGCCGTGCGACAGCTGCTTTGCTACGGAAGTAAGCTCGGCTTCAATTCCCGCGCAGGGTTCGGCAAATGCAGACCAGGGACTGCAAGCCATTATCACGAGCAAGATGAGAAAGGTCTTCATGGATTACTCTTCCGTGATCTTCAGCATCTGATCCGCTTTCACATTGTGCAGCGTCTGGACTTTTCCTGATGGCCAGCGCAGCTCAATCTCTTTGATAGCGGCGTCGTTGCCCACCCCGAACAGAACCCTCTTGTCGTTGGAACTGGCGTAACTTCCGGCTGTCGTAACGTGATTGTACTGAACCAGTCCCGATTCGCCGACAATCTTGATCCGCGTGCCGATCCCATCGCGGTTACTTTTCACGCCAACGGTCTGAATCGATATCCAATGATTGTGCCCGGGCGAAATGTTGTAGAGCAACTCTGGATGATCGCCGATCACGGAGACGACAACATCTACTTTGCCGTCGTTGTTCAGATCGCCGAATGCAGCGCCTCGATGTGCCGCAAGAACCTTCATATCCGGTCCCGCTTCGCCGCTCACGTCTTTGAACGTGCCATTTCGCAGATTGTGGAATACCGCGTTGGCTTCCTTGTATTGCTGCTCGGGCTCAGGATCCGGGAGTTCGTTCACCTGGGAATTCGCGGTGAACAAGTCCTTGAACCCATCATTGTCGAAGTCATAAATGCCGGCGCCCCAGCCACTCATCCGCATGCTCTGGAATCCGATTCCCGCCTTGTAATCATCTGAAGTAAAGAAACCATTGCCCTCGTTGCGAAGAAGCGGAAACGTCTCCCCGCGCAGTGCGGTCACAAAAAGGCCGGGGAGCCCATCGTTATTCCAATTCCTGAAATCTGCGCCCATATTTGAGATCGATAGTCCATCGTCGTTATACGCGACAAACGACTCCACACCCACCTCGTCGAATCCTCTGCCGCCCCCTCGATTTTTGAACAGAAAATTGGCCACCTTGTCATTGGCGACGAAGATGTCCATCCAGCCGTCGCCATTAAAGTCCGCGATCGCGATCCCCATCCCCTTGCCTATATGCTCAGAGATTCCCATCTTGGCCGATACATCCGTGAATGTGCCGTCGCCATTGTTGTGGTAGAGAAAGCTCGCCTGCCCATCATAGAGATTGGGGTGGCACGACAAGCGTCTTCCGGGTGGTCCGCAAACTTTGTTGTTTTCCGGCGTCCAATCCAGGTAGCTGTCTACAAAAAGATCGAGCCGCCCGTCATTGTCGTAATCAACCCACGCAGCCGAGACCGACCACATCTTCTTGCCGGCGGCAGTGATCGCGGTGACACCCGCATGCTCGGTCACATCGGTAAACGTTCCATCGCCATTGTTGTGGTAAAGAAAATTGCGGTTTACGCCGGTAACATACAAATCCGTGCGGCCATCGTTGTCATAGTCGGCGGCGGCAGCGCCCATGCTGTATCCTTCTCCGCGAACGCCGGCATGATCGGTAACATCGGTGAATGTGCCATCGTGATTGTTGTGATAGAGGCGGTTATAAAAACGCGGGCCGTCCTTGACCAAGCCAGGTATCGTGGCGCCATTGGTCAGGAAGATATCGAGATATCCATCGTTGTCATAGTCCAGAAGTGCAACGCCGCCGAGCACACTGTCAATCACCGGCTTGTCTTCAGTGGGCGAATTGTCCAGAACAAATTGAATGCCCGATGCCTTCTGACGATTCACAAACCGAATCGCGGATTTGTCCTGCGCCGCACCGGCCATCAACCACGTGGCGAACAGTGAAGCCAGGGCGACGCAATTGAGCGCCGATTTGAAGGATATTCTGAACCAGGAAATTCTCAATGAAATAGAGATCCACTCACATTCGCGCGCACCGGCAAGCATTCCCGGCCAGCCAGTTCGATAAGCGGTAATCCGCTGCATTTACGAGCCTCCATACCGTACCAAAAGCATGAGAAATGGGCAACCACATGCGAAGCCCGCG
>DASXFF010000193.1:0-65885 GCA_036489735.1 Occallatibacter sp. | reverse complement strand
AATCTTTCCGCCAGCTTGTTCTCGACGCACAGGCCATGTTGGATCCGGACTTTGCCGGCAAGCTCGCCGCCGACGTTGCCGAATCGCAAGCATCCGAAGGTGACACGGGCTTTGGCTTTGGAGCGGAAGCACTGGCCGATGCGCCCATTCCCATCGCCGACGAGAACCAGCTTCAGCTGCTCAACTCATCGCATTTCTCGGGGGTGCCCCAGGTCTCGATTTTGAGACCTGGGAACGAAGAATTAGCTGACGAAGAACCAGTTTTAAAAGAAGCCTCGGGTTTTCGCTCTCCCGGCGACTCGGCCACCCTCCCCGAGCTCATCCGCTTCATCATCGACCGTACCGGCTACATCAAGGCTCTTGAAACCGAAGGCACTCCCGAGGCTTTCAGCCGGATTGAAAACTTGAAGGAACTGGCCAACGCCGCACACGATGCCGAAGAACGCGGCGAAACGCTCGCCGAATTCCTCGACCACGCCGCTCTCGCAGCAGACACCGACCAGTTCGATCCCAACTCCCGCGTCACGCTCATGACTCTGCACGCAGCCAAGGGCCTCGAGTTCCCGCTCGTCTTTCTCGCCGGTCTCGAGGAAGGACTCTTCCCGCATTCGCGCACCCTCTCCAGCCCTGAAGAGCTTGAAGAAGAACGCCGCCTCTGTTACGTCGGAATGACGCGCGCCATGGACACGCTCATCCTCACCCGCGCTCATTACCGCCGCCGCTATGGCGCCGACGTGCCTGAGGCCAGCGTCCCTTCGCGTTTCCTCGAAGAAGTTCCTCCGCCGCTGATCGAAAATCTCGGCAGCTCTCGCCCGGCCTGGTCCACTCCCGCCTACTCGTACGGATCCAATCGCCGCTTTGGCAACACCGGAGCCCCGGAACGCGCCCACTTCAACTATGAAGACGAGAGCCAGGAAATTCCCCACGCCTCCGCGTCCAACCTCTCGCCCACTCACAGCCCTCGTCCAAAGGGCCAAAGCGCGGGAGCGCCGCCGGGAGCGTCGGAGAGCAACATCGCCCGCTTCTTTGGCGGTAAAGCTGTCGCAGCTCGCCCCGGCTCGGTCGCACAGCGGGTGCCCCCGGTCTCGAATTTGAGACCGGCGAGGGACGCACGTCCGGCAATGAACATTCCGGAAACCACCGGCGCTTCCGGCCTCAGGAAAGGCCAGCGCGTGATGCACGCAAAATACGGCGAGGGAACCGTGCTACAGCGTGAAGGGGATGGCGAAGACGCTAAACTCACCGTGCTTTTCGCCCATCACGGGATGAAGAAGCTGATGGAAAAGTTCGCTAACCTGCGCAAGCTCTGATTTACACAACTTTACTTGTCATCCTGAGCGAAGCAGGCGCGGTTTCTTGCGCGTGCGAAGGCGAAAGCCTGCCCTGAGCGAGTTCGCTCTCAGCGAACGAGTCGAATGGCGATCTGCGGTTGCTTTTGGTCAGCCTAGCCACCGGCAGCCTCTCCCAAATTATCCCTACGCCTTTTTCGCCTTCATCTCCGCAACATCGAACAGCACGTCCACCGTATCGGTCGTCTCCAGGCTCTCCGGACTTGCGTCGAAATAGCTCTGGCGCAGACCCTGTCTCAATTGCTCATGCTTTGAATTGTCGCTCGCAAAGCCCGGAGTAAAGTATGCCTTGAACCTTTCCATCTCTTTTCCATACGAGATCGGCGTCGCAACCATGTAACAAAGAAACGATGCAACAAAGTGCAGGGCGTCCTTCCCCTTCTGCGTCTTCAGCTCTTGCTCCAAATCCCGTTTGCCGAAAAATCCGGTCTTAATCACAATATTTCCCTTCGAACGATTCATCCGTGCCTGCAAAAGAGCCTGCACCAGAAAGTCCTCATCGGTCTCATCGAACCTGGGGTCGTGCAAAACCTTGTTGTCCTTCAGATATTCCCGAAAAAATGACACTCGTTTCCCTCTTTCGTTGTTCGGCCTGCGCGTCAACTTCTCACGGCTGGTTTTGTCTCTCCGGTCCCGCAATCCGGATGCGCGCTGGCTCCGCATCCTATATATGATGGCCTGCCCCACAATCTTCCCAAGCGCTCGTTGCTCAGTCAATCTCATTCCACGTCGAGCACCAATCCAGTGACCCTTTCCTCCTTCGCCGCGCTCACCCCCGCGCTCCGTTAGACTGAAAGCGCAATGCAATCAGTTCGCAATCCGCGTGCGCATCAACGGGCTGGGAGCGATGCCGGCACACTGATTCTTCCGGATGCCCCATCCTTTCGCCCTTTTGGCGAAAGGGTGGGAACCTGTGTGCAGCAGGCGATGAAATCTTCTGTCGGATTCGCGCTCTTGGCCCTCACCAGCTGCGGAATGCCGGGCGCGCCCCTTCCTCCCTCGCTCAATCTTCCCGCTCCCGTCATGAATCTTTCTGCGGTGCGCACCGGCAGCTATGTCGCACTCAGCTGGACCATGCCCACGAAGACCACCGACAAGGTCCTGCTCAAAGGCAACATCATCGTCCAAATTTGCCGCAATGAAGCCAGTGCAGCGCATTGTTCAGTCGCCGCAACGCAGCAATTCGCTCCCGGCTCCGCAGCTACTTTTAACGACACGCTTTCAACCGGGCTTTCCGGCGGCTCTCCTCGCGTGCTCACCTACTTCGTCGAGCTCGACAATCGCAAGAACCGTTCCGCCGGCCTCTCCAACGGCGCAAAGATCCTTGCCGGTCAGGCGCCTCCGCCCGTCGAAGACTTCTCTGCGGAGATACGCAAAAACGGTGTGCTCCTGCGCTGGTCGCCCGCTCCATCCGAATCCTCACCCGTCGCCGTTCGGCTTGTGCGCCGCCTCCTAACGCCGCCTGCGAAGAAATCGGGCCAGAGCCCGTTGGCTCAGGCGCCTGAGCCACTCGAGCAAACGCTCATTGTTCAACCCTCGGCTCAATCCGATCGCGCACTCGACAGCGACATCCGCTTTGGAGCGTCCTACGAATATCGCGCCCAGCGAGTCACCCGTGTCGCCATCGGCGGCTCAGCTCTCGAACTTGCCGGACCACTTTCGCCACCAGTTCAGATCGACGCCATCGATGTATTTCCGCCGGCCGCACCCAAGGGACTTGAAGCCGTCGCGACTGCCGGCGAAAACGGCGCCGCCCCCGCCATCGATCTCAGTTGGCTGCCTAATACCGAAACCGACCTTGCGGGCTATATCGTTTATCGCGCTGAAAAAGACGCAGCGGGTGCGACCACGAATTGGCAGCGAGTCTCCGCGCAGCCCGTCGTCGGCCCTGGCTATCATGACTCCAGCGTCCAGCCCGGCCATATCTATATCTATGCCGTCACCGCCGTCGATCGGGACGGCCGCGAAAGCCCGCGCTCCCCCGAAGCCTCAGACACCGTCCCCGCGCTTTAGGGTGCACCCCTACAAAACTTGAACAGCACAGAACCTGAAATGCGCGGAGGTGGCCGCAGCCGCCCTCCTTAGAACTGTCAAGACCCCCCGCCAAAAATAATTCCTTTCCCCTCGCCTAAGCCCTTTTCCTCTTATCTCCGATCTCTGTTTTTGCGAAGTTTGCCGATAATTAAGTGCCGTTGGCGCATACTGGTTCCAAATCGAAATTCAGCCGCCAAACGTGCGGTTCGTTTTCTGGTGTTTTTTTTCATTTTTCCGGCAGTGGTTGGCTGACTTCTGTTTTTACAGTTTCCTGTTCCGCTAACCCGCTGATTCCAGATATTTTAGACTTCAACTCTTTTGGAATCAGAGAGTTACGGCCAATGATCGAGGGTATAAGCGACTCAGAACAAACGATTTAACCCCCAAAACATGGGGGGAGGGGGGCCCCCCACCCGGTCGGCTTTATTCTCGGCCGTTGCATGCTGGAGAATAAACACTGGTCTTTCGATAGGCCCCGCAAAGGAAAGGTTACGGATGAAGTTTTGCCGCTTCTTGATGAATGGCCTCACGCGCTACGGCACGGTCGAAGATCGCAACGGCGAGTTGTGGATCACAGGCTCCGCTCCCGCGCCCGCCGAAGATCTTGCCTTCAAATTGCAGGGCGTCGGCCCGGTGCCCTCGTTCGCCCCCATGCCGCTCTCAGCCGTGCAGCTCCTTCCGCCTGTCACGCCATCCAAGATTGTCTGCGTCGGCCGCAACTATCGTGCGCATGTCCGCGAGCTCGGCAACGAAATGCCGACCGAACCCTTGATTTTTTTTAAGCCCCCCTCATCGCTCCTCGCTCCAGGCGGCGTCATCCGCATGCCTGCCATCTCTCAGCGCGTCGACTTTGAAGGTGAGCTCGCCGTCGTCATCGGCCGCCGTACCCGCAACCTCAAGCCGGATTCCAATTGGCGCGATGTCGTGCGCGGCTTCACTCTCGCCAACGACGTTACCGCTCGCGACCTCCAAAACAAAGACGACCAATGGACGCGCGCCAAGGGATTCGACACATTTTGTCCCGTTGGCCCCATCGTCAGCGATGAGCTCGATCTCGATACCGGACTTGACCTTGAGACGCATGTGAACGGCGAGCGCCGCCAACAGGGCAACACGCTCGACTTTATCTTTTCGCTCCCCGAGCTCCTCGCCTTCATCACGTCCATCTTCACGCTCGAGCCAGGAGACCTGTTGCTCACGGGAACGCCCTCGGGCATCGCCCCGCTTTCTGCCGGCGACCGCGTCGAAGTCTCGATCCCTCGCCTCGGTGTCCTTGTAAACACAGTCGAAACAGAGTAGCTCGCTTGCGCGCACCTACCCCGGATTCAGCGCATCTTAAAGAAGAAGGGGTACACTGGTGCCGTAGGAAACGATTCGAATCCCCGCTTCCCCGCTGGAGGAATTCATGCCCAATCTTCTTGAGCAATTGCGCAAAATGACCGTCGTTGTCGCCGACACCGGCGACCTCGAAGCAATGGAAAAATTTCATCCTCAGGACGCCACCACCAACCCCTCCCTCATCACAGCAGTGGCGCAGATGCCGCAATATCAGCCCATCGTCGACGGCGTGCTGACAGAGGCGCATAAGGAATTGGGCGACAGCGCGAGCGACAAAGATGTGGCCAACCTCGCATTCAAACGGCTGGCCGTGGCCTTCGGCAAAAAGATTCTTGGCATCATTCCCGGTCGCGTCTCCACTGAAGTCGATGCGCGCCTCTCTTACGACACTGCGAAGAGCATTGAAGTCGCCCGCGACATCATCGAGATGTACCGCAACGAAGGCATCGGTCGCGAACGCGTTCTCATCAAGCTTGCTTCCACTTGGGAAGGCTTTCGCGCCGCGGAGGTTCTCGAGAAAGAGGGCATCCATTGCAACATGACGCTGCTCTTCGGATTGCATCAGGCCGTCGCCGCTGCCGATGCCGGCGTCACCCTCATCTCGCCCTTCGTCGGCCGCATCCTCGACTGGTACAAAAAAGATACAGGCAAAGATTTTCAGGGCGCTGACGATCCCGGAGTGCAATCGGTCACGCGCATCTACAACTACTTCAAGAAATTCGGGTACAAGACCGTCATCATGGGCGCCAGCTTTCGCAACATTGGCGAAATCCGCGAGCTCGCTGGTTGTGATCTGCTCACCATTTCACCGCAGTTTCTAGCCGAGCTCGAATCGACGCAGGGCGATCTTCCGCGCAAGCTCGATCCGTCGAACGCCAAAAACATGGCCATCGAAAAACTCGACGTCGACAAGGCCACCTTTGACCGCATGCATGCGGCTGATCGCATGGCCAGCGACAAACTCACCGAAGGAATCGAAGGCTTTACCGCTGCCATGGTCAAGCTCGAATCGCTCCTCGCCAAGCGCCTTGCCGAGCTTGAATCGCGCGCGCCGGCCACAGTCTGACCGTTATGGTTCAGTGTTGGCGCAATGATAGAAATAGCGATTGGGTCGTGTGAGAATTTTGGTGCAACCATGAAGAAGCGGATCTGCCTTTGGGCGCTGATCGGGTTTAACATCACCTGCCTCTGGGTCATATTTGGGATGCTCACTTTTCCGCTGTTCAACTACGGGCGCTGGATGGCGTTCGCAATCACAGTGCCCGCCTCGTTCATCGCTCCTACGATCCCGCTCACCTATTACGCGGTTGCCATCATGAACGCGGCCACCTATGCTCTGGTTGGTCTCGCTGCCGAGCCACTCTTCCGTCGTCACCGCTAACGGATCGAGCCTTTCGAGCCTGTCATTGCGTTCGATGCGCCTTTCGCAATCGCACCGCCTCTCTGCCAACAAAGTTAGCTAACGCTCTTGCCAAACGCCACTCTTCCGATAATCTCAGTGTTAACGTTTCGTAAATTGGCCGTGGCCACCTTCCCAGCGCAGCACGCATAGGAACGGCCACATCCTCGGGAGCTAGCCCGGTTGCTCGCGCTAGAGCCACTTAGGCAACGGTAGACCGCTTCACCGCGTCTTCTTGTTTGGGAGGTGTGTATGCAGGCCCAGCCTCATCCGCTCGAACCCTTCTTCCAGCAAATCGTCCGCAATAGTTATGAAGGCAAACTCGGTCTGCACGATCCCGATTTAACCGCCTACGTCGCGCGTATCCTCTGCGAGTTCTCTCAGTCCGACAAGCTCTATAGCATCCGCGACTCGAATGGCCGCCCCGTCGAGCAGCTCGAAGCGATGAAGCGCGCCGCGGACCCCATCCATGGCTCTGCCCCGTCTTTCGATGCCGAGCGTGCGTTGCGCAAATACATCGGCGATTATGCTCTCTTCGTCGCCGGCATGTACCCGCAGGTCACTGCTTCCAGTCGCCGTCTCCGTCGCCAACAGCCCACCATCGAAGAACTCATTCGCGCCGGCAAGGAAAGCTACTTCATCGTCAGCCAGTTCAATCTCTTCGAATATGAACAGGAAGCGCCGCTCTTCGCTCGTCTCTCCGATAGTTTTGAGCGCCTTCTCCTCGGCCTCACACTCGTGCGCGAAGAGCTCGGTCCGCGCAAGCCGCCCCAGCTTCCGTCGCACATCAACTAATTGATGGGACCGCCGAACACTGGGCCTTCCAGCACCGCTTGATCCTCGCCCTCACGGCGTTGATACTGAAGTCGTGACCGCAAGACCATGGTCCGGTTTCGCCCAAGAGGAGATTCACCCATGAGTGAGCATGTAACTCTGAGCGCTGCCGACGGGCATTCATTTAGCGCGTATGTCGCCCGTCCCGTGGCCGAACCAGTGGCCGCGCTAGTCGTCATCCAGGAGATCTTCGGCGTCAATGCCCACATTCGCTCAGTCACCGACGGTTGGGCGCGCGAGGGTTTCCTCGCCATCGCCCCCGCGCTCTTTGACCGCATTAGTCCTGGGATTGATCTCGGCTACGATCCTGAAAGCATGAAAACCGCGATGAGCCTTTTTCCGAAATTCGATGTGGACAAAGCGATCCTCGACGTCGCCGCAACAATTGATTTCGCCGCTGGCGCGACGCACAAGAAAGTCGGCGTCATTGGTTACTGCCTCGGAGGCACGAT
The DNA here is from genome assembly GCA_036489735.1 of Occallatibacter sp. Lineage (GTDB taxonomy): Bacteria > Acidobacteriota > Terriglobia > Terriglobales > Acidobacteriaceae > Telmatobacter. The sequence continues at coordinate 58,479 of DASXFF010000193.1, read as the reverse complement.
CGCATGGCTTTCCGCCACACGCCTCCACCCTTCCGCCGCCGTTGGGTATTATGGCGGGCGCATCGGCAACTACGCAACAGAGAAGCCCCACTGTCCAGTCATGCTTCACTTCGGCAAACAGGATACGCACATCCCGGCGTCGGAAGTCGACAAAGTTCACTCCGCGCATGCTGAAGTGGAGATCTTCTGGTACGACGCCGGCCATGCCTTCAACTGCGAGCCTCGCCCCAGCTACAACCCCGCTGCCGCCCAGGAAGCGCACCAGCGCTCGCTTGCATTTCTCAAAAAGAATCTCGCTTGATCTGCCAACCCGGCGAATCGCTATCGACCCAGCTGAATCGCAACCCCGCCCATGATTCCTCGCGGCGGCATATTCACCCCGGTGATTTCCTGGTAACCGGTGTTGCCAAGATTCGTGCCCCGCAGATACGGCCGAATCTTCCAACTATCTCGAGTGAGTTCGGCATTCCACACTGGATAGACTGTCTGTTGATACCTCTGCGCAAGCTGCAAGCTATTGGTGAAAACGATCTCGTGCCCCATCGCCCAGGTCCAGGACGCGTGAATATTCTCCACGGGATAATTGAACACATACTCTGATTCGAGCCCGTGCAGTGCAGTCTGCGCTCCGTGCAAAGCAGTCCACTCCACCCTCACCGTCTGCCGTGAATTCGGAATCCATGTCAGACTCGTCTCCACTCCGGCAAAATGCAGCCCGTTCAGGTTGTCCGCGCACCAGATGTTCGCCGGGCAACCCGCGGGAAGATAAAGATTCGCCAGCGTCGCGCTCTTCACATAGTCAATCGTTTCGTGCTGTTGAGAATAGAATCCTGTCGCCGAAAACATGACCTTCGGCGAAGGCGTCCAGTCAGCGCCCCCATCACCGGTCCACGCCGATTCCGGTTTCAGGTTCGCGTTGCCCTGCGTCGACGGATCGGAGTAATATAGATCGGTGTACGTCGGGATCCTGAATCCATATCCGCCGGTCGCGCGCAGCTTCAGGCTGTTTGCCACTCGGAAACTCCCTGCCAGCTCGGGAGAAAATACCGCCTGCGCTCCTCCAGAAAAAATCTCCTCCCGCGCTCCCGCCGACAAGCTCCAGCGTTTCTTCGCTGGCCGCAGATCCACGTCCACATATCCCGCGCCTCGATTGCGTGCGTGTATACCGAGGGCAAATGTGCGCACACCGCCGGAGAAGTTGTAGCTTTGAATGCTGTCGCCGTCTTCCTCCAACCCCATAAGCACCAGCGCGTCGGCAGGAAGATTTTCGGTTCGCCTCAGCGAGGCCTGCCACGATCCATCGATATGGTTGTTTTCGTAAATCCCCGGATCGTCGCGGATCAGCACAAAATCGTCCGTGTGCCGCCGGTAGGCAAATGCCGCCTGCGTTTGGCTGCCCAGTTCCTGCCTTGCCGACGCGAACCATCCCTTCGTCCGCTCCCATGAAGGGAAATTTCCGTAAAATTGATTCGCCCCGAACGAGCGATCACTACCCGCAAAGAGCACGTCCGAAACTCCGAGACGCGAAGCGCTCCAGCCCTCAGCAGACGCATCTTCGTTGCGATAGTCGCGATCCGTCATGAATCCCGTCGAAAAATTTCGCTCCCCGGTCACACGCCCGCTCAAGCGTTTGTGCGTCGCTCCGGCCATCAGCGTCTCTTCATTCGACTCGAAGCTTCCCTCACCGCCGCGCAAGAATATCGAATCGTGGTCCGGTGCCGCGGTCAAAAAATCTACCACCCCACTCAGCGCGTCTACGCCATGCAAAGTTGAGCCCGCGCCTTCCAGCACCTGAATCGAATCCATGGCTTCCAAAGGAATGGGTAAGTCGAGATTGTGGTGCGAGGTCTGCGCATCGTTGATCCGGAAACCGTTCAGCAGCACCAGCGTTTGCTCAAAGCTGCCGCCGCGCAACACCAGGTCTCCCTGTCCCCCGCCCGCACCACGCTCCTGGAGGAACACCGACGAGTCTGCGCGCAAGAAATCTTGTGGCGATTCTGCGGCCAGCGATTGACCCTTCACGGGCAAAATCTCTACGGAACGTTGTGATTCAGCCAGAGGCACCGGCGTCGCCGTGCCAAGCACCACCATTGTCTCCGAGTTCCCCTTCATTGCCGGCGCCAGCGGAGCACTTTGTGCGTTCCCTGCTCGCATGGTTCCCACTAGCAGCAGAAGCCACACAGCTCGTCGAAGGTAAATCGGTTGCGATGGGCGCATTCGTTCGCTCAGTCTCAAGTGCAGTTGAACTATGGAGACGCTTTAGAGCATCGCCGTCCGAGGCCGCATCGCGCAAGAACGATTTCGTATCATCATGAATAGTTGAAGTGCTAAACTAACTCAAATTACCATGCGCATCGACGCCTTTCTTCGCGAGAGCCCCATGTTTGCTGTCAACCGCGCAGCGCGCCGCTTTGAAGCGCTCGCTTCGCGCGTCCTCGCTGCCGACAGCCTCGGCTTCCTCGAAGCTCTCGTCCTTGCATCTCTCTTTTTCGAGGCGCCGCGGCCGGTCAAGCCCTCTCAGCTGGCCGAAACCTTCTCGACCACCCGCGGCAACCTCAGCCACTGCATCTCATCGCTTGAGGCCAAAGGGCTCCTGCAGCGCAAAATCGACCCACAAGATGCGCGCGCCTTCCTGCTTTCCCTCAAGCCGCACGGCAAGCATTGCGCCCTGCGCGTCATTGCCGCGCTCGACCGCATGCAAAATGAATTCGAGCGCGAGATTGGCAAGACCAATCTCGCCGAAATGCTCAAATCCATCCGCAAGCTCGAAGCGCGCGCCATCATCCGCTAGAAATCCGAACCCCTCGTCTGCCAGAAGTCGCCGATACCCCTACACCGCTTCCCAATCCACCGGCTCAACGCGTCCCACCAAAAATGCAAAGGAAAGCGCCCCAGCCAGCGCCACTCCGCCCGCAATAACGAACGCCAGCTGCGCGCTCCCTCGCGTCTGAACAATCAGCCCGGCCAGCCAGGGCGCTGCAATCCCTGCGAAATTCGCTACGCCATTTTGCAGGCTCGACCATCGCCCTGCCATCGCCGGCCCCGCGAGCGTTTGCGCGATTGCCCAATGATTTGAGGCGTATCCGCCATGTCCAATGCACGCCACAATCAATAGTCCCAAGGCGATCAGTGGATTCCCGTGAACAAATGTCAGCGCGAGGAGGCTGGAAGCCAAGACTTGCCCGCCAACGACGAGCGTGAGCCGCACAGCAGTGGATGAAAAACCACGCGCAATGAGCCCGTCTGAGATCCAACCGGCCAAAAGCGTTGTGCATGCGATTAAGAGAAAGATTGCTGCGGTTAGCCTCGACATGCTTCCAATCGAAAGATGTTCCTCTTGCACGAGGTAAGTTGGCAGCCACGCCAACAGGAAATAGTAGAAGTAGTTCCCGCTGAAGTGGCCAAGCGTCGTTCCCCACGCACAACGCAGCCGCACCATTTTCGCGATCGACCCAGTCGACTTGGAAGCAGGCAGAGCCCCAATCTCTTCTCCCGCAGTTCGATCGCGTGGCACAGTTCGCTCGCCGCGCGGCATCGCAAAATACCATGGCGCCATCCATGCAAGCGCGCCCACTCCAAAAATCACAAAAAGTAAGCGCCATCCCAGATGCACCAGAACCATGCCGCCGACAAACGCGCCTGCCGCCGGCCCCAGCTTCGTTCCCGCATCGATGAATGCATTCGCGCGCCCGCGATGTTCCTGCGGCATTGCGGCAAAGATCCGCGAATAGCACGGATACGCAACCGACTCGCCCAGCCCCAGCACAAGTTGCAGCGCAAACAACGCCGCGTAGCTTGCCGTCAGCCCCGTGAATGCGGTGGCCGTTGACCAGAGCAGGTACCCGATCATCAGGACCCAGCCTACAGGAAAACGGTCGGTCAGCTCGCCAGCCAGTCCAAAAAGCTGCACGAGCGCATAGGTCCAGAAGAATGCCGAAAGCAAACCTCCCGCGCGAAGCGAGGAAAACGAAAACTGCCTCTCCAGCAGCGGCATCGCAAGACCCAGGTTGCTGCGGTCAACATAATTGATGACCACCGAAAGAACCAGGAGGAGAATCACGATCCATTCCCGGCGCGAAATCCGGATAGGAATCGGAGCAGCGTCCGCCATGAACTCCTCGCAGTCTGCGCAAATCCTACCACGCACCGGCTGCGAACCCTGCGTTAACAGAGTGCACGTTCTCGAAGAATCCAATCCGGTATTCCGCGCGGCTAAGCCTCACGCGCCGGTCCCCATCGGCCAGGCGGCACGAAAGGACCCGGCGCCCATTCCACATTCGGTTGCTTCAGAACCGGTAGTCAGGTTTGAGTTGGCATTGGTACACGGTCGATCTTTCTCGGCCGGGGCTGGTTCTGCCTGAGCAGGTTGCCCAACTAAGGTAGAGCTCCGGGCCGAGAGGAAAGACCATGTCAACGCCATCAAGTTCGGCCTCGAGACTCACGCCTTCCGCGCTTCCAGGGAGGGTGAAGCTGAGCGATCGCCCAAAAACGACAGGGTATGATTTACGCACGTTCGAAACCACGGCAGTATGAAAAACCTCCGCTTCCAGCAAAAAAGTCGTGGTGTCGGACCAATCCAGTGCTGAAACGGTGATTGTGCGAGCAGGGTTCGAAAAACCGCTCGCGTCAATCTGCGTAAACGGGCAGGGTCCTGCAATGCAGGAGGCTCTTGCATCCCGGAATTCATTTCCCATACCGGCATCCAACTGGATCGACCCTCTCGCAGCCTTCCAATATCCGTCCGGAGAGCACAGTTTCTCGTGTCGGCACGGGACATTTCCAAGATTGACCACTTGAAATGTCCTCGCCTCGCTGCCAATGTTTGCCTCACTTTGAGAGTTGACCGTGTACCTCACACTGATGTTTGATACGACCGACGGCGGCCGCTCCGGACCGGGCTCGGTTTGGGGGGCCACCGGCTCCATCGCTACAATCAGCAACTGCCGAAGCGACGAACGGAATCGTATTGTGTCTTGAAGCTTCAGAGCCTTGAAACCGTCCTGTTGGAAACTGAGCATCACTGTCTGCCCAGGCAATACCGTTCCAGGAAATGCAATCCTGAAGTATCCCGCCGCATCGGATTCTGTGCTGAGCTCAACGCTGCCGGCCGTGGCCGTAATCGAAACATCTGCGATGGGCGACTCCTTACGCGTGTCGGTATTGCGCCGAATCACCGCGCCCTGGATGATCGACCACCGCGGTCTCCAATGTCGGACGCCAAGCCCGATCAGCACGGCGGCCACACCCGCAGAGATGGCGATCCAAATTGCAATGGATTTTCGGGACATCGATTGCCTTTTCTTCGCTTCAGGGGACGCGGTTGATCCGAGGAACTGTCCCTTCCATGTTTACCTTCAGGCTGATGCGCGCATCCAATCTATGGTTTCCGGGGCCGAAGCTCGTCCATCTTGAGTTGACTCTCCGGTCCTCGCAATCTGCAGCATCGAAATCGAAACGATGAATCAGGCTGCATCCAAAAAGGCCATCGCTCTCGAAGGATGCTTAAACTCACGCCGGAGATTGCTGCGCCAACTCGCAAGTCTTTCACTCGGCCTGCCGATCAGGCGCCTGCTGGCAGAGGCCTCTCCAGGGCAGGATCACGCTGAACATCAAGTCCGGCAACAAGATAAGCACCTCGGGCCGTCGCTCCCCGCCGCGCCCATCACTCCGGCTGACGACCAGTTCCTGGACCAACTCGAACACGCTAACTTCCTTTTTTTCTGGGAGCAGGCAAATCCTCAGACCGGGCTTATCAAAGACCGATGCAATGTCCGGATCAACGACAAGAGTCTCAGCGCAAGCATCGCTTCTACCGGATTCGGCCTGACCGCCATTTGCATTGCCGAAAAACGTGGCTTCATAAGCTACCCCTTGGCAAGGCTTCGAGTAATGCAAACTTTGTCATTTCTGTGGCACAAGTTGCCCACTCATCGCGGCTTTTATTTCCACTTTGCGAATATGAATACCGGGGAGCGCATTTGGGACTCCGAGGTCTCCTCTGTCGACACCGCGATCCTCCTGTGCGGAGTGCTCACTTGCCGGCAACACTTTCAGGACAAGGATATCGAAGACCTCGCCCATGCCATCTTCGATCGCGTGCAATGGAATTGGCTATCTGAAGATACGAGTCTTTTGTCCATGGGTTGGACGCCGGAATTAGGCTTTATCTCATCGCGCTGGGACCTCTACAGCGAGTTGATGATGATCTACCTCCTGGGAATGGGCTCTCAATCGTATCCCCTTAACACCGACGCCTGGATAGCATGGAAACGAACCATCTTTGAATACGATGGGCTGCGCTACATCGGCTCGTTTGCGCCGCTCTTCGTCCATCAGTATTCTCAGGCTTGGTTCGACTTTCGCAATAAGCGTGATCACTTCGCCGACTACTTTGCAAACTCGGTGATTGCCACCGAAGTGCATCGGCGTTTTTGCATCGAGCTTCACTCGCAATTTTCCGATTATGGCAACGATCTATGGGGAATTACCGCGTCCGATTCTACTAAGGGGTATGTGGTCTGGGGGGGTCCGCCGGCGATGGGGCCGATCGATGGCACAGTCGTACCAGCGGCGACGGGCGGTTCATCGCCGTTTCTGCCCGTTTCAACCTTGCAGGTTCTCCGCAACATGCACGACCGCTATCCGAAGGCCTGGTGCCGATATGGCTTCGTCGACGCCTTCAATCCCTTGACTGGCTGGTACGACACCGACGTGATCGGCATTGATACTGGGATTACTATGCTCATGGCCGAGAACCTGCGCTCGCAGTTTGTATGGAACACGTTTATGAAGAATCCGGAAGCGCAGCGGGGAATGGATAAGGCTGGGTTCAAGCCTTACCAACCGGGTCCGACGCCCTTCCAATGACGGCGAAAGCGCCTCGCCGGACTTCGCTGCCTGAACGCGTGGAAATGCCTGTTTCGGCGGGTAGAAACAACACATTGCGGACGCATTGCATCTTATTGGCCATAGAAAACTGTGACACCGCCTCCGACGGACCGTCAGAAGATTCCCTTGCCGTCAGCACCTTGGTTCACGAACACAAAGTCTGCTTCGCCTGTGGCCAATGTCCGCGTCAGGCAGTGACACCAAGATGTGAACGATGCCCGCGCAAACGCAACTCGAAGATCATCCAGGCGACTCATCGTCGCAGGCCGGCAACCCGTCGCAATCAAATCATGGGGCCTGGTCTGATCGTGTTGCTGCGCTCAAAAACATTCCGCCTGTGCTCCATTTCGTTTGGGAATCGGGACCCGCGGTTGTTTTCTGGAACATTGCCATCCGTGTCGTCGTTGCTTTCCTCCCGGTCGGCATCGGCATCATCGTTCGCTACATCATCGACGGCGTCAACCGCATCCGCTTTCATCAGCCTCTACCACGCGATTTTTGGTGGCTAGTCGCAGCTGAAATGGCGCTCGCTGTACTCATGGGAATCCTGTCTCGCGCCGTCGATTACTTTGACAACCTGCTCGCTGACCGGTACACCCACCATGTCAGCGTTGAGGTGATGCGCAAGGCTGCCGCTCTCGATGTCACTGTTTACGAGGACCCCGTATTCTACGACCGCCTTGAACGCGCGCGTGTCCAGGCCACCGATAGACTCGCGATGATTCAGCAAATGGGCCGGCTAATTCAGCAGACTGTGACGGCGATTGCCTTCTCTGCTGTGCTCGTTTTTTATTCCCCGCTCTTATTGCTCCTGCTGGTTGTTGGAATCGTTCCGGCATTTCTTGGCGAGAGTCATTTTGCGTTCCTCACCTATGCAAAAAACTTTCGCCAGACGCCCATCCGCCGCCAGATGGATTACCTGCGTCAGGTAGGTGGCAGCAAAGAGGCTGCTAAGGAACTCAAGCTCTTTAATCTAAGCGATTACTTGACCGGACGCTTCACTACGCTTTCGCAACGAATTTACGACGAAAATGTGGCTCTGAATCGCCGGCGATTGCTGTGGGGCGGGATGCTTTCCATTTTGGGCCAGGTCGGATACTACGCGGCGTACGCCTACAGCATATTGCGCACCATTCAAGGCCACTACAGTGTTGGCGACCTCACCCTGATTACCGCGGCCATTATGCAGGCCATGAGCAACATTCAACAGGCATTCTCCACCGCCTCCGGCGTAGCCGATCAGGCGCTTTTCCTCACCGACCTGCTGGCATTCTTCGCCATGGAACCTGCTGTGAAATCGCGGCCCGGCGGACTACCCATGCCGCGTCCGATCGTGCGTGGATTTGAATTCCAGAATGTTTCCTTTTCCTACCCCGGAACGGATCGTCGCGTCCTCGACCGTTTCAATTTCATCCTCCGCCCCGGCGAGCGAGTGGCCTTGATCGGTGAGAACGGTCAGGGCAAGACAACCGTCGTCAAGCTGATTACTCGTCTCTACGATCCCACTGAAGGCCGCATCCTGCTGGACAATGTCGACCTCCGTGAGTACGACCTGGCCGATCTGCACGCCGAGATCGGCGTAATTTTCCAGGATTTCATGCGTTACGAAATGACCGCCCGAGAAAATGTCGCGGTGGGCAGGGTTGAACTGGAGCATGCACAAGAAGAGATCGATTATGCGGCCGAGAAAAGCCTGGCCAGCGAAGTAGTCGCGAAACTTCCTCGTGGCTACGATCAAATGCTGGGGCGGCGCTTCGAAGGTGGTGTTGATCTTTCTGGGGGCGAATGGCAAAAGTTCGCGCTGGCGCGCGCCTATCTGCGCGATGCGCAACTGCTCATTCTCGACGAACCCACCGCGTCGCTCGATGCGCGCAGTGAGCTTGAGGTTTTCGAGCGATTCGCTGAGCTCACCACCGGCAAAATGGCGCTGCTCATTTCGCACCGCTTTTCAACCGTCCGCATGGCCGACCGCATTGTCGTCCTCGAAGGAGGCCATCTGGTGGAAGAGGGCAGCCATGACAAGCTCATAGCGCTTGGCGGCCGGTATGCTGACATGTTTGAAATGCAAGCCGCAAGTTACCGTTGAGGGAATTTTTTGATGAGCAAGATAGCTTCCATTCACGGCCACGAGGAGCGTCTCGACACCGAGACCATCGATGCCAACGCGATGGCCCGACTGCGCAGTGCGGCCGACCAGGTAGCCGCGTGGAAGGTGGTCCCTCGCCCCACGGCAGATGCCTCGTTTCAAAGGCGCGTCGACGCCGCTCGTCAGACGCTCGCGCACTTGGAAGCCAAACTTGCTCGACAATCGTTAACGGAGGTGGAGGGTCATCCAAATCTCGCTACTCGACGATCCGCGCTACTCGAGCTCGCCGCCGGGCATCGCATGTTTCGGTCCGCCATAAGTGACGTCTCCGATAAGCGACAGGAATTGGCTCGCCTCCCGCGCCTTATTCTCGGCCCCCGCCGCGACGAACCCCGCGTGGCTGGCGTCGCACGAATGTACCTCGATGCCGTTGATGGAACTTTCTCGGCCTCCACTTTCCACGTGTTCATGCATGCCGTCCAGGCCCATGAGCCCTTGAATGTTGGTGAGCTCTGGAGCATCGGCACATTTCTCAAATTCACTTTGCTTGAACTAATTCTGGAAGAGGCGCGCGAACTGCTCCGGCCGCGCGGCAAAGTCTCTGTTGCTGCCCTGCTGGCTCATATCAAGAGCTTGCAATCCATCAGCAATGCAGACTGGGTCTACCTCATTGAGCCGCTCATCGTTCTTGACGCATTTCTCCGCCAGGACCCCGCAGGGATGTTTGAGCAAATGGATTTTGAAAGCCGCGAGCTGTATCGCAAGCGCATCGCGCTCGTTGCCCGCCGCTCCGATTGCAGTGAATCGCAGGTGGCGCAAGCCGCGCTCCAACTCGCCCGCGAGGGTGATCAAGCAGAGTCGACCGATCCGCGCATCCATCTTCGCCATGCACATATCGGCTACTACCTCATCGGCGGCGGGTTCTCCCAGCTCACTTCCCGCGTCGGCTTTCACCCTAATTTCAGTTGGCGCGTGCGCGCCTTTGTCCGCGCCAACGGAGAAGATTTTTTTCTGACCGGTATTCAGCTTTCGACCCTGTTGTTCATCTCCGCCGTCTTGTTTCCCGTTCTGCCTGCCGTCTCGGGATTCCTCGGTTTGGCATCAATCGTCGTCTTTCTCCTGCTGCCCGCAACGCAAGATGCTGTGGACTTGGTCAACAACGCCATCACAACGTTGTTCGATCCCGAACCGTTACCCAAACTCGACTTCAGCGCCGGCGTTCCGCTCGACTGCGCGACACTGGTGGCGGTTCCATCGCTGTTGATCAATGAGAAGCAGGTACGCAAGCTGGTCAACGACCTCGAAGTGCGCTTTCTGGGCAATCGAGATCCTAATATCCACTTTGCATTGCTCACCGACCTGCCTGATTCCATGAGCAATCCACATGAAAGGGACTCTCACCCGCTCGTCGATCTCGCATCGCATCTCGTCATTGAGTTAAATGAACAATATGCCTCGCTCGGCGATGGTGTCTTCCTACTGCTGCATCGTCACCGCATTTACAACACGCGGCAGGGCGTGTGGATGGGTTGGGAGCGCAAACGCGGCAAACTCCTCGACCTGAATAAACTTCTCGCTGGGACCTTCGATGCGTTCCCGATTAAGACTGGCCCGCTCGAGGCGCTTCACGGCATTCGATATGTGCTAACGCTCGACAGCGATACGCAACTTCCGCGCGGCACTGCGGCGCGCCTGATTGGCGCCATGGCCCATCCTCTCAATCAAGCTGTTGTCGATGCGAAGCGTCGCATTGTCACCGCGGGCTTTGGAATCTTGCAGCCTCGAATCGCGATTGGTGTCCCATCGACAATGCGCTCACGGCTCGCTGCAGTGAACTCTGGCCAAAGTGGTCTTGACATTTACACCCGCGCTATCTCCGATGCCTACCAGGATCTTTTTGGCGAGGGCATATTCACCGGCAAAGGGATCTATGAGGTCCAGACCCTGCACGATGTTCTCAACAGGCGTTTTCCCCACAACTCCCTCCTTAGCCACGACCTGATCGAAGGCGCATACGCGCGCGCGGGATTGGCCACTGACATCGAGCTGGTCGAGGACTACCCCTCGCAGCTCAGCGCCTACATGCGTCGCAAACACCGCTGGGTTCGCGGTGATTGGCAAATCGCCCAGTGGATCTTTTCTCGCGTCCCGGAAGAGTCAGGCCGCCGGGTCGCCAATTCCATTTCCGGCATTTCACGATGGAAAATCCTCGATAACCTGCGCCGTTCGCTGGTCGAACCATCCATCTTTGCTCTTTTCATAGCCGGCTGGCTGCGTCTGCCTGGCGGATCTCTTTATTGGACCATCGCAACTTTGCTGCTCTTGTTCTTCCCCGCCATCGCGCAACTTGCGTTAGGGCTGAGCCGCTCGCTGATGGAACAACGCAAAGGTCAGGCCATTGAGACATTGGCGCATTTTCGGCAAGCTGCTCTCGTGGTTCTCATCCGTCTCGCCTTTTTGCCCCACGAAACTTTACTCGCCTTCGATGCCATCGTTCGGTCGCTGGTCAGGCGATTCATCACGGGCGAGCGCCTGTTGGAATGGGAGAGCGCAGCTCAATCCGAAATGCAGTCGTCGGCTCGTCCGCGTGTCGACTGGTATCTCGCCGTCACGCCTCTCGTAGCATTCACTTTAGGCGTGGTGATTTGGATGTTTGCCGCGCAGCGTTGGGCAATTCTTTCTGCTGCGCCGGTTCTCCTGTTGTGGGCACTCGCCAATCCGATTACTGTTTGGCTCAACCGCCCGCCGCGCGGCCAGCACCCCATCGACAACAAAGACCGTGACTTTCTGTTCGCGCATGCGCTGCGCATCTGGCGTTACTTCCGCGAATTCGGCGTCGAGCGCCACAACTTTCTGATCCCGGACAATGTGATGGAAAAGGGTTGGATCGAGGCGCCGCGTGTTTCACCCACGAATATCGGCTTGTTGCTCAATACTCGCCAAGTCGCCTGCGAGTTGGGGTTCCTGACCGCACCCGAGTTCGCCGCACTCACGAGCGCCACATTGCGAACGATCGAGCGCATGGAGAAGTTCCGCGGCCACCTCTACAACTGGTACGACACCGAGACGCTGCTGCCTCTCGACAAATCTCCGTTTGTTTCTTCCGTGGACAGCGGTAATCTTGTGGCTTCGCTTTTTACCCTTTATGCGGGCACGCGCGCTTTGGCAAATAAGCCTTTGCTCCGGCCCGAGATCTTTGCAGGGCTGCGCGTACACTTTTGCCTATTGCGGAAAATGAAACAACTTCCAGACGCGCTTGCGCGAATTCGATTTCCGGGGGCCTCGGCCGGAACTGCGGAGTGGCTTGCGTGGCTCCTCAATACACAATCTGCGCTGGCCGCGGGAGACCCATTCGAGCGCGAAGATGATCGCGATGCATGGTGGATAGAGGAGACCCTGAAACGTATCGACGCTGTTCTTGCACTCTTTCTGGACTATCTACCTTGGCTGCTTCCCGAATTTGCTCCGCTCAGATTACGGCTACAGATGGGCCAGGGTGACAAGCTCGCCGAGCTCACCCCAGCTTACGCCCTCTCCGTCGCTGAAGAGTTGAAGTCCGATCTCACCGGTACCGACGATACGCTTCGCGGCGAACTCTCACTTCAGAAACTTGCCGAGCACTTGTGTGAGTTACTCTCAACCGCATTGCCGAATCTTCACTCGCTATGCACCGATCTCGAGAAGATCGAGCGCACTGCGGAGCGGCTCGCGCAGGAGACGGAGTTTGGATTTCTCGTCGATCCATACCGTCAGATTCTGTCAATCGGCTATGAAATGGGCAAGAAAAAGCGGCATGAAGCCTGCTATGACCTCATTGCATCCGAGGCCCGAATCGCCACCTTCCTCGCCGTCGCCCGCGGTGATCTTCTCCAACAGAGTTGGGGCAAGCTCGGCCGCGATCATACCCGCGTCAACGACCGCTTTATTCTTCTTTCGTGGTCCGGAACAATGTTCGAATATCTCATGCCCTCGCTGTGGATGCGCAGCTACCCCGACACGCTGATCGGGCGCACGCAAGCTGCGTCGGTGTATGTACAACGTGCGTTCACACGTCCCCTTGGTATTCCCTGGGGCATTTCGGAATCCGCATCGGCAAAGCTGAACGATCGTGGCCATTACCACTATTTTGCCTATGGTCTGCCCAGAGTCTCGCTGTGGCCTGAAGCGGCAGCTGGGCCCGTCATTTCGCCTTATTCCACATTTCTCGCGCTCGGCGTCGATCCCGCTGCAGCTCTCGGCAACCTTCGTCGCATGGAGTCGGAAGGTTGGGTCGGGCCTTACGGCTTTTATGAGTCGGCCGACTACTCTGCCTCTTCGGGCAGACCCGTCGTGGTCAAGGAGTGGATGGCTCATCACCTGGGTATGTCGCTGCTGGCCACTGCGAATTCGTTGCGCAATAACATTGTCCAACAATGGTTCCACGCGCACCCAATGATCCAGGCCACGGAATTGTTGCTTCAGGAAATTCCTGTCAACGCAGCTGTTCTCAAGGCTCGGCTGAAAAATCTCGCACCGATTCATTTTGCCCCGGAGGTCAAGCTGCCAGAAGTGTCACGCGGGGCTACGGCTGCACTTTGATCAATGCCAGCGCATTGGTGCTCAACTTTATCTCCAGCTTCCCTGCGCTCAGAGTTTTCTCAACAGCCGGCGGCAGTGCGGACGCGTGGTTCAACTGCTCCACTTGTTCGGGAGTCGGATCTAGTGGCTTTCCCATCGCGGCGTAGGCGGCCAAAACGTTCCCGTGATTCTCATCGATTTCCTGAATGCTTACGCGCGTATTTGGCGGCACATGCTGGAACACCAGATCGATCGTCTTCTCAGTCGACGGCTGGCCCGGATCAACGAGATTCCACGCAGCCACCTCCACTTCTCCGTTCGCGCCTTCGGTAGCAATCACGTCGGCTGATGAATTCGTGAGCCGTTGACTGCCCAGCTCGTGCAGCAACTGGAACGCATAGTAGCTGGACTTGTTGATGCCGCCCTTGGCGCGCAATCCGAAATCGCCAATGAACGGCTTGGGGATCGGCCCGGATTCTTCGAAAACATCGGAGAATGTCCAAAAAGACATCATTTCCGTCAGGCCATCGCATTCCCGCACCGTGTTCGCCAATGCGGGTCCCATAAAGATGGTGTCACGTGCATCCATTGTTCCCTGCGTATTCCATTCCGATATGAACAGCGGAAGATCGGGCATTGCAGACGACTTAATCTCACTTCGCACTTTTTCAACGGCCCGGCAAACGCGCGAATCCATCGGAATCTGCTCGTCGGTGCCCAGCAGGTTCTCGACTGTGTCGTCCGCATATGCGTGCGTCGACACAAAATCAACCGGAACATGATTCTTGGCTGTGAACGTAATGAATTCGCCGACCCAGGCTGCTGCAGCGGTCGACGGCCCTCCCACGCGCAGGCGCGGACTCACGCTTTTCAGGGCGCGCGCAGTGTGCGCATAAAGATCGAAGTACGATCCCTGACGCGGAATTCCGTTCCAAAAATCTATATTCGGTTCGTTCCATACTTCGAAGTACCACTTCGACACTTCGTCAATTCCATAGCGATCGACGAGGTGCTGTGCGAAGTGGCGAATCAGATCATCCCAGCGGTCCATGTTCTTCGGCGGAGAAACGTTCTGCTTGTACCAGAATGGATGCAGCGCGTCTGGATTGAACGCGAGCTTGCGCGGCATAAAGCTGATCTCCACGTAAGGCCGCACCCCATTTTTCAGTAACCCATCGTAGATCTGATCCACATACGCGAAGTTATAGACCGGGTTGCCATGTTCGTCCTCGTTGTATACGCCAACTTCGTCGTGAAAGATTGCATGGAATCGCACATATTGAAAGTCCGTGACCTGCTTCACCGCGCGCAGGTCGTTACGATAGCTCTCGCGCAACGTGAGAATCGCGCGCCCCGAGCCGAACATCTGTTCCCAATAGTGGGGAAAGGCTGTATGCGACCCTTCCGCGTCGATCACAACCGTCTCTTGCGCCTCGATCCTGAGCGCTGCGGCCATGATCACGGCAAGGACGCACCAGGCACACATTCTAATGATGGATTGGAACATACAACGTTGTTGCACGTTCGCGGCTGGATCGAATCGACAATTCTTGCGCAATCCGCAACTCCTATCCGAAATAGATCGGTCTAAGGAAGCTCAGAACTCAACTCTGGCGAAAAACTCGACCACCCTGCCATTATCCGCGGCAGGCGCTAATCCAAAGAGTGGATTGATCACGTGGGTCCCTGCGGTGGTCACATTCGAAATCGTGGTTTCTGAGCTGCCAAACGACAGTGGTGTCAGGTTCGTCAGGTTGAAGATGTTGTAGAGGTTGGCCTGGAATCGGAGCAACGCCGGGTGATCGCCCATGCTGAATGTCACCTGCTTGGCGAAGCTCATATCCACGTCTTTGTAGCACGGTCCGTTAAATGAGTTTCTTCCTATACCTGGCGGTCCCGGAGTTCCATAGGTAAAGTAATTAGCTCCGCCCAACGGAAAGTTCGAGTCATGTTCGAAGGCGCCATTCGAGCAGCCATTCAATGCCGGACTTCCCGCCGGAGCCCCTGGACCATATCCTGTGGGGCGCGTTGGCGCAATCGTCGAAGCCCCGTTTACCAGCGCAACCGATGGCACTCCGATGACCGGCGTCCACGGAAAGCCGGTGTGCATCGTGAACACCCCGTTGGCCTGCCAATTCCCAATCACATTCTTGATCAGGCCGTTTCCTTTTGGGTTCGGTAAACTCCATGTTCCCTCCAGCGAAAATCTTCCGCGGAGATCGAAGTCCGATGGACCATACTCTGCCCGCGGATCAGCCGGGTCGGTTTGATTCGACAAAAATCCAGGGCCCTCGTTCGACGCATTATCCATGCTCTTCGACCATGTATAAACGCCGCTGAAATTGAGGCCGTGCTGCAATCGCTTCTCCAGATGAACATTCATCGCGTTGTAGTCGGTGTGAACGTCCGACGTCGGGACATATGCAGCGTTGAACGGTGTTTGGTTTACGCCCGGTGTGCACGAGCCTCCGGTCGCGCAAGTGCCGTCCGATTGTGGATAAAGAAAGTTCTGATTCACAAGCCGTAGGAAGTGGAAACCGGATGAACCTTGATATCCGACCGTCATCGCCATCTGCCAGGGCAATGCATACTGCATATCGAAGGAATATGTATATAGTGGCGGCTGCTTCATATGTGGCAGGATGCTGTATGTTTCGATCTGCGGCGTCGACGGAGTGCCGCCCGGAGGCGTAAAAGCATTCGGAGTTCCCGTAGCTGGATTGACCCCAACCGCCAGGTTCGAGTTGGCAGTGTAACTGAACGGTGAATCGCTCGTTCCGTATTCAAAGATGATTCCGGTTCCGGTGGCCGTAGGACTTGTTGCCTGCAGGCCGGCGCAGCAAAGCCCATAGTCGAAGTATCCGGGCCCGTTTTCATACGCTGGCGAAATCGGCTCTTCGTCGAAGTTGTCGAAGCTTACTCCGAAGCCTCCGCGAAACACAATCTTCCCATTGCTCGAATCGGGTTGCCACGCAAATCCAATCTTCGGGTCGATCGCGTCCGGTGTCTCGGGATAGTAGTGATTTACCAGAGAAAACTTTGAATTGATGATCTGCAGGCCCGGCGCGGTTGACAAAACCAGATCGTTCACTTCGGATCCCTTGTTGCTCAGCGCGCCAAAGAACTCGTACCGAACCCCGAGGTTCACGGTAAAGTTTGGCCGCAATTTCCAGTCGTCCTGCGCAAACCCAGCGTAGTAGTAACGGCGGAAATAGCGCTGTGCATTGCCCACGCCTCCGGTATTCGGATTCGCCGCGATCCCCTCATAAAGAGGTGCGTCGTTGGCCGCATCCCAGATTCCCTGAAACGCGTAATTCGGTCGCGCCAGGCCAGAATCGTTATCGTTGTCCTGTTCCTGTCGCGCCACCACACCAATGCGTAAGGACTGCGGGCCCAAAGTCTTTGTCAGCATATCGCGAATTTCGTAGGTGTTCTCCGCCGCCGTGTAAGGGGTCGTCGTAGCGGATCGGATGCTGAAGTCCAGCTGCCCGAATCCATAATTCTGCACATACATTCCCGGAACACCCCAGTTAACGATGTGGGCGGTATCGGCAATCTGATTGTCGGCGAACCGTGTGTTGTTCGCGCGCACTTCGTTGATCAGCGTGGGACCGAAGGTGTGAATATAGACTGCGCTGATCGAGGTATTGAACGGGCGGAAGGGCAGAATCGTATCCGGCGCTGAGCCGGCGCTCGAATCGTATGTCTCTTGATCGAGCTTCTGGGAGAAGAATTCCCCAAACAGCTGGTCTTTGTCGGATATATGCCAATCCCCCCGCGCATGAAACTGCGCGCCACGATACGTGCTCGGAGTCTGAATCTGCGCGAATTCAAGGTCCGGAATGCCGTCGAGACCTGCGCCTGTGAAAAGATTAGGACTCCCTGCGGTGCCGTTGGCGTTTACATTCGGCAGGTACTGGCCGTCGCTGCCGCCGAAGGATCCGATATCGAACCCACCCGTAACCGGTGCGCATTGGGCCTGCAGCGCGCTGCAATCGCCCGGCAAAACCGCCCGTACCAGCGCTTGGCCGGCAGGTTTCGTCACCGTACCTGCCACCAGCCCGCTCGGCCGCGCCGCCATCAGGCCGGTGTACCACTGCGTTGTGGGCACATAGGTCTCGCTGAATGATTGCAGTGTGCTCGTCACTCCTTCGTAGCTTGCGAAGCCGAAGACCTTGTTCTTAATGATCGGCCCTCCCAGGCTCGCAGCCCATTCACGTTGCTGAAGATCGTCGCGAATCGGTGGCGCAAAAACGCCGGGTGTGCTGGTCGGCCCGCCGTAGGGCTGGTAAGCATTCAGACCCGGCTCGTCGTACTGGAAATACGCGCTGCCATGCAGATCGTTGCTTCCTGCCTTGCTGACGGTGAGAATGTGCGCTCCTACGTTTCGGCCAAGGGTGGTGTCATAGTTCGAAGCAACAATACTGATTTGATCGACGGCTTCAATGCTCGGCGTAACGATCGTTGAGCCGCCGTGGAGCAGACTATCAACCGTCACACCATCGATCTCGTAGGTATTTGAGGTCACGCGCTGTCCGGCTGCGGAAATCTGAATCTGGTTCTCCGTTTGGAAAATTCCGTAATTCGATTGATTCTGGCTCGTATTGTTCGGCAGTGACACCGCGCCGCCGCTGCCCGACCGAGCCGCGTCGCCGGTAATTCCGACACCCGTCCGCAACAGTTCGTAGGGGTCGCGGCCGAATGCAGGCAGCCGGGTGACCTCTTCGGTCGAGATCGTGCTCGAAGTATTCGCATCCGACGTGTCAAGAATCGGAGTCAACTCGCCGCTCACCGTTACCGATTGCGCGGCCGGACCAATCGAAAGCTTCAAATCCAGGCTGCGCGGCAGTTCCGCCGACACCGCAATATCGGAGTAGGTCTCGTCCTTGAAACCATTGGCAGTCGCTTTGACCGTGTAATCCCCTACGGGCAATTCGCTGAACTTGTAGAAACCGGATGGCCCGGTTGTCGTTGTCCTCTCGTCGCCAGTAGACGGATTCGTGAGCGTCACAGTTGCATTAGGAATCACCGCTCCGCTGGCGTCCATCACGGTGCCGGACAAGCTGGCGGCGAATTGCGCGTAAAGCGGCAATGTCGCGAAAAGTGCCAGCGCACCTAACAAGCTTGCTGCCCAACTTGTAATGCTTCTGGATGTCACTGCAACCGGAAGGCTTGCTCGATTGTCATTGTGGGGCGGGAAATTGCTTGAGGGAAAGGGCATGTGAGATCTCCTCATAATATTGCCGCTTGTCCCTGTCTTGTCTCTGCAATCAATCCCGCACTGGTTTGGAGTCTTCAGATTTCTGCTTGTAACGCAGCAGCCAATGGAATCTGCGCCAGAACTTTCGTCAGATTGAAATTCAACTCACGTGGCTCCCCAGAGGATCGCGCAGTGCTTTTGTTGGTTCTATTTGTTCAAGCGGCCTTTCCAAGGCATTGCAAGCTTTCAAGCAAATCACCGCGCCGCCCTAAGCGGCGAACCTCTCGCGCCAGACACCTCCACTCGTCACTTTTCTAATGGCGGTGGGGATTTCCTCCACTGGACGCGCTGTTTGGATCACTCCCTTGGCTCCGCATCGCATCGCTTGATCGAGAAATCCAGGATCTGTGTGAGTCGTGATCACGATGACGTGCGTCTTGTGGTTTTGCGAAACCAGTTGTTTGAGAGGTCCTAGTTCATCGCGCAAAAGGCTCGCATTCACCAGCAACACATCGGGCGGCTGGTGGCGAACCGCTTCTGCAAGATCGTGTGGATCCTGGCATTCAGCAAGAATCCGAATATCACGTTGATCGGCGACCGCGCTTCGCATACCGAGAAGAGATAGCGGTTGATCGTCTGCAAGAACAACATCAATACCGGCCATTCAGTTCATTCCTACTCACGAGCCGATTGGCAACGATCAAGCTCGTGCGTCAAATCAAAATAAAATCCAAGATTATGAAAATGCCCGTCAGTTTAAGAGGTGCTCCTGTCCTGATTCACCCCGGCGTGCGTGCGGATTTCGTTCATCAGGTTTCGCTTTGGACTGATCAACTTGGGTTTATGGGCGTCAAGCTTCGTCTATGAGGCGCAAACCATGTATCAGGTGGCCCTTCTCTATCGGCTTTTTAGACGCCTTTGGCCCGAATTTGGTTGGTTCATCGCCCTCGGATCGACGCAGGCATCTCGGCGGTGACCTGCTTCATCTAAACCGTTTGCAGCAATAAAGTAATTCCGACTTTTAAACGTCATTCCAGAGGGATATTCCCATGCGGTCCATGCGTTCGATGATGCGCGATTTCACTTTTATCTCGTGCCTGGTCGTCATGGCGCTTATGTTAGCGCTACTCTGGCAAGGTCCCTTCGTCCACGCACACTCGCACCCCGCTCCTACCGCAACACAGGCGCAAACCCAGCAGGCCAATCAGTAGGTGGCGCGTTCTGGCCATGAGGGCTATGGGCGTTCAGTCGTCAGGAACCTGACGATCAAGGCCCTTGCGTAGTAGGAAGTTCAGCCTCTTCAGTCACGTCTTGAATCTTCGCCAGCAAATCAGCCGGGTGCACTGGCTTCATGAGAACCTCAAACGCGTATCCGATCTTCCTCGCGGACTCAAGGAGCTGGGCAGTGGCTGCCTGGCCCGAGAAAAGCAGCACTTTGCATTCAGGGCAGCATTCCCGCAATTGAATGGCCAGCTCGATTCCGGAAAGCTCAGGCATCACCACATCGGAAATGAGCAGATCGGGAGCCTCAAGCTGTGCAGCCCGCAAGGCTTCAATCGGGTTTGTGAACGACCTGGCATGAAACCCGCCTTGGAAGCGCAGGATCATCGCCAGGCTCGAAGCAATGACATCCTCATCGTCGACCACAAAGACCCTGAGCGGTTTGCGCATTTCGAACATTGCTCGCCCCCTTACCCGATCCCGTGAATCTCTGGCCCTCTCGGCAGAAAACCAGCACAAAAATGTGCATTGTGTTTTGAAGAGGCCCCAGGGGAACCCATGATATGTTGCTCTCCACTCCGGGTCAAGAGATTTGATCCGCTGGAATGGCCAAGGCGCACCGGAGGAGTTGTAAGTTGAAAATGACGCGGCTGGAATGAGGGAAAATGGCCCCGTCCCATCGGGCTGCCCATTCGTATATGTCGATACACCTTAGGGCGAAACCCTGTACGCAGGCGCGGCTGGATGAGGAGCCGATGCGCCGGCAATCTGATCCATCGGAAGCTCCAGCGCGAAAAGCGAGGCTGATCCCTGATCCGCGTGCACCCAGATCCCGTGAAACGCTTGCGGCAACTCAGGATGCATCTTCAAGAGAGTCGACATCACCGCGGTCACTTGGCCCCGTGCGGCCGTCGGGTCGCGCAACTGAGCCGCCTGGGTTCCGTCGGGTGTGTAGTGAACATCCAAATCCAACCCTCCCAGCTCTGTCGATGTATCAATCGCGGTCACCGTGATCAACTGACCCTGTGCATAGAAAGTAATCGATCCTTTTCCCGGTACATCGGTCGGGCGAACCTGATCGGCCTCACGCTGAAGCTTTTCCAAATGAGGGCTCGATAGAAAATCGAGAGGATCGAGGAGGTTTGTGGCAATGCGATAGTAAAACCAGGCGTTCCAGTCCATCTTCGTCTGCGCGTATTTACGCGCCGTCACCCAGTACCACAGTCCGTCGTGACCTTCTTCGGTCATGGGTCTGTCAAACAGGCCCGCCAGGAGCCAGCGGCCGTCTGCGGACTTCGACAAGATGAGTGAGATTTGTTGCGGATGTGGTACTCCCGTTGCGCGAACCATAGCCAATGCATAGATACCGGCCGGAAGGGCAGGAAAGCTAAAAGCCACGATAGGCGATCCGCAATAGAATTCGATCTGCGTCGCGCTCGGAGATTGGTTTGACGCATCGAGCAGGTACAGTTCATCCACGGTGATCGCCGACGCCTGTACAAGGGGCTGCAAATGGCCCACCGAACTGACGATTCCATCGAAATTCGCCGCCAGAGTGGGAATTACGTTGTTGCGGAGAACTTGAGTGTTATTCGTCTGAATCTGCGTTAGCAACGCGCGGGCCGTGTTTGCCAGTTCGTTGCGATCCGACAGCAACATTTGCGATTGCGTTGTGCACGTGGCAGCCCACGCATGACCTGCGCACATTCCCGCACAGAAAACAAGAATGAACCCCACGATGCTTCTGGACTTGCCAACCCTCATCGCCATATCCGTGCCCTTTCTCGATCGTCAACGCATATCCGCCGCAGTTTTATTATTCGCCTCGGCGCCCTGGGGATCATGCGCTTTCCACCAGGCGCTCGCCTCGGTCGACCGTATCCCGAACCGGCCCGACTGAAAGCGCGGTCTCAGCGCTTTTCAATACTTCTTGCTCCACTTCATCTGCCGGCCCTGGTGCGATAACCGTCATACATTCGACCAGTTTGCTCAACTTCAAATAGCTCTTCCGGCTGAATTGGAGAAAACTAAGTGGGTATTCAGGCTTGCGGGCGCACGCTTTTGCAGGATCTGCATCGAGCAAAAAACTGATGTGCGGCTGGGGAGCGAGTTTGATGATCGCACGAGCATAGGCTCGCATAAACGCATTCTCGAGATTCAGATTCGCCAACTCGTCATAAGTAAACCGGTCGAAGATCACAACATCGGCGTTGGACCGCAAAAATCTTCTCATCACGAATCGAGTCGAAATCGCATCCGCCATGTAAATGAACAGACGGATCGCGGTCATAGGCCATGAGCGAATATTCTTGTCCCGTCTCGCAACGGGCGCCTCGGGAGTTCCAACGCCTCGCTCTCCCTTGAAAATCACGTGCGCGGCCCCTTCGCGAAGCCCCTTGAACTGCGCCACATCGTCCCAGAAGCTAACCAGTGAGCAACGCAGGCCGGCACGCTCGATCCTGGAGCAGAATCGCCGGATTTGCGTGGTCTTCCCTGCCCCATCAATCCCGGAGAAGCTCACGAACCTGGTCCTCTTGATTCCCTCATCTGTGCGCATCGTCCCTCATCTTTCAACATCCGCAGCGATCGAGCGTGCCCCTTCAGCGGGGTTGGCTTGGCGTTGCATGGCTCAACGCCGCGACGGTCCCAACGGCAACGCAAGCTGCCACAACCACTGCCACGCTGATGACAAATATGTGCACGCGCCGCTGCTTTGCCGGCGCAATCGCCGCTCCGCTCACTCGCGATCCGGAAACTCCCGTGCCCTTCATCTCTGGAGCCGCCGCCGTGCCGACAGGTTGCTGAGCGCCATTCTGTTGTTGCGGTTGTGCAGCACCATTCTGTTGCTGGGGTTGCGCAGCACCATTTGGTTGCTGATCCTGGCTGGGCTGCGAACTTCCGTTTGATCCGTTCGAGCCGGTGCCGGCCGATTGTGCAACTTCGGGCGCATCCGGAAGATTTTGATCAGATGGCGCGGAATCCGCAGTCGGCTTCTCGTTCCCGCTCTCGGTTCCGGCTCTCTGCGCTCCACTTTGTGGCGCACTCTGCTCCTGCTGCGTGGGAGCTGCATCTTGCAACGGCATCGCGGCCGCTTTGGCAGTTGGCGCGGCCAGGATCAGCAACAGACAACCGCCGATCTTTCTCTCTGTCAGCCATCCAGCGATTTTCGTGCTCATGATCCGAGTCCATATTCACTTTCTGCCTTAAGAGGCCGACGATCGTGCTTCAGGCCGCATTTTCCGAAACCTGTGCATCATCTTCCGAATACTCGACGTTCCCCATGTCGGTGGGGTGCTGATGAAAGCTGCTTACCGCATCGGCGCTCGAAGCGAAGATCTGAAACAGGCGATCCGCTTCGATCAATTTAAGCGTCATCAAGGCCGACGGAGATACTGCTGCGAGTCGGGCATCGCCATTTCGCTTCATTGCTTCTTCCAGGCAGGACAGAAGCAAATAAAGAACTGGCTTGTCCATTTGGCTTAGCCTGGAGCAGTCAAGAACGAGGCCTGGGCGTCTATCGCCCATGCGATTCTGTATCTTGCCCAGAAAGCGCCGTCCCTGATCCTCGCTGGTTATTTCCGGAAGCTGCTCGATGGTTACTAGTCGTCTGATCGCCATATTAGCCTTCCTGGTTTGTTTAACTTATGTTCCTGGCTCACCGTTAAGGTTGAACATCGTTGGACTCGGCTAACCGGGTTAGCGAGCCTGCTGGTGCACTTCCTAATTGAGGAGGTTTCGCGGAATTTTGTGTCAGTTCACTGTAGTCGCCAAAGATGCGCCTAAGTTCCGCCTTTGGATCTCGAACCGCCCGTGTCAAGATGTGCGTTCCGTAGCGGATCAACGTTGCTGGGTTCGTCTTGTACCAACAGCAGTCCGTCATTCGTGGTGAAAAGCCGCACATAAATCGAAGCTTCGAAAGTCCGACCGGCGAGGATAGCAACGCTGCTACCAGCCTGTGATTGCCGTCCAAAACTGTTAGAGGCCCTCGCTCGTTGATGCCGAGAAGGATCACGGTGCCAAATTCACCATCTCCTTGAGACAGCTGCTCTCCAAGGGTGGCAAGCTTCGATAAAAACCGCCCATCAAGAGCGTGGCGGCCAGTGCGAAGAGCTTCAATGATTCGGACGACCGAGTAGTTGCCCTGCGCCAGCTTTCGCCATTGCGACCTGGGAAACATCTTGATGAGATCAAGGCCATCCTCGTTGACTTTTACCTCATGCCATTCGGTTTTGCCCGGAAGTTCCTCCCACAGCGAGCGCCGCTTGGCAAGAAGAAGAGCGTGGCGTTTTGCGATTGCATCCGCCTGGTGATTGGGTCCCGCTGTAAGTCCGTACGTCTTATACAGGTCGCGAAAGTCCGGATGGTTTAAGTCACTGTTTAAGAATTCGGCAATCACTTCATTTTCAGTCACCGGTCTTAGCAGGCTGACCGGGCAGGAAGCTGTCGCCGGCCGCGGAATTTTCGTCGCAGCCAGGGCGTCAATGAGAAACGTTGCTGCCACGACAACGAAAAGGGCCGATAGCACCGCCAATTGAATCATGATGACTTGGTGCAGGCTTGAATGGAATTGATAGATTCCCGCAATCAGCATGCCGCTGAAAAGCAGTTGAATCCAGCTCGTGTTTGCAATCCTGTGTGCCATCTCGAACGTGATGACCACTGCGCTGATTGAATAGACGACAGTCTTAAGAGCATAGAGCGCTGAAAGGTACGGAATGTCGTATTTTCCCGCGATTTGAAATCCTGGACCGAGGATGGTTGTCCATAGACTGGGCGGCGCAATCCACATGGCAAGGGCGACGAGGGAACCAATCCCCAGCACGAGCAACAGGGGGGTGGCGATCAACCGCAGATCCTTTCGCTCCTCGGCTTGAGTGCCGGCCACAATAGGGAATGTGGAATTAACGACGGCTGCAGAAAGAACGAATATCACGCGGCCCACAAGTCCGACAGCTGCGTAAAGGCCAGCCTCCCGCGCCGGAAAAATGTGCTTAACCACCACAAGATCACAATTGTTAATGACCATCTGGCCGGAGTAGAAGAGCAACGCCTGGCCTATTTCACGAAGGCCATTCCAGAACAGAACTGGATTTGGCGCCCGTCTCGGCAACCGTGGGGTCATGGCAAAGTACGAGACAACCATCGCAACAGCATTGGCCGCGACAACTCCTCGCACGCCGTACCCGGCAACAACGAGAGCGTATGATCCTCCGAGCCGGACTGCACCCTCGATCACAAGACTCATCGACAGGCGATGAAATCTGTAACTGCCCTGATCGTAACCACGGCGAGCTCCCAATGGAATATAGAAGCCGGCGGCAATTGCTAGCATTGCGATCAGAATCGAGTCGGGCAGATTCAGGTAGTCTGCGATTCCCTGCCGAAAAAGAAACAGCACCAGCGCAGCCGAGATCCCGCATCCGATCGCACTGCGATGGAAGCATCGATAGACCTCCGCTTTCGTTTCAGCGGATGGCTGTTGCGCCACCACCTTCGCAGCAACGATCTGGAACGCGAACGAGATGGCCGAGAGAAGGACGAGGAGCGAATAGACGACCGTGGCATGGCCGAAATTCTTCGGGCCAAGAAACCAGCCGATGACGATGTTGTAGGCCAGGCTGAGGACGGTCGCAAGGCTCGACCCACTCAGCAATACCATGGTTCCCGAGAGAATCCGGGACTGTAATGTTCTTGCCATTTAAATAGACCATTCACCGCGATGCTGGTGCTGCCCTCTGCCGCTCCAGAAGCGGGTTTATTTGGAGCAAGCGGGCACACCTTAATATCTAATCCGATGCCAAAAACCATATTCTGGCTGCCCCTTACGGCATGACGGGGATTTTGTGCCGTTCTCACGACAACCCCGGCAATCGTCTCGTGCTTCTAACCAATTGAGACCATGCTGCATCGCATATGTGCGCCACTACTGCTTCTTTTATTGCACGGGTGTTCCTATCCCGGCTCCAGCCAGACGGCGCCGCTGAAGTACCGGGCGGTCGGCCAATCGCCTGAGGTCCTGGCGGTGTACGAGGCGTGGTTCGGGCATCCCTCCCACATCTCTGTGAATTACAATTCCCACGATCCGGCGGTGATCAAAAATCAAATTCACCACGCCCAGGCAATGGGAATCTCAGGATTCGTCGTGGACTGGTACGGCGACCGCGAGCCGTTCATCGATCAGAGCTACGCGTTGATGCAAAAGTTGGCCGCCAAGAACAAATTTCACGTCGCCATGATGTACGACGAATCGAATGAGGCCGTCGGAGCGACGGATGAAGCGATCGCGGATTTCAAGATGTTCCATGATGCTTACCTTTCTTCTAGTTCGCCGGGCCATGAAGCCTACCTCACATACGAGGGCCGCCCCGTAATCCTCATTTTTCCGAAGGGGATGCATACAGACTGGAGCAA
This sequence comes from Occallatibacter sp., assembly GCA_036489735.1. GTDB lineage: Bacteria > Acidobacteriota > Terriglobia > Terriglobales > Acidobacteriaceae > Telmatobacter. The sequence continues at coordinate 32,116 of DASXFF010000193.1, read as the reverse complement.
GGTCCGAGCCTCTGTCAGTTCTTGGAACCCCGCGCCGCTGCTGATTTATGAGGCCCCTCCCAGTTCAGACGCCAGTGCGTTCGACGGCTTTTATCCTTGGTTCTATATCGGATCCAAAGGTTGGGCTGCGGATGGCGGCAATTGGGGCCAAGATGCCCTGACCAGTTATTACCAAACGATGCGCGATAAATATCCTGACAAGATCATCATGGGCGGCGCGTGGGCGGAATTCAACGATAGTAAGGCTTCCTGGGGCCTCAATCGTCAAATCGCGGCGCGCTGCGGCCAAACGTTTCAGGACACCTTCAATTTCTGGCGCAGAATATTTCCAGCTGATCAGCCAATTCCGTTCATTTTGATTGAGACCTGGAATGACTATGAAGAGGGATCCGCGGTCGAGCGAGGGCTTCCCAACTGTAACGCTCCGGCCGCAACCAATAGCGCGAAGAATTCCCGCCCCGGTCCCGTGCCGACAGCCCCGTGATGAGTGCGAACTTTCGCAGAGACGTTAATCGCCGCCACAAAGAATCGAAGCCTGACACGCAGCCTTGATGCTACGCGGCTCGGCTGTTTGCCTTACCCGAATAGGCCTCTGGCTGAACAACATAGCTCCCGTTTTGGATCGAAATGGCGCCGGGTTGGGCCGCCAATTCTGCGGAGGCGCGATGAACGTGACTGATGAGCGACAGCGGTCGGTCGCGCACCTGATCGAATATCCGGATAATATATTCGCCCAGCACGCCCACGGCCAAAAGCAACACCCCGCCCATCAGGAACACTGCGCACTCGATGCCCATCGCTGCTGCTCGTGTCGGATTTGAGGAGAACATCGCCCCCAGGCCAAGCAGGAAAGCCAGGCAGGTTGCCATGCAACAGAGCACGAAGCTGAGCCGAATCGGCTTGTAGCTGAACCCCATGATCGCGTCCGTGGCGTACTTGATCCGGCTCATGAACGACAGCTTGCCGTCACCTTCGAGACGATCCTGGCGGTCATAGTAAACGACGGTGTTGCGAAATCCGACCCATGCTCGCAATCCTGGCAGGTAGGGGTTCTTTTCTCCCATCGCGAGGATGGAGTCAACTGCGTTCCGATCCATAAGGCCAAACAGGCCGGCATTGAGCCGCATCGGATAATCCGAGATGGCGCCCAGCACCTTGTAAAAGAGAGGAAAGAGGAAGGCCAGAATCTTTCGCCGCTCCTGGCGGCTTCTGCGAACCGCCACCACGACCTCGGCGCCGCTGCGCCAGGCATCAATGAGCTGCGGCACAACCTCTGGGGGATCCTGAAAATCGGCATCCATCAGGATCACCGCCCTCCCACATGCGGTGCGAAGGCCGGCGAAAATCGCTCCCACCTGGCCCCAATTGCGCGAAAGCTCCACGACCACCACATGGGGATCGAGCGCCTGCAGACTCTTCAACAGTCTCAAGGTCGAATCGGTGGAACCATCGTTGACGTACACAACTTCCCAACCCTCGGCAATGCCGTGCAAGGTGCTGGACAGGGCCTCATGGAACATTACGATGAGGTCCTCTTCGTTATAGACGGGGACAACTATGGAAACCATTCTCCACTCCTCGATGTCGGCTGTAAGCGAGATTTCTCGTGCCCCGCCTAAACTGTCTCCAGCCGAATATTCTTGGTGACGATCCTGCGGCGATCGATCTTGTAACCGCGTTCTATTGGGAATCAGCCTGCATTACCCTTACTTTCCATCGGACTTCTGCGGGAGTTAAAACAACGATGTAGCGCGCGCGCGACGGCACGGTTGATACCGCCTTGTCATGATCGAGAACCTGCACGTCGTACTCAGCGTCATCAATCAACTCAATCGACAACCCTTCCGGCGAATAAAAAAGAAACTGAATATGGTGTACGCGATCCTGATATCGCGTGTGGATTCCTGTCTTTGCTTGTTCGTCGATCGTATCTGTCAACTTGTCCTTCGCTGTTCCTATAAAGTCTTCATCCAGAAGGCTCGGCTGGTCTTGCTGGAACGCCTCATTCATTCCCTGCCACGACTCAAGATAATCGCGGATTGCAGCTGCCTTGGTCTGGTCTTCCAAGGGGCGCGGGCCCTTAAGTTGGGAAGTGTCGACAGTAACCTCCGGCTGAGCGGCAACCACGCCACACGCCAGGATGATGCTCGCGCACGCCAATGCGGAATGCCTCCACATGGTCACTTCCCCCACCGAATCTGATTGCCTAAAACGATTCCACTCGCCACGGTGATGGTCGCGCCATCGCGGGCGGGCATCTTCACTTCTGCAATGTCGCGCTTCAGAGGTACATCCACCGTGGATTGACCGCCCGGATAGCTCTCCGTGAACGTAACTATCGTCCCATCAGGCACCGCATTCCCGCTGCAATCGCGCACGGGATCGGTCTGGAGATCGAGCTCATGCCCCGAAGGTTGAGCGCTTATCTTCAGATCGCAGGGATCACCCGGCACCTGGCGAATGATGCTGGTGCTTGATACGTCTCCGGCTCGCGCGACGAACTTGCTGCTCCCTTGCTGGCTCGTCGAGTCCATCTCCGTCCAGGCCTCTCCGGCATGGGTGCTAACCAGCTGCTTTTGCACTGCGCCCGAGGGACTCGACAATTCAAAAGATACGGAGACTGGAGCCGCAATCAAGTTGTGATAGACGTCGAAAACATAAACCGCGCCAGTAATGCCGTCGTGTAAACCGACGGGAAGCCGCGATGGCTTGGCAAGAAAGCTCAGATTGGTGGGCGTGCTTATCGGCTCCACATCGAATGATTGGGTGCTTGTGCCACTGGCCTGTGCCAGAATGACGACGTAGTGGCCCGCATTGCAGAGCGATCCCACAGCGAAGTACGTTGAAGTCCCCAGCTGCACCGTCCGTTTCAGCACCTGGCCGGGACCAACAATGTACAGAGTCGCTTCTCCGCTTCCAGGGTTCTGAATTGAGAACGCACTTCCCGCTTTGATGCTCGTCGGCACGGTAAGTGCTTCGTCCTGTGCGTGCGACGCCTGCAGCGCCATAAGCATCAGGCTTCCGAGCAGCAATGCGAGCGTCGGTTTCACAGCGACCCTCCAAAACTAAAGGTCGCAACGACCGTCCTCTCGCTGCTCACATTCTTCGCCACGTCCTCGGGGACAGGAATATTGAACGCAACGGGGGTCTGCGGCAACAGCGCGCTATCGACATACTGGTCCGCAACCCATACCAACTGCCCGGTTTTGTCGTAAAGAGTTCCCATGACATGGGCTACGTTCACCACTTGTCCGCTCTGATTGACGAGTTGTCCAGTCAATGTGGCATTCGGCGCTGGATTGAATTTTTGGTTATCAATCTCAATCACCGGATCTGCGGATGCAGGTACAAGAATGGCAAACGGTTTCATGTTGATGCTGTCAACTTCAGACAGCTGTGCGTCCGGAAACTGGATGAGAAACGGCGTGACCTGCTTTGGCAATAAGACGTGCGAAATCATGTCAAAGGAACCTTCGGTCGCAATCGCCGATTTGTCCTTTGCCTGCAACGTTGCCGTTACCGAAACGTAGGCGGGCACCACGTCATCGTTTAAGAGCTCCCCCATAACCAGAACGCCGTCGGCACGCTGCACAGGGTGCATGTCGACGATGCGGACTCTTGGAGCATCCACGTCCTGCGCTCCCCAGTCATCCCCAGAGCCGCGGTAGATCACATCCCAGCGGAGATAATTCACGGGAATCACCTGCGGAGGAACCGTGGGCTGCTTGGTGAACGGCCAGTCCACGTTCCAGTGATCTCCGTTTCGCACCACCTGCAAATCGCGGGTGTCCACCGCGTTGCCCACCACCGTCGCCCAATCCAGCTCCAGCCGGACGTCGGCCTCATTGTCGGATGCGTGGAGTGGCCATACGTTGAAGTGATCCAGCGTCGAATAGGTACGCAGATTCGTTGTGTATCCGGTTAGGTCCAGTTCAAATTGCTGCTCGGTAAACTGGCTTTTGTTGGCGAAGTTGTCGTAGGCCTTTTGCCAGTCGTGAGCTTCGATTTCCTGGCCGAGATCCTGAACTGCCTCTTCGGGAGTTGAAGATGAGGTAATAAGGCTTTTTTGGATGATAAAGGGACGCGCGGCCGCGACCGGCCACACACATCCGATAACAATCAGCGCCACGGTCGCAACCGCCAGGGAAAGCGAAAGCAATCCACCCGTTTTCACGACGCCACCCTCCGAGTCCTCACTTCGTCTTCAGTATTCTCGGCAACGGTATATTCTTCCCCGGTCTCCCGCCGTCTTCTTTCCGGGATCAGGAAAACCAGGATTGCCAAAAGGCTGCTTCCGAACGGCAAGGTCCCCCACATCACGCCCTGCCAATGCGGAGTTCTTTGCGCTACATTAACCGGGGTGGCGGGCGGCACACCGTCTTTCGTCCATACCGTGATGGTCCTGTTATCGAGATAGTCCACCGGGCGCCAGCCTGCAAAAGACAACAGCGGATCGTAATAAGGATCGTTCGAGAAAATCCACTTCAAGCCGTACTTGTCGGCGTGCATCATGATGGCGCGAAGAGATTCAAGACCGGCCGTGCCGAAATATTTTGCCTGGGTGAGCGAAGCGCCGCCATAGCGAGTCAGTTCCGGCAACAGGCGCCCGGTATACCATTCGCCATCGACGCTGCTTGCATCCGTCAGCACCGCCAGACGCGAAATACTGTTGCCGAATCCGAGAGTGAAGTATCGGTATTGATCGTGGCCGCCGCGATTAAGCCAATCAGCCACAACGTCCACGTTGACATCCCGTGCATTCGTGATTCGATAAGTGCCCCAGGCGACTCCCATTCCGCAAGTCCATGCCGCCAAAATCGCAAGCACAGTGACCGCCCAGTAGCGATATCGATCGACTAGCTTCACAGTCAGCAATCCGACAAACGGAAGCGCGAGCAGCCCCGCCCAGTAACTGAAGCGCTCCATGGTGAGCACCTCGAATGCATGCCCTAGCAGCCAGTGCCCCAGTGGCGTCGTTCCTCCCAGGCCGAGGATGAATGTCACCCAGAACCCAATCAGCAGCGGGCGCAGTCGTACGACGCTGGCGCCGCGGATAAAGATAAATGGAATGGCCAGAATCAGCGCCCCGTAGGGGAGGATGAAGTAATTGAGGCCCCATTGGGGACTGAGGATGAAGTTCGCCCGGCTCGCATGGGGGATCGTCGTTTGGTCGATCGGGTGATGAAGCAGCGAGAGCCAGAACGGAAGCAGCACGATCCCGAGCGCAACGCTCACCACAAACACAATCACCACGGATCGACCGAAAATAGACCCCGCTGAAATCGGCTTGCCATCGCGCCGGTCAATCAAAGCAAGCGCCACAACCGGCAATGCAAAAACAAAAGTCCCAAACAAGAGCGTCAGATGGTGGCCGGCGCCCGCCGCAATAAAGAGCACGGTGGCCTTGATAAATGCCCGCCCGCGGCCATACCGTAGCCATTCGTAAAGAAAGGGAAGTGCAATTAGGTAGAGCGCCGCAGCGGTCGTGGTCGGCAATTGCCCGGCGTTGTAAACCAGAAAACTCTCAGAACCGAGAAACACACTCGCTAATGCCGCAATCGAAGCGGCGCGTGGGCTCACCCATAGCAGCGAAAACCGGTAGACGCCAACCACAAGAAGCAAAATGGCGATCATTTGTACCGCCATGTAAGCCAGGTCCAACCCCATGATCCGTGAAAATACTGCAATCCAATAATGCGGCATTGGAGGATACGTGGCTTGGCTAAAGCCCGCAAACCATTTCGTATTCCACGGATCGAACCAGTGGTGCACGTAGTGCGACGAAAAAAAGATGTGGAAGTTAGTGTCGTAGGACTGCAGCGGCAACTTCATCAGCAGTAACGGCAGATGAACCGCCAACGCTGCCATAAGGGCCACGGTGAGCGGTATCGGCCGCGTCAAACATTCAATGGGCTCAGATTTCTGCACAATTGGCTCTCGAAGGACGTTGAACGCAAGGTATTAAGTCAAAGCATTCGTTACGATGCCGTATTTCACGGCAAGTCCTTATCTCCATCGAGATAAGTCTGCAAGATAAATCCATTCAACCTGTTCGATTAACAAATGTGCGGATCAGGTTGCTTCTATGCAGCTTTATTTCATGCCCTTTAGGCCACGCAACAGCGTGTGAGAACACAAAAAACGGGCAACAACATCTATTTTGCTGGCATCAAAGTTGGCAATTGAATTCTGAGCTGTGGTGACTCGCCTTGTTTGCCAGACTTGCATTTTTGAAGGTCGCATTCGTATGCGTCTCCGCCGCATTTGCCTGCGTCGTTCACGCGCAAACTTATCAGGTCGGGCCTGGCTCTTCCACAGGCTCTCCTTCGCCGAACGCTTCTGGGGGTAAAAAGAACCAACCGCAGGTGCCAGGCCAGAATTTGGGATGGGGCTCAAACATTCAGAATGCCCGCCTTGGCCGCGCTGCGGAATCCGCCTTGCAGCACGGCGATCATGCACGTGCCATGGACTATGCGCGGCGTGCTGTCGAAGCCGCGCCTGGCGATCCGCAGTTGTGGTTTTTGCTCGGCTATGCAGCGCGGCTGAATGGCCAGTACCAGCAGGCGGTCGATGCCTATTCTCACGGACTTCGCCTCGACCCCTCGTCGCTCGACGGGCAATCCGGCTTGGCGCAGGTTTACAGCTTGACCGGGCGAACAGACGAGGCTCAGCGCATTCTCAAACAGGTCGTTGCATCCAATCCCGGCCGCACCGGCGACCTGGCCATGCTCGGAGAGATGTCCATGAGATCGAAAGACTATGCCGGTGCGATCGATTGGCTGGATCGGGCGGAAAAGACTCACCCCGACGCGCGGGTGGAGTTGCTGCTGTCGCTCTCCTACGCGCAGACGAAGCAGATGGACATGGCGAACCGCTACCTCGAGCTCGCCGAGCATCGCGCGCCAAACAACCCCGAGATTCAGCGCGCCATGGCGGGCTTCTATCGCGATACCGGAAACTTTGCGCAAGCAATCGCTGTGCTGCAATCGATTCGCAATCCAAAATCGGATGTGACCGCGGAGTTGGCTTATACGTATCAACTTGCCGGAAAACCTTCAGAATCAGCCAAATTCTTTGGGCGAGCAGCCAATGAGGACCCCAAGGACATGACTCTTCAGCTGTCGGCTGCGCAGGCTGAGATTGCAATCGGCTCTATCGCTGAAGCAAATTCCTTCCTCAAGCGCGCCATGGTGCTCGATGCCAACTATTACCGGCTGCATGCGCTCAACGGCGAGATAGCAGAAATCGAGGACCGCGATCGCGACGCCCTGAAGGAGTTCACGGCAGCTTTGACGAGCTTGCCTCAGCATCCAGCTGAAGGGCAGCTTTACGGCATCCAACTTCGCATGGATTTGGTCGCCCTCAATCGCAGCCTGGGAGATGAAGCAGACGCGAACAGCCAGCTGGCGACGGCGCAGGCTGAAATCAACGCCGCGGATGGTTCTGGCCCGGATAGAGAAGAGTTTCTGCGCCTTCGTTCGTCGATTAAACTCGCCGCGGGCGACCCCGACGGCGCGCTCGCCGACGTCAAGGAAGCTCTCGCACTCAACCACGATCGAGGAAATTTACAGCTTGACGGCGATATCTTGATGAAACTCGGCCGCACCGATGAGGCAATTGGTGTTTATAAGCAGCTTCTCGCCGGCGATGCTGATAACCGTCTGGCGCTCACCTCGTTGGGTTATGCGTTGCGCGCGGCTGGCCAGGATGAGGCCGCGGAGAAATGTTTCGAGCATCTGGCAAAGGTCGACCCTTCGTCTCATGTCGCCTATCTAGCCCTCGGCGATCTTTTCACGGCGCGCCGGGAATTCACCAAAGCACAGGCTTCTTACGCCAAGGGATATGAATTGGACCCGCAAAATGCTCTGGTCGTGGCCGGAGGCATCAATGCGGGAATTGAGGCGCACAACCTTCCTCTCGCCGGCGAATGGCAGAGCCGGGTAACTGACTCCATGAAAGACGATCCTAAAGTCTTGCGCGAAACCGAGAGATATCTTCGCCTCTCCGGTAAATACCAGGAATCGGAAGAAGTGGCTCAGAAAGCTATCCGTGCACTGCCTGACGATCGCGAAGTCGTGGTTTATCTCGGCTACGATCTGTTCCTTCTCAAAAAAGACGACGCTCTTCTTGCCCTTACTTCGAAATACTGGAACGTTCTGCCTAAAGAGGCCGATATTCCTCTGCTTGCCGGTTACGTTCACAAGAACCGGGGACTCAACGAGTTGGCAGTCGCCGACTTTACTGAAACCATCCATCGTAAACCCGACGCGGTGACTGCCTATGTCAACCGCGGATATGTATACAACGACCTTCGCCAGCCGCAGCCGGCGGCGGCGGATTTCGAGTCCGCCCTCAAACTGGAGCCCAACGACGGCGAGGCGCATTTGGGACTCGCCTATGCAGATTTGGCATTGCGTAAGCCCGATGCAGCTCTCAGGCAAGCCAGCCTGGCAGAACGGGACTCCGGCAATTCACTTGGCCTCCATGTAATCCGGGCCACGGCCTATGGTCGCATGGACATGCTGACGATGGCCGCCCGCGAATATCAGGCGGCATTGAAATTTGCTCCCAACGACGGCGCACTTCACATCGGCCTGGGAAATACCTACTTTGCAGAGCGTCGTTTCCACGAGGCAATCGGGGAATTGGAAGTTGCCGAGAAGTACTCTCCCGACAATCCGCAGATCTACGCTTGGCTTGCGCGCTCCTATGCAAGTCTCCAGGATCGGCAGAGAACATATCTCAACGTGCGCCTTGCGGAGCAGTATGCAATGTCGCAACCAGTGCGGAGGGCCAAACAGGAAACCGACCAGGTAGAGGATTTCGCATCGGAACGGAGTGAAATCTTGGTCTCAACCGGTGAGGCTCTGAGTACACTCGGCGATCAGAACGCCGCGATGGACAGGTTTCAGAAAGCACTCGTCGAGGCCGGCAGCGATCGCATTAGTGTGCGCCTCGCCATTGCCGAGATCATGACGCAGCGCGGGCATCAAGACGATGCCGAAAGGCAGATTGCGTTGGGATGGATGGAAGCCGAGGCCGGAGATACAGTGCCTCCGAGCGGACCGCAGTACGTTGAAGCCGCCAATCTGTTCAGCTCGCTCCATGACTACGATCTGTCTGAGGATTATCTCGCACGCGCCAAGTCAGCGGGCGCATCGGATACTGAGGTACGCATCGCTCTGGCCAACGACGACCTCGCTTTGGGCGAAACACTCAAAGCCAAGGCCGAACTGGCAGCGATTAGCGACCCGGCGGATGAGGCTCAGAACTATCAGTACCTCTTGGCCGAAGCCAACGTCTACAGCCAGGAACATCAGAATCCAGAAGCGCTCACAGCTTTCGCACAGGCGGCCAATGGAGCCGGCGACGACCAAACCGCCGAACAGGCCATGCTCGCAACCGGGGTCAACGAGGGCATGAGAGTCAATCCGCATTTGAGCGTGCTTTCAGACGCCTCCGTAGTGCCTCTCTTCGAAGATTCGACGGTTTACGTCCTTGACTCGAAAACGCTCGCATCGTCGCCTAGCTCCGCCATATCCCAGTTGCCGCCGCCGCGCTCCTCCATCCAAACCATGTGGACCAACGCATTCCATCTCCATTTCTCCGGAGTCAATGCGCTCGCGCCCGGCGGATTCTTCCAGGTGCGCAATGCTCGCGGTTCGATTTCTCTGCCCGCGACAAACTCCATTGTCGACCGCAACACCACGGACTCCACGTTCAATTTCTCGCTGAATCCGACAATTCATCTCGGCAACAATGTCATGACGTTCAACACCGGGGCTCAGGAAACTGTGCGGCGCGATTCCAAAGATCCATACGACATGGATCAGAATCTTTTCCGCGTGTACAGCTATATGTCCACAAGCTCATTTTTTAACGCAATCTCGGTCACCGGTTTTGCGATGCGCGAAGCAGGCCCGTTCACTCGGAACGGATTCTATTCGCGCGAACTTGCCGCTAAAGTCGACTTTCGTGTGGGCTCGCCTTGGGGAAAGACTGCGCTGGTGACTGGATACGGTGTCGACGATCTTTTGTTTAAAAGCGCGTACATCGAATATTACTTCACATCTTCTTACGTCGGCTTTGAACACCGGTTCTCGCCGCGATTTGACATCAAAGCTCTCGCCGAAGATGTGCGGTCATGGCGAATTTATCAATCGCACTGGGGTATTTCACAGAGCCTTCGTCCGGCTGGAAGTGTCGACTTCATCCCCAAACGCAACTGGGACCTTCAACTCTCAAGCGCCTATTCAAACGTCAGAGGGTTTCACATATACGACGCAACCGAGAATTCAATTTCCCTCTCTTATTCGCGGCCACTCCATCGCATGTTCAACGACAACTCGACACCGCTCACACTGCAGTACCCCATCCGTTTTTCAGCGGGCCTTCAGCAGGAGACTTTTTTTAATTTTCCGGGCGCGCAGAATCAGAAGTTTCAACCCTACGCAGAGATCACTATTTTCTAGAGGCATATACGATGAAAATTTGTCTAGTTGCTGCTTTCCCCCCAAGCGGGCGCCAGTTGAACGAGTATGCGTTTTACATTGCCAACGAACTTAGGCGTCATCGCAATGTGGAACTGACCATTCTCGCCGACGAGCTATCGAGTTATGACTTCGTAACCGACAAGAATGGCAATACGATCGCAGCCAGTGAGCTCCCGGAGCTGGAGGGGTTTAACCTGATTCGCTGCTGGAAGTTTGGAAGCTTGTCGAGTCCGGCTCGGCTATTAAACACGATCCGCAAACTGAAACCCGATGTCGTCTGGTACCACCTGGTCTTCTCCACCTTTGCGACGGCCGACAAGCCGGTTACAGCATTTGCGGGCCTGGCGGCCCCGGCACTGACTCGAGGCGCAGGCTTTTACACGCATGTTACCCTGCACCACATCATCGAGCACGTCGACTTTTCCGCTGCGGGGGTGCGCCGCGAGCGCCTCTTCCGCCTTGGCGCTGAAATGGCAACCAAAACTCTGTTACGCGCCAATTCGGTTTCGGTGCTGCTGCCCGGCTATTACCGGACGCTTTCAACCAAGTATCGCGCCCGCAACGTTCTTTTGGGCACTCACGGAACATTTGCGCCGGTTCTTGCTCCGCCGGACTTTTCGAAACGTGGTAATCCCGATCAACGCATTTTGGCCTTCGGTCACTGGGGAACCTATAAACGGCTCGAAACCCTGATGCAAGCCTTCCCTATGGTTCTAAAGAAAGCGCCGCGCGCCAAATTGGTGGTTGCCGGCGCGAATCATTACACCAAGCCCGGCTATTGGGAATCGATTCGTGCGTCTCTGCCGCCGGATTTGCCTGTCGAATTTCACGGATACGTTCCCGAAGAAGCCGTTCCGAACCTGTTTCAAACAGCATCCATCGTAGTGCTTCCCTACGATTCTGCCACCGGATCGAGCGGACCGGCCCATCAGGCATGTGAATTCGGGGTTCCCATCGTCAGTGCAGGCATTCCGGACTTCCGCGCAATGGCGGAAAACGAAGACCTGGCCATGCGGTTTTATAAAGTCGGCGATGCCGGCGATCTCGCCGAGCAACTCGCGGCGGTCCTGCGGTCTCCGAAACTCGAGCATGCGATGGCACAGCAAAATTTCGCCGCCGGAGTCGAAATGAATATAACGCAGGTTGTGTCCAACTACCTTCGCTGGTTCGAGCTGAACAAGTGCAAGAAATTGTTGCGTGATAAAAAAATGCCTCTCCGGCCGCGATTCTCGCTGGAGGCTTTACGCGAGCGAAGCCCTGTCTAACGGCGGCGTTGGCAATTCCGCGCCCATACAGTGATCTTTAGGACAACCCCCCTAACTTTTCAACGCATCGTAATGAACTGACGACAAGAGTAGTAGCTGAGCTCTTCGTGCTAGTTACTGATTGATCTGCCAGCATTTCATTGATTATTTTGAAGCGCTCTAGACCCGGGTGACCGGCTGACAAGGACATTTCGTCTGCAGGGACTTCAATGCGAGTTTGCCTAATTACAACGTTCCCCCCCAGTCGGCATCATCTCAGCGAATACGGCTTTCACCTCGCCGATGAGCTCCGCCGCCAGAATATCGATCTTACAATTCTTGGCGATGTTTACGCGCCCGGGCAGCACTCCGATCAGCACGAATTGCCCGGCTTTACGGTTCGTCGTTGCTGGCGCGTGGGTGCCGTGGGCAATGCCCTGAGTATTCTGTCTGCGGTGCGCGAAATTCAGCCCGACATCGTCTGGTTCAACCTTGTGTACTCGACATTTGGAACGAACCCAATCGCTGCATTTGCGGGACTCTGCATACCCGAACTTGTGCGTGCTGCCGGCTTCAGGACGCATGTCACGTTGCACCACTTGATGGATCTCTGCGACTTGCGTCATGCCGACATTTCCTTTCCTCGGGTTTATCGTTTCGCCGGCTCCCTCGCAACCCGGATGCTCCTGCGCGCCGACTCCGTGTCCGTCCTGCTTGAGCGGTACCAGCATCGGTTGCAGCAGGTATACGGCGCCAAGAATATCGGGGTTCGTCCCCATGGAACACTCGGCAGTCCACATCCGCCGGATTTGGCATCGCGCCCGCCAGGCGAATTCCGCATGCTGGCCTTCGGTAAATGGGGTCGCTATAAGCGCCTTGAGACGCCGCTCGACGCCCTCCCTGCTCTGCTTTCCGACGTGCCTAACGCTTCACTGCTTATTGCCGGATGCGATCATCCGAATCGCCCAGGCTATCTGGCTGCTCTCAAGGAGAAGTGGGGCGCTCATCCCCAGGTCAAATTTCTCGGGTATCTGGAGGAGAATCAACTCGACGAAGTCTTTCGCACGGCGCATGTCGCGGTCATGCCCTATCTTTCTTCCGGCGGACCCAGCGGGGTGGCCCACATCGCGGCTCGCTTTGGCCTGCCGATCGTGGCTGCCGAGGTAGACGATTTTGTGCGTCTGGCGGACGAAGAAGGTCTAGCGATTGATACGTATAAGCCGGGAGACTCAGCCGACCTGGCCACGCGCCTCATCGCTCTCGCTCGCGACCCTGCTCTCCAGGCGCGCATGGCCGAGCAGAACTATCAGGTAGCCGTGCGGTCGACAATGCCGCGCATCGTGGCATCGTACGTTGCGGAGTTTGAGCGTTTGCTCAGCGACTCAAACCAGCTTCCCGCCTCGCCGGAACACAAAGCAACTGCGGCGCCGCGGGAGTTCCAAAAAGTCGCGTCACAAGCTGGTCCGGGGAAGCAGGACGGCCTTCGCTGCCGATCTCCGCGGCCCCAGATCTGCCAGTCTCAACTTCCAGCAGTGTCGGGGTCGCGCCACAGTTTTAGCTTTGTCATTCCCGCTTACAACGAAGCGACTCGACTCGCACCTACGCTGAATGCGATCGCCGATCTCTCGGCCTCTCATCTCGGCGATTGCGAGATCATCGTGGTTGATGATGGATCGACGGACGCTACCGCAGACGTCGCTCGTGCTTTTCAGGCTCCCCATTGCCGGATCTCCCTTTTGCGCCCTCCGCACCGGGGCAAGGGCGCCGCTATACGTCACGGCGTGAGCGTTGCGACCGGCGAAATTGTCGTCCTCTGCGATGCGGATCTGCAAGACTCCGTCCGTGAAGTCATCTCTCTTCTCGTGGCCTTGAGAAATGGCGCAGACATCGCCATCGGATCGCGATGGCTTGCCCCCTTCGAATCTCGTTCCGCCCAGCCCTTCCATCGGCGCGTCGCGAGCCGGCTCTATAATTTGGTGGCCGGTCATGTCCTCGCGTTGCCTTTTAAGGACACACAGTGTGGGTTGAAAACGCTCACCCTTGACGCCGCCACACGGGTATTTCCACTGCTGAATCTGGATGGTTGGGGATACGATAGCGAGTTAATCCATGTCGCCCTCACCCGCAATCTGCGGGTTGAGGAAGTTGATTTACACCTCGTGCATGATTACAGCAATTCTCATTTCCGTCCGCTTGCGGATGGCTGTGCCACATTGCTGGAGTTGTTTGAGATTCGTTGGAACGATCTTCGCGGTGCTTACGGCCGTCCTGTTCTGGGCCCCATTTCTTTCGGGGAAACTGGAAAGATCAGCCTGAACTTCTTCCAGGAGAGCACACCGAAGCCATTGGAAGTACCCGCCAATTCACCTCCTGATGACCTGGCCGCCTGACTCGCGCCAATTCAGAGCGCCGAGTGCGCGAATATCCCTCCTCCAATTAAGCTGTTCCGGTGCATGGTCGCAAAGCTGGCGATGGGCACATGGAATCGAGTTCCCTGAGCAATCGTTTGCCGGGATACTGCATGCCACCAAAATGGTGGCGCTGAAAATGCTGTGGGTTCAGGATCAACGTTGCAGTGTGAGTGCGCTAAAGGGGATGAGATCGAGAGCGGGGAGTTCGCGTAAAACGGGAAGTGCCTCCCGTTCGATATCGCGCGAGGCGCGCAGACGGGTCCGAACGCGAGCCAGATCGGCGTCATTATAGCCAGGATGCGTCACAAGTTCCCACGTGCCGGCGGGAATCCGGCCCAGAAGGCGGCGGAGACTCACGGTGTTGAGGGCGCCGGTGCAGCATACGCCAAGTGTGCCGTCCGTGGTCGTGAAGCCTTCTTGGGCCACAATGCGGTGCCACTTCGACCGGAGGCGACGGAGAATGCTCACCTGTGCAGCGCGAATTAAGCCGCTGCCGGCGGTCGCGCGAATGGCCCAGTTCGGCTCGAATGGATTCCGCACTGAGTGAATCCCGCAAGCGCGCGCCGCGCGAAGAAGAGGCCCCAGCACGCCGCAAAACATGTGCGTGTGTTTATGTGTATCGACGTGGGACACTTGAACGCCGCGTGACTGAAGGGATTGGATCTGCGCCGTTGCCTCGGCCTCGATTTCTTCAGCGCGTACGCAGCCGGTGATCAGGCGGCCGAGGAACACGGTAAGCGTCGGGACAAAGAGATGGGTAGATGGATCGAGCAGAGACGGAATCCGAGCCGGTGGCAGAACCGGTTCTCCGTCAGTGAGGACAATGTGGCAACCAACGCCCAGAGTTGGCGTGGCCCGAGCAATCTCGATGGCTTGATCGGTGGCAGCGGCGCGAGCCATCAGCGTGGCGCTGGTGAGCACGCCCGCCTCGTGAAGCTCGAGAACGGCGCGGTTAATTCCCCGTGTTTGGCCAAAGTCGTCCGCGTTAACGATGAGACGGGGCATCGGTTCGATGTGGATACAGACTGCGCCTTTCGGGCCGGCGCGCGTTGGTGCGCAGAAGCACCCGATGCGCCAGTCCTCGATCAGGGCAATTGACTCACAGAACACGCACCACTGATCGTTTGTGCGGGTGGTGAGGGCGGCGGAGTCATCCATGGCGGCGACGCGAAATCGAAGAACTCCGTCATATCCGGCTGTTTTGCGTCGCGCTTCGTGAGTGCCGGCAGATTGAACCGCGTCTCAATCAGCTTCAGAATCGCCGTGGTATCCGCAACTGTGTGGTCCACAAAGTTTTTCTTTGCGTAAGGCGAAATCACGATAAGTGGAACTCGGTACCCGGTATAGACAAAGTCGCAGGTTGGCCCAGTGGACGTGGTGCAGATATCGCCCGGCAGCATATCTACCGGCTTGATGCCATCCGGGCTCACTGCCGGTTGCGGCGCAACATGGTCGTACAAACCCCCGTTTTCGTCGTAGGTGAGAATGAAGGCCGAACTCTGCCAGTACGGGCTCTGCATGAGCCCATTCACGAGCGACTCGACGAATTGAGCTCCCAGCTGAACATCGGACGGAGACGAATCGTCAACCGAGGGATGCTCATCGAAACCCGCATCCGTGGCGGGCTCGAACTGCGCCACTTGGGGCAGTGTGCCATTTTGCAGATCGGTGAAGTACTGCGACACCGGCGCGATGTTATTCGGATACTGCGACACGATGGTGTTGGCAAAGGTGAAGTCGTTGATATAGCTCAACTGGATAAGGCACGACGCCTGATACGGCGGGCCGGTGCAGCCGCTGTTGGTGGGATCGACGTAAATCTTCCAACTGATGCCCGCATTCTGCAATTCCTGAAAAATCGTCGTCTGCTTCAGTTGCGATGAGTCGTTGGCGTCCGTGCCCTCGGGGTAAACATACCCTCCCGACGTTCCGGCAACTAGGTACTCGCGGTTTGATTGCGTGCGCGATAAGGTTGGGTTGAAGAACCGGTCTGAGGTTCCAAAATTCGACGCCATCCAGTAGTAATAATTCAAGTCCGTGCCGTTGTAATAGCCCATGGCCCGCATACCGTCCGTGTCGAAGTACGGCGGGTCGTTATTGCGTGCATCGTGCGCGGCCGAGTAGACAAATCCATTCAGCGTGGCCGCGCTTTGCCCCGTGGGATCGTTGTAATCCCAGTCGATGTGCCCCTCGTTCCATGCTGGGCTCGGGTTTTCTATGCATTGTGTGACAAGGTGGTACGAAGCAATGGGATTGCCGGTGTCATAAGCACAGTCAGCCGGTGGCGGCTGATTCGCGTTGCAGCCTGGATTCGTCGGAACTGGACCCAACAGCGGTGCAGCTCCCGTTGTGGGATTGAACTGTGGCAGCCCATCGAACGACTGATCAGGATAGCCATTCTGCGCCCAGTACTGGCGCAGGGAGCCAAAATAGTGATCGAATGAACGATTCTCCTGCGCGATAAAAATGATGTGATTGATCGAAGACAAGCTCGCAGTTGTGCCCCCGCCGCTTCCCGTACCCGTATACCCGTTTGTTGTAAGGGCTCCGCACCCGGAAAGTGCCAGTGTGAGGAAGCTCAGACACCCGAGAGAGAGAACAAACTTCGCCCAACCAAGTATGCGCATGGCAACTCCGAACTTCATCTTGAGGCCAGGGACTGGAGCTTGTTGAAGAAGCATCAACAGGTTTCGGAGGACAACAGAATAGAGCTGCAAAAATTGTCCCCGCAAATGATCGCTACCCTGGCCCAGCTCATTCCGGGCTTCTGGAAAGCGATCTAAGTTGCAGCCGCCGACCCTCTTTGCTTATTCAACAGTCTGTTGGATGCGCATGAACCCGCACGACGCTGCCTCAATTTCAATTGGGCAACCGCTCGCGCCGCCGTAGCATCTTTTACTCTATCCACATGAAGTTGAAGTGTGCCGTCGCGGCTGTGGCTTGTTTCGGATGCCTTGGAATCTGCGCCTCTACCCGCGGCTTCGGCGAGACGCTTGAAGCGAATGCCGATCAGGCTGCTACCGATCCCGCTCCGGCAGCGCCTCCAACGGCAGAGCCTCCAGTTTTGACCAGCTCGAACCATCTGCTCGATCTTTTGGTGATCGCTGAGCCATCGACGATCACCCTCGGCGACCGGCATCCCGTTGCATGGGTCTTCGAAATGTGCCCGAGAGCTCTGGCGCAGAATGACAACTGCCCGGCCGGCTCGCAGACCTTCGCTCCCTACGGAGGCATCCGCCTGCAGCTCTATGCGGGCGATCATCTGCGCATGCGGTTCATCAATCGATTGCCGCCCGCGCCGGCCGATGCGCTTTATGCGCACGGAAGCAACACGATGATGAATGGGATGCTGGTTGCAAATCCAGTGAACATTCACACCCATGGAATGATTGTCGAGCCCAGAAAGGCGGAGGCGAAAGATCCGACGTACGGCGACTATATTTTTGTGCTCGGCTATCCCGCGGGTAAGCTACCGTCAATGGCGCCTCCGGGCGAGACGGCGACCGATAAACCAATTCAATATGACATCTACATTCCGCCGAATCACCCGTCGGGCTTTTTTTGGTTTCATCCTCATGTTCACGGGTTGAGCATTAATCAACTTTCAGAGGGGCTTTCTGGAGTTATTACCATCGGACGAGTTGCAGACTATGCATCCGCACCCGGCGGTGTCGCCATCCCGGAACGATATTTCATTCTGAAAGACATGCAGGTGATGGGCAACAACCATGTGATCGATCAGGAGGACTCCGCATTTTGCGCGCCGTACGATCTCAGGTATGTGCAACGAAATGGCTCCTGCCAGGGACGGAACACTTCAGGAGGCGACGGTGATGTTCGGCTTCCGGCCGGTCACGCATTTCCCGGACTCCATCATCTTGGGAACACCGGCGCCGACTATACCGGGGGGCTCTGGTTCTTCACGGTCAACGGAGACGTTTATCCCCAATTGCCTGCGCCTTATGGATCGGGACAACTGTGGCGCTTGCTGAATGCCGGGGCGAGTCGTACGTACGACCTGCTTCTGCGCGACGATGAGACAAGCGCCCCCATCCCTTTTCAGGTCGTCTCGCTGAACGGCGCGGCGTTGGCTCCTCCTGCTGGAACCACAGCTGTCGGTGTAGGAGGCACGGTGGATACCGTCCCGTGCCCCGGCGGAACGACGACTGCATCCACTCCAGCTTCGGTGAAGAATTCAGCGCGAGTTCCGGCGCGATCGTTCTCTGCGACGCCAGTTTGCGCCACGCATCTCGTACTGTTCCCCAGCGCGCGCGCCGAGATATGGGTCGCCCCACAATTGCATTCTGCGACGCTGCTGACCGAAATGGTCTTTACCGGGCCGGCGGGCGACCGATGGCCTCAAGTAAATCTCGCCCACATCGCCGCGGGACAACCACCTGCAATCCCAGTTCTGCTCCGCACGCGGCCCATTTCCGTCTCGCTCACTGCTGGGGCGGTCTTGAATGAAAAAGGCGAACCGAATCAAAAGCAGTTGGCCTCCGTTCCAACGCACCCTCGCGAATTCCATGATTCGGCGGCTCCCCCTGAGTGCACAGCTCTTGCGCCGAACCATCGGCGACGCATCTTCTTCGGCGTCCCTGCCTCGAACAAGAACGGATATGGCCTCGGCCTGGAGGAGGTCGATGAGAATGATCGCCCTGTACCCGGTACATTCAGGGACATCACGGCCTTCGATCCCACACTGACCAGCGTCTGTCTGCCCCTTGGCCCCGGCAACAAACCTGTGAGCGAGGAGTGGGAACTGGTCAATGTGTCAGGAGAGGCGCATAACTTCCACATTCATCAGTCCAGGTTTTACGTGCTGCCGCAGAATGCGCCTGCGGGCGATGCAGGCCAGCTGATGGATAACGTCTCGCTCCCCAACGGAGGAGCCGCCTGCGATGGCACCGTAGCCACCTGGCGAAGTGGGCGCTGCAAGGTTGCATCCGTTGTAGTGAGAATTCCATTCTCCGAGTCTGGCGACTTTATGTATCACTGTCACATCGGCGAGCATCAGGACAGCGGCATGATGGCACGCATTCGTGTGATCCCGTCTCAGTAAGAATCGGAACGGTGCGCCGATCGTTGCACCGGTTACGATCGAGAAGCCTCGACCCTTCTCCCTCAGGTTGTCAACGCTCTCCTTCCAAGCCTTGGCTTCTCAATCGGTTAGCCGTGCGCCGCCAGGTTGTGTGTTCGTTGACAACCTTTGCCATGCAATCCGCACCTTAACGTGTAGGCCGGCCAACTCCCCTGTCTCAAGCCGGATCTACGATACTCGACTCCCTTCAGGTGAGGTTCTTGCGGTGACTAGCCTAATGCGTAGGCCGAGCGTGCGAGTGACGCTCTCGACCCTGTTTCAATTTGTTCAGGATGGACTCGGCGTGAGCGTCACGCCACAGCATTTTTACTTTCCTGTCCCCAGCATTAAGTCCTTCGAAAAAAAAGACTGGAATGCATGCCGCCCCTGCGGAGCGTTTGATTTCCGTCTCCAGGATCAGATCGACCTCCTGCGCACTCAGCTTCTTCCCTACATCGAGGAATGCAGTTTCACCGAGAAACCCGTACCCGTCAACGGACATGGGCCTCAATTCCACTTCAACAACGGATTCTTCGAGCGCGTCGACGCCGAAATCGCGTATGCCTTCGTCCGGCAGCGCAAGCCACAGCGCGTGGTCGAGGTCGGCAGCGGCAACACGACCCTTGTCAATGCAGCAGCCATGCGCAAAAACGCTGCCGAAGGATTTCCCGGCGAGCTGTTCGCCATCGAGCCGTATCCCGCTCCTTATCTCAAGGGAGGTCTGCCGGGGCTCACGCGTCTCATTCCAGCTAAAGTTCAGGATGCACCTTTCGAGTTGTTCCTTTCGCTCAAGGCAGGCGACATCCTCTTTATTGATTCCAGTCATGTCGTATCGATGGATAGCGATGTTCTGCACGAATTGCTCGGCATTTTGCCCAGGCTCGCGCCTGGCGTGCTCATCCATTTCCACGACATCTTCTCCCCTCTCGACTACCCGGAGAAGTTCGTGAAGAGAAATCTCTGCTTCTGGGGCGAGCAGTACATGCTCGAAGCGTTTCTTTCGTTTAATTCGGCATTCAAGGTCGTTTGGGCGGGCAGCGCAATGCAACGCTTTCATCCTGAGGTGTTGCGCGAAGCTTTCCCGGAGTGGGAAGGTAGTTTCACCAGAATGCCATCCGATCTGAGGTTATTCGCGCCTTCTCTGGATGGCAAGAATGTCTGGCCCTGCAGCTTCTGGATCACTCGAACCGAATAATTCGCGACCTCAGCCTTCCTGCCTCAAAAGAACTGGGAGCGACCGGCGCTGTCGCGGAGCAGGACTCCGAGCTGCAGCGCCAGCCTGTATCGATCTGAGATGGCGCGCTCGCCTTCAGGCGCGCCATCTCGATCTTCTACTGTCCTTGTTTTCATCGCTCCAGTAACTTACCAGCGTGAAATTGTGAGGTTATCCAGGTACACGGTGCTTGAAGACCAGCCGGGGGCGATGCTGTCCACCTGAAAATTGGTGAGCAGGGTGGGCGCCCAGCCCAGAGCGAATGCCGAAAACACCGTGGCATTGATGGGTTGTTGGTTCCCATCGAGCCACACCGATTGATAGGTCACATCGCCGTAGCTATCCCTCGAGTAGCTCGCCTGCACATGATGCCATGTGTACCGAGACCATGTTTGCGGGTTGCAGGGCGCGCTCGAGTGTACCCAGTAATCGTACGGCGCAGTGAGCGAGCCCGCGTTTTCTGTGTAATCCCAGGTGCCGGTCCAGCCGTCGCACTGAAGGCCGAAAATTACGGTGTCCCCGTTCCAAACCACCTGGTTCATATCCATTTCCAGATTGGCTATTGATCCCGAAGAATTATCGAGATAAACCCAGCCGTCGTAGACAAAATTGCTGGCATTCGTGTCATCACCGAAGGATGCGTAATAGCGTTCCCCCCCGTAATAACTGTAGGTGCTATAGAACTGCAGGGCGTTCCCGCTGAGCGTTGAAGCTCCGACCATCGCCATGGCTCCGGTAGCGTAGCCGGCGGTTCCGGAATCGTAAACTGAAACCCAGTCGCCGAACGCCTGAATGCCGCCGACGCTAATGGCGTTTGAAGGGACATACGGCCCACTGCCGCCCGAGGGCGCGGCGTTGGAACTGCTCGTAGTAGCTGAGCCAGACCCAGCTACCGTGATGTTCACATCCGTGTCGCAGGCTCCCCCCTGATTGCCCCACGACTTCACATGAACCACGTGAGCGCCCGCCGCAGCGGTAACGGCGGCAGAGACTGATGTGCCATATACGATGGCCGTTGAAGAGCTGTCGTCGAGCGAATACCCCATGGCACTAACCGTTTGCGACGAGCAGGATGTAGAGGAAGCATCCAGACCAAACGGCGAGGAAACCCCGGAGTTCTCTGCCGGTTCGCTCACGCTCACTCCGCCGGCCGGAGACGCGGAACCCTCAATATTCAATGCCACATCCGTGTCGCAGGCAGAGCCCTGGTTGCCCCAGGATTTTACGTGCAGCGTCTGCGCACCGCCGGGCGCGGTCACAGTGCCGTTCATCGAGTTTGCGAAGACGAAGGCCGTGGCGCCAGAGTCAAATGAATACCCCATCGCCGAAACGGGCTGCATTGAACATGTGAGAGAACTTGCGATCAGGGTAAAAGTCGATGAAATGGGGGCGTTGTCGCCGGGAGACGACACCGAAACACCATCGACAGTGAAGGCCACATCGGTATCGCACCCGGAGCCCGCATTACCCCAAGCCTTCACGTGCAACGTGTGCGCGCCCACCGGGGCGGTCACCGCGGAATAAATTGAAGTGCTGTATACGAAAGTGTTGTTGCTGCTGCTATCGAGCGAGAAACCCATCGCACTCACCGGTTGGCCAGAGCATGTGCTGTCATACGCAGAAAGTGCAAACTGCGATGCGACGACGGCTCCGTTGGCAGGGTAATTGACGATCACCTGCGCAAACGCAGGAAGTGAGCAAAGTCCCATCACGATAAAGAGGAGGGAGAGTTTCTTGAGACAGTTCATTCGTATCGAGCCCTTTCGTGGGTATAGGTTTGCCTTCGCCATTCTTATTGCGGCGAATGCTCTTTCCTGCTCAGCAACCAATCCCTCAAGTAGCGCATCTATCTCAGCAGTGGGGTTTCCATGGTCCGCGGCTGTCGGTTTGGCGAGCCCGACCAGACGCCAACAGGCACGTGAAGCTTCCCAAGCCCGTCGTGGCGCGAAGTTTGTCAACTCCGTTGAGGTGACAAACCCTTCGACACAGGTCCTCAATTCTTTCGGGAACTGATGGGTCGGATTGATTCGTGGGTGGCTTGAGCTACAAGGTGGCTACGCACCCCGTAAACTTCTTCTCAGCAACCTCTTCGCGTACAGCTTGGCGAGGCAGAGGTCTTGCACTCCACTGTGGCTAAGCCTTTTTTTCCGGGCTCACCGCGGCAGTTGATCAGTTGCTCAAAAAGAAGCGCGCGCATAGAGCGTCATTCGCCTCTTCCTGATGATCCCTGCCGGACTCCCGCAGGCAACAAATTTAAGGAACTACTGAGGCATAATACCAATTTGTGCTTGGCAGCAAAACGATTTTCGAGGCGATCTCCACAGATTGTTACATTTCGATCAAATCATACGAACGGATCTTCCACTCCCGTCAAAAATCTGGATCTCGCCCGCTCCCCAAAGCTCGAGCCTGATTCCTCCTGATTTCTGATCGCAAAAGTCCGGCCACTCGTGAGGCGAAGATTCGCTGCTTCAAATTTTTTCAAGGTACACCGAAAGTCGCTATGCCAGTGAGGTAAAGCATTCCCGAAGCCTGGCATTCAAGCGGGAAGCTGATGGCAGATCTTTTGATGGATGATCTTTGTTTTTGTTGAAGAAAGCGCAGCTGCCAGCGATAGCAGCTCATCAACGGTGCTCACCGCTCTGGAGAAGATGCGGTGGCACACCTCGAACCCCAGGCAACTCGGACATCTACTTCACACCGTAAACGTCGATCTCGCCCCGGGGATTCGAAACTGTTGTCAGGTCGGTGCCTGTCGATATATATACTTTCCCATTTGCGACGACCGGCGAGCTGAATTTGATCCCATATCCCGGCGTGTCGCTGCTGTTCGTTGTGCTGCTGTAGAGCTGCGTCGGGAAATTCGACGCGTCATACCCAACCAGCGAGGCGCTGGTTGGAGCAGCTTTGATTGCATTCTGCAGTGGATTCCCCTCGTTGATGTACCACACAATTCCATCGTTCGTGCCGTTCGCTGAAATGAAGGGGGTTGTGCCGTATGTTCCCTCGTTCTGGAAGTCCGATGTGTCGCTTTGTGCGCTGAGGATGCTTGTGAAGTCGAACTGTCTCACGCCGCCTGGCGCGCTCGCTGACGTCGGCGCCACACCCAGATAAGCCGCGCCGTTGAAGTACGCTGCCGATCCGAAGATTTCATACGAAGTGATATTCGCATTGTTGGTCCCAGTGCTGTCCTGGCAACTTTGCTGGTACGTGCCGCCATAGGTGAGCCCTGCGCCCCATATCTGCTCTTGGATCGCTCCCGCATCGTTCGACGATTCGTGTCCGAGGTTTGCGCTGTCGACCAGGTACATCGTTCCAGTCTTACCTCCGGCAATCAGGGTTGTACTACCGGGAATCAAAAGGAGGCCTCCGGCTGCAAGGTCCGCGTCGTAGCAATCCATGAACTGATAAATGGACGGAGTGAAATAATCGATCGGCTGCATCGTTCCGTTGGCTCCCGAAACAGGTGTCCGCCCAAACTTCAACACCGAATCGCCCCAGGCTGATTGTCCGTCCCAGGGTCCATTTCCAGTTGTGACGTACACGTTCCCCGCACTATCAGCCACAGGACCAGCCCCGCCCATCCAAATCCCGCCCGCGCTCGCAAAGGATCCCTCTCCATTCAATTTCGGGCTGGCATTGAACACTCCCACTTGGGCTAGAGTGGTAGCGTTGTACGCCAGCAGCCATCCGCTATGGCATCCGCCGAAGCCGACGTACACATTACCATTGGCCAGCAGTAAGGCGGCGCGCTGCAGGCACGATGTATCCAGCGTCTGCACTCCGTTGACCGAGTCCGAATTGGTTGCTGGTACTGACGCGCTGATGGTTACCGGTCCGCCGAACTTCTCCGCACCGGTGTCCACATTGAGCGCGCTAAGCCGGAAGCTGCCTCCAGCGGTCGACTCCTCCGTCGAAACCACGTACAGTGTCCCCGACGTCGGATCGATCACCGGTGTCGAAGTCACTCCCACGTACGGTAAGATCGCGGCGTCCGCAAGTGGAGTCTCTCCGCTCTTGAGCACCGAAACCTTCCATAACGGAGTTCCGCCTCCGCATGTATCGGCATCGTATGCGTACACACTGTCATTCTCGGTAGCTGCATACAGCACGTTGTGCTTCGCGCCGTTGATTGTCTGGTTGGCAAGGATCAACGGCTCTCCGTACACGTAGCCATCGACTGGGCATGAAAAAAGCTTGCCAAAAGTTGCAGGAGCTACATTCGCAGTCGTCAGAACTGTTTCTTCGTCGTTCAGCCCGCTCCGATTCGCGTCCATGTGCCAGGTAGTGATGTTTGCCGTGCCGCTCACTGTCACGGTTGCTGTGGTGCTTCCCGTCACACCGCTCATCATGGCTGAGACTGTCGTCGTTCCGCCGCCCTGCCCCGTTGCCAAGCCACCCGATGAGATTGCCGCGACCGCGGTATTCGACGAGCTCCAGGTCACGCTCGATGTCACATCGGCGGTCGTCCCGTTGCCGTATGTCGCAGTTGCGGCGAATTGCTGCGTAGCTCCATTGGCGAAACTTGGGTTGGAAGGAGTAACTGCAATGGTAGTCAGCGTGAGCGCAACAACGGTCAATGTCGCGCTGCCCGTTTGTCCACTCAACGCGGCCGAAATCGTCGTCTTCCCCGGCGAGCCGGCCGTGGCCAAACCCGACGAATTGACCGTAGCCGCCGTCGTGTTTGAAGAGGTCCAAGTTGCGGTCGCGGTCACATTGCCGGTCGAGCCATCGCTGTAAGTCGCGGTGGCCGTGAACTGCTGCGTCGCACCGGTGCTAATGCTTGGCGTCGCGGGCGAAACCGCGATTGAGGTGACCGTCACGGCCGTCGCCGTCACCGTGACCCCGGTCGAGCCGGTGACGCCGCTCATCGATGCCGTGATCGTCGCGCTGCCGGCGCCCATGCCCGTCGCTACGCCGGTCTCGCTCACGGTCGCGACGGCTTGATTGGACGAGGTCCAGGTCACCGAAGACGTAAGGTTCGCCGTCGACCCGTCGCAATAGTTTCCAGTCGCAGTAAGTTGTTCGTTAACCTTGATTGCAATGCTGGTATTCGAGGGTGTGATGGAGACCGAGGTCAGCGTCTTTTGAGTAACCCCGCGGGTCGAAGATCCGCAACCGGCAACAAACAGCAAAGAAACAGGCAGACCAAGACAAATGAGCGTTATGCAGCGACGCAATGAAGTCATAATAGCCTTGAAAAGTGATCGAAGTTCGTTCCTTACCGCAGCCTGAATCCGCTCAAAATCTATGGAGACTTGAGTGTTCACTAGATTCCGTGTGTGGCCGGAGGAAACACACCTCTGTGCCTAGTTCAGGTGCGAGAACGCGAACGCGGGTTGCCTCCTGACGGTGATTTTCCGGTGATGTGCTTGCCGAAGTCTCGCAAAACTTTGATCCGATTAGTGTCCCGACATCGGCGAAACGCTTGAGCATTCATGCTCGCCTCGTGACAGTTGTCACATCGAGAATCTCCAACCATTTCGTAATGTAAATCCCAGCTAAGTCCTTAACACCTTCGCGATGCAGACGATCGGGAAGGAGATACGGCCGAGGCCACGCAACGACCGATGTTTGTCGAGCGGAGAAGCTAAGTACTTTCGTAATCACCTAGATACAACTTTCGAGCAAGCGAAAGTAATACACATCGCTGTTACGATCGCTTTACCTCGTTGCTTATAGCTAAGTCACGGCCCTTCGTT
This sequence comes from Occallatibacter sp., assembly GCA_036489735.1. GTDB lineage: Bacteria > Acidobacteriota > Terriglobia > Terriglobales > Acidobacteriaceae > Telmatobacter. The sequence continues at coordinate 5,973 of DASXFF010000193.1, read as the reverse complement.
GTGAACCTACGGCTCGCCGAATCGCAGGCTCCAACCAGGCCTCAGGACTGATACAGGCGCTAACTTGCCGCAGCCTCATTGGCGCTAGCCCGAAGCGGCAAAAAAAAGCGACGCTTGCGCGCCGACGCCAGTAGTGTGCGCGCAAATCGAGGGAATTGGATGTATGCCAACTTCCTGCCGCGAACGATCGGCGTGAGCGCTGGCCGGTTGAGTAGGGGAGCCGATGAAGACCGATCGTTCACAGTTTCTCCTGGCGCTGTTAAGCCTTTCTTTCTTTTGTCTCTCTGCTTGCTCGGCAGGTATTGTGAATGCCGGAGCGGCGTCTGACGCCTCTGGGTCTGGCTCATCGGGGTCCGGCTCATCGGCTTCCAACTCATCGGGGTCAGGTTCAAACGGCTCCGGCTCCGGTTCATCAGGATCCGGATCGACAGGCTCGGGTTCAGGTTCAGGCAGCTCCGGGTCGTCCGGGTCCGGTTCATCCGGCTCTGGTTCGTCGGGGTCCGGCGGGTCTGGCTCCGGGTCGTCCGGGTCTGGTTCATCAGGATCCGGATCTTCAGGGTCTGGATCGTCAGGCTCGCAGCCCACCATTCCAGCTGACGCGATTAGCGTGAGTGGAATTCAGGCGCGCAGTGGCTGGATCACAGTCGACGATCCCGGAACCACCGGCTTCGCCACCGGCGCCATGGCGACTGTCGATTCCCCATCGCTCAGCGGCAACGCCCTGCAGTTCTATACCACCTACACTTTTTACGGCGGCGAACTCTACTATGCCGCGTTCGGCAATGACACGACCGCCCACAATTTTGTCTACGACGGCTGGGTTTACCTCGATAGTTCCTCCGGCTCCATAGCCAACATCGAAATGGATATGAACCAGGTAATGCCGAACGGAGAAACCGTAATTTTCGGCTTTCAATGCGATGGCTGGGCCGGCACCTGGGATTACACAGAAAACGCGGGCACGCCCACCCTACCGATCGATCACTGGGTACACTCCAGTGCCCCATGCAATGCGCAAACCTGGGCGCAAAATACCTGGCATCACGTCCAGGTCAGCTATTCTCGCGATGATGACGGTAATGTCACCTACCAATCGGTCTGGCTCGACGGAAACCAACAACCGATCGACGCCACCGTGCCTTCCGCATTTGCTCTGGGCTGGGCGCCCACCCTTGTCACCAACTTTCAGGTGGACGGCATCGCCCTTGGCTGGTCTTCAAGCACCGTCTATCTCGACAACCTAACCATTTCGCGCTGGTAAATCGCTTAGCTTTTGTACAACTGCACCGAGACCTTTGCGGGATGCAAACCGCAGTCCGGCAACTCTTTCAGGCATCGCCTATCCTGGCGAAATCTAATTCATCGTGATTGCGTTTGCCGAGTAGCGCGCTCCATCGTAAGTCGCTGTTACGGTCACGTTCGCTTCCGTGTGGAGACTCGCGCTTGACGGCAGGCGACCGGAATCGAACTGGATTTCGTAGCTCTTTCCGTCGCGCGGATCCACCAGCACCATCGTCCCCATTTGCATATTGAGAAAGGAGATATTTCCGGTAAATACGAATGCGGCGCCCGGCACTGCCAGGACTTTGATTTCTCTGGCGATGTTGCGGCGCGCAGTATCGGCTCCAAATGAAACAGAAACAAGAGTCCCCGCCACAAGATCGGATGACCCTGCCGACCCGGCTGTAAATCCCCGCTCACCCACGCGCGCAATGCTGGTGTTTGCTGGAACCCTGAATGTCACGGGGGCGGGCGACATCTGTGATGAAACCACAAGCTCGCCCTTGTCCTCGTTGAACCTCAGCACTCTCCCCTCGCACTCGCCCTCCGCAGATCCCGTCAGGATATGAATGCTGACGGCAAAGACGTTTTCCCCATCCAGGATGGTCTGGACCGAAGCATGATCTGCAGGACCGAGATCGCGAACCGGAATCCGTTTTCCATCGCGATAAACCTGCGTTCGTTCGTCGAACCAAACCTTCATCGGCCGCTGCCCGTAAATTTGGAGCGCGAACTCATCGCGCACCGGATCGAAACTCCGGATCTGGCCGCCGAGGATTGTGGTCTTCCCACGGGGCGCCGGCGGCAACGAATCCAAACTCCTGATTGCGCTGTCCGGCTCAAGACCCGCCGGCACCCCCGGCGAATTTCCTGGCGGAACATTGCTCGGCTCATCGGCAGCTTTCGCGCTTGCTATCTGCTGTGCGCGCGCAGAGGGTGCGGAAAACACGATCACCACGCCGCCGAGCGCACAGCCGAGGCAGAGTATGACCGCTGCAAAACCTTTCTTCATAATCGGCTCACCGTTCTCGCAACGAGTTTCCCGTATCAAATGATTGACACTCCAATTAGATGACTTCTATTCGTTTCCGGTGGCCTCACCAACCCCCTGTAGAGGCAACGGAGCCTTGTCGCACGCATCTAACCGTACGTGTCACTGTGAAGATGCCCCTAGTTCGCAGCCTGTTGACCGCTCTTTCCGCGGCTGATGATGAGAAGAATAATGCTTTTCAGCTCATGCAAAACCGTGGTGACCCTCGCCGCTCTTCTCGGCGCTGCGGCGGGCGCTGCGTGGGCCCGCGACACGATTAAAATCACTATCCCACGGCATAGCAACCTCACGTTCGTTCAGCGCCTCAATCGGGAAGGGGTTGAAGCCGCCAAGAAACAGGACTACGCGACCGCCGCCAAGCTGTTCTATAAGGCGTACCTCTTCGATCCCTCTGACCCCTTCACTCTCAATAATCTTGGTTACATATCCGAGTTGGAAGGGCAGTTGGATCGCGCCAATCGGTTTTACAAGCTCGCTGCCCAGCAGGGATCGAATGCCAACATCGATGTAAGCAATGTGAAGCGCCTTCAAGGCCAGCCGATGCAGGCGGCCTTCACCGGCCTTCAGGATGTTCCGATGCGGGTAAATCGCCTTAACCTGCAGGCGATTAATCTCCTGGCGGAGGGTCGGACCTTCGAGGCCGTCGGTTTTCTTCAGCAGGCGCTTTCTCTCGCTCCTCATGACCCGTTCACGCTGAACAATCTCGGTGCCGCCAGCGAAGCCCTCGGTGACCTGGGAAGCGCTATGAAGTATTACACTGCGGCCTCCTACTCGCAGTCTCATGACGTTGTCGCTGTCACGCAGAATCGATCATGGCGGGGAAAGTCCGTGAGCGAGATGGCCGAAGCCAATGTCGCGCGCCTCGAAAAACGGTCTGAAGGAAGCAGCGCCTTCGAAACAAAAGCCTCTCTGCTCCAGGAGCAGGGGGTCTTCGCGGCCAATGAAAATGACTGGATCACGGCGCGGCGCGATTTCATGCAGGCATACGCTCTCGACCCCACCAACGCGTTCTCGCTCAACAACCGCGGCTATGTCGCAGAGCGCGATGGAGACCTCGAGTCTGCGGAATTCTTTTATCAGAAAGCTCGCCAGGCTTACGGCGCCGGATTCGCAGTCGGGGTCGCGACCAGCCCCGCGGCCCAGGGACAGGCCCTCTCCCGAGTAGCGACTCAGAGCAGGTTGCAAGTGGATGGAGCACTTGATGTATACAGTCGCGAGCGGCGGGCCCAGCCTGGCTCTGTCGAACTCACGCCTCGCGGTCCGGCCGGAGCGGGCCAATCGAAAGCACCAACTCAACCCGAGCAGCCGGATGCTGCACCCGAAGATCAACGCTGATCGATAAAGGATCAACCTTCATGCCCACACGCGTCGCAGGATTCCCACCGCTCGGCTCTCTTACTTATCTTTCGCGGCTTTTGTTGCCGCCGGCCGGTCAGGGCGTGCGCGATCTATCCCTGTCCGATACTTCAGGCCTCCTGCATTCGCGCGATGAATTTGACGATGCTCTCGCTTTCGCCCATTTGAACCACGTCGTCGTGCGCTGGCTTGAATTGTTTGTCAAGCAGGCGCGCCACGAACAGAATCTCGACTGGTTTCAGTTGGCTAATAGTGCGCTGTCCGCTGAAAAGGCGCGCATCGCCGCCGCCATGAACGTTCTTCATGAAGTCTGCGCTGCCTTCCAGGTTCGCGGATACCAGGTGATGGTGATCAAGACTCTCGATCACTGGCCCGACTTCGGCAGTGACATGGATCTTTTCACCAGCGCCCAGGCCCATGAAGTCTTCGCCTTGATGGCGGAGTGCTTCAACGCCCGCCTCGAGCCGCGTAGCTGGGGAGACCATCTCGCCAACAAGTGGAATTTCGTGGTCCCAGGCCTGCCCGAATTGATCGAGATTCATGTCGGTCGTCTTGGGCAAACCGGTGAACAGGTGACAATCGCCTCCAATCTGGCTTCCCGCGCCTGGCAGCTCGATGCAGGTGGCTACCGGTTCACGGTCCCCTCCATTCCCGATCGCATCATTATCTCCACGCTGCAGCGCATGTACCGGCACTTCAATATTCGGCTTTGCGACATCGTTGACATCGCCGCTGTCGCCGACGCCGGGCTCATCAATTACGAAGAGTTGAGCAGAGTGGCTGAAGCCGCAGGAGTTTGGGAAGGAGTCGCCACCTATCTCGCGATTATTTCTGACTATGTGAGAGATTATCGCGGCGCTCCCCTCAACTTGCCGCACTTTCTCCTCGACGCAGCGCGATTTCGCGGCGCCGAGATTTACTATGACCAAGGTTTTTTGCGCGTTCCCCTCATGCCCCACTCCGCTCGGCTCTACGGATCCGAATTGGCGCATGTGCTTAGTCGCGGAGAATTGCAAAACTGCGCCCGTTTAACTCTTCTGCCGTTGCTTGGCACTGCTGCCATGGCGGCTCAGCGGATTACCGGCAGCGATAAAGGCATTTGGTGAGCCGGAAGCGAACAAGAACGTTTTGGAGAATTGACCAGTGAGCTGGGTTTTAGGGTGAAACAAATCCGGCATAACGATTGAACGAGCCATGAGGGGACTGCTCCTCAGGAAACCGATCAGGGGCTAAATATTATGGGTAATTTGATATTGAGACTTCAGGGACCTGCCTCACGATCCAGCCGAACGGCGAGTTCGCCGCGGGGCGTGCGCGTTGAATATCCATATAGTCGCTCATCAGCTGCCTTGAAAGTTCAGGAGGTTTCTGACCCGCAATTTCAATCCGCGCCGCAGCCTCTCCCGGCGCCTGGCCGGGCCGTTCTGGTGCCGCGGGGCAACACCATGTTCGTGGGGCTCGATCAGCGCCTTCGCCGCCGCTCCCGCGGTTCCACAGTTCTTTCGGTTCTCTTGCATGTTGCCATCATCGCGGGAGTCCTATGCCTTGCAACCATGATCCACAACCCCGTTGTGGATACTTCAACCATCGTTTCACCCATCCAGTTCACTCTCTATGATCCGCCTCCGCCGCCGGTCATGCCGGTCGTTAAGGTTCGAGGTGGCGGTGGTGGGGGGGGCGCTCATCAGTTAGTCGCCCCCATCCGCGGATCACTGCCCAAGGTTGTTGCCAGAACGCCGGTCATTCCGCTGGAGCCGCCCAAAATCAACACACCGAAGCTGATGATTCAGCCCACCGCTCCGGTCCGCATGCCTCAGGACGTTAAAATGCCTAACCTCGGCGCTCCGCATTCGGAACAAGTTGCGATGACGTCGCAGGGTCAAGGCGCAGCCAACGGTTTCGGTTTCGGGCTTGGCGGCGGCGTCGGCTCTGGTCATGGCACCGGACAAGGTCCGGGCAGCACCAGCGGCTATGGTGGCGGAGTCATGAGTGTCGGTGGCGGCGTCAGCGCTCCCGAGGTCATCCACTCCGTTCAGCCCCAGTTCACGGCGCAGGCTCGCAGCCAGAATTATCAGGGCCTCGTTGCCGTCCAGCTCATCGTCGATTCCCAGGGATTCCCGCAAGACGTCCGCGTGCTCCATCATCTCGGCATGGGCCTCGACGAAGAAGCAGTTTCCGCTGTGAAGCAATACAAGTTCAGGCCGGCCATGTATGAAGGCCATCCTGTTTCCGTCCAGATGGTCATCCAGGTCGACTTCCGCCTCGACTGATCGTCGCCAGCCACC
>DASXFF010000190.1:0-8875 GCA_036489735.1 Occallatibacter sp. | reverse complement strand
CAAGATCGGCGAGACGATTTTCAAGTCGGCCGTCTGTTTCTCAAATCCTTCGAGAGTCTGGACGTAATACTCCTTGAAACTGCCGGCGGCCCCGGCCCACTTGGCCCACATGGCCTGCTCGCGCCGCACGGTACTGGCCAGCGGCTCGGAAAGCTGCTCGGCGTGGGCGCCGGCCTCATCGGCCAGGCGGTTGTACTGCGCGATCATGGCGTCCAGGCGGCCCTGCAACCGGCCGTTGGCCACGCCCAGCTCATCGGCGGTCGCCTGCGCCGCCTCAATGGTCGAACGGAGTTGAACAACCTTCGTTTGGATTTCGATGGCTCCCGCCTTGATCGTGGTCCACTTATTGACCTCGACCTTAGCGGGCGTCCGGCCGAGCGTATCCCCGAGTTGCTTGAGCGCGCCGGTAAATTCTTTCGAAGCCGATGACAATTGCTCAGGAGGGCTTTGCCAGGGTCTGGCAGACGCGCTGCCGGTAAGGACCGAAACGATCAAAATCGCGGCGATTATGAAACTCATGCGGCACATTTTCTTGCTCCTCTCTCTAGGATAGTGAAAGCTACGCCGCCCAGCGACACGCGGTCGGCGCAACACCCCGCGTGCCCAGAAAAACCGTTTAACGTTTGCCTCGGTACTTCTCCAGAAAGACGACCGTCTTGGATAGTCTTTTCAAGTCGTCACTAGAAATGGAAAGATCCGCGTGCGCGAATACGACGCTCCTGAGGTGATGGCCATTGCTCCAAATCGGTCCGACCCAACGTGCCTCAATGGGGTAACAACTGCGGTCTCGGTTCAGCGGTGGGTAACAGGGGAGGTTTTCAAGCCTCATGGGATTAGCAACTCGCGCGATTTCGTCGCCGCGTTCGTCTAATAACGAATACACGAGTTGGAATTCCCATGGCACATTTATGGTGTCGGCGATTGATGTGGGAACGCGAAACATATCCCAATCCATCCACACACCGTCACTGGACCATTTCGATAGCAGGCCAACGATCGCGCCGCGCCCGTCGATCTGTACCTTCAGACGATCTCCAGCCGCAAAACGATGCGACGTGCTTTCCGATTTGTCACGGGAAGCGATTTTATCCGAATCGTGTCTTTGATTCGTTCTGGTCGTAGCAACCGCGCGCCTTGTTGACGTTTTTGATAAAATCAAACGCAGATCCTTCGCAAGAGGATTCCATCCCGCGGGATCAGGCGAGAGCATAACTTTGATATGCACATTCGCGCCGCTTTCTTGTTTCTCGATGAGCGGCTCTCCGATGATTGTGACCTTGACCAGTTTCTTCATGTCGAAACCGGTGAGAGCCTTTTTGAACATCTCCGCCGCTTGCTCTTCGTTTTTGGCGTCGAACTCGAACTGACGCGCCTTGAGTTCGCCCGGCGTGTCGACCATCGCGAGCTTCATGCCCTTGAGTTTCGCGACGAGCTTGTCGCGCGCCACGGTGGCGAGGATGGTGGCGTGGTGCAGGCCGTCTTCTTGCCAGCGCTTGACGATTTCGAAATTTTCCATATACCCGCGGCTGTAGGTCAGCACTTCGTCGCGGATCAGCTTGTCGTTCTTCACTACCGTCTCTGCGTCGACCAGCAAGCCGACTGTTTGCTCGATCGCCTGGCTGAAGGCGTTTTGCAAAGCCTTTTCGGGGTCGACACCGATGCCCGTGACCACGACTTCCTTCGATTGGGGCAACGCATTATTCGTGACGGTGGCTTCTGCAGGCTTGGAAATGTCGAATTTGGCCGAGTCGGCACCGGTAACTCGCATCCCGAAGCTCTTGACATACGCCTGGTCGGCATCGCTTAGCCTGTCCAGTGAAATGTGGATAACCGTGCCGTCCTTCTTCCTGAGTGCCACCTGCCCGTCTTTCAACTCGACAAAAGTTGCATCGGTGTGATGAGTTCCGCCGCGGTCTGCCCAACTGCGGACTGGCACATTGGCCGTTCCGCCGGGTGATGGTTCCTGGGACACCGCGGACTTCGGCACCGCAAGCAACACAAGCGCGGCGACTAGCGCGATTCCAGGTTGCAATCGCGATTGATATACGCGTGCAGGCATAAATCTCGCTCCATGCGATTTGGATGGGTGGCCAATGTCGCCGCAGTTTAATTCCGTTCCGGATCGATCTTGCCGCTGGGCCCGGGCTTGACGCCGGCGCCGGGCCGCTGCACGCCGCCGCCCTTCTCATCCGTAAAGCCATTGGACGAGCCGCCAGCCGCAGTTCCCTTGCGGTCATCCACGGGCTGCAGAATGTTTGCTTCGCGCATCTCGCGAGCCGTTGACGCGGCGACGTTCGTCAGACTGGGGAGATAGACCGACATTCCGTACGCCCAGGAATGATCGCTGTCGAACCACGTCTTGGTATTGACGCCTGGCGGGAGGATGCCGCTGCGGGCGCTTTGATAAATGTCGTTGCTCTCCAGCCGCGCCACGAACGTCTGCCGCGCCTCGTCGAGCTTGCGGACGCTTTCCGGATCCTTTTGGGCCAGAGGGTCGGACTGGTCGAGCGATTCGAATTCCTGAACTTGATCTTTCATGCTTTCTACCACGCTTCCTTCCCACGAAGCCTTGTCGCCGATAATCAGGCCGCACAAGGCGTCCTTGGCTCGCATCGCGGCGATTTTTTGCGCTTCCACGTTCAGCTTGACTTGCACGGCGTTATTGTTGCTCGCGCGAACCACGGAACTTCCAAAGCCGACGAACGCCGTCTCACCGGTCGTGCGCATGACGATGATGCGGCCGCCGACGGGGGCGACAAGCCCCCCGCGAACCTCAGCGATCACCTGGTTAAGGCCTTCGCGAAGATCGGTGGATTCAACCACGTTCGGGGCGGGGCGCGCAAGCTTGCCGCGGGTCTTCGGAGTCGTGACGATCGTGACATAGACGGTCCGTTGGGCGGTATCGTCCTTGACTTCGTAGATCACGAATCCACGGAGCATCATGTCCACGGTTTGCTTCAGGGCCTCGTCGCTTTGCGTCGAGATATTCGACATCTCGCTTTTGGGCAAATTGATGTTGACGAGCGATTCGCGGACGGTTTCTTTGCCTTCATTGGTGAGCCCACCCAGGATTTCGGCGAGGTTCTTCTTGGCCTTCGCAAAAGCGATGACGTAGGCCTTGCGTTTGGCGATCCGGGTCGCGGTGGGATTCTCCAGCATCCTATACGTGGCGAGGCCGGTTGCGACGAAGCCCAGACCGCTGGGAAACTGGACCATCCTTGCCCCCATTCCATCATCGATGTTTTTTTGCTCCGCTGCATTGACGGCATCTTGAGCCGAGGCCGCGGTGACCGTATCGCCCTTCATGGCTACCTTTTCGGGCTGCTGGACCTCCTTCGCCCCCCCTTGGGCCACCGGTATGAAATCATCGGCGGTGACCTGCGCGTGGACCCGCGCCGGGATGATCCAACCCACGAGAGCCAGGCCGATCGCGACGTGGAAAAACGAAGCACGCATGGTTGTTTCCTTTTCTTACGGGGTTTTTTCGGGAAGAGCGGAGTCGTGCGGAATGTTACTTTCTGCGCGGGCCGGAGAGACAGTGTCTCTGAGCCGATCTGAGGCCATGTGAAAGGCGCGTTCCGCCAGGGCTTGTCCAGGTTGAGTCTCGATCGCCAATGCGATATCGCCCGCCTCTTCCAAAAAGTCGGGCGAAGCATTCTTTTCGAACGTGTCGATGGCTTCTGTCAAAAGGCGGAGCGCATCTTGCGATTGCCCGAGTTCCCTGAAGCACCTAGCCGCATCCAGGTATAGTTCCGGAGAAACGAGCTTCCGTTGATGCAGGTGTCGCCAGAGCAATAAGGCCTCCTGCCACTCCGATCGCTTCATCAATTCTCGCGCCTGCCGGTGCATACGATCGCGATACGCATTCCTGACGACACCCAATTCCACGGGCTGCAGGAGTCGAGCGGTCAGGGCTGGCTCCTCGGCGAGAACGTAAGCAACCGCATAATCGCCCTGGACCGCGCTCTGAAAGACGGCGCCCTTTGCCTTTCCGGTGACCTGAAGTTTCCCTGCCGCTTCGACGACCGCGTCGCGTAGCGTGGTGGCGTCGGTCAGGCCTGTCGCAGCATAGTGGTCGAGCAGCGACTTGGCGCGGAGCAGTTCCTGCACCGCCCACAAGTGCGTCAGTTCGAGTAATGTCGGAGTAACACGCTGTCGAATGTCTCCGTGCGGCAAATGTTTCAAGGCAATGCCAAATACAGTTGACCCCACTTGACCGCCCCAACGGGTTCCATCGGGATGCTGCCGCAAGACCTTGGCCATTGCTTCGCCCACCGCCGTCGGAAGTTTTGAATTCGCAATATAGGCCGCCGCAGCAGCCGAAGCGGATTCGGTCGGATTCGCCGCTTTGCCTTCGTTGCCGACCGGACGTTGCGGTACCTTTGGTTGAGCTGCGGCCAGCTTCGTTAGTTCGAGTTCTAGCCGCGTAATGCGCTGTGCCTGGATCTCGATCTGACGCGTTACCGATTGGTGTCCGCCAAGCTCGACCGTGATTGTGGCGACGCCGGCCGGAACAATGAACAGCCCTTCAGAGGTGCCCAACATTTTGCCGTCGAGGGCGACTGTAGCGCCGGCCGGGACCGTTCGGACATACAACCGAGTCGCTGGCGTTGCCGAGGTTTGCAGCGGCTGAGCGAGGATTAAGAGAGCCAGCGAAAAACTGACCGGAACCATAGGAGGGCTCTTTCTGCCAGGTACGGAGGTATTATGATGAATTCCCCAGAAGGGGGAAACTAGCCGCATATCTCCCACGGCAGATATATGCGCCGGGCGGCAAATCCTTACGTGAAATTCCAGAAAAAGCTGAAAGTCCTTGATATCAAGCACTTTGGGCACAAAGACCCGGTCGCATCGAGCGAGCAATGAGCGGCAGCGAAACCCATTCGACCCTGCTGGAACGCATCCGAGATGGCGCCGATTGCTTGGCATGGTCCGACTTCGCAGATCGGTACTGGAGGCTAGTCTTCGACTTTGCCCGGAGGCGCGGCTGTTCCGACCATACGGCCGAGGACATTGTTCAGGAGGTAATGTTGACGGTTTTTCAGCATCGAGAAGTGTTCCAGCACGACCGTTCGCGTGGCCGCTTCAGAGCGTGGCTTGGAACTGTTGTGCGCAATGCCGTGGCCGAGCGTCGGCGACAGCCGCAGGACCGCATACGGGGCCACGGTGGTGACGGCCAAGATGCGATCCTCGTTGCGGAAGCAGGTGAGCCACAACCTGACGCCGAGTGGGAAGCAGCGTTCGATAAAGCGATGTTAGTCGCTTTATTGGACATCGTCCGTCGTGAAGTGGCGCCCCGGACATATCAGGCGTTTGAGTTAGCCGCGCTGCACGACTTGCCTGGTCGTCGAGTGGCCGAAATCACAGGGCTGCGTCTGGGCGCAGTCTACGCCGCTCGCCTGCGGGTGCTTCGACGCCTTAGAGAGCTTGGGGCGCAATATCGCAAGAATGGACAGCTAACCGAGCAGTTAAAGCAGGCACTTGCAGGGTGGCCCGATCCGGCTGTCGAGCGCGCCATGATTGCGCGGCTCACGGTGATTAACCGCTGAGGAGTTCAGACGTGGCTACCGATTCAACAGCGGAATGGCATGGCAATTCCGACTCGGTGCCTAAAGTGCCCGACTTCGATCTTCTCCGACCGATTGGGGAAGGCAGCTTCGGCAAAGTTTGGCTCGCTACGAATCGAACGACTGGTCAATTGCGGGCAGTGAAGCTAATCCTGCTGAATCCTTCCGACCGGGTCGACCGAGCAGGCCGCGAGATCGTCTCACTCGTGCGCCTTGAAGCGAACGTCCGCAATCAACATCCCAACCTACTGGGAATCCAGCATGTAGGGCAGACTGCCCAGCATCTGTTCTACGTGATGAACCCCGCCGACGATATTACTGGCGGCCCAGCATCTCTCGCTGACTCGTACCGGCCAGCCACTCTAAAAGAGCGGCTTGAGAGGGGGCCGCTATCGCAAGATGATTGTCTCCTTTTGTCACGGCAGCTACTGGCTGGGTTAGCATGCATTCACAAGGCAGGCATGGTTCATCGGGATGTAAAGCCGGCGAATTGTCTCTTTATAGATGGCGAACTGAAGCTTGGTGATTTCGGCCTGCTGACGATGACGAGTGCCGAGCCTTCTCTCTTGGGTACTCGCAAGTATATGCCACCAGACGGCCATATGGATGCTCGCGCTGATGTCTTCGCTGCTGGATTGATCATTTATGAAATGCTCACCGGCCTGCCTGTTGAAGCCTTTCCGCATTTGGGGCAGCGAGCAAGAGAAATCGCCGATAGCTCAGCGCTACGGATTCTAAATCGGCTTGTGTTGCGCGCGTGTCAAGGAGATCCAAAGCAGAGGTTCCCGAATGCCATTGAAATGCTTGACGCACTGATGGAAGCCAAAGCCGGCAGACCACGAATTCCGGTCCCTGTGAGGACGCTTGTGTTGATCGCCGTGGTAGTTTCCCTGGGCGTGCTAACAGTTCCGGCTGCGATCAGCTTGTGGCATGTGCAGCCAGACACGGTAGACGTAAGCTTCATCACCGAACCCTTTGGAGCAGCGATCTACCTAGACGGAAGGCCATTGCTGCAGCCGGATGGCAAACCGTACAGAACACCTTGCACCGTCCCGGGTCTGCCTGGCCAAACACATCATCTGTCTTTCAAACGCGAGGGCAACGGCGACCTAAACGTAGGGGAAATTGACCTCGAAACCGTTCGAGAAGTTACCGCGCGGTGGAGCGACGCCCCGAAATAGCTCCGCCAGGATTGCGGCGGGATATTTTCTGGAAGAGACCGAGAAGCGAGCCTGCCTAGACTGCGAGAGTGGAGCCCGTACAGGCGGAAGAGGTGGCATCGGCCGCCGCACGAAACGGGGCCATTGACGGTTCATAGCCAGTTAGCGTTGTGTCGACCGCAGACGCCCGATGACCAGCTTGTCTACCAATAACGCGACATACCCATTTTGTCATTTTTGTCCCCAATTTGTCCCCAAGGGCACGTTTCCGCCGGTGTCATGCGCCATGACCGATCGTCGTAACGCATGACCGCACGATCAGCTGTGCGAAATTCGGGCTGTGAGAAAATGAGTTACGGAGCTAGGTTTCAGCGGTAGTGCCGATAGGGGGACGCATCCGGGAGCAGTCCTTGGTTCTGAATTCGCCGCACCTTTTCGTGGCTAATGATCCGCCCTTTGCCGTTGCCGCGGCCACAGTGCGCTTCTCCGTGCGGACCGGCCCAGCCGGCACCAATCCCGCACGGTGAAGGGCGCCTTCCCTTGCGCGCGTCGGTCACATCGACAACGGCTGCCTCGGGGTGGCGCACCGGGGCGAGCTTCCAGTGGTCGATCAACATTCGTCCGCCGAGACAGGTTCCACAGGTGATGCGGCACGACTGCGTCTATCATCAAGGCGGCGCTGGCGATGCGGACGTTTCGGCAACGCTGTATAATCGCATTCCGAAGTGCCGGAGTAGTCCGCTGGTTGCAATGCGGTTTTTCTGGAGGGAATTCGTATTTGTTTCGATTCAAAATCCAGTCTGTTGGCCGGTGGTTGCGTCTATGGCGTCGCCGCCTACCTGTTGCGTCGAGACAACCCTCGACTCAAGTGGGCCGGAGTGGCGCTCATGGGTATTACGGCCATGCAGTGGGTTGAGGGCGCTCTTTGGCTCGAAGGCCCAACGCCCAACGGTTTCGCGAACCAACTATTGACCATCGGCCTGATTCCATTGGCCCTGCTGGCACAAAGTTGGGGTCCGCTGCTCGGTTCCCTGTTTTTTCTGCCCGTGCAGCGCCGCCGGGCGCCATTCTACTTATTGCTGCTCCTGGGCCTGAGCATCGTTGTCTTGGCGCGTGTGATTTATCAACCCACGTATACCCTAGTCACGCCACAGGGCCACCTCAACTGGTGGTCACCCTGGAATCCGCCTGTTTTTTCGCCTTGGGCGTATGGTCTTTGGGCGCTTGTGATTGGCGCACCGTTTTTACTCTGGTGGCGCCCTTTTTGGCAAAGCCTGCTGATCGTGTCCTGGGGTTGGGGGTGGGCGACGCTGAGTTACCTCGTCACCGATAGCGCCGCCAGCCATTGGTGCTTCTTTGTCTCGTTTTATGCCGTGTTCGTCCTGGTGTATGCAATCCTGGTGAAAGATGACCCCCATCCGATGCGTTCACGCTAGTCACGAAAAATTGCGATCGGATGAGCGACTGGTCAACAAGGTTGGTGCGCATCGGTCACATCGCCCGCCTTAAGACGCGTCTGCAAAGGGCCGTCGGCAGCAGGGGCACTCGCCATCATAGCCGCGAACGAGTGCCGAAAAAGCACTTGGCTGCGGCAAGGTCATGATCGCCTTGAACGCCAGCGGCGCTCGGTGCGCGTAGTGGCGCTAAGTGATCCCGGCGACTGAATGGCCTAGGATTTCAATGGCCGATTCTGGCAGGTGCTCATCGAAGTAGGTCGCGCATGTCTTCCGAAGATCCTTCAGCTCCCATGCCTCGTCAGCGCCGGTTTCAGCGTTTGTCCTCGGCCTGATGCCTGCAAGCCGACAAAGCTCTTCAAACCGAGCATTCGGACGACAGCTGCCCCCGAGGAACACTGGGAGGTCAGGCTCCGGGTTCTCGGGCATGAGCGACTTGATATGGGCATGCACGACCTGGTTCATCGGCCTATAAAGCGCCTTTCCAGTCTTTACCCGCCGGTAGAAGAGCCATTCCCAGCGCGAGTTTTCCTTTAAATCCCGGTCAGGCGACTGGCGTCGCCAAAATACGTGCCGCCACAGGATCGGTTCGTGGAACGGCGCTGACTTCCAAATGGTTCCCGTGTCGAAACCGTAGTTGAAGAAGAGGACCAGCGCTGATCGCCAGTAACGCCCCACTGGAATTGCCCCGCGC
>DASXFF010000142.1:0-38027 GCA_036489735.1 Occallatibacter sp. | reverse complement strand
CGATCCAACCCAATCACATCGCCTGTACTGCCGACATACTTCCACCAGCCGAGCGTCGCTCCTGCCTCGATTGCGAGCTTGGGCACGTTCGCCGGCAGCACACTTGCCTTGTACTCGGCCGTCTGCTCCTCGAAGATCTTCCAGCTTGGCATGCTCACCACGCGCGCTTTAATTCCTTCCGCCGCCAGCAGCTTGGCCCCTTCCACGGCGGGCCAAACTTCGGAGCCCGTCCCAATCACAATTACCTGAGGGTTCGCCGCGTCTTCCAGCACGTACGCTCCCTTGCTCACGCCCGCAAATACATCGTGCTTGCTCGCATCGATCACCGGAACATCTTGCCGGGTCAGCGCAAAGAAGCACGGCCCCTTCCGCTCCAGCGCCAGCCGCCACACTGCCGCGGTTTCATTCGCATCGGCCGGACGGAAATCCGTCATGTGCGGTACCGCGCGCAGCGCCATCAGGTGCTCAACGGGCTCGTGCGTCGGTCCATCCTCGCCTACCCCGATTGAGTCGTGCGTAAAAACAAAAGTCGACGGCGATTCCATAATCGCGGCAATGCGCAGCGCCGGCTTTGCGTAGTCGGAAAATACGAAGAAAGTTGAACCGAACGGCCGCAACCCGCCGTGAACCGCCATTCCATTCACCGCCGCGCACATCCCCAGCTCGCGCACACCGAAGAACACATTGCGTCCCGCCGGATCGTCGGCAAAGTGCGCGCTCGATTTGAAAATCGTCTTTGTCGACGCCGTCAAATCCGCCGCGCCGCCAAACAGCTCCGGCACCTCAGCGGAGATGGCGTTCATTACCACCTGCCCCGCATTGCGCGTAGCCACGGGCTTCTCCACCGGGAAGCTCGGAATCGATTTCTCCCATCCCGCCTTCAGCTTGCCGGCCTGCGTCCGCTCAAACTCCGCCGCCGGCTCTGGAAACGCCGCCTTGTATCCGGCGAACAGTTTGTTCCAACTGGCTTCAAAATCCGCGCCGCGCTTCATCGCTTCGCGCCAATTCTTCAGCGCATCTTCCGGCACGTAAAAACTCTGGTCCTCGGGGAACCCAAAAAACTTCTTCGTCGCCGCCGTATCCGCCGCGCTCATGGCTTCGCCGTGCACCTTGTTAGTCCCTGCCAGCGGGCTCCCGTACCCGATCACCGTCCGCACCGCGATCAGCGATGGCTGAGTCTCCACCGTCTTGGCCGTCGAGATCGCCTCTTCCAGCGCCTGAAGATTGTTGCCATCCGCAACTTTCTGCACATGCCAGTTGTAGGCCTCGAAGCGTTGGCACACATCCTCGGTAAAACTCCACTTTGTCGGCCCGTCCAGCGAAATCAAATTGTCGTCGTAAAGACAGATCAGCTTGCCCAACCCCAGCGTCCCGGCCATCGACGCCGCCTCGTGCGACAACCCTTCCATCAAATCGCCGTCGCCGCAAAGCATGTACGTGTGGTGGTCCACAACGTTGAAGCCCGGCCGGTTATACGTCGCCGCGAGATGCCGCTCCGCAATGGCCATGCCCACGGCCATTCCGAAACCTTGTCCCAGTGGTCCGGTCGTCGCTTCCACGCCGTCCGTCAGCCCGTACTCCGGATGTCCGGGCGTGATCGATCCCCACCGCCGGAAGCTCTTCAGGTCGTCCAGCGTCAGCTTGTAGCCCGTAAGAAAAAGCGTTCCATACAGCAGCGCCGATGCATGGCCATTCGACAGAACAAACCGGTCGCGATCAGCCCATTTCGAGTGCGCAGGATTGTGCTTCATCAGCTTGTGAAACAGCAAGTAGCTGATGGGCGCGCATCCCAGCGGAGCACCCGGATGCCCGCTGTTGGCCTTTTCTACCGTGTCCAGCGCGAGCAGTCGCAGAGTATCGATCGAAAGTTGGTCGAGTGAGAGTGATGCGATCCCGGATGCCATAGGAGTCTCTAAATTTCCTTTCCTTGAAGTGCGAGCGCACTTGCGTGTCACGTTGAAGACGTTTCAACCTTGACCTTCACATTGTATCCAAGCCAGCTATCCGATTCCTGCCAGTGCATCGTCCACTCCAGCGCCTGGCTGCCCGCCGCCGGCGTGATGTCGGCGCTGAATCCCGCGCTGCCCAATCCGCGGCTCAGGACCCGTTTTTCCGTCTTCCAGCCATCGTCGGTCCACACCACGTCGAACAATGCGCTGTCCAGAATCCGCAAAGTCGATCCCGCATCCATTCGCGTAACCGGCCGCATGCGGCTATAAATCTCCAGGTCCGTCCGCCGCTTCTTCCGTCCTTCAGGCGTGCAATACCGCTCGTACACCGGATCGATGCGGTCGAATACCTTCCCGTCTACAACCGATCGCAGCAGCTTCAAATACTCTGCATGTGCCCACACCAGCGGAACCGCCGATCCCGCCGGCTGCCCCTTGCGCAAACTCCGCTCCGGCTTGTCGGCCTCGTCCCACACCTGCTCCGGCAGCAATTGTCCGCAGCTCGCATACTCTTCATACGTCTTGATCAGCTCGGCGACGTCATTCCCCGCCGCCAATTCGCGATGCGCGCGCTCTCCAGCTAGCAGCGGCCACACGCGGCCCTGGCCCCATCCTTCGTACGGCCCTCCATCCGGCCGCTGTCCGTAGCCGTCGAAGTTGTAGCGCAGCCATCCGGGCCCCTGCGGCAGCTCGCGCTTCAACACAGCGTCGACCACCTTCAACGAATCCACAACCAGTGGATCGTCCGCTCGCCTCACGCCATAGCGAACCAGTTCCAGAAATCCTCCATCGATAATCTCGCGCGCTTCAAACTCCGTCTGCGTTCCCGGCGGCCGGTTCGCAAGCTGGATCAGTTCTTTCCCGCAGCCCTCGTGCGCGTAAGCCTCCCCGCATTCCGGCGGCCTGATCCGCATGTAGTGCCGCTTTACATCTGGATGCAGCACTCCGTTGTTGGTTACCGTCCAGTCCTCCAAATGCCCTTCAATCCAGTCGGCAAACTCCTCCAGAAACTCGCCCAGCTCCTCCGCCTCATGCGCCCGCGCCACCTCCGCCGCGCAAATCAATCCACCAATCACCGCCGCCAGCGTCGACGGCGAATACCCCGCATTCTCCTCCCATCGCTCTTGATGCGTAATCGGCGCTTGCCGCACCAGGCATCCTGCTGCCCGCTCCACGAACGGAAACAAATGCAGCTCGCCCAGGCCGCCCGCCATCCACAGCCGCCACGCCAGGATGATCGGGAACGCAACTTCATCCAGTTGCTTTCCGCTCCAATACGGCCGCCCGTCGATCCAGAAATTCTGCGCGAACCCTCCGTCCACCTGCTGCGTGCACGCCAGGTAAACCAGCGCCCGCCGCGCCGTCTCCGCCCGTCCGCATGCCAGCAGCGCCGTCGCCGTCTGCACCATGTCGCGCGTCCACACCAGGTGATAGCCGCCCAGATCATCGTCGCCCTTCACCTGTCCCCAGGGAATCGATGCCGACGCCACGAACGCTCCCGAGAACATCTTGTCTTCGTGCGCCAGCAGCACCGCATGGCTGGCCCGCATCAACTTTCCGCCATCCTGTGCCTTGGCTGCGAGCTCATCGGGATGCGCCGCGCGCCTCCACTGCTCGATAAATCGCGCCCTCTGCTCGGCAAACGGCACCGACAGCGAGCCCATCGTCTTCTGCGCCGCCGTATGGTGCCCTTCTCCAATCCCGATCGCCAGCGTGAACTCCCGCACCGCCAGCCCGCCTTCAACCTTTGCCACAACCTCGCCGGCAGCGCCTTCCCGCGCGCTTTTTAAATCGTCGATGCAGCCGAGGTCGATCTCGCCCATCACCGCGACATTTCCGTTGGTCGCCGATCCGAACTCCCATTTCATCTTCATGTTCTGCATCAGGTCCTGCCAGCCGTCGCTCGCGCCCACAAATCCACAGCTCATTCGCGAGAACCCGCAGCTCGCCGTCATCACCAGCGACCACCCGTTCTTCCATGCCAGCAGCACATTGTGCCCCGCCAGGTCCATAGCCCGCGCTGAGTTCCCCGCCCCGCCCCCATCCAAATGCGGCGCCAGCAGCGCGTACAAATGCAGCCGCGGCATCAGGTCCGTGTACGCTTCCAGCCGTATCCTCTGCAGCACCACCCCATGGTGTGGATCGCAAATCATCTCCTTGGTCAGCGTGTACCGGCCGCCGGGATCGCGACTCACATAGAGCACCCCGAGCGCGTCCGGATCGATGTACCAGAAAGACGACTTCATGTCGCGCTTTTCTTCGTGTACGAACGTCTCTCCGTCGCTCAGCAGGAACTCCATATCCCGTACCTGCGGATGATCGATCGTCGGGTGGTACACCTCGTTCAGAATCCCGTGGGAGCATGTGAACCAGATGCGGCTCGATCCGGAATACGCCGTCACCACCGCATCCTTCACGCTTGAAGTCCATCGCGGCGCCAGTCCAGGCGACCCAAAGGCCTCGCCCTGCTGGTCAAGCCACCGGTACATTGGCTGCTGGTCGCTCATCTCTATCACTGCCGTATTGTGAATTTGGGAAAAATGACTCGAGTGCGGAAAAATCAACGATAACGCCACGCACCGGTCGTCCAGCGCTCTCTCACCGTCGATTGATGCTGCTTAGCTCAGGTTACAACTTCGCCATCGATTTTTACGGCCGGGTGTCTCTCACCGAAAAAGTGGTTGCCCCCGGTCTCGATTTTGAGACCGGGGATCGCACTCCCGCCATTCTGCCGACCTGCTGACCTGCCAACTTGCTGACTCGACTCGCCTTTCTCGCTCCGCTGCCTACCTGCCAGCTGTCCTAGCCCGCACCAGCATGTATTTCACGCCTGCCTCCAGCTCTTTCGGCGTCACGTCCTCCACCACGCCTGCGTCGCCAATTCCCACCGGCAGCACGAACCGCCGCACCCCGCCCACGTTCTTCTTGTCGCGTCCCGTCGCCGCCATCACCTTTGCCGCCGTCACTTTCAACTTCGGCCACGGGCCATAGCGATAAATCAACTTCTCCATGCGCTCCATCTGCCCGCCGGTAATCGTTCCCCGCCGCCGCCCCACGGCCAGCGAAGCCACCATGCCCCACGCCACCGCTTCGCCGTGCAGCAAGGTCTTGTACCGCGTCGCCTGCTCCAGCGCGTGTCCCACCGTGTGTCCCAGGTTCAAAATCATGCGCAATCCGCCTTCGCGCTCGTCCTTGCACACCACCTCGGCCTTCATCCTGATCGACGCGACAATCACCCGCTCCAATGTCTTCGGCTCGCGAGCCAGAATCTCTTCCGCGTGTTCTTCCATAAACCGCACCAGCGACCGGTCGCGAATGAATCCCGCCTTCACG
The DNA here is from genome assembly GCA_036489735.1 of Occallatibacter sp. Taxonomy (GTDB): domain Bacteria; phylum Acidobacteriota; class Terriglobia; order Terriglobales; family Acidobacteriaceae; genus Telmatobacter. Next base: position 32,745 of record DASXFF010000142.1, on the reverse strand, counting down.
CTCTCCATCAACCCCGCGCGCAGTTCGCGGTCGGGCAAGGTCCCCAGCACGCCGATATCGGCAAACACCGCTCGCGGCTGATGAAAATTCCCCACCAGGTTCTTGCCTTCGGGCAGATTCACGCCCACCTTGCCGCCCACACTCGAGTCGACTTGGGCGAGGAACGTTGTCGGAACCTGCACGTACGGAATCCCGCGCATGAACGTCGCGGCCACAAATCCGCCCACGTCGCCCACGATCCCGCCGCCAAAAGCAATCAGCAGCGATCCGCGATCGCCGCCCGCCTTCACCATCTCGCGTTGCAGACGTTCCACGCTCTTCATGGTCTTGTGTTGTTCGCCGGGCGGCAGGAAAAGGACAACTGGATCTTCTCCAAAGGGCTGCTGCATGCAATGCCGCCACAGCGCCCAGATCTCAGGCGATGTCAACACAAACACGCGCCGGGGCAACCGTCCCACCGCGCGCTCAATCCGCGGCGCCAGCGTCTCCAGCAATCCGCTTCCCACAAACACGTCGTACTTCGCCGAAGCCGTCTCTACCCGTATCGTCTGCACAGTGACTTCATTTTAGTTGGCCGCACTAAGGCAGCTCCCGTAGGGAGCACAGGAAGATAGCCCAGGGCAAGCAGAGCGCAGCCCTGGGAAAGCGCACAACGCCTGCTACTGTCCGGGCCGCGAGCACCTTGGGAAAAGGCTGCGAAGCAGCTGGGATCGAGGTGGAAGGGGCTCGCCCAAAACGGCCGAGCGGCCCGGAGAACCACCGCCAACTTGCTGACCCGCCAACTCGCCGACTCGCTAACTCGCTTCCCTGTTCCCTGTTCCTTGTTCCCTGTTGCCTGTCTTCATCGCCTGCGCCAGCGCGCACGCCGCCAGAATCGCGCCAATCACCACCAGCGAAAGCGTCGCCGGCACATCGATCCATCTCGCCGCCATCATCTTCAGCGCCGCAAAAACCAAAATCGCGCCCAGCCCGTAGTGCAGATATTTGAAGCGATCGAGCATCGCCGCCAAACCAAAATACAGCGAGCGCAGTCCGAGAATCGCCGCTACATTCGATGTGTACGCCACAAACGGATTATGCGTAACCGACAGCACCGCTGGAATCGAATCCGTGGCGAATAGCAGATCGGTCACCTCCACTGCGACAATCACCGGCAGCAACGAACCTTTTGCCGGCTGCAGCTTCACGATCCACTCCGGAATCGCCGCGCGCGGCGACCCTTCGCGCACCAGCCGCCACGCCGCGTACAACAAAATCGCTCCGAAGATCCACGTTACCCATTCGAACTTCTGCAGCAGCGTGACGCCTACCGCGATAAACACCGCGCGCAATACGAATGCGCCCCATACTCCCCACTGCAGCGCCGTGTGCTGGCGCTGCGTGCTGATCCTGAATCCCTCAAACAGCACAAGAAACACAAAGAGATTATCGATGCTCAACGAGGTCTCGATGGTGTAACCGGTGACGAACTCCAGCGCCGTCTGCCTGCCCATCGTCAATGCCATCCAGCATGCAAACCCCGCAGCGGCCAGCACCACTCCAACCGTCCCCGCCCACACGAACACTTTCGCGTGGCGCGACTCGCGCCGGTGACCGGGCAGCAATGAATCCGCCAGCAGAATCGCGGCCACCACGGCGTGAAACCCGACCCACCATTCCCACGACATACCCGCAATCGCCGCGCTCGCAATCATAGTCGGATGCTACAGCACGGGCACGGGCTCTGCGCGTGGGCTTCTTGCGCTCACGCCGACCCGTCAATCCGGCCTTCTCTTTCAATCTCCCATCATTCCCTGCCACCTTCGCGCACCTTCGCGCATCACTTAAGTGAGTCGAGAATTCAAATCACGCTGCGGAAGGGGTCTTGTGAGCGAACCAACACATGATCGGACCAAACCGGAACGCGCCCGCGCAGCCACGCCCGCACATCGTCCCCGAGTGGTCATCGTGGGCTCGGGCTTCGGCGGCTTGCATGCGGCCAAAGCCCTCGCGCGCTTGCCCGTCGATGTTACAGTCGTCGATCGCAGCAATCATCACACCTTTCAGCCGTTGCTCTATCAGGTGGCGCTCGCCGTGCTTTCGCCGGCCGACATCGCGCAGCCCATTCGCTCCATCCTTCGCCATCAGCGCAACACGCAAGTCCTCATGGACGAAGTCATTGGCATCGACACCGCCGCGCACCGGGTCTCTATGGCCAGCGGGGCCAGCCTCGACTACGACTATCTCGTTCTCGCCACCGGGGCCGCGCACTCCTATTTCGGCCACGATGAATGGGAACCGTACGCGCCGGGCCTCAAGTCGATTGAAGACGCCGTCGAAATTCGCCGCCGCGTCTTGCTCGCCTTCGAGTTGGCCGAGCGCCAGATGGTCGAACGGGGCTGGCACCCTCCGCTCAACTTCGTCGTTATCGGCGGTGGCCCCACCGGCGTTGAGCTCGCCGGAGCCATCAGCGACATCGCGCAGCTCTACATGCGCCACGATTTTCGCCACATCGATCCATCCAAAAGCCGCGTGTTCCTGCTCGATGGCGGCGATCGTATTCTCGCCGCTTATCCCAAAGATCTCTCTGCCAAAGCTGAAGCCGAGCTCCGCCGTCTGGGCGTTGAAGTGCACACCAAAACCCAGGTCACTGCCGTCGGTCCGGGTTGGGTCGAGACCAACGGTAAGCGAATGGAAGCCGCCGTCATCCTTTGGGCCGCGGGCGTTCAGGCATCGCCGCTTGCGAAGATGTTGGGTGCTCCGCCCAAAGTCAACTTCGACCGCCGCGGCTGCGTCATCGTCGATGAGCACCTCAACCCCTCGAATCTCCCCGAGGTCTTCGTCCTCGGCGACCTCGCGCACTTCGAGCAGGATGGCCACCAGGTTCCCGGCGTAGCTCAGCCCGCCATGCAAATGGGCGATCACGTTGCCAAACTCATTCGCGCCGACCTCGCCGGCAAGCCGCGCCCGCCCTTCCGCTACTTCGACAAAGGAGACATGGCCACCATCGGCCGCATGTCTGCCGTCGCCAAAGTCGAATGGCCCTTCAAGGCGCACATGAGCGGCTTCCCCGCCTGGTTCACCTGGGTCACCGTCCATATCTTCTTCCTCATCGGTTTCCGCAGCCGGATCGCCGTGCTGGCCAACTGGATTTGGACCTACTTCACCTTCACCCGCAGCGCCCGCCTTATCACCGGCGACCAATCCCTCCCCGGCTGGAAGGAACAAACCCGATCCGGCCCCGCGAAAAACAGCGCCAAAGCCGCCGACTAACTTGATTCTTCGACCCAGTCATCCTGAGCGAGTTCGGCGTAGAGAACGAGTCGAGGGGCCTGCTTTTTGCTTTTCGGGGCTCTCAACCTTGCACAAAAGCGGGGTGCCCCAGGTGCCTCGCATTTGGGCACCTGGGATAGCACATTACCTTCCGTTGTCTTCCTGAGGCGCAGCCGAAGGATCTGCCCCTTGGTTTTTGCTGGTTCAACCCAGCACAAAATGGGGTGCCCCATCCTAGCTCGCTAGGGTGGGCAGCACATTCCTCAACGTACTTCTTTCATCCTGAGCGCAGCGAGTCGACAGGATCGCATTTGCTTTTTGCAGCTCACCCAAATTCATCGCGTCCACCACCGACGGTGCGTATTCGCAAGGAGGGTCGCCCAAAGCTCCGGTATGGAGCGTTGGAAAATAGCCCAGGACAAATCCACTCGAGCGGGCGCAGTCCTGGGAACGCGCTCCCCAAAACTCTTCAGCCCCGTAGCGGCATAGGAAGGAGGCAGGCGGCCGTCCAGGCCCCTGAATGATTTGCCTCCGTTGATCCGGCCTTTAGGCCCGGTGGCCCCACTTCCTCGAATTTCGGGATCCGAGATGGCGCTCAGAGCACGAACTGGCTGATGCTGAAGGCTGAGAGCTGACGGCTTATCTCATCTTCCATGTCGTAAACTGGTACCAGAATGCTCGACCTAGCCTTCGTTCGTTCCAACCTTGAGTTAATTGAAGAAAAGCTGCGCGCCCGTGGAGCCGATCCCTCTGCTCTGCTCGGCGATTTTCGCGCCCTCGACAAGAACCGCCGCGAGGCCATCACCCAGGCCGAACAGCTGAAGGCCCGCCGCAACGAGCTCTCGAGCCAGGTCGGCGCGCTCATGAAGGCGGGCAAAAAAGACGAAGCCGCCGCAATCCAGGAAGAGACTCGGACTCTCAAAGAAAAACTCGACTCGCTCGACAAATCCGCCGCCGAGCTCGACGAGCAGCTTCGCTTCTCCCTCGCCCGCGTTCCCAATCTCACACGCGACGAAGTTCCAATCGGTGTTTCCGAAGCCGACAACAAAACCGTGAAAACCTGGGGCGACCAAAAGAGTTTCGACTTCACGCCCAGGCCGCACTGGGAAATCGGCGAGTCCCTCGGCATCCTCGACCTTGAACGCGCTGCCAAACTCTCCGGCGCGCGCTTCGCTGTCTACATGGGCGCCGGCGCGCGCCTCGAGCGCGCCCTCATCGGCTTCATGCTCGACATGCACACTCAAAAGCACGGCTACACCGAAGTGCTTCCGCCCTTCATGGTCAATTCCAGGTCACTCTTCGGAACCGGCAACCTGCCCAAATTTGCCGAAGACCTCTTCCGCTGCTCTGACACCGATGCCGAAGCCGCCTCGCGTGGTGAATACAAAGACAGTGACCACTGGCTTATCCCCACCGCCGAGGTTCCCGTCACCAATCTCTATCGCGACGAAATCCTCGACGACGCGCGCCTGCCCATCTCCTTCACCGCCTACACGCCGTGTTTTCGCGCCGAAGCGGGCGCGGCCGGCAAGGATACGCGCGGCATCATTCGCCAGCACCAGTTTCAAAAAGTTGAAATGGTCAAGTTCACGCGGCCCGATGAGTCCGATGCGCAGCACGAGCGCCTCACCCGCGACGCCGAGGAAATTCTCGAAGCACTCGGCCTCCCCTATCGCCGCGTTCTCCTCTGCACCGGCGACACCGGCTTCTCCTCTGCAAAGACCTATGACCTCGAAGTCTGGCTGCCGGGCCAGAGCCTCTACCGTGAAATCTCATCCTGCTCCAACTTCGACGCCTTTCAGGCTCGACGTGCCAATATCCGCTATCGGCCCGCAGGTCCAAAGGCCAAGCCGGAGTTTGTGCACACGATTAATGGCAGCGGTCTCGCCGTAGGACGCACATGGCTCGCCATCATCGAAAACTACCAGCAGGCCGACGGCTCCGTGCTCATTCCTGAATCTCTTCGTCCATATATGGGCGGAATGGATAGAATTGTTAAGGGAAACCAATGACGACTTCAGACGGCGCAGTTGTTCAATCTCAAGACGGCGCACTCGCTCAACCCAAGCGCGGTTTCAAGCGTATCCTGCGCAGCTATTTCTATTGGACCTATTCGCGCGGGTCATTTCACTATGACATCATGGTCACGCTGATCCTGGCCTTTATCTTCATCACCCCGCAGTTGTGGGATTATGGCGCCACGCCTTCGTCCGTGGCGGCCTCCAGTCATTCTTTTCAAGTTGTTCCCAGCGGACGCGGCGTGATCATTTCCGTTCAGTCTTCCGCAGTCAGTGTCCCTGCAGGCGCATCCGATCGCGAAGTGAAAAGAATTCTGCGCAAGGCCATCGAGCCCGTCACTGGAGATGACGTTTACGTGGAGCATTGGGAAACAGCCACCGATGCCCATGGAAACATCACTTGGAAGGTCTGGGCGCACCGGTAATTGTTTTTCACAAATCTCCTGCTTTTCAGGAATCCACTGGCCCGATCCGCGAGTCAAACACTGCAAGGAACGTGAGTTGCTTTGAAGCGTACGGGCTTCAGCTGAAGGGTACGGGCGTGAACCCGTACATTGGCCTCACCGCCGAGGGATGGCTTCCTCAACCGAATTCATAATTTGCAAGGGTGTTTATGCAGCTAAGAACAAAGTTTTTCGCGCCCATCGCCTTGATCGCCGCCTTCGCACCGATCTCCGCCGTTCGCGCTCAGGATCTTGACAGTGTGTTGACCAGGCTCGACGCCGCCGCAAAAAACTTCCACACCACCACGGCTACCTTCCAATTCGACACCGTGCAGACCGATCCCATTCCGGATACAGATACGTTGAACGGAACGGCCTACTACCAGCGACAGGGCACGCACTTCCAGATGGCAGCCCACATCGACAAGCACAACAAGCGGCCCGCCGACCAGGCCTATATCTTCTCCAACGGCATTCTCCGCGAGTCCGATACGGGCAAAGAGCGCGATGCCAGGGCCTTAGCGCAGGCAGGAAAATACGAAAGCTACCTGATGCTGGGCTTCGGCGCCAGCGGCCACGACCTTACGGATAAATGGAACACCGTGTATCTAGGTTCCGAGGTAATCGATGGCGTCAAGACCGACAAGCTCCAACTGATCGCTAAGGACCAAAGCGTTCGCGACAATATTCCTAAAGTGATCATCTGGCTCGACACCGCCCGCGCTGTCAGCCTCAAGCAGGTCTTCGACGAAAGAGATGGCACCACGCGTACCTGCCACTACACCAATATCCGGGTGAATCAGGCATTGCCCTCCGGCGCCTTCAGCTTCGACAAATGAGCCTGCACCCATACAATCCCTCCTGAGATCGCACTCCTACTGATTTGTCATCCCGAAGCCGGCCCTGCGACCGAAGCTTGAGATACCACGAACCTCAATCTGCAGTTGTCATCCTGAGCGAGCGCAGCGAGTCGAAGAACCTGCATTTGCTTTTCGGAGATTTCAATCCAGCACAAAATGGGGTGCCCCATCCTAGCTTCGCTAGGGTGGGCAGCACACCCCTCAACCTACCTCTGCCATGCGGCTGCCTTTACGCTCTTGTCAGGACGCGACTTCGCGGCCAGCCGAAAAAGTTCACCTACGTCTGTCTTGTAACAAGGGCACGACTTTAGCGGTTGCGAAAAAACTCCGCGGAGCCGCTGTTTTGAAGGGGCACGGATTCTCCGGGTCCCCAGCGACAGGTCCCCGTCGCTGGTTCATCCGTGCCGACAAGATCCCAAGAATCAATGTGGCTTTAGCGCGAGGGATGTTTTTTCAGCTTTCAATGCTGACAGAAAACTTTTTCCGCAGCCTGTTCAGGCGTTCCGTTCAGGCTTTGTATCAGGCATGGCTTTAGCCATGCCAATAAGGCCGATTAAATGATTGGGCTTTAGCTCCTGAGGGACGTTTCCACGTTTCCTGATGCGTTTTTCCGCGGCCCCATCATCCACGCGATCGCGACCCCGCCGCAAACGATCAGCATCGGAAAACATTCCAGCGTGTAGCGCGTCTCCGGCGCTTCGACCGTCAGCAACAACGCGCTTCTCAGCACGATGTAGGCCAGCATTGCGCCCCAAAAACGCGGACGAAAACATAAACCCACGATCCCCAGCGCCAGAAAGACCGCATTCAATCCCGCATACGCCCAGCAGAATCTTGTCTCCGCACGATGGTGCGAATACACCCACCAATCCAAATCGATATCCATATCCTCTACGCGCGGCCGCAGCCACATGTCGGCCAAACGGCCCAGCGGCAGCCACACATACGATCGCAGCGGGTTAGCGGCAATCCGCTCATCGGCCAATCGCCCAAATCGCGCATCGATCTCCGGTGTCAATTCCATTCCATGGCCGTTGTAGTCCGCGGCCAGCGCGGCTGTCTCGGCGTATTGCGCGGGCGAGTCAAACGCACGATTGGGCAACTCCTCCACATCGAGCTGGTCCCCAGGCACATTCCAATAAATCTGGTACGTCGAAATGTAGTCCAGGCACCAGCTCTTCATCCATCGCTCCCATCCGGGATTCGAGCTTTCACCCGGATCGGTGGCCAAACGCGGCGCCAATGGCTCAATAACGTGAAAGACCCGCCAATTGCGCGCCGTCCAAACGGCAACCGGCGTGAGCGCAAGTAAAACACAAACCGCCGCCATGCGCCCGAACCGCGTTGGCGAACCTGGGGTCATCATCGGATCCGAGGTCTGATTCATTCTCTTGAGAGTGCCCCCGGTCTCGCCTTTGAAACCGGGGAGAAGCTCCCGTAGGGAGCGCAGGAAGATAGCCCAGGACAAGACCGCCCGAGCGGACGCAGTCCTGGGAATGCGACGTCCCGAAAGCCCCAGCCCCGTAGGGGCGACAGAATTCCGACTCGAACGCCGGGCGCCCTCGGACCGGCTTCCCCACGGATGTGCCCACGTCCGTGGAGTGGAGATCCGTCGCCCTTGGGGACCGGGGAAAATTACCCCCCGAACGTCCTGAATCCTTCGCCAGGAAAGAAAAAATGCAAAGACAATCGCCGCCAGCGCTCCATCCGGCCGCAACATCGTTGCGGAACTCACCGCCGCGGTAAACCAGAGCGCATCGGCCCAATTAGGCTTCGCTCTGAATCGCGCCATTGCCCACATGGCCAGCGCCAGCACAAAGATCGTCAGCGTCTCGGTCAGCGGTTCAGCTGTATAAGAGGCGGTAAACGGGCACAGCACCGCCAGCCACAGGGTCACAAGCATCGCGCTTCGGCTTATCGCTGCAGGCGCAATCCGTCGCGCAAATCCCGCCAGCAGCAGGCATCCAATCAGGTCGAGCCCAATCTGCACGCATGAGGCGGCATAATAATTCTCCATCCCAAAAAGCCAAAAACAGCCTGCCAGAAAAATCGGGTACCCCGGCAGCCTGATCAGCGTCGGATACATCTTTCCCATCGCCGTCGTCAGGTCGTATTGCCCGTGCAGCAGAAGATTCTTCGCCAGTCCCCCGTAAACCAGCGAATCTCCGTTCACCTGAAAAACGCTTCGCAGCATCCAAAGCCGCAGCGCCAGCCCGGCCATCAGAGCCATCACAACCGGCAGCGCCGCCACCACTCGCCCCGATCGCATTCCCCAGGGACTCTCGGTCGTCAATTGACTCTCTTGGCCAGCTTCCATACGATTTTTAATGTACAGCGTATGGCACATTCAGGAATTACGCGCCCCTGCCGGGTCCCCCTACAGCAGAACCAGATTAGCTGTACTCGGTGGCACGCCCTCTAGCGTTAGCAGACCCTAAAAATGCCGGACCAACAAATCTTTTTCGACCCGGAACGCAAGCGCTGGAAGCGCCTCCGCCGCATCCTCGATGCCGTCGCCGTCATCTCCACCCTCGTCCTGGTCGGTTTCACCTTCAATGTCATCCGCAACCAGCGATTGCCCGAGTTGCTGCTTCCCAATCCGAAGCATAACTATCGCGCCCTGCCCGAGCCGTCCATCCTCGAGCGCACCGGCAAAAACCAGCATCCTGCGCGCCGCAGAACCGAGCGCAAGCCCTCTGACATTCCTCTCAACACTGGTGAAGGATTGCGCGCCGCCTATTATGTGCAGTACGACCCCGCCAGCTACTCCTCGCTCAAAGAGCACATTCACCAGCTCGATTTGCTCTTCCCCATGTGGCTTCACGTCGACTCGCCCAACGGCACGCTCATGATGATGAGCGGCGATAACCTCAGCGAGGTTCCGGTCTTCGATGGCGCCTCCATCCATGACCCCGACTACCTCAACAAGATCAAGCACGTCATCCAGGCGTCCAAGGAAGACACCGAAGTCTTCCCCGCCATCAATAACTACAATCCCCACACCCAGGAGTGGGATGCCGGCCTCGGCGACGTGCTGAACGATCCCGGCAAGGCCGCGGCGCTCCTTCAGCAAATCACGCGCTTTCTCTTAACCTACCCGGCCTATCGCGGCATTTCGCTCGATTTTGAAAGCCTGCCCGATGCCGACGACGCGGCCTACCTCCGCTTCATTCAGGCGCTCTACGCCCAGATGCACCCGCACAATCTTCGTCTCTACGTCAACGTAGCTGTATCCACGAGCGACGCGACCCTCAGGTCCATGGCTGCCAACTCCGATGGCATTATCCTCATGAACTACGACGAGCATCAGGACACGAGCGACCCCGGCCCCATCGCCAGCCAGCAATGGTTCATCGGCAATCTGGTCCGCGTCCTCAAAATCGTGCCCAAGGAAAAAATCATCTGCGCGATCGGCAACTACGGCTATGACTGGACGCTTTCCATCCCCAATCCGAAGGATCGCCGGCACAGCAAGCCGAAGGTGCTCTATACCGACGATCTGTCCGTTACCAACACCTGGGAACGCGCCTCCGACGCCGACGCCGATCTCGACCTCGATTACGATACCCTCAATCCCCACTTCGAATACATCGACGAAGACAGCAACCAGCGCCACGTCGTCTGGTTTCTCGATGCCGTCACCGTCCTGAATGAACTGCGCGCCGCGCGCGAGCTCGGCCTGCAAACCTTCGCCCTGTGGCGTCTCGGCTGGGAGGACAGTTCGCTCTGGTCCATCTGGGATCACCCCAGCGATCCAGCGGCCCTGCAGGCTTTGCGCACCGTTCAGCCCGGTCACGATGTCGATACCGAAGGCGAAGGCGACATCCTGCGCATCACAGGCTTGCCGCAGCCCGGCAAGCGCACCGTTGAAGTGGACACCGACGAGCCCGACCCGCGCAAGAAACTCATCGACGACGAGCATATGGATGTCTATCCTCATCCCTACACCGTCGAGCAATACGGCTACCATGCCAATGAGCTTGCGCTCACCTTCGACGACAGTCCCGATCCCAAGTGGACTCCGAAGATCCTCGACATTCTCAAAGCCAAAAACGTCAAGGGCACTTTCATGGCCATCGGCTCTGAGGCCGCAGAGCATATCGGCCTTATGCAGCGCATCGTCCGCGAAGGCAACGAAATCGGCAACCATACCTGGACGCATCCTGACATCAGCATCATCTCGCCCCGCCAGGTCGATCTCGAAATCACGCTCACCGAGCGCCTCTTTGAAAGCAAGCTCGGCATCCAGCCACTCTACTTCCGCCCGCCCTACGACATCGACGAAGAGCCCGACACCGACGACGAAGCCGCGCCCGCCTGGCGCATTCAGCAGATGGGCTACATCATCATCGGCAGCAAAATCGATACCGACGACTGGGATGAGCACCCTCGCAAAACCACCCCAGAGATTATCCAATCGGTTTTCGCCCAGCTTGAAACCATGAAGAAATCGCCGCAGTTCCGCGGCTCCATCATTCTCATGCACGACGGCGGCGGTGACCGCTCCGTCACCGTGGCCGCCCTCGGCCCACTCATCGATGCCCTGCGCGCGCGCGGCTACTCCATCGTTCCCGTCTCCGCTCTCATGGGCAAGACTACCGCCGAAGTCATGCCGCCCCTCACCTTCTGGCAGCGCATGCGTACTCTTCCCGACTCCATCGCCTTTTCTTCATACGACATCATCGGCAACTTCATCGTCATGGTCTTCTTCGTGGGCGACGTGCTGATGAGCGCGCGCCTCATTATCGTCGGCCTCTTCGCCGTCATCGATCGCATCGTCAAGCCGCGTCGCGAGGCTGCGCCCGGCTTCTGCCCTCGCGTAGCCGTTCTTATCCCCGCATACAACGAAGAGGCGGTCATCGTCCGCACCATTCGTTCCGTCCTTAACTCCGACTACAAAAACATTCGTGTCATTGTCGTCGACGACGGCTCGCAGGATCGAACCGCCCAAGTCGCCGCCACCGCCTTCGCTAAGGAAATCGCCGCCGTCCACGTCCAAGTGCTCACCAAGCGCAATGCAGGCAAGGCCGCCGCGCTCAACTACGCGCTCGATCGCATCAATGAAGAAATTTTCATCGGCATCGACGCCGATACTGTCATCGCCGCCGACGCCATCTCAAAACTCGTCCCGCATTTCCAGGATCCCCGTATCGGCGCCATCGCCGGCAATGCCAAAGTCGGCAACCGCGTCAATCTCTGGACCCGCTGGCAGGCCCTCGAATACATCACCAGCCAGAACTTCGAGCGCCGCGCACTCGACCTCTTTCACGTCATCACCGTCGTCCCCGGCGCTATCGGCGCCTGGCGCACCTCCGCCGTCAAAGCCGCCGGCGGCTATCCCGTCAACACTGTTGCCGAAGACGCCGACCTCACCATGAACCTCCTCGAGCAGGGCCTGCGCGTCGACTACGACGATTGCGCCCTCGCCTACACTGAGGCGCCCATCAACGCCCGCGGCCTCATGCGCCAGCGCTTCCGCTGGTCTTTCGGAACTCTCCAGGCCGTTTGGAAGCATCGCGCCGCCTTTGTCCGCAACAAGGCCATGGGCCTTTTCGCTCTGCCCAACATTCTTATCTTCCAGATGTTTTTGCCGCTGGTCTCCCCGTTTATCGACATCATGTTCGTCGCCGGCATCGTCAACTACTTCATCAACCGTCATTACCATCCCCTGGCGGCTTCCACGGCCAGCTTTGAAAAACTCGTCGTCTACTTCCTCGGCTTCCTCGTCATCGACTTCGTTACCTCCACCGCCGCCTTCTCGCTCGAGCGCCGCCATCCCGCCAACAAGGGCGACGGATGGCTTCTGTTCCACATTTGGTTACAGCGCTTCGCCTACCGTCAGGTATTCTCCATCGTCCTCTTCAAAACTCTCCTCCGCGCCATCGACGGCAAGCCCTTCAACTGGGACAAGATCGAGCGCACCGCCAAGATGAGCAAAAACACCGAAATTCTCACCGAAGCCGCCCGCTGATCCCATCTGCACCGGCGCGCCAAAGTGAGGGACGGACTTTTTAGGAGGTTCACCGTGATCGTGGTCGGACGATCGATATGGCTGCCGGCGATGCTGCTCGCCGGCACACTCTCGGCTGGCGCCCAGGACAATTCGCCGCAGACATTGAAGCCTATGGCGCGCGACGCGGACCCGGCGTTTGAAGTCGCTACCATCAAGCCAGCGGACCCGGACGATCGGAACCAGGGGTTTGGTTTGGCCGGCCACCGGATTTCCATCGAAAGCATGTCGATGACAGGCCTCATCTGCTTCGCCTTCTCCATCCAGAAGAGCCAGATCGTTGACGCACCAAAGTGGTTCGATGAGCAGCGTTGGGACATCAACGGTATCCCGGATGCGGACGGCAAGCCAAACTGGCATCAGTATCGGCGCATGCTGCAGAAACTGCTCTCCGCGCGGTTCGGCCTCAAAATGCATCCAGACAAGCGCGAACTCTCGGTCTACTCGCTTACCGTCGTGAAGGGTGGACCGAAGCTCGAGAAGACCAGGAGCGATCCGGATGCACTGAGCGATTCTTCGGGCCACGGCGTCGGCGCACAGCAATACATGAAGTTCACCGGCGTCAGCATGACGGATTTTGTCCAGACCTTGGAGCTGATGGTCGACAAACCTGTGATCGACCAGACGAATCTCACCGGCCGCTTCGATTTCACGCTGCTCTGGACTCCGGACGTGCTTCGCGCCGCGGAACCTGATACTGCGCCGGGACTGTTCACCGCTGTCCAGGAGCAGCTGGGGCTGAAGCTGGAGGCCACGCGCGCACAGACCGATGTTCTTGTGATCGACTTCGCCGAGCCACCATCGGCGAATTAGATGAAAGGCACGCTCGATTTCGCTTGACCGTGTCGTCGCCATCGCCGGGTGCCCGGTCCTCATGGATATCGGGGTCCCCATCGAGCGGTCCTTGCTGGATGGGTGATGTTAGGTCTTCATCCACGGGGTGGGCCGCCGAAGGATCTGCGGTTGCTTTCGCGATCTCCACCCAGCACGAAAATGGGTGCCCCAGGTGCCTCGTATTTGGGCACCTGGGATAGCACGCTCGCGTTTGTCTTGTGTCAGGGCACGACTTCAGTCGTGCCACAATCGTCCAACAAAATCTGCGGGGCTTCAGCTCCCGTCGGGAGCGCAAGAAATTAGCCCAGGACAAGTCCGCACGAGCGGACGCAGTCCTGGGAACGCCGCGTCCAAAATTCCCAGCCCCGTAGGGGCAACAGAATTTAGCCCCGCTGCAAAGCTATGACGCGCTTGCATCCCAAATAAAACACCATCAGCACCAAGCGCGCCACCACCCTCCTTTACGCGTTCCAGATCGGCTGCACCAATACCTGATCTCTGACCCCTGATACCTGATACCTGATACCTGCCGTTAAAATGTCTTAGACCCCCGATCCCGGAGCCCTCCATGGCAATCTCGATCTTCCTTGTGCTCACGATCCTCGGCGGCTGGTTGGCTTGGCGCCGCAACCCGATGTACTCGGCCGGCAAAACCGTTCAAGTCATCTTTTTGTTTGGGGGAACCATCGCCGTTGTTTTAGGCGCTCTCATTGGTCTTGTGAATTGGACCGCGCATGAGCCGACGGGCGTGGTGGTCTCGAGCGACATTCTCTGTTTCCTCGCCGGCATGGCTCTCATCCTCTCCGTCGCCATGAGAGTCTTCAACCCCGCCCCCACCGCGCTGCCCGAGGGCACAAAGCTGGTCACCGTCAATCGCCGAAAGATCGTTCCCTGGCTGAAGGCGCTCGCCTACATACTCGCTACCATGGGTGTCGTTGCGCTGTTTCTATCTCCCAATGGCCGCCAGATCCTGGGGATATTCGCCGCGATGTTGGCGTGCTTTTCCGCATTCATGGCGATGGCCGCATACCTGGGCGCGCATCGCCTCGATCGCGCTCTCACCGCCGTCCTTGCGAACCCGTGGGTGCATTGGACCTACTCACGCGAGCAGTGGGAGGCCTGGAGCGAACAGCAAGCGTCGCGCACGGCGGCATCGCAGAAACCAATCTCCTACGGACGCGCCGCAAAAATTGCAGTTGGCATGTTCCTGCTTTTGAGCGTGCCGTCGATGTTTGCCTTCTCCAACACAACGCTCAGGCTTTCGATTACCGCCGGCGCGTTTGTCCTCGTCGCGGCCGGCGCGGTGCTCGCATATGTGTCGCAAGGCCGCGGTGCTGCGAACTACCGCAAAAAGCTGCTCGCAGCCCAGCCTGAGGCCTTCTTTGCACCCGACGGCTTGTTCGTCGATGGCGAATACAGCGCCTGGCTCGGCGCGGAGATTTACCTGCTTGCCGCTTCCGTCGAACAGACCACTCCGCCGTGTGTGTCGATGCAGTTCGAGCGAGTGCGTTCAAGCGGCACGGGAATCGAAATCCTACCCGTGCAAAGGATGGTGATGATTCCCGCCGGTGCCGAGGCAGATCTGGAAAAACTTCAGAAAAATCTGTCGGCAACCTGCCCCAAGGCGCGCGTGTCCCTGGCCTGAGTTCCACGCACTTCAGCTAGAGGCTAGAAGCTAGCAGCTAGAAGCTGCTTTTACGGCCCCAGATACAGGCTCACGCCGGGCGGCGCAAAGCTCAGTTGGCCGGTCTTTGGATCGTAGTCCAGGTTCAGCGCGTCGCTCTTGCGGCCGTTGATGAGCAGCGCCACCAGCAAGCCGTTGCCGTAGCGCCCGGCCAGCGCAATTTGATGGCTCCTGATCGGGCCATACTCGTTGTCTGGGCTCGTCGGTCCCCAGTCGTCCTGAAAGCGCGTAAACGGATAGGTCGTGTACTGCTTCGGGTGCTGCTGCCAATTCTTGTCGTTCACCCAGATGCCGTAGGCTTTCGTCAGGTCATTGGCCTCGAGAGCGCCCATGAACTTGTTCACTGTGGAGCGCCCGAACAAATAGCGCTGCCAGTTCCATGGCCAATCCACCGGGCGGCTGGCCACCAGCCAATAAACCACCAGCAAAACAAAGAGCGCCGCCGCGCTCCATTGCACGATCAATCTTTTTCGCTTTGACCGCGCCGCGTCGAACTGCGGAGCATCGAGCAATGTCATAACATTCGTCCTTCTAAACTCGGATCAGATGGGAATCCATCCACGGTTCGCACCGCCCTTCCCATTAGACACCGCAACGCTGTTCCGTGTTCCCTAACTGCTCTTCTCTGTTTGCTTGTTCCCTCGGTCCCTTGTTCCCCGCTTCTTTACTCCTTGCTGTACACCGTCCTGCCCTTCTCCGCCTGCCGCTCGAGTGCCAATTCAATCAGCCGAGTAATCAGTTCTTTATAGCTCAGCCCCGACGCTTCCCACAGCTTCGGATACATGCTGATCTTAGTGAATCCCGGCATCGTATTCACTTCGTTCAGGTAGATGCGCTCTTTGCCGCCCGCCTCCATCAGAAAGTCCACGCGCGCCAGTCCCGAAAGATCGCACGCATTGAAAGCCGCCACCGCCATCTCGCGTATTTCCCTGGTTTTGGACCGGCTGAGTTTGGCGGGGATTACAGGCACCGATCCCTCTGACAAGTACTTCGCCTCGTAGTCGTAGAACTCCTTGCCTGGGATGATCTCTCCCACCACGCTCGCCTTCGGATCGTCGTTGCCCAGCACGGCAACCTCAAACTCCCGCGCGCGAGCCACCAGCGTTCCGCGGCGCTTACCATCGCCGACACCCTCTTCCACAATCAGCTTACGGTCATATTTCGCGGCCAGCGTCAGGGCTGGCCCCAGCTCAGCGCGATCGTGCGCCTTGCTTATTCCAACCGAGGATCCGAGATTCGCGGGCTTCACAAACACCGGATACTTCAGCGCCTTCTCCACTCCTGCAATCGCCTTCCGAGGCGCCTTCTCCCAATCCGCGCGAAGCAGCGTGACATGTTTCACGATCGGCAATCCGGCTTGCGCAAACAGCCGCTTCATCACGTCCTTGTCCATCCCTGCGGCCGAGCCCAGCACGCCGGAACCAACATAGGCAATACCCGCCAGCTCAAACAGACCCTGGATCGTGCCGTCCTCCCCAAAAGTCCCGTGCAGCACCGGAAATACGACGTCTATGGCCTTTTGAGCCGGATCCTGGGATGCGGGCTCCGGGGCCAGCAGCGTGAGAATCCCTTCATGCAGCAGTTTCGCCCCGGGAGTCGCCTCCGGATCGCCCGCTCGAAGCTTTCCTGTTGTGCTTTGACCAGGCTTACGGGACTGCAGGCTCTCCGCGGCAGCGCCTTGATCTCCGCCATTCAGCAAGCCCCGCGCATCCGCTGCGGCCAGCCAGCGGCCCTCTTTGGTAATCCCGATCGGCGCCACATCGAATTTGTCGCGGTCAATCGCCCCCAGAACCGAAGCCGCCGAGAGCAGCGAAACCTCATGCTCGCCGCTCCGGCCGCCAAAAAGAATGCCAACCCGTAGTTTCTTCGCCATGGTCCCCTGGAATCGCTTTTTTAGTCCAAATAGCCCGCAATTAGTGTAGAGCCTCCGTTTGCGCCACCCTTCAAAGTGCCATTGTTGCGGCTGGCCTCTTTGCCGCTCGGCCAAGCCCAGAGGGCGCCGGACTAAGCCTACCAACCCCAAGGAAACACTCACCGAAAGTGTTATTTCCTTTCGTTTACACCTGAGTAACATAAGCGAAAGACATATCACCAGCTCACTTCCGATTGCGCCGATCCCCAGGATTGTCCGTCGGCACGGAATGTGACCTCTGTCCACCGCAACGGCAATACATTTGCGAGCGTGGAAAGAACGGCAAGGCAAATTGAAGCTTGCACGGTCAGTTCGCATGGTTCTCCCGGTTGCCATTCTCCTGGCAATCGTCCCGGCAGCCTTTGCCGCCTCGCCGGGTCCTGCTCCCTCGGTCACACTGCACGCTTTGGCTGCGCTCTCCAATTCCCAAGCCAGCCAGCACCAGCCAGTCGCGTTCCAGGCTACGGTCACCTACTTCCGTTCGTATGACAAAGACCTCTTCGTGCAGGATGGCAATGACGCGATCTATGTGCACGCCACCACAAACCTGACGCTTACTCCGGGTGATCGCGTGTTGGTGCGTGGAACCACTCACGAGAGCTTCCGGCCCTACGTAAACAGCCGGGATATCACGATCATCGGCCACGGCGCATTGCCCAAGCCCGTCGAGCCCACTTTCGAGCAGATGATCCGAGCTGAAACCGACTGTAAGCTCATCACAGTGCATGCCCTGGTCCGTTCAGCCGATCTTATTCCGGACGCACGATCGACGGTAGCGGCTGGATTTCTTCGCATGATTGTCGACGGTGGGCCGATAGACGCAAACATCGACACCGAGGATGAGAGTGCCCTCAAAAATCTGCTGGATGCCGAAGTGGAAATCACTGGCGCGGTCTCAGGCCACTTCGACAACAAAATGCAGTTGACAGGTGTCCTGCTCCACGTTCAATCCCTGAACGGAGTCAAAATTCTCAAGCGCGCCGGCTCCGATCCCTGGTCGCTCCCGGTTACGCCCATGGATCGAATCATTACCGGCTATCGCCTGAATGATTTCTCTGAGCGCATGCGAGTGCGGGGAACCATTACCTATTACCAGCCGGGTACGGCGCTCGTGCTCCAGGACGGTTCCAGAAGTCTCTGGATCAACACCGACAGTTGGAATCCTTTGCACGTGGGCGATGTAGCCGATGTGATTGGTTTTCCCTCCGTCGAAAACGGCTTCCTAAGGCTCAGCCGCGGTGAGGTCCGCGACACCCTGGTACAGGCCCAGGTCACCCCCTCCCTCTTCACCTGGCGGGATCTCGCGCTGGGCGGCAACGATGGCCACAGCCACGTTTTTGACCTGGTTTCAGTCGAAGGTCAGGTGGTGACCGAGGTTCGGCAGGCCACGCAGGACCTCTACGTGCTTGAGTCCGACGGCCATTTGTTCTCAGTCATCCTCGGCCATTCGGCGCTGCAAACCTCGGCTCCGTTCCCTCCGATGAAGGAGGTTCCGCTTGGAGCGCGCATTCGCGTCACCGGCATCTGCATTCTGGCAGACGCCAACCCCTTCAATGGTGAAGTGCCCTTCAACATCCTCATTCGCGATTTCGACGACATCGTCATCGTCGCCCAACCGCCGTGGCTCAACGTGAGGCACTTGGTTTCCATTGTTGGCATCTTGCTCGCGATGGTCATCGCCCTCGGCATTCGCGCCTGGATGATGGAGAGAAGGAACCGGCGTCGCATTGGCTCCCTCGCCTATGTCGAACGGCGTCGCAGCAAAGTCTTGGAGGACATCAACCATTCCAAGCCCCTGGCCGAGATTCTGGAGCGGATCACGGAGTTGGTCTCCGTCAGGCTCAATGGCGCGGCTTGCTGGTGCCAGGTTGCAGACGGAGCCGCTCTCGGCAACCGGCCAGTCGACCTTCAGTCTTTATCTTTGCGCGTCGTTGAGAGTCCCATCCCTGGGCGCTCCGGGCCACCCCTCGGCTCCATCTTCGCCGCTTTCGACGCCCGAACCAATCCCGATGCCGTAGAAAAAGCAGCCTTGGCCATGGCCTCGGAATTAGCTACTTTGGCGATCGAAACTTCGCGCCTCTATTCCGATCTTGTACACCGCTCGGAATTCGACCTCTTGACCGATGTGAAAAACCGCTTCTCCATGGAAAAGGCACTCAGTGCGATGATTCTCTCCGCGCGCGAGACTGCCGGTATCTTTGGATTGATCTACATCGACCTCAACAAGTTCAAGCAGGTGAACGACCTGCACGGACACGTCGTCGGCGATCGGTATCTCCAGGAAGTCTCGCGGCGGATGAAGCGCCAACTGCGCCCATGCGACATCTTGGCGCGCTTGGGCGGCGATGAGTTTGCCGTGCTGGTTTCTGAAGTGCGCAATCGGACCGAGGTTGAAGAAATCTGCGCGCGGCTCGAAAGCTGCTTCCATGATCCGTTCATCGGAGACGGCTATTTCCTCCAGGGCTCGGCGAGCTTTGGCGTCTCGCTCTACCCTGAAGATGCCGACACTGCCGACGGTCTGCTGCGCGGAGCCGACGCCGCAATGTATGTGGCCAAGTACACAAGGGTGGCCAATTCTCGCACCAGTGAAGAACAGCAGCTCGAAGAAGACCTCGCGCCAAAAGCACATTCCTGACGTTGCCATTGCCTTCCGGCAAATCCTCGCTGACCAAGATTCCCTCACCAACCATTCATTGTTCTCCACGACCTGCCGATAAGCGTTCATAGGGCGGAATCCGTCTCATCCACCCCTGTGAGCCTCGTTATGAAGAGGATGGTTCCCTGGTTCGCGATGCTTCTGCTTTGCGCTTCGGTGGCGCGCTCGCAGCCGTCCGGCCAAATCTCCACGGTGCAAGAAGCTTCGAGCCTCACCAACGTTCAGGCTCGTCAACACCAGTCCGTGTCCTTTGAGGCCACCGTCACCTACTACCGCCCCTACGAGAGGAATCTGTTTGTTCAGCAAGGCAACTCTGCAATCTACGTGCACCCTCCCGTCACCTATCAGCTTGTGCCCGGCGATCGCATCCGTGTGCGCGGAACGATGCATGAAAGTTTCCGGCCCTTCGTCGAAAACGCAGAAATTACATTCCTGAGCCACGGTGCCTTGCCCAGACCCATGCGCCCCAGTTTCCAGCAGATGATCCGCGCCGGAACCGATGGCAAGCTCGTCACCGTGCAAGGCATCGTCGAGTCCGCCGACCTGGCTCCCAATTCGCAAGCGCCCGTCTCAACCACTCAACTGAGCATTCTGTTGGACGGAGGCCACGCTGACGCAACCATCGACAGCGACGACCCGTCCCGGCTCACAGACCTCCTCGATTCAGAAGTCGAGTTGACTGGCGTCCAATCCGGCGTCTTCGACAACAAAATGCAGCAAACCGGGATCCTCTTTCATGTTCAGTCGCTCGACAAGGTGAAAATTCTCAAACACGCCGCCGTTGACCCTTGGTCGATCGCGGTCACACCGATGGACCGAGTCTTAAACGGCTACCTTGTCCGCGATGAAAGTCTCCGCGAGCGTTTCCATGGAGTCGTCACCTACTATCAACCCGGCGTAGCCCTGGTCCTCGAAGATGGGTCCAAAAGCATTTGGATCACAACCGACAGTTGGAATCCTCTGCATGTGGGCTATGTGGCCGACGCTATTGGATTCCCTGCAGTCGAGAATGGCTTCTTGACTCTGACACGAGGCGAAATCCATGAGACGTCGACCCAGGCGCCGGTCTCACCCTCGCTCTTCACATGGCGTGAACTGGCACAGGGCGGCAACGTCGGCCACAGCCGCGTGTTCGACCTTGTATCAGTGGAAGGCCAGGTAGTAACCGAAGTCCGCCAGGCCACCCAGGACGAATATGTGCTCAACTCCGACGGCCACTTGCTCTCCGCCATCATCCGACATCCCGGCACGGCGAGCACCGCCCCGCTCAGCCCCATGCGCCAGATTCCAGTCGGCGCGCACATTCGTGTCACCGGCATCTGCATGCTCACCGACGCCAATCCCTTCAATGGCGAGGTGCCCTTCAACATCCTGATGCGTAACGTCGACGACATTGTGATCGTGGCGCGGCCTCCATGGCTGAATGTGCGCCACCTAATGCTGATTGTCGGTCTCCTGCTGTGCGTGGTTATCGCCGTCGGCGTCCGAAGTTGGGCCATCGAGCGGCGCGTCCGGCGGAAAACTGCCGCGCTGGCATACCTGGAAACGCGGCGAAGCCGCATCCTTGAGGACATCAACAACGCCCGCCCGCTGGGCGAAATCATCGAGTGCATCACGGAGGTCGTTTCGTTCCGCTTGCACGGCGCTGCCTGCTGGTGCGAAATCGCCGATGGCGCATGTCTCGGCAAGCGTCCCGCCAAAATCGCTTCGCAGAGGATTGTCCAGCAGGAGATTCCCGGCCGTTCTGAAGCCTCCCTTGGGACCATCTTTGCCGCCATGCACCGCCTTACCAAGCCCAGCGAAGATGAGACTTCAGCGTTGTCTTTAGGAGCGGGCCTTGCAACCCTGGCCATCGAAACCTCGCGCCTCTACTCTGACCTTGTGCACCGCTCGGAATTCGATCTGCTCACCGACATTCCGAATCGTTTCTCGATGGAAAAGCATTTGAGCGCCAAGATTGCTGAAGCTCGCCGCTCCGCCGGTCTCTTCGGATTCATCTTCATCGACCTCGACCGGTTCAAACTGGTCAATGACCGGTACGGCCACCATGCCGGCGACATGTACCTGAAGGAAGCGGCTTTACGCATGAGGCATCAACTGCGGCCCGGCGACATTCTCGCCCGTCTGGGGGGCGATGAATTCGCGGTCGTGGTCTCCGCAGTCCACAACAGGTCCGACGTTGCCGAGATCGCGCAGCGCCTCGAACACAGTTTCGACACCCCCTTCTCGGTAAGCGGAAACATCGTGCACGGGTCGGCCAGTATCGGCATCGCGCTCTATCCTGAAGATGCCGACACGGCTGACAGTCTGCTCAGAACGGCCGACGCCGCCATGTATCTCGTGAAGCAATCGCGAAGTGGCGATCGCGCCGCGGTTGCCGATCCCGCAGCCCCCGATGTCGGTTCCAGAAAATGCGCATAAGAAAGGCCCGGCTTGCGCCGGGCCTCTCGTTGAGTTGATCATCTGCTTCAAAGGGCTGCCGCACGCCAGGCCGGGGCCCCTGGAAGCGATTTTTGCTTCCTGGGGTAGAAAGCCTATTCGGCTGCCATCTCTTCGGCTTCGCCTTCCTGCCGCATCAATTCCAGCTCGCGTTCGGCGGCTTCGATCTCGGCATGCACTTCCTGCTGCACGCGAGCCGCGGCCTCCTCAAGCTCCGGCGAGAGCTGCACGTTGCGGTAGTATTCCAGGCCCGTGCCCGCGGGAATCAAGCGTCCCACGATCACGTTCTCCTTCAACCCGCGCAGGTTATCCACCGCTCCGTTGATGCTGGCCTCGGTGAGCACGCGTGTCGTCTCCTGGAAGCTGGCGGCCGAAATGAAGCTGTCGGTCGAGAGCGACGCCTTGGTGATGCCCAGCAACAGTGGACGTCCAATTGCCGGGCGGCCGCCGTTCTGAAGCACGCGCTCGTTCTCTTCTGTGAAGCGGAACCGATCCACCTGCTGCTCCAGCAGGAAGTTCGTGTCGCCCACTTCGTCGATGCGCACCCAGCGCAGCATCTGCCGCACAATCACTTCGATGTGCTTGTCGCTGATGGCCACGCCCTGCAGCCGGTAGACTTCCTGGATTTCGTTTACCAGGTAAGCCTGCAACTCCTTTTCGCCCAGCACGGCAAGAATGTCGTGCGGGTTCAGGGGGCCGTCCATCAGTGGATCGCCGGCGCGCAGCCGCTCGCCTTCCTGAACGTTGACGTGAATGCCCCGCGGCACCGAGTACTCTTTCTCGTCGCCGTTGTCGGCCGTCACGTAAATCTTGCGCTGTCCCTTTGAGACCTCGCCGAACCGGACCACGCCATCGATCTCGCTGATGATCGCCGTTTCGCGGGGCTTGCGCGCTTCGAACAGTTCCACCACGCGCGGCAAACCGCCCGTGATGTCCTTGGTGCGCGTGCTCTCCTTGGGAATCTTCGCCAGCACGTCGCCCGGTCCCACCTCATCGCCGTCTTGCACCATCAGGTGAGCTCCGCGCGGCAGCAGGTAGCGCTTGCTCGTCTTGGAACCCTTGATCGCGATGGCCGGCTGCCGCTTCTCATCGGGTGAGTCGGCAACCACCAGGCGCGAAAGGCCCGTCACTTCGTCCACTTCTTCGTTCAGCGTGATGCCTTCCTGCAGATCCTTAAACTGCGCCGTTCCACCGATCTCCGTGAGGATGGCGTAAGTGTAAGGATCCCATTCCGCCAGCACCTGGCCCAGCTTGACCGCCGCACCCTCGCGAACACGCAGGCGCGCGCCATAAACCACTTGGTAGCGCTCCTTTTCACGTCCACGCTCATCCACAATGGCCAACGAGCCGGAGCGGTTCATGGCGACCAGCTCGCCTTCCTTGCTCTCCACCGTGTTCAGGTTGATGAAGCGCACGAGGCCATTGTTCTTTGCGTCAAGCCGCGACTTGTCCTGCACGCGGCTGGCTGTGCCGCCCACGTGGAAGGTCCGCATCGTCAGCTGCGTTCCCGGCTCACCGATTGACTGCGCCGCAATCACGCCGCAGGTTTCGCCCAGTTCCACCATGCGTCCGGAGCCCAGGTTGCGCCCGTAGCACAACGCGCACACTCCGCGCCGCGACTCGCACGTGAGCACGGAGCGGATCTTCACCCGCTCCACGCCCGCCCCTTGAATCGCCGATGCAATGTCCTCGTCGATGGGCTGGTTCACTTCCACCACAACGTTGCCGTCGTAGTCCTTGATTCGTTCCAGTGATACACGGCCGATGATGCGGTCGCGCAACGGCTCGATGATCTCGCCCGATTCCACAATGGAACCGACATAGATGCCTTCCAGCGTTCCGCAGTCGTTCTCTGTAACGATCACGTCCTGCGCCACGTCCACAAGCCGACGTGTCAGGTAGCCCGAGTCGGCCGTCTTCAGCGCCGTATCGGCCAGGCCCTTGCGAGCGCCGTGCGTCGAGATGAAGTATTCGAGCACCGTCAGACCTTCGCGGAAGTTCGCGGTAATCGGCGTCTCGATGACTTCGCCCGAAGGCTTGGCCATCAATCCGCGCATCCCGCTCAACTGCCTGATCTGCTGCTTCGATCCGCGGGCGCCCGAATCGGCCATGATGTAGATCGGGTTCATGGCCCCTTCATCGTCCGCCTTTTTCATGTTTGAGAACATCTCGTCGGCAACCTGGTCCGTCACCGCCGACCACATCTGGATCACTTTGTTCGACCGCTCGCCGTTGGTGATGGCGCCGTCCATATATTGCTTCTGGACCTCGATCACCTTCTTGTCGGCATCGTCCACCACCTTGTACTTGCTCTCTGGGATCACCATGTCGTCCAATCCCACGGAGAGGCCGGAGCGCGTGGCGTAATTGAAGCCCAGCGACTTGATGCGGTCGAGCATGCCCACCGTCACCTCGAGCCCGAGGTTCTGGTTGCAGTAGTTCACCAGCTGCCCAATGCCCTTCTTCTTCAGCAGTCCGTTCACGAACGGCATGCCCGGAGGAAGCGCGTCGTTCAGAATCACGCGGCCCACCGTCGTCGACAAATACTCCTTGTCGAAGTCCACCGGTTCAGTGTGCGTCAAATCCTGATCGTCGTAGGCGTTGGCCATATCGAGCACCTTGCCCGTATGGCGAATGCGAATCGGCGTGAGTGTTTCCACTTCGCCGGCTTCGAGCGCCATCAGGATCTCTTCGGTGTTCGAGAATACGCGTCCTTCCCCCTTGCCGCCCTTCTTCGCCTTGGTCAGGTAGTAAAGCCCCAGCACCATATCCTGCGTCGGCACCGTGATCGGCTGACCGCTGGCAGGCGAAAGAATATTGTGCGAGGCCAGCATCAGTACGCTGGCTTCGATCTGCGCCTCGGGCGACAGCGGAATGTGCACCGCCATCTGATCGCCGTCAAAATCCGCGTTGAACGCGGTGCAGACCAGCGGGTGAATCTTGATGGCCTTGCCTTCCACCAGCACCGGCTCGAAAGCCTGAATGCCCAACCGGTGAAGCGTGGGAGCGCGATTCAGCATTACGGGATGATCCTTGATGACTTCCTCCAGGATGTCCCACACCACCGGCTCCTGCATCTCCACCATCTCTTTGGCCTGCTTGATGGTCGTGCACTGCCCGGTCTGCTCCAGACGGTGGTAGATGAACGGCTTGAACAATTCGAGCGCCATCTTCTTCGGCAGTCCGCACTGGTGCAGCTTCAGTTCCGGACCGACCACGATCACCGAGCGGCCCGAATAGTCGACGCGCTTGCCCAGCAGGTTCTGCCGGAAACGGCCCTGCTTGCCCTTCAATGTGTCGGAAAGAGACTTGAGCGGGCGGTTGTTTGCGCCTCTCAGCACGCGGCCGCGGCGGCCGTTGTCAAACAGCGCATCCACAGCTTCCTGCAGCATGCGCTTTTCGTTGCGCACAATCACTTCCGGCGCGTGCAGGTCCATCAGCTTCTTCAACCGGTTATTGCGGTTGATCACGCGGCGATACAGATCGTTCAAATCCGACGTGGCGAATCGGCCGCCATCCAGCGGCACCAGCGGGCGCAGCTCTGGGGGAATGACCGGCAGCACGTCCAAAATCATCCATTGCGGCTTGTTGCTCGACTTGCGGAACGCCTCAACCACCTTCAGGCGCTTGGCGAATTTGATCTTCTTCTGTGCGGAAGTCTCAGTCTTCATCCGCTCGCGCAGTTCCATTCCCAGTTCATCCACGCTCACGCGCTTCAGCAATTCCTTGATCGCTTCGGCGCCCATCATGGCCTTGAAGCCCGAGGGCCGGAACTGCTGATCGAGCTCGCGGAACTTGGTCTCGTCCTTGATGATCTCGCGCTCGCGCACCGGCGCGTCGCCCGGATCGATCACAACATACGACTCAAAGTAGAGAATGCCTTCCAGGTCGCGCAACGAGATGTCCAGCAAGTGGCCGATGCGCGAGGGCAGGCCCTTGAAGAACCACACATGCGAGCACGGCGACGCCAGCTCGATGTGGCCCATCCGCTCGCGGCGCACCTTGCTTACAGTCACTTCCACGCCGCACTTGTCGCAGATCACGCCACGGTGCTTCATGCGCTTGTACTTGCCGCACAGGCACTCCCAATCGGTCACCGGGCCAAAGATGCGCGCGCAGAAAAGCCCATCACGCTCAGGCTTGAACGTGCGGTAATTGATGGTCTCCGGCTTGGTGACTTCGCCATGCGACCAGCTGCGGATCTTTTCCGGGCTGGCCAACATGATGCGGATGGCGTCAAAGTCGGTAATGGGGCTGGTAAGCTCAAACGGGTTCGAACGGAACAAGGCGACCCTCCCTGGCGGATTCTCTTTGGCCCGCCGCGGTATTGCGTTTCTCCCGGGATTCCTTTGGGATCCTTCCTTCCCGGGTAGCGGCGTTTACCGCTTTCAAGAAGGACCCTGAATTCAGCTACTTGCTTCTAGCCGCCAGCCCCTGGCTTTTTCTTGCCTGAAGCTGCTTCCCACTGTCAGCTGGAACAAACTTCTCGTTTCGCCGCGGCTGCCAGTTCCGCCTCAATCAAGCTAGAGGCTAGAAGCTAGAAGCTGCTTTTAGTCCGCCACCGCCGCTACTTCCGGCACTGGCTGTTTCTTAATCAGGTCCGCGCGCTTGATCAACTCCACGTCCAGGCAGAGCGATTGCAGCTCGCGGATCAGCACGTTGAACGATTCCGGCACGCCCGGCTCGATCGCCGCTTCGCCCTTGACGATGGCCTCGTAGAGCTTGGTGCGGCCATACACGTCGTCGGACTTCGCGGTCAGCAGTTCCTGCAGGATGTATGCCGCGCCGTACGCTTCCAGCGCCCAAACTTCCATCTCGCCGAAGCGCTGCCCGCCGAACTGCGCCTTGCCGCCCAGCGGCTGTTGAGTGATCAGCGAATACGGACCGATCGACCGTGCGTGAATCTTGTCGTCAACCAGGTGCGACAGCTTGAGCATGTAAATGTAGCCCACCGTCACCGGCTGCTCGAACTGATCACCCGTCAGGCCGTCGAAGAGCATCGTCTTGCCCGAAGACGGCAACCCCGCCGACGCCAGCAGAGCCTTGATTTCGCTCTCCTGCGCGCCGTCGAATACCGCCGTTCCGAACCAGATGCCCTTGCTCATGCCCTGCATCACGCGGATCAGCATCTCGTCGTCCAGCTCCAACAACTGCCGCAGCACCGCGGTTCCGGTGAATTCCTTCTTCGCCAGCTCGCGTGCATACTCGGCCCCGGAGTTGGCCTTCACCATCTCCGCTACTCTCTTGCCCAGCGCGTGCGCAGCCCAGCCCAAGTGCGTCTCCAGTATCTGACCCACATTCATACGGGAAGGCACACCCAGCGGATTCAACACAATCTCCACCGGCGTTCCATCGGGCAGATACGGCATGTCTTCCACCGGAAGAATGCGCGAAATCACGCCCTTGTTTCCGTGCCGGCCGGCCATCTTGTCGCCCACGCTGAGTTTGCGCTTCATGGCCACGTAAACCTTCACCAGCTTGATCACGCCCGGAGGCAGCTCATCGCCCTTCTGCAGCTTGGCCACCTTCTCGTTCGTAATCTTGCGCAGCACTTCGATCTGACGCGACGTCATCTCTTCGATCTCGTCGATCTGCTCGTTCACCCGCGGATCCTTATCGGCATAGCGGATGCGCTTCAGATTCTTCGTCGAAATGCGCTCGATGGTGTCGCGATCGAGAATTCCGCCCTTGGTCAGCAGGCGCTTGTTGGTGCGCTCGTCATGAAGATCGGCGAGCACTTCCTTGGCGCCCAGAATCGCTTCGAGGCGCTTAAGGCGTTCGTCGGTCAAAATCCGGATTTCATCGCCCAGGTTCTTTTCGAGCTTGGCAATGTACTCGGCCTCAATCAACTTGGCGCGCTCGTCCTTTTCCTGTCCCTTGCGGCTGAAGATGCGAACATCGACCACCGTGCCTTCGATTCCCGGAGGACAGGTCAGCGAAGCGTCACGCACGTCGCCGGCCTTTTCGCCGAAGATCGCCCGCAGCAACTTTTCTTCCGGAGTCAGCTGGGTTTCGCCCTTCGGCGTCACTTTGCCCACCAGAATGTCGCCATGGCCGATCTGGGCGCCAATGCGGATCACTCCGCTTTCGTCCAGGTCGCGCAACGCATGCTCGCTCACGTTGGGAATGTCGCGCGTGATTTCTTCCGGCCCCAGCTTCGTGTCGCGCGCCTCGATCTCGAACTCCTCGATGTGCACTGAGGTGTAGTAGTCCTCGCGCACCAGTTGCTCAGAAATCAGGATCGCGTCCTCGAAGTTGTATCCGCGCCATGGCATGAAGGCCACCAGCACATTCCGTCCCAGCGCCAACTCGCCTTGCTCCGTGCACGGCCCGTCGGCGATCACTTGCCCCTTCGTCACCCGATCGCCTTGCAGGACCACGGGCTTCTGGTTGATGCAGGTGTTCTGGTTCGATCGCTTGAACTTAATCAGCTGATAGATGTCCGATCCTACCTCGCGCGAAAGCTGCAGGGGATGGTGCTCACCCTCGACGCGCACGATAATGCGCTCCGAGTCGACCGAATCCACGATGCCGTTGCGCTTGGCCAGGATCACCGCGCCGGAGTCGCGCGCGGTCACGCCTTCCATGCCCGTGCCCACCAGCGGCGCTTCGGCCACCAGCAGCGGCACCGACTGCCGTTGCATGTTCGCGCCCATCAGTGCGCGGTTGGCGTCGTCGTGCTCCAGGAACGGCACCAGCGACGCGGCCACCGATACAAGTTGCTTCGGGCTCACGTCGATGTAATCCACTTCCGCCCGGTTCACCAGCACAAAGTTCCCTAGCCGGCGCGCGTTCACCAGGTCTTCCGTGATCACGCCGTTCTCGTTGAACTCGATGTTGGCCTGAGCGATGGTGTGTTTGTCCTCTTCCCACGCCGAAAGGTAGAAGCTGAACGGAATCGAATCGATCGTCCGCTTGCCTTCCTTCTTCAACTTTGCGTTCAGCCGGTGCGCCTCGTCCTTCTCGATGTGGTCGCCCACGCGCAGTCCGCTTTCGCCCGCGTTCACGATCTCCACGAAATCCAGAATCTTCGAATCCTTCACCTTCCGGTAAGGCGATTCGATAAATCCGTATTCGTTGATGCGCGCAAAACAGCTTAGCGAGCTGATCAGTCCGATGTTTGGGCCTTCCGGCGTTTCAATCGGGCAAATGCGTCCGTAGTGCGTCGGGTGCACGTCGCGCACCTCGAATCCGGCGCGTTCGCGGCTCAACCCGCCCGGCCCAAGCGCCGAAAGACGCCGCTTGTGCGTGATCTCCGACAGCGGATTGGTCTGGTCCATGAACTGCGAGAGCTGCGACGAGCCAAAGAACTCGCGGATAGCCGCCATCACCGGCTTGGCGTTGATCAGGTCGTGCGGCATCGCCGTGTTCAGCTCCTGATACACGCTCATCTTTTCCTTGATGGCGCGCTCCATGCGCACCAGGCCGATGCGGAACTGGTTTTCCATCAGCTCGCCCACCGCGCGCACGCGCCGGTTGCCCAGGTGGTCGATGTCGTCCACCATGCCGATGTTCTTGCGCAGCTTGAGCAGGTAGCGGATCGTCGCATAGAAGTCTTCCGCGGTGAGCGTCCGGTGATCCAGCTTCGTTGCATCCTGGCTCTCGTAGAGCTTGATGTTGAACTTCAGCCGGCCTACGCGAGAGAAATCGTACTTGCGCGGATCGAAGAACATGCCCTCGAACAGCGCCGTCGCCGTATCCAGCGTCGGCGGGTCGCCCGGACGCAGCTTCCGGTAGATCTCGATCAACGCTTCTTCCGGCTTGTGCACCGAGTCACGCTTCAACGTGTTCGAAATAATGTTGCCCACGTCGTCGCGATCGGGGAAGAACACTTCGAAGCTCGCAGCGCCCGATGCCATCACCTTGTGCAGCCGGTCGGCCGTCAACTCTACGTTGGCCTCGACAATCACTTCACCGGTATTGGTATCCACCACGTCGGAAGCCGTCAGCGCACCGTCCAGCTCCGCCGCTTCCACTTCCACTTTCTGAATGTTGGCTCCGCGCAGCGCCTTCAGAGCATGTGCGGTGATCTTGCGCCCCGCGTGCGCGATCTCTTCGCCGCCATGCTTGATGGCGTGTGCCGGCTTGGCGCCCACCAAGTGCGTGCCCTTGGTCGCATCCTGCTTCACTTCCCACATCAGCTTGCCGTCGTCCTTGTGCAGCCGCTCCACCGTGTAGAAGGTCTTCAGAATCTCTTCGTCGGAGCGCAGGCCCAGCGCGCGCAGGAAAATCGTTCCCAGGAACTTGCGCTTGCGGTCGATGCGCACGTAAAGCGTGTTCTTCTGGTCGTACTCGAATTCAACCCACGATCCGCGATAGGGAATGATCTTGCCCAGGAAATAGGTCCGGTTGTTCGCCGTCTCAAAGAAGACGCCCGGCGACCGGTGGAGTTGCGAAACAATCACGCGCTCCGTGCCGTTCACGATGAACGTTCCGTTCGGCGTCATCAGCGGAATATCGCCGAAGAATACTTCCTGCTCTTTAATGTCGCGGATGGTCTTGTTGCCAGTCTCGGCATCCTTGTCGTAGATGGTCAGCCGCACCGTTACCTTTAACGGCGCACTGAAAGTCATCCCCCGCTCTTCGCACTCCTGCTGGTCGTATTTCAACTGCAGGCTCACGGGATCGCCGCACTTGTTGCAGAAATCGGGCGTGTTCTTGTTGTAGGTGCCGCACTTCTGGCAAAGCACGTCGCTGGGCAGGAACGGATCCGTGATCACCATCGCGCCGCAATGCACGCAGGCCGTTCTCAGGTGATGCAGCCCCTTCAGGTGGCCGCACTTGCACTCCCAGTTGCCAATTGAGTAGTCGACAAAGTCCAGCTGCGAGATGCCGCGGAAGTCCGTGATCGGGAATACCGACACAAACACCGACTGCAGACCGTTGTCATCGCGCTCGTTGGGCAGCTTGTCCATCTGCAGGAACCGCTCGTAGCTGCGGCGCTGCACTTCAATCAGGTTAGGAATCTGGGTGGCAGTGGGAATCTTTGAAAAATCGAGCCGGCTGCGAATCGCGCGCTTCTCGTTAGGCATGATCACTCCTGAGCCTCGTCGTTCCGGCGCCGCCACTGGAATTCGTGGCCCGGCCGGCCGGACGCCTGAGTCTCGTTGGCGCCCGTTTGGTTCCGTATTAAGCCGATAGTGCTTGGGTACAGGCGATGATCGCCCGCCCTTCAGTTGCCGGCAGCCCGGAATAAATTCCCGGTCGCCGGAATGAACCCTGGTCAGGAGGGTTCTGTGAGAACTCGGTCAATAACGCGTGGTCGATATTGCGTCGAAGGGGCGCGCGCGCTAAACTGCGCTCAATCGGAAGATGCAAGCACAACGGCTGAACCCGGAATTACGGGAGAATCCGTAAAGGGAAGTTGTGCGCATATGGCTGCCCGAGTTTGAACAATTCCCTCGACAGCTCACCGGGTAGACACGAAAAGCCCGTAAGGACGCAATGCCTCACGAGCGCGGCTCAACGCCAGTGCCCCCGTCCGAATTTTTTACCATTGCCCTCGCCGATCGCAAAATCCGCATCCGCCGCGAATTGCCAGTTGCCCGACCACCGTCAACGGCAACCCCGCCTGACCCAGGGAAAACCATTGACTCAATAGAACTTGACTCAAAACTTCCGCCTTGAAAAGCGCCGCCCTGCACCGCGGAAGCTTGCGTGACCGCCACGCCCCGCACTTTGCGCCGCCTGACTGCCCCGCCCATGACACTGAGCAAAACCGCCGGAACGCGCACTCTTGATCATAGCGCGTCCCCGCGTCCCTTGCAAGTCTCGTGCCGTTTCGTCCGGCCCTACTTAACTTCCACGGTGGCCACGCCCTCAAACTTTTTCTTGATGGCTTCGGCCTCTTCCTTGGTCGCGTTCTCCTTGATGGCCTTCGGAGCGCCGTCAACCAGATCCTTGGCTTCCTTCAGGCCGAGCGAGGTGACCTCGCGTACTGCCTTGATGGTATTGATCTTGTTGGCGCCGGCATCCTTCAGAATGACCTGGAATTCGGTCTTCTCCTCAGCCACTGGTGCCGCTCCGGCCGCCGCTCCGCCCGCCACCATCACCGGTGCCGCTGCTGCCGCTGAAACGCCAAGCCTTTCTTCCAACTTCTTCACCAAAGCTGCCGCTTCCAGCAGGCTCAGGCCTACGATTTGCTCTTCCAATTGCGCGATATCCGCCATGTTTCTTCTCCAATCACAATCGTTTGAATTTTGTGGCCGAGCCAAATCTCTCGTCCAAAACCCTGCCCCACGCAGTGGCCCTGCAAGCTCGAAAGTTTCCGTTGCGCCAGACCAGCGCACTCTCTCGCTCACCCCGGCCAAAACCCTTGAAACCAGCCAACAGCTTCCAGCCGTCAGCTCCTAACTTGAACCTGGGTGCCCCAACCTCGCCGCGTCTTTGTTCTTGCGGCTAGGGTGGGAAACCTAAACTTAAGCCGCTGCGCCGGCTTCAGCGCCGGCAAACTTCTCTTTCTCCACTCCCTGCCCAATCACCACCGCCAGATCGCGGCCCGTGGCGTTGATCACCGTCGCCAACCTCTGTGCCGGCGAATTGATCAGGAACAGCAGCTTCGAGAAAATCTCTTCCTTGCCCGGCATCGTCGCCAGCGCCTTCACGTCGTCCACGCTCAGCAGCTTGCCGTCCACAAT
>DASXFF010000138.1:0-18033 GCA_036489735.1 Occallatibacter sp. | reverse complement strand
ATGATCGATGTCCAGCATCGTGCCCTGCGCGCCCTCGAACAAAATCGCCTCGCCCTGCCGGAGCGCCTGATTCAGCAGTAACGCCGTATCACAGACGAATGGGGCAATCTTCTCCGCGGCCTGCGCATATTCCGTGTACATCTTGTCGGCATCGAGAGGTTCAGTATTGAACAGCGCGTGCGCAATCATGTTCTTTTCGCGCACGGCATTTTCGATGTGCTTCTTGAGCAATTGCGAATCGAGCAGATCGGCCACGCGCAGCCCGCGCCGTCCCATCTTGTCTTCATAGGCAGGGCCGATTCCACGCGAGGTCGTCCCGATCTTCACGCGGCCGGGAGCGTTCTCTGCCGCGAGTTCGATCATGCGGTGATAGGGAAGAATGACGTGGGCGCGGTTGGAAACGAAAAGATGGCCGTCGATTTTCACGCCGACTTCACGCAGGCTGCCGACTTCCTTCAGGAAAGCCAGCGGATCAAGCACCACGCCGTTGCCGATCACGCTCCGGCATCCCGGGCGCAGCACACCGCAAGGCACAAGCTGTAACACGAATTTCTTACCGTTGATGATGACGGTGTGTCCGGCGTTGTGTCCGCCAGCATAGCGGGCGACGACGGAGAAGTTCTCCGACAACACGTCGACGATCTTCCCTTTGCCTTCATCGCCCCACTGGGCGCCGACAATCACCGCAGTCTTGCCTTGGTTCAATGCTCTCTCCGTAGATAAATGTCAGGCGGGCGCATAGCTGTGCCGCTGCCGGGATCGCACACTCCTCGCCCGCGGCGCTACCCCCAAATCAAGAAAAATTGCTGGAATAAAAAGCGGAAAGATGTGTACGGATTATTTTAGCTTGCGGCTAAGCGGATAGCAACGTGAGCGGCTGGGCGGTACTGTTACAGTTTGCCGTGAAGCCCAAACTGTAACAGTACCGGCTGGGCTGCTAGGTGATGGCTTTTCTGTCGAACTGCCGTAGTCCCAGCCCCAGAAAAAGCAGGTCAAACAGAAACAACGCGATCAGCACCGCAGTCAGCGACAGGTGCGGAAACTGCGGCACCAGCGTGGCGCGCAATCCTTCACTGGCATACACCAGCGGATTGATCAGCACTGCCTTCTGCATGATGGGGAACGTCTTCAACGCGCTCCACGGATAGTACGCGCACCCGAAGAAAATCATGGGCGTAATCACCAGGCTGAACATCAGCCCGATATGCTGCTGGTTCATGCTGCACCCCAGCGCGAGCCCTCCGCATGCGGAAAATGCAGCTACCAGCAGAACAATCGCCACAAACGCGAGCGGTTGGTAAACGTGAATCTCTACGCCCGGACGCAGGACCAGCCACGCCAGCGGAATGACAACAATGCCCGCAGCCAGCGCCTGAATCATGCCGGCCACGATCTTTTCCACAGCAATCCAGCGGATGTCGATCGGCGCCAGCAGCCGGTCCTCGATTTCGCGTGTCCACTGGAACTCGGCAATGAGCGGCATCGCCACCGCCCAGATGCCGGTGAACACCATGCTGATCGCCATGATCCCCGGCAGCAGCAGGCTCTTGTAGGACGCCGGCATATAGCCGCTGCCCACCATGACCCGTCCAAAGATAAAGACGAAAAGCAGCGGCTGAAGGAAAGTCTGAAACAAAAGCTGCATCAGGTTCCTGCGCGCCACGTGCGCGTCACGGGCCAGCATCGCGAAAAAAGTTTTCCAGTTCAATCGCGCAAACTCCTTCCCGTGTGGTGCAGGAAAAGGTTTTCCAGGCTCGGTTCGGAGATGTGAACGTCGGAAAGCTCGGCGCCCGAAGCAGTCGCTGCTCCGGCGATCTCGCCGATCAGCGACCCACCTCGATCGGCATACACATCGACATTGCTGATCTCAGGAGCGCGCACCTCGCGCACTCCGGCCAGCGACCTCAGCTTCTCGACGAGTTCGGCGGTGGCGCCGCCAAATTTCAACCGCAGCACATAGCCGCCTGGAATCGAACTTTTCAGTTCGCCCGGTGTACCGATGGCAATCATGCGCCCGTGGTCCACAATCGCCAGCCGGTTGCAGAGCGCGTCGGCCTCTTCCATGTAATGCGTTGTCAGCAGAATGGTCTTGTCCGCCTGGTTATATTCGCGAATGATCTCCCACAGCAGAATGCGTGTCTGCGGATCGAGTCCTGCGCTGGGTTCATCGAGAAACAGCACCTGCGGATCGTGCATCATGGCGCGGGCAATCGAGAGCCGCTGCATCATGCCGCCGGAAAATCCGCGCACCATCTGGTTGGCTCGGTCGGTCAGCTTGAATTTTTCCAGCAGGGCATCGGCGCGGTCGTTTCTCTGCCTGGATCCGATGCCGAAGTAAGCGGCGTGAAACGTCAGAATCTCGCGCGCGGTCAGCGAAAAATCCAGGTTGGGTCGCTGCGGCACCACCCCGATCAGGTACTTCACGGTCGCCTGTTCTTTCCATACGTCGTGCGCTCCGACCCACGCCTGCCCGCTGGTCGAACGCACGCGCGTCGTCAGAATGCCAACCGTCGTTGACTTGCCGGCGCCATTCGGTCCCAGCAATCCAAAAATTTCTCCCGGATTTACTTCAAGAGACAACCCGTCCAGCGCCGTAACGTGCGCTTTGGGCTGCTTCGATCCCTTTGCGCTGCCACGCGCTACGATTCCCCCAGCTGCCGCGGGAGGGGCGGAATCGAAGACTTTGCGTAAATCCTGCGTGCGAAGGCCGACCGCCACGAAAAAAGTTGCTCCTGAAAGTCGTTGAGTCTGCGAAGTATATCCGATGGAGCGAACGTTGCGTTACGCGAAATCTGAGAAAATATCTCGATGCCAAAATTCGAAAAGCATATTTTCGTGTGTGGAAACCAGCGCCCCGAAGGCCATCCTCGCGGATGCTGCGATCCGCTCGCTCAAGGCAAGCTGCAAAAGCTTTTCAAGCAGAAACTCGCCGAGCGCGGACTGAAAGGCCGCGTGCGCGCCAATCAGGCCGGTTGCCTCGACCAATGCGAGCACGGGCCAAATCTCGTTGTCTATCCCGATGCCGTCTGGTACGGCTTTGTGACCGAAGCCGACGTCGATGAAATTATCGACTCCCATATCGTCGGCGGGAAGCCGGTGGAGCGCCTGCGTCTCTCCGATTCCTGCCTGAACACGAGCGATTGCGAACATCGCCGCGCAAAGGCCTAGCACAATCGAAAGTGCAATTTCCTGCAAAGTTAAGCGTAGTCATCCCGAAGGGCCGCGCTTTTACCAGCGGTCCGAGGGATCTCCCGCGACAATGACCTTCAGCTTTACCAACGATGACTCAACGCGCGGAGTGCCGCTTTACTTCTAGCCGCTGCACCTCTTAACTTGATTCGATGCCCGCATACTTCACTCCCGATCTCTTCAGCTTCCTGGTGCGCCTCAAGCGCAACAACAACCGCGACTGGTTCCTCGCGCACAAAGAAGAATACGAATCCTGCGCCCACCAGCCCGCGTTGCAGTTCATCACCGGCTTCGCTGCGCCACTGTACAAGCTCAGTCCTCATCTCGTAGCCGATCCCCGCACTTCACGCGGATCGCTGTTTCGCATTTATCGCGACACGCGCTTCGCGGCCGACAAGCGCCCCTATAAGACGAACATCGCCATGCGGTTCTCACACCGCGGCAAAGACATTCATTCCCCAGGCTTCTATCTGCATCTCGAGCCTGGCGGATGCTACGCCGCTTCCGGTCTCTGGCATCCGGAACCGGACACGCTGTTGAAAGTCCGCAACGCGATCGTCGAACGGGGCGACGAGTGGCGCAAAGTCCGCAAAATGCTCAACTGGGATGACGCAAGCAAGCTTTCGCGTCCTCCACGCGGATTTCCCGCCGATCACGAATTTGTGGAAGATCTGAAACTGCGCGACCTTGGCACGGCGATCAACTTCACCGACGCGCAAGTCTGCAACCCCAAGTTCATGGCGACGTTCGCCACGGCGTGCAGAAAAATGTCGCCGCTGGCGAAATTCCTGAGCAGCGCATTGCGTTTGCAATTTTAAGATTTGCAGCCGCGGCAAAAAAATGTGGGGACGGCCGCCCTCGGCCGTCCGCCGAGCGCAGCTCGGCTATTTCCCAAACGCTTTCTGCACCAGCGTATATCGCGCCGCGCCGATCAACCCGCAGTCGTCGTTCAGAATGATCTTCACCGGCATATCTTTCAGCAACGAACTCATGCGCCCCTTATCCAGAAATGCCTGCATAAACGCCGGAGCCTTCATCTTCTCGACATTTTTCACCGCAATGATGCCGCCGATAAAAATTCCTCCGGTGGTCATGTAGCGCAGGGCGCAATTGCCGGTCTCTGCGCCGAAGACGCTGACAAAAATCTCCATCGCCTTTTCACAGATCGCGGCTTTGCCCGCGGCATTGGCAATCGTCGCCGACACATCGTGCGAAGCCGCAATCTCATCTTTCAGCCACGCCGGTTCTTCCGCAACTTTCGTGTCGCGCAGGAATTCGTAAGTATTCCGGATGCCCGGCCCCGAAAGAATGCGTTCGTAGCTGATGCGCCCATGCTTCTTCTGCAAATACGAAAGCAGGTGCACTTCAATCTCATTGCGCGGCGCGAAATCCGCATGGCCGCCTTCGCATGCAAACGGATGATGCCGGAACCCATCCCAATACAGCCCTGCCATGCCAAGGCCGGTGCGCGCCGAGATCACTGCGCGATTTCCCTCTGCATCTTCCGATCCTTCGCTCAGCGCGGTGAAATCCTTCGAGTCCAGCGCGTCAATGCCATACGCGTACGATTCCAGATCGTTCAGCAGTCCAACTTTGTCGAGCCGCAGCTGCGCCGCCAGTTCGCGCGAGTCGATCGTCCATGGCAGGTTGGAAATCTTGCTGCGCCCGTCTCTCACCGGTCCCGCAACCGCAAAGCATGCGCTGTGAACCGGAATGCCCTGACCGCGCACGAAGTGCGGCAAGATCTCAGGCAATCCATCATGTTCCTGGCTCGGATATGACTTCTGCACCACGCACTCCAGCCGGTTGCCTTCCGTCTGAAATGCGGCCAGCCGCGTGCGCGTCCCGCCGATGTCGCCCACAAGAATCATTCTTCAATCCTCCTCCACTGGCGCCCATCATTCGCCAGCAACTGGTCTGACTCGGCCGGCCCCCAGGTGCCGGATGCATAGTTCGGAAATTTTCTCGGAGGCAGCGCCCTCCACACATCGAGCATCGGATCCACCACGGTCCATCCCGCCTCCACCATGTCCGCGCGCTGAAACAGCGTAGCATCGCCGATCATGCAGTCGTAGAGCAGGACTTCGTAGCCGGTATACGCATCGGCGCCAAAATATTTCGAATACTCAAAGCTCATGTCCACCGAACCCACGCGCAGCAGCGGCCCGGGAACTTTCGCCCCGAAGCTGAGCGCGATTCCTTCCGACGGCTGAATCTGGATGACCAGCGTGTTCGGATGCGGCGCATGTGCGGGCGCGTTGCGGAACAACTGAAACGGAGTCCTGCGGAACTGGATGGCGATCTCCGTATGCCGCTGCGCCAACCGCTTGCCGGTCCGCAGATAAAACGGCACGCCCGCCCATCGCCAGTTATCGATGTTCAGCTTCAATGCGACGAATGTTTCCGTGCGCGACTCAGGGTTCACGCCCGGTTCGTTGCGATAGCCCGGCACGCGTTCGTCGCCGATCATACCTTCCCCATATTGCCCGCGCACGCTGCGCTGCAAAACGTCCTCGGAATCCAGCGGCAGGATCGAATGCAGCAGCTTCGCCTGCTCATCGCGCACTGCGTCGGCCTGAAATGATACTGGCGGCTCCATCGCCGTCAGGCTCAGCAACTGCATGACGTGGTTCGGGACCATATCGCGCAGGGTACCGGCGGTATCGAAGTAAGACCCGCGCCGCTCCACACCGACCGTCTCGGCGTTCGTGATCTGCACATGGTCGATGTAGCGCCGGTTCCAGATCGGCTCGAAGATGGCGTTATCGAAGCGGAAGACCATGATGTTCTGCACGGTCTCTTTGCCCAGATAATGATCGATGCGGAAAATCTGGCGCTCGTGCAGCACCGCGCGGATGTCGCGGTTCAACGTCTTCGCCGATTCCAGGTCGGTTCCAAACGGCTTTTCGATCACCACCCGCCGCCATTGCCCGTTCTCTTCGCGCGACAGCCCCGCCCGCCCCAGTTGCTGCACAATCGGCGCGAAGAACTTTGGCGCGGTTGCAAGATAGAAAAGATAGTTGCCCTGTGTGCGCCACTCGGTGTCAATTTTGCCCAGGCGTTCTCCCAGCCGGGAGAAAAGCCCGCTGTCGCCGAAATCCCCGCGCTCATAGAACAGCCGCGGCCGCAGCCAGTCTTTGCATTCCTGTTCGCCCGCCGGCAGAAATCCGCCCACCTGGTCGCGAAATGCCTCCACGCTCAGGTCGTCCACCGATACGCCCATCAGCGCAAAATCTTCCGGCAGCAATTTGGCTTTGGCCAGGTTGAACAGCGAAGGCAGAAGCTTGCGCTTGGTCAGGTCGCCCGCCGCGCCGAACAGTACAAACACGCACGGGCCCGCGGCCTTGCCGGGGATGTGTTGTTCCAATCCAGGATTTGCGGATACGGTTGCGGCCATGCTCAGAGCAAACCTGCCTGCCGAAGTGAAGTGAAAAGCATTCTATGGCAAACCCCGCGCCGCCCGCCAACTTGTGTGAATGTACGGTGAAACGAAAGGATAGACCTTTTCGCATCAAGAAGGTGAACTCACAAAACGAAACAATTAGAACGAAACAATTAGAAAGATAAGTTCATCTTTCGCAACTTCAAATGCTCGCCGCGCTTTCCTTTCGACAGAGCGTGCTGACGCAGATTGGCGCGCATCCCGCAGTGGATTGTTGTTATAATTTTCTCAATCCGCTCAAGTCATTTACTTCTACTTCCAACGCAAGCGAGGCACAACCCCATGCTCTCGAGAAGAGAAAACCCCAAGTTCTGCTGGATCTGCGGCAAAGATGTCGCCCTTGAACACTGCATCACCGATGAACACGGCCTGTCGGTCCATCAAAGTTGTCACGAGAGGCGAATGCTGATGAAGGCAGCCTCTCTCCAGACGGAGATGTGGAGACGTGCCCAGTCGAAGCGCCCGGCGGCGTAGCTTTCTCCGCCCCGGTTCCGGCCTTGGTAGATAGATGGAGTTGCCGCTTCGGTGGCTGCTGCAATGGAGCGGAGTGGTATGGTGCCCGCGGCAGGACTCGAACCTGCGACCCTCTGCTTAGAAGGCAGATGCTCTATCCACCTGAGCTACGCGGACCCCCGTCGATACTGAAAGTATCGCACAGCCGCGCAACTGAAATGGCAACGTCAGACCCCGAAAAGGGGGGGTTCTGTGGCCCTCTGTGGTAGAAGCTTTAGAAAGAGACGGCCTTGGCTACTTTACTGCTTCGTCCCACTCCGACCCGCCGCGATGCAGCATGGCCTCACGGTCTTCCGGCAGAATCCAGCGTTGGTCGATGAGACCGTCGAGCGCCTTGGCATAGCGCGACAGATAGTCTTCGCGTCCTGCATAGCGCTCCGCGATTGATTTCCGCGGATCGCCGTTTTTTTCGCGCTCTGTTGCATTCTTCGGGAACGAAATGTACGAAGCCTCAAAGGAAACGCGCTGCTCCGGCGCTCCAATCGCCGGATCGCGCAAATTCCAGCTCGCATACGTCGCCAGCGGCACCGTGATCTCCGGCAAGCGCACGCCGTCGCGCTCGTTGCCATCCACATCCACTTGCGGCACGAGCACGGGAAATGCCTCGCCAACTTTCGGCGGTTGCATGCTGAGAATCCCGGCGCGCCAGTCCGGGCCGAAATCAATGCGATACGCGGCATTGGCCTCATGCGGCTTGTTCACGCCGGGAATATTCGGGAAGGCATAGTCGCGCAGCGGCACCAGCGTTCCGTCCGCAAGCTTCGGATAGGCGCTCGCCGGCGGCTGCCTTCCATTGCGCACCCATCCATCCATGTTGGCGATCATCGCGCGCCAGAAATATTTAATCGGCAACGGAGACTGCGGCTCCTGTCCCATCAGATCGCTCTCGCCTCTTGCCGGAGGGAATGGACCCGGAAAATGCTGCTCGCCGGTGAAGTGATAGATGCGCACCTTGTCTGAGAGCATCACGTCCCGCTTGCCGTCGGCGCTCACATGCGTCAGCGCGGCCACGCGGCCCCAATATTCGTAGGAAGTATTCGAGAAGAAAATCTTGGGCACAACTTTTTCCGCAACGGCACGGTCGAGAATCCCGCCACTCTCGCCGGTCAATGGATCTTTTTCTGGCTGATCGGTGAAAGGGAAGATGTCGGTCGGGAAAAAGATAGACGATGTGGGCTGCGCGTCACGCGACGGCTGCGCGAAGCGGTAATTGAAGCTGCCGCGTCCCGCCCCGGCAACATGCGCCAGCACGCCGTCGAGCGCGATCTTTCCATCTTCGTCGGCGTTAAATCCATCATAAAGAAGATTGCGCAGAAACCGTCCATTCTGCGAGATGCCCTCCCCATAGACGCGCTGCACCGGGACGATCGCATCGCCGGCATGCTTCACATAAGAGGCGAAATCGCGGAACGCCGCAAATCCCAGTCCGGCGACTACAGGATCGGCCGCGACATAAACATATTCATAAATCTTGCCCGGCCGAAATCCGCCGTTCAGGTGGATGAAGCGGCCGCCCGGCTCGAGCTTGCCGTCGAC
This sequence comes from Occallatibacter sp., assembly GCA_036489735.1. Classification (GTDB taxonomy): domain Bacteria; phylum Acidobacteriota; class Terriglobia; order Terriglobales; family Acidobacteriaceae; genus Telmatobacter. Next base: position 9,353 of record DASXFF010000138.1, on the reverse strand, counting down.
GGTGTGCGCGAACTGCCACTCCGCCCGCGGAATGACGGTGCGCACCGCCTCGCGCGAATCGCGCACCGTCAATACATTGCGCGGATCGTCGGGCGCGGACACAGGATATTCAGTGCCCCCAATGTGGCCGATCTGCATGTGCCCGAGCGGAATTTCTGCCATCGGCTTCGACAGCATCAGGTCGCCTCGCAGCAGGCCTGCAATCGTTTTTCCGCTTTCTTTCGCGATGGGCGCGTAAAGCTTCAGCGCGTCCGCTCCGGGCGCGTCCCACTGCCAGCCCAGGCTCACGAAAGTAAATCCGTTGCGCAGCAGCCATGCGTCTCCCGCATCGTTCCTCGCGTCCCAGTCTCCCCCATCCACCAGGGAAACGATTCTCGAGTATCCGCGATTCGGACTCTCCAGAATCATGGAGCCGTTGCCCTTGCGCGGATCCTTCGGCCGAATCGCAACGAAATCTGACGAGAATGCAACCTCGCCATCTTTCAGATTGACCGCATTCCTCAAGTCGACAATGCGCCGGTTGTGCGGATTGCTGACCGCAACTGAAAAGTAGACGCGGCCTGTGATTCGTTCATAGGCGCCCGCGTTGCCGAATTCCTTGCCATTCAAAACATCCGTCCGGGAGGAAACTTCGACGCGAACCACTCGCCCGTGGAGGGAAAGGGTAGAAAGAAGAAACGCCAGGACGACATAACCTGCAATTGAGCTGCGGCGCATGGACGAAACAATAACAAATGCGGCCCGGAGCTGTGTCCGGAAAGCCGGAGGAATTTCGCACGCGGGCCGGCCGCGGAGATGTCCCTGCTTGCTCCTTCCGTTCACACACTGTGAAAGTTTTTGCATCATCCGGGCGCGGTTTTCCACCGCGACCCGCGAAAATGCCCACGGGACGGGCGTTTTGCCGCGTCATTCTGCTTAAAATTCTCGTTTTCGATTGTCAAAAGGATGTATGATGGCCCTCGCTTTTCTCTCACCTGTAAACAATGTTCCCAAGAAGTTTTTCTGTGGAGACCAGCTAGGTTCGAAATCTCACCATCGAGGAAATAAGCATGAAGTTGCGTTCCATTGCCGCAAGCAGTCTGCTGTGCGCGCTGATTTCATTCTCTGCGGTCATGGCATTGGGCCAGGGCCGTGCGAAAGTCAATCCTCCTCACGCGGCCGGAGTCACTCCGCCGCCGGTTCACATGACGCACGTGTCTGACGCACAACCAGCGGTGAATCCCGCCGGCCCGACGTGGACAAAGGGCACAACCGCGCCGCCCGTTTCCGTCGGTGCCATGCTTCTGCTCACCGACGGCCGGGTGCTCGTGCACTCCGAGCCCAACTGCTCGGGCTGCACCGGCAGCTATCTCAACTGGTACACATTGACCCCTGACAACACCGGCAGCTACGTCAACGGCACCTGGACGCAGGTCGCGTCCACGCCTTCCGGCTACGCTCCGCTGTTCTTCAGTTCGGCAGTCTTGAAAGATGGCAAGGTCATCGTGCAGGGTGGCGAGTACAACTGCAACCCGGGCTGCAGCGGTATCTGGCAGTCCAAGGGCGCGTACTACGATCCGGCCGCCAACACCTGGACCTCGACCACGCCGCCGACCAAGAGCAACATCGGCGATGCTCAGTCGGTCATATTTCCCGATGGCACCTGGATGATGGCGCAGTGCTGCGCAGTTGCATTCGGCAACAGCACCGCTCCCGTGTACTACACCTTCAACGAAGGCGCTCTCACCTTTACGACCATCTCGAACTCCACCGATGGCAAGTTCGACGACTTCGACGAAGAAGGCTGGACGCTGCTTCCCAGTGGCCAGGTCCTGACGGTCGATGCCTACACCAGCAACACCGTTCTCACCGGCACAAACTCCGAACTGTATACCCAGTCCACCAACACCTGGGTCAGCGCGGGCAGTACCATCAACCAGCTGTGGGATTCCAACTGCAAGGCCGGTGGCGGCAGCTTCGAAGTAGGCCCCGCAGTGTTGCGGCCGGATGGCACAGTGTTCGCAACCGGCGCCAGTGACTGCTCCGCGGGACACACCGCCGTCTACAACACCACCTCCGGAACCTGGACCGCAGGGCCGGATTTCGCCAGCAGCCAGGCTGCCAACGACGCTCCCGCTGCCCTCGAAACCAACGGCAACGTCGTCGTAGAAGTCAGCCCGTCGGCCGGCACGTTCTCAGCCCCGTCGAAGTTCTACGAGTGGGACGGCTCGACGCTCACCGCCATCAACAATCCGCCGAACGCGGTCAACACTCCTTCGTTCGATGGACACTTGTTGAACCTGCCCAACGGCCAGATCATGTACACGGACTACTCGAAGGATGTTGAGTTTCTGACTCCGACGGGGACGTTCCAGTCTTCCTGGCAGCCCACGATCACTTCGGTGGCCAGCACGCTGACTCCCGGACAGACTTTCACCATCTCGGGAACTCAGTTCAATGGTCTCTCGCAGGCGAACGCCTACGGCGACGACTTCCAGGATGCGACCAACTATCCGCTGGTCCGCATCACCAACACTGGCACCGGTCACGTGGTTTTTGCCAAAACGCATGACCACAGCACGATGGGCATCTCGACGGGCAGCACGATCGTCTCCACGAACTTCGACGTGCCGTCATCCATCGAAACCGGTGCGAGCACGCTGGTCGTAATCGCAAACGGTATCCCCTCGGCCGGAGTCGCAGTGACAGTTGGAAGCGGCGGCGGCAAGACCCAAACCTCAACCGCGCTGACCTCGAACCCGAATCCTTCGAACATCGGGCAGACGGTCACGCTCACCGCGACAGTGACGCCGGTCAACTCTCCGGCGCCGACGGGCACGGTGGCCTTCACCTCCAACGGAGCTTCGATCTCGGGCTGCACGGCAGTATCGGTCAACGCCAGCGGCGTTGCCGCCTGCACCACCAGCTTCGCGACCGCAGCGACGTTCTCGCTTGTTGCCACTTATTCCGGTGACAGCAACTACACCGGAAGCACCAGCAACACCGTCTCGCAAGTCGTGAACAGCGGCGGCAGCGGCAGCTTCCAGGTTGGCGTAACTCCGAAGATGTTCACTGTGGCGCGCGGCAGCACCGGCCAGACCAAAATCGTGTCTCAGATCACCGGCGGCTTTAATTCCGCCGTGTCTTTGACCGCTTCTGGCGCAGGCAGCGGTGTGACCGTAACCATCACCCCCTCGACGATTGCGGCTCCGGGTTCCGGACAAGCAGTCGTGAAGGTCAAGGTTGCCTCAACCGCGACCACCGGGACCGAGACGATCATCATCACCGCCACCGGCGGAGGTGTGACCAGAACAACCGGGTTCAAGGTGACGATCGACTAGTCAGACCGAACCGTCGGAACTTTTCCGGCGACAACCAAGGCCCGGCCCCAAAAGGTCCGGGCCCTTGTTATTTGCTTAAGGCTTGTTGGGCTGTTGTCTAAGAGGAAATATCAAGCGGGCGTAGTCTCGCGTAAGCCAGGCGGAGTGGAGGGCGTTCAGAAGGACGCCATTCGCTCCGCCTGAATTTTTTGAGGTGTGAGTTAGCCCGCCGCGACCAGCGCTTCGGAGACGACTTCCACGCGGGCGAATTCTTCCACGCGCCTGGTCTTCAGTTTGCTGAGAACGTAGCTGAGCAGCGGGCGGTCGCCGCGGCGGATCTCGTGGAACTCCACGCCCATGCCGAGGTTGCTGACCAGATATTTCACCTGCGCCTTCACTGCGACGCTGACGTCGAACATATTCAGCATCAGTCGGAAGTCGGTTCCGGGGCGCAATGTCGACGAAGCCGCAATGCGGGCGCCATATTCCGAAATCTGCTCCACTTCGCCATCGACCCGCTGCGCTCCATCGATGACTTCCGCCTGGCCTTCGGCATAGAATCGCGGACGGCGCCGGCGGTTCGATTCGGCGCGGGCAAAGCCGCGCAACGCCTTGCGATGCATGTCATCAAGAATCAGCGGCTGATACTGCTCTTCGTGGATCTGTCGCAGTTCGTCTTCCCACGGCGTACGCCCTTCGATGCATTGCACCGTGAACTGGCCGCGCAGCGGCGACTCGGGATCGGCGGCCCAAATCACCTGGCAGGTGGCTCTGTTGCGGCCGCGCTCCACCAGTACCAGGTCGCCGGCGTTTACGTCGCGCGTGCCCAGCAACCGCGCCCCCCGCGGATGAATGTCGTAGGTGCAAGCCATCTCAGCCGTGCCGCGATTTCCACTCAGAAGACTCCAGCGGACCGGCAAAGCGATGTGGATCAGCTTGCCGGTGAGCACGTCCGGCTCTGGCGACGAGTTGGAGTTGTTGTTCAAAACCGCAAGCATCTCGGTAATCCCATCCTGGTAAAGCGAAGTTACCAGTACATGTCCGAGTGGGCAATGTACGGTCGTAATCGGAGTAATGGTTACCGGGAGTGGTTACCGGGAGGCCAGATCGCCCGCTGGCGTACAAGTTTTCCACACGAATTGCAGCTTGCATGGTTCGGCAATGTCGGGTGAAGATGGGGAGAACTCCCATGCGTGCAAAGGAATTTTTCTGAAAACCAAGCGGCCAGTGCTGAAGTCGCGCAACGGAAAACCACTGTCCGCATCGGCGGCGAAGCTGCGCCTGCTGAAGACGCTCCGCTGCACGCTGCGTTATGAGAACAAGGCGTGGGCGGCCGGCGCGAAGATGGTGGCCGGCATCGACGAAGTGGGCCGCGGGTCGCTGTTTGGATGCGTGGTGGCTGCGGCGGTGATTCTCGATCCGACGTATCGGGTGCGCGGGCTGCGCGATTCCAAGCTGCTTGAGCCTGAGCGGCGCGAGGTGCTGGCTGAACGGATACGTGATCATGCAATCGCATGGTCAATCGCAGCGGTGGATGCCGCGCGCATCGATCAGATCAATATCTATCAGGCATCGCGGGTGGCGATGCGCGAGGCCGCGCTGGCGCTGGCGCCCGCGGCCGACCATCTGTTGATCGACGCGCTGAAGATTGACTGTGACTTGCCACAGATGGCCATTATTCACGGCGATGCCTTGTCAGCGTCGATTGCAGCCGCATCTATTCTTGCCAAGGTAGAGCGAGACCGCATCATGTGCGAGTGGGACGCAGTGTTTCCGGCGTATGGGCTGGCTTCGCATAAGGGATACAGCACTCCTCGCCACGTCGCCGCGCTGCGCGAATTCGGACCAACCCCCCTGCACCGGCAGTCGTTTGCGCCGGTATGGCAAAACCCGGTGCCGCAGGAGGCTTTTGCGTTTATGGACGAACCGATGGTGGAGGCCGCTGAAATTGAAGGAGCTATGGCGGAGGAGCTGGCGGGATAGCGGGAAGGGAAGATTTGGTAATGGTGCAGTTTGGCTCGCGCGCCGAGCCGATACAGCCTGAGATCCTTCGCTCCGCCTGAAAAACGGCTACGCTCAGGATGACTCCGCCGATATGAAGTCAAACTGCACTATTGCCCAAGATTTTACAAAGTGTTCCTACAGGAACGTTTTAAAGTACAATCCTGTACATACAACACGGCGGGTACATGACAAATGGTGCGAAAGCAACAACTTGCGAGCAATGAAGAGAAGAAGTCAGGAGCCCTGGCGATGCCTGCCAGAGCGAAACGTTCACGCGCGCGGTCCCGGCGCAAGGGCGGGAAGGCGGCTGGCCCGAAGCGCCCGGTGAAGCCTGCCTTTCTGACGGCCGGCGCCAAGATTTCAGACTTCTACCGTCCACTCAAGAAGCCGGTCACAATCCGGATCGATGCCGACGTGCTGGCCTGGTTCCAGAAGGACGGGAATCGCTACCAGACCCGGATTAACCTCGCGCTGCGCAGGGTGATGGAGCGCGAGATGAAAGCGAGCTAGCCGGCTGTTTTTCCTCATCGGAGAAGTGAACAGGCCCACCCCCAGCCGAGGCGTAAGGATGGGCCGCGCAGACTTTACAACTTACCCGCAGATTTACTTTGCCGGAAAGCGCTTTTTCCCGATACTGCTGGTCGCCAGGATCCCCTGCGCGCCACCCGCGCTGGTAACGACCGTGTCGATTTCGTTGCCCTTATCCACGACGACAAAATCCGCGGTCACCGGCGGCCTGCCATCGGTAAAGTTGATGGTAAAGCTTCCGGTGCAATCGGAATTCACCGTGTAAGTGCCAGCGGCAGGCGTATGGGTGAAGTCGGAGACGACGTTGCCGGCGATGGTGACGCTGTCTATCTGGGTGAAGTTGCCGTTGCCGTCGAATGTGGCCATGGCGACGCCGACCTGCTGCCCGAGGAAGCCAATTCCACCGAGCTTGGTTCCCTGAATGGTGAAGCCGTAGGCTCCGGCGAGGATCTTATTAGTACAGGCGGAGGCGCTGGCGGAGGCTGGCGCGAGCGCGGCCAGCGCAAGCATGGCGATGGCGACGACGGTCTGGGTAAGTTTCTTGTTCATAAGGTCTCTCCTTCATGTTGATCTCTTTAAGTTCTGGATGCCTGATGTGGCAGCCAACCGAGAAGCAAGCCGCCCACGACGAGGCGCGCACACCTTCGCTGGTTACACGGCGAGGATCAATGGAGCGGGCATGAACTCTTTCTGACTTCGCAATGCGAAGATCAGCAAGGAGTTACCGTCCTTTCTGGACTGGGCGGTCTGGGATAGAATGGGCACCCCTCAGGAAGGGGAATATGCACGGGGAAGCCAACCCCAGCCGACGCATCCGCACCGGCCTGTTTGAAGTGGATCTGCGCTCGGGCGAACTCCACAGAGAAGGGGTTCGAGTTCCTCTCCAGGAACAACCCTTCCATGTGCTTTCGGTTCTGCTGGAGCGTCCCGGCGACGTGGTCACGCGGGAGGAACTGCAGACCCGGCTTTGGCCTGCCGAGACGTACGTTGGGTTCGATGAAGGGATCAATACTGCCATCCGCAAGCTGCGGCTGGCCTTTGGCGACTCAGCGGACAATCCCCGGTTTATTGAGACCCTGCCTCGCCGGGGATACCGATTTATCGCTCCAGTGAACGAGCCGCCGGCGCTTTCAAACTCTAGCGCGGAAGCGGCGGCGGTCACGCCCGCGCCAAACTCCGCGGAGAATATTGCGAGCCCTTCGCCCGCCTCTATGCCGTTTTCCAAGTGGTTCTGGAGAATCGGCATTGCCGCCGCTCTCCTCATGTTGTTGATTGGAATTGGGGCATATCTGCTTCAGCGGCGCAGCAGCTCAAGTGCCGTCACGCCGCGGCGGATGATGCTGGCCATTCTCCCGTTCGAAAACCTTAGCAACGACCCGAGTCAGGACTATTTCAGTGACGGGTTGACGGAAGAAACGATCACCGACCTGGGCGAGCTCAGCCCCGAACAACTGGGCGTCATCGCACGTACTTCGGTGATGACCTACAAGCACACCGACAAGACGGTGAGCCAGATCGGCCGGGAACTGGGAGTGGATTACATTCTGGAGGGAAGCGTCCGCAGAGAAGGTGGGCGGGCGCGAGTGAGCGCGCAGTTGATCCGCGTGAGCGATCAGACGCACTTGTGGGCCGAGAACTATGACCAGGAGCTGCACAATTTACTGGACTTCGAAAATGACCTGGGAAAGGCCATTGCGCGCCAGGTGGAGGCGAAACTTTCGCCGCAACGGGAGAACGCGCTGGCGAGAGTTCGCACCGTGGACCCTGAGGCCTATGACCTCTATCTGAAAGGGCGCTACTACTGGAACCAGAGAACGCCCGCTGGACTCAGGCAAAGCGTGGGATATTTTCAGCAGGCGATCGGGAAAGATTCCAGCTTTGCTTTGGCTTACGCAGGTCTCGCCGATGCGTACAATATCAGCAGCATTCTTGGCGTCCTTGCGCCCAAAGACAGCCTGCCGCAGTCGCGAGATGCCGCGGAGAAAGCGATTGCCCTTGATCCAAATCTGGCCGAAGCGCATACCGCGTTGGGAGTGGAGAAATCGCATTACGAATTTGACTTTCCGGGAGCGGAAAAAGAATTTCTGACCGCGCTCGAATTAAACCCGAATTCCGCATACAGCCATCTTTTCTATTCCAACTGCTACCTGATGCCGATGGCACGAGTAGATCAAGCCATCGCGGAAAACCAGAAGGCGCTGGAGCTGGACCCGTTATCGCTGCCAATTAACAATTTCATGGCGGTGACATACGCTTTTGCCGGCGACTACGACAAATCCTACCGTCAATTTCAGCGTACGATTCAGCTGGATCCCACATTTCCACTGGCGCATGAGTATCTTGCCGCGCGTTTGTTCATGACGGGCAAGTATGAGCAGGCGATCGAAGAGAATGAGAAAGCGGAACTCCTGGGCGGAATGAGTCCGGAGAAGGCAGCCGCGGAAGCCGCCGCCAAACTCAAAATATTCCGCAGTGGCGGAGAGGAGGCGTTTTGGCAGCGAGATCTTGAAGAAAACTTGCAAGCGTATAAGCGGGATATGAAATCTGTTTCTGCCAGCGCGCTCGCCTCCGCGTATGCAAGGGCAGGCCATGCCGACAAAGCCTTCGAATGGCTGGACAAGGCTTATGAGGAGCGTGATGGCCAGGACATCACGCTAGTGAAATACGATTACGCCTTTAGAAACTTCCACCACGATCCGCGATACTCGGCGTTTCAGAAGAAGATGGGGTTGCCTGAATAGAGTTTTTTGCTGAGCTTGGTAGCATGCGTCCACAGCCACTCATTTGCGTTGCCGATGTCGAAGCCAGTAGCCGCTGGTACCAGCGCCTGCTGGGTTGCCGGAGTGCGCATGGCGGCAAGCAATATGAGCAACTGGTGAAGGATGGCTCGCTGGTCCTGCAACTGCACAGCTTTGAAGTCGAGCACGATCACGGGCCGATCGGAGATCGTGGAGACAAGCCCTACGGCAATGGCGTGCTGCTGTGGTTCGAGGTGGAAGATTTCGACGCAGTGATGGAGCGCGCTGCCGAGATGAAAGTTGAGATGGTCATGCCGCGCCATCGCAACCCTCGCGATGGCGACGGCGGCCCCAATCATTGGGAGTGCTGGATGCGGGACCCGGACGGGTACACGGTTGTGGTGGCCAGTCCTTACGGGACTGCGGATGGTGACTGGCGGCCGGGGCCGGACATATTTCGCTAGCCTGAGGTTTCGTTTGCGCCAGAATTCCCACTTCTCGCGCAAAAAGCGCGCGAGAAATGGGGCACCCATTCTCGTTTCCGCCGTCTTACTTCAAGCTGGCATTCAAGTCTTCGACCAGCTTGGTGTTTTTCTCCAGTGCTTGTCGCAGGATTTCTGCCTGCTGCTTGGCGGTGGGCCAATCTTGTGCTTCGACGGCTTCGGTGAGGCCGGGGAGTTCGAGATGGGCGTACGTAAAGCGTGCGCCGTAGAGGATGTGCTTGAACCAGGGGCGTCCGGGGATGCCGTCGGGGTTTAGCCAGTTACGTTCGAGCTGCATCATG
>DASXFF010000111.1:0-68826 GCA_036489735.1 Occallatibacter sp. | reverse complement strand
CCGAAGTCCGCGGGCGGAATGCGATTGGTGTCGCCGCCAAAGTTGCCGTGAGCCCATCCCGCCATGGCGCGGCCGGAGACGGCGAACTTGGGCAGCATGAAAAAGCGATAGACAGGGCCGCCGATTACGTCGTATTGGCTGATCGCGGGGCGGGTTAAAGAGCCTTGACTTTGGTGATTCAGGCCTACGAAGGCGGTTCCGTAATAGCCGCGGCCATCGACCGTAAAGCCCAGCCGCTCGGTTGAAAATCGCGTCAGGCCCGTCTCCCACGCGTAGTAGGTGAGGCGCTGCAACGGTCCGTCGCCCGGAAGGCCGGGACCAGGTTGAAAGCGCAGGTAACCCGTGTCCAGGTAGGTTTCCCAGCGGTGGTCGTAGGCATCGTGAATCGCCGTGCTGCGGCGCTGTGCACGGCGCTGGCGGATTCGCTCCTGAACCGTGATCTCGCCCTGATTCTCGCCGGGCGTCTTCTGGGCGCTGGCGGAGGGCTGGTTCTGCGCCAGTTCCACGTTTTGATTCTGCGCCGGGCTGGAAAGAGTTGGATTCGACGACGAATAAGTCGTGCTTTGCGCATGGACGGCGGGCATCACCGGGAAAAGAAGCGCCAGCAAAATTGCAAGACGGCGAAAAAAGACCATCGGGTTCGGATTTCCTCCAAGGGTATGACCGGTTTCACCTTTCACCGGGACATCCATTGACCGCGATTGTGAGACCCGCACCCATGCGGAGCTCAGAACTGCGGCGAGTCGATTCGGCCGGGTGGTGAAACCGGTCCGAGTACAAAAGCGTCTTCGCTGACCGGGCCAAATCTGAATTTTCAGCGTCCGCAGGCGCGGAACTGCGTCTTTCCATTTGTGGTTTCACGGCGGTCTCGTTCAAACACTTCCCCCATCTGGTATTAAATCACCTTGGGGGCATCCCGGTAGCGGAACCGGCCACCAAACTCGCCCCGATAATGCCGCAAAACCATGACCCAGATGCTGGATTTCTATGCTCTTTTTTAGACGAAGGCCTGCGAGAACCGGCAACTGAATCGTGAGACAACTTTGACAAATCGATTCGGGATTCTCTGCGATGATAGTCAAGGGAGGCGCCGCGAACGATGGGACGCATTTTACTCGGGATTATTTTGTGTTTGATTTTCTTGCCGTTGGCCGTGCTGGCATGGTTTCGCTGGGGGCATCCACCCGTGGCAGTCGCCGACGCGCCGTTTCCATACGAGCGGCAAATCGTTGGTATCCCTCTGCAGGCCCGCATTGAGCGCGAGATGCCTGCGAGCCCGCCCATGCAGGCCGACGAGGCAACCCTCACTGCCGGAGCACAGGTTTACGGCGACCAGTGCGCGGTGTGCCATGGTTTTTACGGCAGGCCTTCGCCGCTTGGCTCCAGCATGTATCCAAGGGCTCCCCAGCTTTGGGCGCAGCACAAGGGCAGCAGCGTGGTGGGAGTGAGCGACGATCCAGCCGGTGAGACCTATTGGAAGATCTTCAATGGGATTCGCCTTAGCGGCATGCCGCAGTTCAAGAGCCAGCTCAGCGAGACCGAAATCTGGCAGGTGACGCTTCTGCTGGCCAATGCCGACAAACCGCTGCCTCCGGCCGTACTTCAGATCGTCCGCGGCGAACTACCGCCAGAGGAAGAACCTGGGCCCGCTGCGTCTGGCGGAAAGCCTGCGGCGCCTTCCGCACATTAGGGCTCTGTCTAACTACGGCCTTCGGGCCGCGATCCGCGATCCACGATTCGGAATCTGCCGGCCACCTCATGAATTTCTTTGATCTCATTCGAAAAGGCTTTGGCTACGTCCTGTTGAGCATGGGCGTATCGCGGCCCACGCCGAAGCCAAGGCCCCAATCCAAACCCGAGCCCCCGTACAATAAAGACGGAAGCAAAAATAGATCGGCCGATGGCGGATAAAGAAGACAAGCAAGCTGAACAGACCGGATCCCATCACGGATCGCATGACGGGTCTGGCCAGCCTAAACGCAAGACCGACGATGAGATCGTCGGCAAAGTCTACGACGCACGCCTGATGCGGCGGCTCGGCCATTTTGTGCGCCCGTATGGGTCACAGGCCACCATCGCCTCGCTTTCGGTTTCGCTGAAGTCGGTGTGCGACGTGGCGGGACCCCTTCTTGTCATGGTTGCAGTCGATCGCTATCTGGCGCCCGACGCCAGCGATCAGGATCCTTCCAACGCCGTCGCCCACTGGATCGCCACATCCAGCCCACTGGCGCATGTTCTTCCTCAGGGCGCCGCACAGGGCGTCACCCGCCTGGCCGCTATTTACCTGGGACTGCTGGTCGTCGGGTATCTTCTTCAGTTCATCTCGGTTTACCTGATGCAGTGGATCGGGCAGAAGATCATGTTCGATCTGCGGCGCGACATCTTTCGGCACATGCAGCGCATGCACGTCGGATTCTTTGACGTTCACCCTGTCGGCCGCCTCGTCACGCGCCTCACGTCCGACGTCGACGCCGTCAACGACATGTTTACTGAAGGCGTCCTGGCCATCGTCAATGATGCCTTCCTTCTCATCATCATGGCCGGCGTGATGCTCGCCATCAATTGGTGGCTGGCGCTGCTTGCCTTTGCCGTGTTGCCCCTGATCCTCATCGTCACGCGCATCTTTCGCGACCATGTGCGCGAGAGCTACCGGCGCGTGCGCACCGCCATCGCGAGAATCAACAGCTTTACGCAGGAACACATCTCCGGCATGGCCGTGGTGCAGCTTTTCAACCGTGAAGATCGCGCTTACAAGGACTTTGAAGACGTCAACCGCCAGCACATGATCGCCTTCATCGACACCATCTTCGCGTATGCGCTGTATTACCCCGCGGTCGACTTTCTTTCCTCGGTGGCCATTGCCCTCGTGGTCTGGCGCGGCGGATTCGGCGTGCTGCACCTGCCGCCCACGGTCACCATCGGCGTGCTGTTCATGTTCACGCAATATTCGTTGCGGTTCTGGCGGCCGATTCAGGATTTGAGCGACAAGTACAACATCCTTCAAGCGGCCATGGCGGCATGCGAGCGCATCTTCAAGTTGATGGATTCCGAGCCGGAGATCGTGAGCCCCGCGCATCCGATTCCCGGCGATGGCTCCAACCGTGTCGAGTTCGATCACGTCTGGTTCACCTACCAGAAACTCACGGACGAGCAGAAGGCGATGATCGCGGCTATTAGCAATTCTGCCGGCCCAAAGGCTCAAATCGCGGAGCGGCTCGGAGCCATCGAAGGCACCGAGTGGATACTGAAAGACGTCTCCTTCACTGTCGAGCCCGGCCAGACGATCGCCATCGTTGGCCACACCGGCGCGGGCAAAACCACGCTTACCAGCCTGATGATGCGCTTCTACGAGGTCACTGCGGGCCGCATTCTATTGGATGGAGTCGACCTGCGCGACCACGATCTCACCGAGCTGCGCCGCCACTTTGCTGTTGTGCTTCAAGATCCGTTCCTCTTCTCTGGAACCATCGGCGAGAACATTCGCCTGGGCAACGAGCAGATCACCAGCGAGACCATGCGCCGCGCCGCGCGCGATGTGAATGTGCTGGAATTTGTCGACAGTCTGCCGCACGGATTCGATGAGCCTGTCCGCGAACGCGGCAGCTCGCTCTCCACCGGCCAGAAACAGCTCATCAACTTTGCCCGCGCGCTGGCTTACAATCCTCACATCCTCATCCTCGACGAGGCCACGTCCAGCGTGGACACGGACACGGAGTTGCGCATTCGCGGGGCTCTGGAGCGCATGGTCGAGGGACGCACCAGCGTGCTGATTGCGCACCGCCTGTCGACGGTGCAGCGCGCCGACACAATTCTGGTCATGCACAAGGGCACGCTCCGCGAGATGGGCTCGCACCAGGAGCTGCTGGCGCAGCGTGGCCTCTACTGGAAGCTTTATCAGCTTCAGTACAAGGATCAGGAAGTCGGGGCTTTCGCATCGCCGTCTTCTTCACCGGAGCCATCGCCGGCGATCTGAGCGACACATGGATGAAAGGAGTCAGATCCGTGCAGATTCTTGCCGGTGTGTAGATAGCAATCGTACGTAGGAATGAACTTTGGAGTTTTTTCCCCCTCCTTGGTTGGCCTCATTGATGAAAAGCTGTCTGTCGAAAGAATGGCTGCAATTGATATAGCAGCAGCATTATGGATTGATGCCATGAAATGGCTCGGATTCAGAATGAGAGAAAAGGGCACCTTCCAGCGGGCCGCGGCATTTGATCCCTCTTGCTTTCCCGTGGGTTGTTTCCTATGCTCAATATATGGAAATCCTCACCCACGATGAAGTTGCGCGGCTGACTCCCTTGGAGCGTATCGAGTTAATCTCGCAGCTTTGGGATAGCCTGGAGGACGACCAAATTTCTCTCACCGCGATGCAACAGGCGGAGCTCGATTCTCGCCTGGCAACGCTCGAACGAGACCGGCGTGAAGGCATCACCTGGGCCGCGCTAAAGACTGAGCTCGAGCTGCGTTGTCCGTAACCTTTCCGGTGATCTTCACGCCACGAGCTCGCGCCGAGTTGATCGATGCGCAGGACTGGTACGAGCATGAGGTTCCGGGCTTGGGCAGGCGTTTTCGCGCGGCGGTCGGGGCTGTGATCGAGCGAATGCGCGCCAATCCCCGGCAATTCCCGGTTGTCCACAAAGGCATCCGGCGGGCTCTGCTTCGTCGCTTTCCCTATGCCTTGATGTATGTCATCGAGCAAGATGAGACGCTTACCGTCATCGCCTGCTTCCACGGCAGCCGCGATCCGGTGCGCTGGCAGAAGCGGAAATGATCATGCTTCGGGGCGCACTCCGGTCCGATGTACAGCACCTCACGATATGATGGATTCAGACGATTCCCCGCGCGTATCCGGGCGGGCGCCTCACGTCTCGATTCTGAGACGTGGGACCGAACCCGTCCTAACTGACCCACTCAGAGACCGTGACCACGCCGCCACAAGTCGAGATCTTCGATACCAGCCTGCGCGATGGGCTGCAGCAGCCCGATCTCGAGATCTCCGTGCCCAATGCCGTGCTGCTGTTGCAGCGCATGGCTACTTTCGGCGTGCGTTACGCGGAGATCGGATTTGCGGGCGCCAATCAATTCGTTTCCGACTTGACCGCGGCGCTCGACTCGGTGGAAACCGGCGACATGCGCCTCGCGCTCTTTGGCCGCTCGCGTGGCCGCGGGACGAAGGTGGAAGATTGGCCCGATGTGCAGTTCATCCTCAGCCACAAGCGCCGCATCCCGGCCGCAGTCATCGTCGTCAAATCGCGACTGCTCGACGTGGAACGCTCGCTCGAAACCACGCTCGAGGAGAATCTGCTCATGGTGCGGGAGACCATCGATTTTCTGCAACAACAAGGACTCGAGGTCCTCATCGATCTCGAGCACGCGATGGACGCCAGTTGCGGACGATGTGAAAACGGTAATCCCTGTGGCGGCGACTTTGGCCGGCGCAGCCTCGATCACTTCCATCGCCTCGTCGCGCAATGCGTCGACCAAAAAGTCAGCCGCATCGTGGTTTGCGACACCAACGGCGGCGCCAGCCCGGAAGAGGTTTCGACGGTCATCGCCTGCCTCATGCGCGATTTCCCAGGCGCGCATTTTGGATTTCACGGGCACACCGATCGCGGTCTGGGCATCGCCAACACGCGCGCCGCGATTCTGGCGGGCGCTAGGCATATCCAAGGCACGCTCACCGGAACCGGCGAACGCTGCGGCAATGTGAATCTGACCACCGTCATCGGCGCGATGCAGCTTCGCGGCGAAGCGGAATTCGTTCCGCCGGCGGCATTGTCAGGCCTCACTTCGCTCGCCCATTCGGCCTATGCAGCCTTCGGCCTTGAGCCGCCGCATGGCGCACCGATCGTCGGTCCTGGCGCCTTCGGCACGTGGGCCGGCATGCACGGCTCCAGCGAGCGCAAAAATCCCGGCTCATATCTCTGGACTGATCCATCTCTCGTTGGCGCGAGTCCCGTCATTGGCGTCAATGCCCAGTCGGGCCGTGCCAACATCATGCTCCTCTCGCAAACACTTGGCGTGGCATTGAACTCCTCGCAAGCGCAGGATCTCATCGATGCCAATCAGGCCATGGTGGAGGGTGGCGGCTACACCGCCAGCGAAGTCTCCTTTCGCCTGGCGTGCATGCGCACCTTGGGCACCTTGCGCAATTGGTTCTCGGTCAAGAGCTGGCGCGTTCACGATGAGTCCGACGAAGTCGGCGGCCGCTACGTTCAGGCTCACATGGTCCTAACGATTGGCGAGTCGAAGGTCGCCGTTTCGCGCGCAGAAGGATCGGGCCCCGTCGATGCGCTCACCAAGGCCATGCGGCGCGAACTCGACAAATATTATCCAGCGCTGGCCGAAATGCGGCTTGGCACCTTCACTGTCGCCGCGCTCGACGTGCGCGCGCACGACTCCGCTGCGCACGTGCGCGTAACCGTCAGCTTTAACGCCGACGGGCACGAGCCGTGGGTCACCGCCGGCGTCAGCAGCGACTTGAACGAAGCCGCCCTCATGGCCATCGTCGACGGCTTCCACTACTGGCTTTTGATGCAGAATGGAAACTCGGTTCGGTCTGGCAAATCTGCCGAGGTCGGTGCCGTACATCCCGTCAGCGGGCTCGTCCACTAAAAGCCAATTCAGCGATCCTCCGCAAGCCACACAACCAGAAAGAATTAACCCCGCATCCTATTCTCCGCGCGTGCTCCGCGTGCGAAACTGCTCCGCCTATTGTGGGTTTAACCCCACATGGGGTGATTTCGCTCACAGCGCGCGCCGCTGAGCGACTCCAGACTAAGAGCCAATCCAGCGAAGAACTGGTTTCGTTCGTCAAATCATCGGAGTTCTTGATGCTTCATTCTTTCCTTTTGATCGGTTGTGATCGACCCCGTGGGAATTCCCCGGAGGGAGGACTACAGTGTCCACTCAGCTTTTGCATGCACCGCTTGATTTAGCCACCCTTGGGCCGGCCTCGCGCTACATTCGCGAAACCAGCATCGAACTTCTTGATTACGAAACGGAGGAGCTTGCCGCATTGCGTTTCTCAATCATCCTCACCGCGCGATGGGCGGGGTCTGACGATGAAGCTCCTGAGCGCCGTGCCGAATTGCGCGACGAATTGGCTCTGCTGCGAAAACACTACGGCGACAAGATCGATGAGATCGCTTTGACCTTCGGCGTCGATCAGGCGATGAGAACGCAGAATCAGGTGGAGCGGACCGTGGTTGTGCCACGCGACCTGAAGCCGATCCCGATGAAGATCGACAACAACGACTATCCAGAGGAAGATCTCGGCCTTTGACGCGAGCGCCATCTGAGCTGACAAGAACACAAAGCACTGGCTTTGGTACGCCCGGTGTTCGAGCGCCAATATATTTCATAGACTGATTTCGGCGCTCGACAAAAATGCGCCACCTCCATAGCGGAAGTGGCGCATTTGCTTTTAGCTATAAATCGATCCAAACAAGCTATTTGGCTGTCAGTGATGGCCGCGTGTCCAGCGAGCCATTCGAATAGCCTCTGGCCATCTCGTTCAGCGGAATCGGATCGTAGTCGCCTGCATGTCCGGCTTGCCCAAATTCCGTCATGCGCTCGCTTACAACTTTGGCCATCGCTTCGCGCGCCGGCTTCAGGTAGTCGCGCGGATCGAACTTCTCCGGGCTCTGGGCAAATACCTTACGGATTGCGCCGGTAATCGCCAGGCGATTGTCCGTGTCCACGTTGACTTTGCGCACGCCATTGCGGATGCCCAGTTGAATCTCTTCGACCGGCACGCCCCACGTTTGCTTCAGTTTTCCGCCGTACTCGTTCACGATGTCCTGCAATTCCTTGGGCACCGACGAGCTGCCGTGCATCACCAGATGGGTGTGCGGCAGACGCTTGTGAATCTCAATCAGAACGTCCATCTTCAGCACGCTGCCGTCAGGCTTCTTTGTAAATTTATAAGCGCCGTGACTGGTGCCGATGGCGATGGCAAGGGCGTCTACGCCGGTGAGTTCAGCGAACTCAACCGCCTGATCGGGATCGGTAATGTGCTCGAGACCTGTGCCGCCTGCGCCGTGACCGTCTTCCACGCCGCCAAGCACGCCAATCTCGCCTTCAACCGTGACGCCGCGCTCGTGAGCATAGTCCACAACGCGGCGAGTGACGGCGACGTTTTGCGCAAATGTTGAAGGGGTCTTACCGTCTTCGAGAAGCGACCCATCCATCATCACGCTGGTGTAGCCCAGCTCGATCGCGCTTTTGCAGGTCTCAAAGCTGTTGCCATGGTCCTGGTGCATGGCGATCGGAATATTGGGGTTCAGTTCTGCCGCCGCCTGGATCAGCTTGAATAAATAAAGATCGTCGGCAAACGCCCGTGCGCCGCGGCTGGCCTGCACAATCACCGGCGACTTGGTCTGCTGTGCCGCCATCATGATGGCTTGAATCTGTTCCATATCGTTGACGTTGAATGCGCCGACGCCGTATCCGCCCTTCGCAGCTTCATCGAGGAGCTGCCGCATTGAAACAAGAGGCATAGAAATTCTCCTTTGGTTGGCTTCGGCCGCTTGAGGCTTCGCGCAAAGCGAATCTACGCGTTCATCTTCATTCCGGCCGCTGGAATTGCAGTCATCTCTATGGTAGCAGAGCCTCGGGTTGAACGATCGTGGCAGCCCGAGACCCCGCATCTCCGGTTTCCCGAATCAGTCCGGTATAAGCCGTGCGATTTCCAAAATAGGGGTCTCGAGACCTGGGAACGCGGTGAGCGCCCGCGATCAACCCAGCTCCTGCCCTCGTTCCGAAAGCGCCACCCTCTCACCGAACTCGAGAATCTTCGCTCGCAACGCTGTAAATTCCTTCTCGCTGAGCGCAGCCGGCATCTTCGCGCCGAACAGCTTCGCTCGTTTTCGCTCGGACTCCCGTGCCCGCGCTGCAAGCAGCTTTCCAAACGCCGTCGACTTTTCGCCTTCGGAAATAAGCGCTTCGTAGACTTCCAAAATCGGCTCGGCACGATGGCAGATCAGCAACATGTCCGAGCCCACTCGGACAGCTTCCACTCCGGCTTCGCCGATCGGCATGAAATTCGCCACGCCTCCCATCTCCAGATCGTCCGACATGATCACCCCGCGATAGCCAATGCGCTTCCTCAACAATTCGCCGACCCAGAAACTCGAAACGCTCGCCGGCCGGAGCTTGCCTTTTGTCAGTGGATACGCCGCATGGCTCACCATCACCATCGGCAGCTCATCCTTGAGCGCGCGGTAAGGCTCCAGGTCCTCCTGCCACAACTGTTGCCAGCTGCGACGAATCTTTGGCGTCTCCAGGTGCGAATCGAGCGTCCCCCCTCCAAGGCCCGGAAAATGTTTTCCGCACCCCGCCAAGCCCTGCGACAGCAGCCCAGCCAGAAACGGTCGCGCGTAGGCGACAACTTCCGCCGCGCTCGAGCCCGCGCACCGGTTTCCGAGTACCTTTTGCGATGCGGGCAGTCCGAGGTCCAGCACCGGAGCCAACGGCGAATTGAACCCGAACGCCTTCACAGCCCGCGCAATCAGTGTGCCGTGCTCGCGCGCTAGCGATGATGGGGTGCCCTCGGTCCCTCGCATTTGGGGACCGGGGATAGCGCCATACCCAGGCTCGGTCGGGAATCGCGCTGCCCTCGCCACCGCTTCTACCGGCGCAATGGGCGCCAAGGCGTCGCGAAGCCGGTCCACCGTTCCGCCTTCGACATCCACGAACCGCGCAGCGTGCGGAGTGCAAAGTCTCTGAGCTTCGGCCAGCAGCGCTCGCGTTTGCTTCGCAGTTTCGATGTTGCGGCGAAATAGAATAATCCCCGCCGGCCGCACCAGCTTGAGCCACGCACGCTCCAGCGGGGTCAGCTCCGTTCCCTCGACTCCGACTACCAGCAGACTTCCCGCCGCCTGGCGCAATGCCATCTTCATCCGAACCCCTCAAACTGGTTGCTCTCTTCTCTTATCTCTCTTCTTTTATCTCTGATCTCTTTTCTCTTATCTCTGAACTCTGGCCTCTGATCCCTGCCCCCTTCAGCTCACTTTGCAGCTCTTCCAAAAGATTCAGCGCCTGCAGCGGCGTTAGCGCGTTCACATCCGTTTGCTCGATCCGGTCCACGATCTTTTGCGAGAGCGGCGTGAAAATGGTTAACTGCATCGGATCAGGCTCCGTCTCCACTTGCACACTTTGCCGCTCCTGCTTTTCATGCTGCTTAAGGACGTGTTTCGCCCGCTCGATCACCGCCGCCGGCAACCCCGCGAGCCGCGCCACTTCGATTCCGTAGCTCTTGCTCGCCGCGCCGGGCTCAATGTTGTGCAGAAACACAATCCCACTCGCCGTTTCCTTCACGCCGACGCGAAGATTGCGCACGCGCGGCAGCTTCTCCGCCAGCATCGTCAGCTCGTGATAGTGCGTTGCAAAAAGAGTCCTCGCACCCACTTCGGCGTGCAAATACTCAACCGTTGCCCAGGCCAGCGACAGTCCATCAAACGTTGCCGTCCCACGCCCCATCTCGTCCAGCAGAATCAGCGAACGATCGGTCGCGGTATTCAGAATTGTCGCCGTCTCCGTCATCTCCACCATGAACGTCGACCGCCCGCGCGTCACGTTGTCACTGGCTCCGATGCGCGTGTAAATGCGGTCCACAAGCCCGAATCGCAGGCTTTCCGCCGGAACGAAACTCCCCATTTGCGCCATCAGCACCAGCATCGCGGCCTGCCGCAAATAGGTGCTTTTGCCGCCCATATTTGGTCCGGTCACCAGCAACAGCGCTGCCGCGCTTTCACTCTTTGGAGCAGACTTGTCATGAGCGCACAAGTACAAATCGTTGGCGATGAAGCGCCCCTCGCGCTGCTCTTCCAGCCACTGTTCGATCACCGGATGCCGCGCCGCGACTGCTTCGAGCACCGGCTCGTCCACAAGCTTTGGGCGCGCATAACGCCGCGCCGCCGCTAGATGCGCAAAGCACGCCAGCAGGTCCGCTTCGGCCACTGCCGCGGAACTGCGCCGAATCCTGCCGGCGCTTTCGAGAACAAACTTTCTCAGTTCGGCACAGATCCGCTTTTCAATCTCAATCGAACGGTCATGTGCAGACAAAATCTTGCGCTCGTATTCCTTCAGCTCCGGCGTCGTGAAGCGCTCTGCGTTCACCAGAGTCTGTTTTCGCTCGTAGTCGGCGGGCGCCAGCGCCAGATTGGCCCTTGTGATCTCGATGTAATAGCCAAATACCGAGTTGTAACGCACCTTGAGCGATCCGATTCCTGTCCGTTGCCGCTCACGATCCTCGATGGCCGCGATGGCTTGCCGCCCGCTGGTCGAGATCGATCGCAGTTCGTCCAGCTCCGCGTCTACTCCGGCCGCAACCGCACCGCCGTCGGCAAGCGTCAGCGGCGGCTCGCCTACCAGCGTCTTCACGATGCGCGCGGTTACGTCGTCGAGTGTGTCTAGACTCGTGAACACTGCGCGCCAACGCGGCGCCGCCATCGCATCCAGCGCCATTTTCAGTCCAGGCAACCGGGCTGAACTCGCGGCCAATGCGCGCACATCGCGCGGCCCCGCCGAATCAAGGCTCAAACGCGCTAACAATCGCTCCAAGTCCAAAATTCCGGAAAATGAGCGCCGGATTTCCTCGCGCTTCAAAAGATCGCCGTGCGCCTCGGCCACTGCCTCATAGCGCGCTTCGATTCCCGTGGCCTCATTCAACGGTCGCAGAATCGTCGCCCGCAGCAGCCGCTTGCCCATCGGCGTCATGCACGCGTCGAGACTCCGAAAAAGCGTTGCACGATCGTCCTGCCCCGAAAAAAGCGGTTCTACGAGCTCGAGGTTCCGCACCGTAACCTGGTCCAGCTCGAGCGCCGTTGAGTGTTCTTCGAACTTCAGGCTGTCAATGTGCAGCGCTTCGTTCTTTTGCGTGGAGCGCACGTAGTGGAGAACTGCTCCCGCAGCGATCGCAGCGGCCTCATGCCCGTTCAGGCCGAACCCTTCGAGCGACCGTACGTTTAACTGCCGCTCGACCAGCGGGATCGAGTATTCGGGAGTCCAAACCCAGTCCTCAACACGCGTTCGCGCTGGAATCCGATCCAAATGCGCCGGTGTCTCGGCGCTGGCGGCCACCAGAACTTCACTCGGCGCGGCGAGCAGCAGCTCGTCCATCGCCTGGGCCCGCGCATGTGCCCCACGAAACTCCATGGTGCGAAACTCGCCTGTTGAAACGTCAAGCAGAGCAACCGCGCAGACGCGCTCGCGTTCCGCCCGCGAATCGGGGTGCTCCCCCCTCTTATTTGTCATCCTGAGCGAGTCAGGCGAAGCCGGACGAGTCGAAGGACCTGCATTTTTCTCCGTTCTGCTGCGATCCGAATCCCCCACTTCCCACAGCGCCGCCAGAAAATTGTTTTGCTCCTGCCCCAGGCCCGCATCGAGCGCCGTCCCCGGCGTGAGAACCCGCGTGACCTCGCGCTTCACCAGTTTCTTCGTCAGTTTCGGATCTTCCATCTGATCGCAGAGAGCAATGCGGTAGCCCTTGCGGAGGAGGCGCGAAATATATTGCTCAACCGCATGAAACGGCACGCCGCACATGGGAATGTTGCGCTCTTTGTCTCGCGCCGTGAGCGTCAGTTGCAGCTCGCGGCTGGCCACGCCTGCGTCGTCATAGAAGAGCTCGTAAAAGTCGCCCATCCTGAAGAAGACAAGCGCATCGGGGTTCTGCTGCTTCGCCGCTGCCCACTGGCGCATAAACGGAGTGAGTTCGGGTTTCTCCGTAGACTCGCGCCCGATGGAGACCGCCGTCAGCGCGAAATCTTCGGGCACGGAATTCTCATCCAAGAGCGGGGAACGCGAAGCACCGAGGTCAGGGAGAGGCGCCGTTACGCCAGGGCTTTCATCCAACACCCGAGCACCCGGAGCGTCCAGGAGTGGCGTGGCATCGTTCGGCGAAGAGGCCGCGATGCCGGCATCCAGGTCAGAATGCGGAGCGCGGGGAGCGTCAATGTGGTTTCGATTCACGCTGGCTTTAAGAGTATCGCGGTGCTGCCCCACAGTTACAGCCTGAAATTCCACCGGTCCGTGTTGCGATTCAAGCCAGCGGCGAGCGGCCCGGCCATCCCTATTTCGCCGCACTGGCTCGCCCCGGCGTCGCGCCCACAGCCCACAAAAAATGCGACTGCCCTCCAGTCGCGGATTTACAATCGCTCGGTCGCCCGGCCCGAAGTGCCTTCCGCGATGGAAGCTCGATTCGCGGCGATCCGAACCCCGAATCGAATCGCCAGTTAAATCCCCAAGGAGGAATATGCCAATGTCCAGCACTCAACGCACTGCAATCTGCGCGCTCATCGCCGCCATCGCTTTGCTCACAGCCAGTCTTTCCTGCGCTCAGTCGCCCTTCGACGGCACCTGGAAGACGGATCTCGCGAAGACTGCGTTCAGCACGAAACCGCTCACCTTCTACATCAGTGGCGGCTGGTATCACTGCGTCAGTTGCAGCCCCGGCTTTGACGTCCCCGCCGATGGCCAGGATCATGCCGTCTCCGGCCAGTCCTATGACACCGTCAGCATCACCATCGTGGATCCACAAACCATCTCCGTTGTCGCCAAAAAGGGCAGCGCCGTGGCATTCGAGCAAACGCGCACAATCTCTGCCGACGGCAGAACGCTAACCGTTAAAACCACGGGCCATCCTCTGAACGGCGGCGCGGCAACGAACTTTGTTACGGTGGGCAAGCGCAGTGGCGCGTTGCCTTCTGGCGTGCATGCCACCTCCGGCAACTGGGTCATCGAAAAGCAGACCGGAAGCGGCAACGCCCTGCTCACCACCTACAAAACCAAAGGCGACGAGCTCACCATGACCTCGCCCACCGGCGAAACCTACACCGCAAAGTTCGATGGCAACGACTACCCGTATCGCGGCGCTTACGCCTACGACGCCGTCTCGCTTAAGAAAATCAACGATCACTCGTTTGAGGAAATCGATAAGCGCGCCGGTCAGGCAATCGATGACTCCACCAACACCGTATCGCCCAACGGCAAGACCATGACCGTCGTCGACACTGGCAAGCTCACGGGGCGCGTAACCACTTACGTTGCCACGAAGCAGTAGCGCAGGCGCCTTCTGCAACTTGGCCGGCCGATATCCGCCGTCCCATCATGGGGGTTCGGCGGATATCGGCCCCGAACCTCACCAATAAGTTGCAGACGCTGCACGTCGAGTGACCGATGTCACATCCAACCGGCCAACTTTTGCGCAAA
Source organism: Occallatibacter sp. (assembly GCA_036489735.1). Classification (GTDB taxonomy): domain Bacteria; phylum Acidobacteriota; class Terriglobia; order Terriglobales; family Acidobacteriaceae; genus Telmatobacter. The sequence continues at coordinate 54,615 of DASXFF010000111.1, read as the reverse complement.
CTGATTCCCTCGAATGCAAATTCCCGAGGGCCGCGTTTCATGAACAGCACTGTTCTTCTCAGAAAACTCATCACCATCGAACGTCTGGTGGGAAAAACCGACAATAACACACTTCGCTCACTCGTTTACGAGGCAGAGGACTATCTCATCCAGATGCAGAGCGCCCAGGCTAAGAGCTTTCTGGCCGAAGCATGGCGCGAGGGCATCGCTCCCGCCCAGTTGCTGGCCCGGGCGCCGGAGACCTCAACGACGTAACGCCGCAGCCGGCAACTGACGACCACACCCGGGAATGCGTTTCGCCTTCGACACAAGAAGAGTCTTGATATCGCGATTGCGCCCGTCGGAGCGCCAAGGCCTTCACAGGCTGCGGAAAAACTCCAAGGAATCGCTTTTTTGAAGGGGCACGACTTCAGTCGTGCCGATAAAGCTAATCAAATTGATTGTGCTTTAGCCCCTGAGGGATGTCATTGCCAGGCTTCAGCGCTCACGCAGGGGTCTTTCCGCAGCCTTTTAAAGCCGAATCAGGCTGACAATAGCTTGGGCGCCTGAAAGACGACACGCAGCGCATTGCCAATCTGCTGCCAAGCGATGCGAACCTACGGCTCGCCCTCCGCGCCCTCGCATGCCCCCGGGTGATTTTCGTCACAGTATACTGAAGGGTGACGCCACTACTGTAAAACCTGCCATGTATCTGCTTTGGCTACGAGTTGCGGCCATTCTCTATGCCGGCGGATGTGTCGCCGTCTTCCCGGCGGTGCTCTATCAATCCATCCCCTGGCGGAAGACCTGCGTCCACATCGGTGGCCTCGCATTTTTCTTCCATTTTGTCTCCGTCGTGGAAATGCTCGTGGTGGCTCATCGCTGGATGCCCGTCGGCGTGCGCGAGATCGAATCCCTCCTTGGATTTCTTGTTGCTGGGCTGTTCTTCCTGGTCTGGTGGATTTACGACGCCATCTCGCTTGGCCTTTTTGCCCTGCCGGCCACGTTCTTCCTCGTCTTCATTCCAGCCTTAGGTCCGGGCACTTATCGCTTTCCGTCGCAGCGGGTGTGGATGAGCTGGCTGGTAGCGCACATCATCGCGCTGCTGCTGGCTTACGCGGCGCTCGGCTTCAGCCTGCTCGCATCGGTTTTGTATCTGGTGCAGGAGCGCAGAATCAAAGCCAAAATCAAGCCAGGGCAAGCCTCGCGGTTTGCGCCTTTCAACTGGCTGCCGCCGCTCGACACGCTCGAGCGCCTGGCGCTTGCAACACTTGAATTCGGATTTCCCTGCATGACTGTTGGTTTGTTAATTGGATCCGTTCTGGTGCAGGAAACTTCGGTGGGCGCGGCCTATTTTCTCGATCCCAACATTCTGGCTTCGTTCGCCATGTGGATCGTTTACGTCACGCTGCTGCTGCTTCGCCGCGGCGTCGGATTGCGCGGTCGAAAGGCCGCTTATGTCTCCGGCGGGGCTCTGGTGGTGATGATGGCCGTCTGGGCCGTCAACTTCTTCAGCCAGGTGCACAGGTTCGGTCCCCAATGACGCTCACACTCATTGGCGTGAACCACAAAACCGCGCCCATCGCGCTGCGCGAAAAGATCGCCATCGGCCGCGACGAACTGGCTGAGATTACGCGGGCCCTGGCAGTACTGCCTGGCGTCACTGAGTGCATGATCGTGTCCACCTGCAATCGCGTGGAACTGATCTCGGTCGTCGAAGGCGACTCGGCCCCAATCGCATCCTTTCTATCGCGTCAGTTTGGCATCGACTCCTCTATCCTCGACCCTCACCTCTACGAGTACCGCGACAAGGAGGCGGTCGGCCATCTCTTTCGCATGGCCGCTAGCCTCGATTCCATGGTGGTCGGCGAGCCGCAGATTCTCGGCCAGGTCAAAGAAGCCTTTGCCGTCGCGCGCGCGGCGGGCACAGTCTCCGGCACGCTCGAACATCTGCTGCAGAGCGCATTCGCCGCCGCCAAAAAGGCCCGCAGCGAAACCGGCATCGGCTCCAACTCTGTCTCCATCGCCTCCGTCGCCGTCGATTTGGCCCGCAAAATCTTTGGCTCGCTTGAAGGGCGCACCGTGTTTCTGGTCGGCGCCGGAAAAATGAGCGAGATTGCTGCACGCCACTTGGTGCAGCAGGGAGCAGGCTCGATTCTGGTTTGCAATCGCACTGCGGAGCGCGCCCGGCGCATGGCCGCGGAGTTTGAGGGCACGATCGTCCCCGAAGTTGTCGACTACGGCCAGCTCTATGATGCCGCCAGTCGCGCCGACATTGTCATCAGCTCTACGGGCGCGCCCCATCCCATCTTCCGGCCAGAGCACGGGCAGGCATTCCTTCACAAGCGCCGCAACCGGCCCATGTTCTTTATCGATATCGCCGTGCCCCGCGACGTCGATCCGCTGATGAACAAGCTCGACGGAATCTTTGTCTACGACATCGACGATCTGCAGCAGGTCGCCGTCTCGCACATGGAAGAGCGCAGCCGCGAGGCCATCGATGCCGAGGCGCTCATTGCCGTCGAAGTCGAGCGCTTCGACCAGCGCCAGCGCACTGTTAATGTGGCTCCGGCCATTGTCGCGTTGCAAAGGAAAGCCGAAGAAATTCGCGTCGCCGAGATCGGTCGCCTGCACAGCCGTTTGGGAACGCTGAACGCCGAGCAGTTGGCTGCCGTCGAAGCGCTTACGCGCGGCTTGGTCAACAAGTTTCTCCATCAGCCCATGGCAGCGCTCAAGCAGGCCGCACGCGAGTGCGATCAGGCCAAGCTCGACGCGCTCTGCGAAGAATGGTCGGTCTCGCCCAACGCGACCGAAGAAGTTGAGCAAGGCGAATCAGGCGAGGCTCCTCTAGGCGGCGAGAATTCCGCGGCAGGCTCGGAGTCCACAAGAAACAAAAAGGCCACAAATATTCGCATCTTCGAAGGCAGCGCAGAGGCGCGCCGATGAAGCTACGCATCGGCAGTCGCGGATCGCAGCTTGCTCTTTGGCAAGCAAATCACATCGCCGAATTGCTGCGCATCCAGAAACACGAAGTCGAAATCGAAATCATCAAAACGACCGGCGACCGCCTTCAAGAGGTCACCTTCGCCGAGGTTGGCTCCAAAGGCATGTTTACCAGGGAAATTGAAGAGGCCCTTGCCGAAAGCCGAATCGACCTGGCTGTGCACTCGCTTAAAGACTTGCCGACTGAGCTGCCCGCGGGCTTTGCTCTCGCGGCCGCGCCGCCGCGTGTCGACCCACGCGATGTATTTGTTTCCGTAAATTATGCCAGTCTTGCCGAATTGCCGCGTGGAGCGCGCGTCGGCACCAGCAGCCAGCGGCGCCGTGCACAATTGAAGGCTCTACGCAAAGACGTTGAAGCGGTCGAATTCCGCGGCAACGTGGATACGCGCCTGCGCAAGCTCACCGAGGGCCAGGTGGACGCAATTCTACTCGCCGCTGCCGGACTCGACCGACTGGGCAAAACCGACCATGTTCGCGAACGCCTCGATCCCGTCGATTTTTGCCCCGCTGCAGGCCAGGGAGCGCTGGGTCTCGAGATTCGCCAGGGCGACGTGGAGACGCTTGCCGCCGTGAATTTTCTCGACCACGCCGATACGCGCTTTGCAGTCACAGCGGAACGCGCGGCTCTGGCAGCTCTCGGCGGCGGGTGTCAGGTTCCCATCGGGATTCATTGCCGGCCTTCGTTCGCTCAGGACATTCCATCTGTTTCATGGTGGGAGATCTTTGGGGTCGTCGCTTCGCCGGATTCAGGGCGGATCATTCGCGTCCATCTTCACGCGCCGCGCCAGAACACCGATCCTACTTCGCTTGGGCGCTCGGCCGCCGAGGTTCTTCTGGCCGATGGTGCGAGGGAGTTGCTTTCGGCCGGCGATGGCATCGCGGGCGGTGCCGCCTGATGAACGCACTGCCGACCCACACGGCGCCACTCTCGGGTTGTCGCGTGCTCGTGACCCGCGCCGCGCACCAGGCCGGTAAACTCTCTGATGGCCTTCGCGCGTTCGGCGCCGAGCCGGTCGAGGTTCCCGTCCTCGAAATCCAGCCGCCCGAAAACTTCGATGCCCTCGACCGCGCCCTGCGAGAGATCGCCGCCCCCCACGCATGTCATCCTGAGCGAGTCCGGCTTCAGCCAGGACGAGTCGAAGGACCTGCATCTGAATCTTTGCGCGCGAATGCTGCCGGCTACAAGCCCGGTCACCAACCTCCCTACGACTGGCTCATCCTCACCAGCGCCAACGCCGTCCGCGCCTTCATCGATCGCGCCGCCTGCTTGAATATCTCACTTCAATACTTCGCCACGCAGGTGGCTGCCATCGGAGAAGCAACCGCGCAAGCCGCACGCGAAGCTGGTTTTTCCATCGCTCTCGTTCCTGAGTCCTATGTTGCCGAAAGCCTTATTGACAAGCTTCTTCAAAAAGGGCACGAAGTGCCGGAGCTGGACGACGAAAGCTCCACCGTGACGATTTCAAGAACGCACGAAGTGTCAGGGCACGGCTTCAGCCGTGCCGAAAACGACGCCCGAAAGGAAGGGGCTTTAGCCCCTGAGGGAAAACTTTCCGGTCAGCGCATCCTGCTCGCGCGCGCAGCCGTCGCTCGCGACGTCATCCCCGACGCGCTCCGAGCCGCCGGAGCCACCGTCGACGTTGTCGACGCCTACCGAAATGGAATGCCGGCATCCGCGCCCGCACGATTGCGCGACGCGCTCGGAGAGGGAATCGACGCGGCAGCCTTCACCAGCTCATCGAGCGTTATGCATCTCGCCGAAGCGGCTGGTCGCGCCGGAATTGCATTTCCATTTGGCGGTGTTGCGGCAATTTCCATCGGGCCCATCACCAGCCAGACCCTGCGCTCGTTCGGCTGGGAACCGGCTGCCGAAGCGTCGCCCTCCGACGTCCCCGGCTTGATTCAAGCAGTTGCGCGTGCGCTTGCACCTCGCTGACTTGCTGGCTTGCCGACTTGCGGGTGCCCCCGGTCTCGACTCTGAGACCGGGGATTGATCTCCACTGATCAAGAACTCCAGGTCTTGTCTTTCGACCGGCAAAGTGGCTCCAGGTTGCACTCGCGGCATTTGGGATTGCGCGCGACGCATACTTTGCGTCCGTGGGCAATCAGCTGGTGCGAAAAGCTGATCCAGCGATCGCGCGGCAGAACCTGCATCAGCTCCTGCTCAACTTTTTCCGCCGAGTCGCCTTTGGCCAACTCCAGCCGCCGCGAGATGCGAAACACATGCGTATCGACGACGACTCCCTCGGCCTTGCCAAATGAAACTCCGAGCACCACGTTTGCCGTCTTGCGCGCCGCTCCGGGAATCGTGATCAGCTCCGCCAGAGTTTCCGGAACCTTGCCACCGAATTCTGCGACGATCTTCTTTGCCGCGCCCTGAATCGACTTCGCCTTGTTGCGAAAAAAGCCAGTGGTTCTGATCAACTCTTCAAGCTCCGGCAAACTCGCTTTCGCCATTGCCACCGGGGTAGGGAAGCGCCCGAACAACTCCGGCGTGACGATATTCACGCGCACATCGGTGCATTGCGCCGAAAGAATTGTCGCAACCAGCAGCTCCCATGGAGTTTTGTGATTCAGCGCGCAAACGGCGTCGGGATACGCTTCGTCGAGAGCTTTGAGAATCGCGTTCACTCGCTCCGGTGCAAGCGGGCCACGGGCGCTGCGCCCGCCTGCGGTCGCTGCCTTCACTTCGCCCATCGCGGCCCTTCGCGCTGCAGGTTTGATCGTTGATTGCTTCGCGGCCGGCTTCTTTGTCGGCACGGTCGCCTTCCTGGCTCCTGTCGCTGCAGTCTTGTCTGCTGGTTTCTTCTTCCTGCTGCTCTTTACCGCCGGCATGGTTAGAAGTTTAGCCTCACAGAGCCACGAAGAGGAACCTGAAGACCGAACCTACGCATCCTGACGGGCTTGGATCGATTGAGGCGTTGCCGAACGGCAACGCCCGCGGAGGGAGCAGGGGCCTTCAGACCCCTGAATATCGAGCTTCGTCTTGAAGGGCCTTTAGGCCCTGGCCTTATCGAAGATGTTGAGGGATTGGATCCATTCCTTCGCGGGCCGCCGAGCTGTACTCATATTGCTGCGGATTTGCCACGATTCCACGCCGTACTGGATTCAGCTCGATGTACCGTGCCGCGCTCCTGAACTTCTCGGCCGAAAGAATCTGGCTCTCGTTGAAACTTCGCTCCCACACGTCGAGCTTGCTTTTCAGACGGAACGAAAAGCCGCCCTTGACATACTGCATCGCCTTTTCAAGGGAGATGTCTGAGGCAGGTGTGATGATCGCATGAAAGTGGTCGGGCATAATGACGAAGGCGTGCAGGTGGAAGCGGCCTTGCGTGCGATAGTCAAAGAACGTGCGCTGCAGCAGCTCGGCGTTGGCGGATACTTGAAAGATGCGGCGGCGTTGAGCAGTGACAGATGTAACGAGATATGTTCGGACTTCTTGTGGCGCGAGGCGCATCAGGGCAGCATAGAAGTAAGCCCGCGGCTAAAGCCGTGACACACGATACTGCGAATTCATGGGCCTGAAGGCCCATGCTCCCTCCGCAGGTCGCAAGACTAACGCTTCCGCTACGGCAGTTTCCCTTCCACCCAGCCGCCCAGCTTCTCCACCGGCAACCTTACTCCGATAAAGAACTGTCCGAACAGCGCATAGACCGCGCTCACTTCGTCGAATCGCATCTCGTAGATCAGCTTTTTGAAGACCACCGGATCTTCGGCGAAGAGATCCACTCCCCACTCCCAGTCATCCATTCCGATCGACCCGGAGATCACCTGCCGCACCTGGTCGGCATAGCGCCTGCCGATCATTCCGTGCTCGTGCATCATGCGCTGCCGTTCAGCAAAAGGCACCGTATACCAGTTCACAGTCTCGCCGCGCTTGCGGTCCATGGGATAGAAGCACAGATACTTCGATTCCGGAACCGCAGGCCATAGCCGCGGCCTCATCGCCTCCGCTCCGCGCGCGAGCGACGCCGCAATCTCCGCATTCCACTCTGACGAAAACTGCTCGAATCCCCTGGCCGTCGCCGCCTCGTAGGTTTTGCGCGACGACTCGTACAGCCCGAGTTCTACCACCGAAACATACGAATGCCGCAGCTCGAGAAAATCGTAAAAGGGAAGTTGCGCCAGATCGAGCTCGATCTGGTTCAGCTCCTCCAGCGAGTCGCGGAAGTGAATAAGCATCAGATCGCCCTTATGCCCCAGCTGCGAATACACTGCCGAACGGACCGGCGCACCCGGATCTTTGCGCTCCAGCGTCTTCAGTGTCTCGATCGCCTGAGCCACCATGCGTCCACGTTCGTCGTCCGCGAAGGACCGCCACGCCTTCCAGTCGAACCGGAAAAACTGGTGCAGCACACTCGACCCCTCAAGCGTAAGCGGAACCGGTGGATGCGCGGGCGAAACCGGCGATTGTTCTGCCACAAGACCTCCTCAAACACATCCCATCCTAACAAACAGGAAATGCAGACGTGTGCAGCCCGCTTCTATCTGCAAAACACTCATCCAAAACCCAAAACCGCGGAGCGGCGGCTTATATACTGGGAAGGCTCATGAGTGAGAAGATCGTCGCGCTGGTTTTCCAGTTTGTCATCCATGTCATTAATGCTGGCGGATATGCCGGTATCGCAGGCCTCATTACTCTGAATTCCTGCGGCATTCCCATTCCCTCTGAAATCATCATGACCTTCGCGGGCTACCTCACGTACCTGGGGCGCTTCAATCTGTTTCTTGTGGCGACGGGTGGCGCAGTCGGTTGCAACATTGGCTCGGCCATCGCGTATTGGATCGGCGCGCGGGGCGGGCGGCCATTGGTCGAGCGTTACGGGAAATGGGTGCTGATGAGCCAGCACGATCTGGATCGCATGAGCTGGTTTTTCTCGCGCTACGGTTCCATCGCGATTCTCGCTGGCCGCATGTTGCCTGTGGTGCAAACCTACGTCGCGTTTCCCGCGGGAATCGCCAAAATGCCGCGCCTGCGTTTTCACATTTACACCACTGTGGGTTCATGGATCTGGTATTTCTGCCTCGCCTGGGTGGGCATGAAGCTCGGGCAACGCTGGGATACCGATCCGCGTTTCCAGGAGATGTTTCACCGATTCCATCTCGTGGTCGAGTTGGCCATCGCCGCATTGCTCGTATGGTTCCTCTGGTCGCATTTGAGCCGCCGTCGCGAAGCGGAGCCCGCATGACGAAGGACCGCAAACGGCACGCGCCGTGTGATTTTTGAAAGCCCGCTTCAGCGGGCATGAGAAGGTAGCCCCAGGCGCAAGACTGGGGACAAATTCGAGATCGTTTACGAAGGAAGGATGACAGAAGCAATGGCAACGAAGAAAAAAAGCGGCTCAACGAACGTGGCTACATCGACGAAGACCGGGGTCCCCGCGGACAGGTCCACGTCCGGGGGACGCAAGACCGCTGCAATGATGGTTGAGCCCGCGAAGGGGAAATTGGGCGTGATGGTGGTCGGCCTGGGCGCCGTCGCTACCACGATGATCGCCGGTGTTGAAGCAGTTCGCCGTGGGCTGGCCAAGCCAATCGGGTCGCTCACGCAAATGGGCACGATCCGGCTCGGCAAGCGCACGGATAATCACTCGCCACTCATCAAGGACTTTGTTCCTATTGCTGATCTGAAAGACATCGTCTTCACCGGGTGGGACATCTTTGAAGACAACGTCTACGAGGCCGCCGCACACGCCGAAGTGCTGAAGCCCGAGATACTCAAGAAGCTCAAGCCCTATCTTTCCAAGATCAAGCCCATGCCCGCGGTCTTCGATCGCTATTACGTAAAGCGCCTCGACGGCACGCATGTGAAGAAGGGCAAGAACAAGCGTGACCTGGCTGATCAGCTGCGCGCCGATATTCGCGCCTTCAAAAAGACCGTGAACCGCGTGGTGATGATCTGGGCCGGCTCAACGGAAATCTTTTTGAAGCCCACCGCCGTTCATCAGACGATTGAGGCCTTCGAAAAAGGACTCGAGAAGAACGATCCGGGCATTGCGCCTTCACAGATCTACGCGTACGCCGCGCTCAAAGAAGGCGTTCCGTTTGCCAACGGCGCACCGAATTTGACCGTGGATGTGCCTGCGATGATCGAGCTTTCCAAGCAAAACGCTGCGCCCATTTGCGGCAAGGACTTCAAGACCGGCCAGACGTTTATGAAGACCGTGCTCGCGCCCGCCTTCAAGGCGCGCATGATCGGCGTCAAAGGCTGGTTCTCCACCAACATTCTCGGCAATCGCGACGGCGAAGTGCTCGACGAGCCGCATTCCTTCAAAACCAAGGAGGAATCCAAGCTCGGCTCGCTCGAGTACATCTTCCAGCCCGATCTTTATCCCGATCTCTACGACGACATCTACCACAAGATTCGCATCAACTATTACCCTCCGCGCGGCGATGAGAAAGAAGCCTGGGACAACATCGACATCTTCGGCTGGCTCGGCTATCCCATGCAGCTGAAGGTCAACTTCCTGTGCCGCGATTCGATTCTTGCAGCACCGATCGCGCTCGATCTGGTGCTGTTTCTCGATCTCGCCAAGCGTTCGGCCGACCTCCGCTCCATCGGCATTCAGGAGTGGCTCAGTTTCTACCTTAAGTCGCCGCAAACCGCGAAGGGTCTGTACCCTGAGCACGATCTCTTCATCCAGTCGATGAAGCTGAAGAACACGCTCCGCCACATCATGGGCGCGGACCTCATTACGCACCTGGGGCTGGAATACTACGACTGAATGAACGGAGCAAGTCAGCAGGTCGGCGAGTCAGCAAGTTAGCGTGCGCGCTGCGCACATTAGCGTGTTCGCACGAAATGCTGAATGTCGTAATCTGAATTGACGATGAAAGATTCCGCTGTTCTTTTAATTGATAGCCCCGATCGCAAGGGGCTGGTGGCGCGCGTGTCGGGGCTGCTCTATGAGCGCGGCGCCAACATTCTGCACGCCGACCAGCATCGCGATCGCGAGCTGGGCCTCTTCTTCATGCGCGTCGAGTGGGGTCCTCCGGACGGCAGCCCTTTGGACAAGAGAAGTGCGAAAGCGACGCCGACCTTCGATCTCGACGGCTTCAAAGCGGTGTTCGCGCCGATTGCTTCCGAACTTGGCATGAACTGGACCCTGACTTCGAGCGAGCGACTGCCGCGTGTGGCGCTCTTCTGCTCGCAATACCTGCACTGCATGGTGGACTTGTTGCACCGTTGGCGCATGGGCGAGTTGCAGTGCGAGATTCCAGTGATCGTCTCGAATCACCGCGACGTGGAAAAGCTCGCCGCGTTCTACAACGTTCCATTCGAGCACGTGCCGGTCACGGCGGAAACGCGTGCCGAAGCCGAGGCTAAGCAACTCGATCTGTTGCGGCGCCACAACGTGGATCTGGTTGTACTGGCGCGCTACATGCAGATTCTTTCGCCGCAGTTCGTGGCGCACTATCCCGCCTCGATCGTTAATGTGCACCACTCCTTTCTGCCGGCATTCACCGGTGCGCGGCCCTACCATGCGGCACACGCGCGCGGCGTCAAGCTCATCGGCGCCACCAGCCACTACGTGACCGAGGTGCTTGACGATGGTCCCATCATCGAGCAGGATGTCGCGCGGATTTCGCACCGCGACCAGGTCGAAGATCTCGTCGCTCGCGGACGCGACCTTGAGCGCATGGTGCTGTCGCGGGCGGTTCGATGGCATCTCGACCGCCGCATCCTCTGCTACGGCAACAAGACGGTTGTCTTCGATTAGGCCCAGCTTAGCCCGCCGGGAGGCCCGTGCAGAATCCATCGGAGCAGCAGATCGCGCTGGTTGAAGATCGGCTCAGAACCGCGATGCTCCGATCGGACGTGGCCGCTCTCGATGAGCTTCTCGCCCCGGATATGCTCTTTGCCAATCATCTGGGTCAACTGCCCGGCAAAAACGACGATCTTGCAGCCCATCGGTCCGGGGCCATTCAGATTGCGAGCCTCGACTGTTCTGAGCAGCGCATCATGCTCATTGGCGGCGTAGCGGTCGTGTCGGTTCGTGTGCAGGTCGCCGGAAAATATAACGAAACTCCCACGAGTGGAGACTTCGCTTTACCCGCGTTTGGGCCCAATCTACTGACGGCAAGTTGCAGGTCGTCGCCTCTTGTGCGGGTCTCGTCGCCCTGGCTGGGCACTGAATGAAGCGCTCATGAGTACATAACTTCTTCTAAATCTTTCAAGTACAGAAAATTGAAACGAGATGGGCCAAGAATAAGCTTGTAAAAACGCCCCTTGTGGGTTATTTTACTAACCAGTTAGTTAATTATGGCCCAGCACCCAAATACCGAGGCCCAGGCCGAGCGCTCTGCCGAAACCCGAAGCCGGATTCTCGATGCGGCCCTGAGCGAATTTGCGGCCAACGGCCTGGCCGGCGCGCGCACGGAGCAGATTGCTCAGGCGGCGGGCGTGAACAAGGCTCTGCTCTACTACTACTTCGAGAGCAAGGAGAAGCTCTACTCGGCCGCTCTCGAGATGGTATCGGCGCGAGTGCGCGATCGCTCGATGGCGGTGTTTCTTCGCGAGGCGAGCCCAGGGGAGCGAATGCTGCGCGCGGCGCTGGAACACTTCGATCGAATTTTGACGCAGCGCGAGTTTCAAACCCTGATGCAACACGAGATGATGCGGCTGCACAAGGGCGAAGAAGGCGAGCTCCTGATTCTGGTGAAGCGGATCTTCGCTCCGCTGCACGCCATGTTTCAGTCGATGGTGCGCGAGGCCATCGCTTCAGGCGAAATCATCGACGTCGATTGGCTGCAACTGGTGCTTGCCTCGCTCGGCGGCAACGTTTTTTATTTTCTCAGCGCGCCGGTCTGGCGCCACATTCTGCCCTTCGAGCCCTTCGCTCGAGAGGCACTGCAGGCGCGCAGAGTGGCGCTGGTTGAATTTTTGGGGCAGGCGATTTTTCAAGACCGCAAAAGGGGCGCCGCATTGGCTGCAAAAGTGATCGCCGATACGCCGATGCCCGAGGTTGCTGAATTCAAGAATTTTGAGGTGAGAGCGAAGTGAACGCGAGGAACAGAGTTTTTCTCATTTTAGGCTTGCTGACGGTGGGATCGCTCATCTGGTATTTGCTTACCACGCAGCGCGGCGGCGATCTGCAACTGGTGGGCACAGTCGATGCCAATGAAGTGATCGTCAGCTCGAAGATTCCGGGCCGCATCCAGAATTTGACGGTTGAGGAAGGCGACTCGGTAAAGAGCGGCCAGCTCATCGCCACAATCGAGAGCGACGACCTTGCCGCGGCTACGAAGGCCGCCCAGGCCACGGCCGCGAGCGACGCGCAAAAATTGCGCGAGGCGATGGAGACAGAACGCGAGAATAGAGGTGAAACGTCGAGCGCCACGCTGGCGGCGGAAGCGCAAGTCAAGGCCGCACAGGCTACTTTGGCGCAGGCTCAAGCCAACCTGGAACATCAGAAGGCCGACACCAGCAGGACGGTTGCGCTGGCGCAGCAGGGAATCATGAGCGAGCAGGCGAAGGACGAGGCGGAGACGAGCCTGCAGGCCGCCGAGGCCGCGGTCAATACGGCGAAGGGAAATCTGACGGCATCCGAAGCTGACCTGAAACAGGCGCGGGCGCACGAGTTGCTGACCGACGTCTCTGCACACACGGTGGACCAGACTCGCGAAGACGTGGCCAACGCCCAATTTCTGGCCGACGAAGCGAAAGTAAACCAGGGCTACGCGCAGGTGGTTTCGCCCATCGACGGCAAAGTGGATGTGTGGGCGGCCCGGCAGGGTGAGGTGGTGACCATGGGCGCGCCCATTGTGACCATCATGGACCTGTCGCAGACGTGGGTTTATGCTCCGCTGCCGGAGACGCAGGCCGACAGCGTTCAGCTTGGCGACTCGCTGCGTGTGATGATGCCGAGCGGCGACACCGTTTACGGCAAGGTGATTGCCAAAGCGGCGGAAGGCGATTTTGCCACGCAGCGCGACGACAACGGCATGAAGCGCGACATCAAGACGATTCAACTAAAACTGCTGATCCCGAATCCCGGCGAAAAGTTTGTACCCGGAATGACCGCCTACGTCTTCATCCCCAAAGCAAAGCTGGTGAAGCAGTGAGCGCGATTGCGAGCGTCGATCCTGCGACCAATGGCGGGTGCGGCGAAAAGCCGGCGGCCATTGAGGTGCAGCACATCGTGAAGCGCTACGGCGACTTTGAGGCCGTGAAGGACGTGAACTTTTGCGTGGCCGAAGGGGAGATCTTCGGCCTGCTGGGCCCGAACGGCGCCGGCAAGAGCACGCTGATCCGCATGATGACAACGCTGATTCCGGTGACCGGCGGCAAGGCGCTCGTCGGCGGACACGATGTGACCAAGGATCCGGACGATGTGCGGAGAATGATCGGCGTGATTCCGCAGGCGCTGACCAGCGACCAGGATTTGACGCTGGGAGAAAACCTGCTGATCTACGCAAAGCTTTACGGGGTGCCGCGCGCGGAGCGGGAAAAGAACATTGCCGAAGTGCTGGAGGCCGTGGACCTGACGAAATGGCGCGATGCGCAGACCAAGACGCTTTCCGGCGGCATGAGACGCCGGCTGGAGATTGCGCGCGGGCTGGTGCACAACCCCAAGATTTTCTTTCTCGACGAGCCGACGACAGGATTGGATCCGGTGTCGCGCATCGCGGTGTGGGAGATGCTGAACAAGCTGAAGACCACGCGGCACCTGACCATGCTGCTGACCACGCACTATATGGAAGAGGCCGATAAACTTTGCGATCGTATCGCGATTGTGGATCACGGCAACCTGGTGGCGCTGGGCACCCCCGCGGAACTCAAAAACAGCGTGGCCGGGGCGAACGTGGTCGAGGTGCATTTTGACCGCGACGACGAGCAGTGGAGAGACCGGCTGGAAAAACTGGAAGGCGTAACCAGCGTGGAGCCGGAGAGCTCAGGATTCTATCGCGTCATCACAACATCGGGCTCTAAAACGACCATGCAGATTGTGGAGCTCGCCTCGAGCCTGGGCGAAACGCTGACCTCGCTGAGCGTGCAGAATACGACGCTGGACGACGTGTTCATCCACTACACAGGAAGGCAACTGCGCGATGAGCAGGTGAAGCCGGTGTTCACCATGCCGCCGCGGCCGGGGATGCAGCCATGAGCAGAATGTTTGCCATCATCGAGCGCGAGATGCGCAAGTTTTTCCGTTCGCCGACGCTGATGATCATGTCGCTGATGTTGCCGATTCTGCAGCTGATCATCATTGGCAACGCGTTCGGCGGAAAGATTGTGGGCACGCGCGTGGCGGTTGTCGATCACGACCACGGGCCCGAGGCGAGAAAAGTCCAGGAGGCATTCGACGCTGTCGCCGCAACCATCAAGACGTTCTCCACTGTCGATTATCCCAACGAGGTGAAGGCGCGCGAAGATGTGCGCACGGGCAAGATTGACGCGGCTGTGATTATTCCCGAGCAGTATTCGCGCCGCGTCTATGCGCAGGATGCGCCGCAACTGGGCCTGGTGGTGGACAACTCCGATCTGTTTACTTCGGCGACGCTCGAAGGCGAGATGCAATCGCTCGTGGACGCGATGAATGCGCCCCAGGTTCAGGACCGGTTGGTGAAGTCGATCGCGTTGGAGATTGTGGAGCTTTATCCGTATGTGAATTACCTCAAGTATCTTTTGCCGATGACCGTGGCGTTGGCGATGTACATCTCGGTGATGATCGGCGGCGGCATGCTCTACATCGACGACAAGGCGCGCGGCGTACACGAAGGCTACCTGGTGACGCCGATTACGAAACTGGAACTGGTGTTCGGGTTGAACATCGCCGGCGCGATCAAGGCCACTCTAAGCGGAATTTCGATTGGAGTCATCGGGTCGCTGATCGCGGGCCTGGGCGTGGTGTTTCATCCCATGGTCATGCTGCAGATGTTGGCTCTCATCATTGCGGGGTCCATTGCGTTCAACGGCATGATGTTTCTGCTGATGGTGAGGGTCGACGATCCGCTGGTGCCGCGCGCCATGTTCGGCGTGCTGAATGTGTTGCTGCTGTATCCTTCGGGCGCCATGTATCCGACCGTTTCATTTCCCAAATGGATGCAGGCGATGAGCGTCATCGATCCGTTCACGTATGCCATTCACGGGTTCAAATCTGTGCTGCTGAAGGACGGCGGATGGATCGCGATCTGGCCCGACATCACATTCCTGACCGTCTTCGGCATCGGCTCGCTGCTGATCGCGACGCCGCTGTTCAAGCGGACGCTGTAGAAGCAGGGAACAAGGGACCAGGCAACAGGGAACAGGGCGGAGGGCGATTTTGCGGTTTTGGCGATAAAAGCGAAGGAATTTGTCGAAATTTGTCGACGGCGATTCGATAAGTAGTTTTATTTGTAATCACTTCGCGGAGAGGTAGTGACCCCCCCGTGGTAAAAATGGTTTTTCCATTTTTTCTGCCGGCAGAGGTGATTTGAAGTTGCGGCCGAATCCGGGGATCCGAGGGTGCATGACTCCGGAGGAAGCGGGCCGGTGGCAGACCACAGAGATTGCGATTTTGGCATTGGTGAGATAGTGCTGGGCTTCAATGGGTGTGACGATGCCGGTGGTTGACGCGAAGTTGATGCAGGCGATGAATTCGCAGATGTTTTTGTAGCCGACGAGAATGGGCATGGCGCGAAGATACGCCGCGTTTGCGGCTTGGTTCGGCCGGTCATCGTTCGGTTCGGCGCCGAGACGGGCAGTTTCCTTTTTATAGGCATAGTTCCAGGCGCGCATGCAACGAGCGATCGCCTTTTTGCCGGTGTTGAGTTCGGATGAGTCTGGCATGGAAAAAACTCCTTCATAGGCAGCAGGGAACAGGCAACAGGTGCAAGAGATCCGAGGATAATTCAACAGTCCGAAGCTCGAAAACGAACGCGGCTGATAAGTCATCGCGCGGCGGCGAAAGCTGGTTTTGGAATTCTGAGACTATTGTGCGCTTAAGGGCAATAATAATCGGCAAACTTGGTGAAAAAGCGAAAAGAGAATAGAGAGAAGAGAATGAAGGACTTACGGTGAGTGCGCAGATTTATTTTTGGCCGAAGGGCTTGACATGAACTTTTCGAGCGCAATGCAGGTAGAAGGCCCGGATAGTTCGTCACAAATCATGCCGACGAGTCTTGACTGCTTCTCATTACTTGTTTACTCTATGCTTGTTTGCCCAAGGCTTTATGGAAAAGGAAAATACCGCATCACGCGACTTGTTCCCGGGAGCCCTCGAGATGATGATTCTCGAATCTCTTCGACGGCAGCCAGCACATGGATATGCTCTCGTTCAGCACATCCAGCAACGATCCAATAACCTCCTGCAGGTGGAAGAGGGTTCACTGTATCCGGCTCTGCAACGGCTACTAAAAGGCAAACTCGTCAGGGCAGAGTGGGCGGTCTCATCCACAACAAATCGTCGCGTGCGCATCTACGAGATCACCAAGGCCGGCTTACGTCACCTGGAGCGCGAAATCTCCGCCTTCGACCGGATGCTCGATGGTATCCAGATGGTGCTCGGTCCTGAACGTGGTATCGAAAACTCTTAGGAGGTCCATACGATGAGTTGGTGGGGCCAGTTTGTGCGTCGCCCGCATGTTGATAGCGATCTTTCCGAAGAGCTAAGCGAACACATTGAAGAGAAGACCGAGCAATTGATGCGCCTTGAGCATTTTTCTCGTGCCGAGGCGCGCAAGGCGGCTCTCGTGGCTTTCGGAAACCCTTCACTTGTGGAGCATCGCAGCCGTGAAGTGTGGCAATGGCGAACGCTCGAATCCGTGCTTGCGGACATTAGGCTGGCCTTGCGCCGCTTACGCAAATCTCCCGGCTTTGCCTTCACGATTCTGCTGACGCTTGGCATCGGCATTGGGGCCAACACAGCGGTATTCAGTGTTGTGGACAGCGTGCTATTAAAGCCTCTTCCTTATCCCGATTCAGACCGGCTGGTCTCACTGTGGTTGCGAGCTCCCGGGGCCGGGATCGCTGATTTTGCCGACGGGCTGATGATGTCGCCGTCGATGTATCTCATATTCTCCGAACACAACCGAAGCTTCGAGTCGATGGGCATCTGGTCCCCGCGGACGGCAAATGTCACTGGGGTGGCACAGCCGGAGGAGGTCCACACGATCGTTGTGAGCGACGGGGTGCTGCAGGCGCTTGGTGTTCAGCCGGCGATCGGACGATGGTTTTCCCAAGCCGACCAGGAACCACATGGAGCCAAAACAATCATCCTCAGTTACGGCTATTGGCAGCGACGCTTCGGTGCTGACCGAGGGGTGATCGGCCGAAGCATCCAGGTGGATTCGCAGGCCCGCGAGATTGTAGGCGTGATGCCGCGCGGATTCCGGGTGGTGGATCGGGATTTCGATGCTTTCGTACCGCTTGCCCCAGAGCGCACCATCCAGGATGGTCCTCCGTTTGGCTATTTCGGCATCGCGCGGCTCAAGCCTGGAATCACGATCAGTGAGGCCGATGCCGATGTCACGACCTTGTTGCCGATCTGGATGAATTCCTGGCGCTTCGGACACTACTTCGCGATCTGGCACATCACGCCAGATTTCCGACCGCTCAAGAAGCAGGTAATCGGCCAAGTGGGAAGCGTCCTGTGGGTGGTGATGGCTACGGTCGGTCTGGTGATGCTGCTCGCCTCGGTGAACGTTGCGAACCTGCTTCTGGTGCGGGCGGATTCGCGCCAGCAGGAACTCTCCATCCGCGCGGCGCTAGGGGCTGGGCGCGCCCGCATTGCCCGCGAGTTGCTGACCGAGAGTTTGGTTCTTGGCCTTCTCGGCGGCGGGCTGTCGATTGGAGTTGCCTATGGCGGATTGACATTGTTGAAGGCGTTGGGACCGGCCGAGCTTCCGCGCCTCAGCGAGGTGTCATTGGATGGTCGTTCAATCCTGTTCACGCTCTTTCTCTCTGTGTTTTCAGCTTTGTTTTTCGGCGCGATTCCAGCTATCAAATATGCCTGCACAAAAGCGTCCGATGCCCTTTCCGGTTCGAATCGCACGGCAAGCAGTAGCCGCACCCAGAATCGCTCTCGCAATTTGCTTGTCGTCGCCCAGGTGGCCATGGCCCTGGTGCTGCTGGTCAGCTCAGCGCTGATGATTCGGACTTTCATCGCACTGCGGGATGTGAACCCAGGCTTTACCGATCCGGCGCATGTGCAGACCATGCGGACCTCGATTCCATCCTCCATGGTTCCGGACGAGCGGATGGCAACCCGCGTTCAAAACGATATTGTTGACCGGCTCTCGGCGATCCCCGATGTCACCGCAGTTGGCTTCGCAGCCTCGGTGCCGCTCGACGGAGTCGACGCCGACTGGAACCAGCTTCAGGTGGAAGGGAAAGACTACAACATCAACAAGCCGCAGATGTGGCTTTACGACTACGTTTCGCCTGGATACTTCGGCGCCATGGGCATTCACCTGGTCGCCGGTCGCGACTTCGACTGGACTGATAACTATGACCTTCGGCACAAGGTGATCGTGTCGGAGAGTTTCGCCCTGGCAGAGTGGGGCTCGGCCGGGAACGCGATTGGTAAGCATGCACGCCAATCCGATCGGAATCCGTGGGACGAGGTAATCGGCGTTGTTGCCGATGTGCATCAGCACGGTGTCGACGAAAAGGCTCCGACCATAATTTATTGGCCGGCCCTGATGATCATCCCCTATATACCTCAGACAACGATCGGCGCCGAGCGAAATGTCACGTTCGCCATCCACAGCAGACGCGCGGGAACCGAGAGTTTTCTCACTCAGGTGCGGCAGGCTGTTCGTTCAGTCAACCCGAATCTGCCCGTCGCCGGCCTGCGCACCATGCAGGAGGTGTACGCGCAATCTCTGGAGCGGCAGTCGTTCACGCTGGTAATG
Organism: Occallatibacter sp.; assembly: GCA_036489735.1. Taxonomy (GTDB): domain Bacteria; phylum Acidobacteriota; class Terriglobia; order Terriglobales; family Acidobacteriaceae; genus Telmatobacter. The sequence goes on along the minus strand of DASXFF010000111.1, from coordinate 35,796 downwards.
CTTGCCATCGCTGCCGGAATGGCGCTCGCCCTCGGTATCGTCGGTATTTACGGCGTGATCTCCTATTCGGTCTCCCAGCGCACGCGCGAAATCGGCATTCGCATGGCGCTCGGTGCGCAAAAAGGCGGCGTCAAATGGATGTTTGTGCGCTCGGCTTTAACCCTCACCGGCGTCGGGATCGGCGTAGGCCTCGCGACTGCAGCGGCGCTCACGCAGTTCATGAGAACGCTGCTGTTCGGGGTCCATGCCCTTGATCCAGTGGCGTTTATCGCGGTTCCAGTTGTCCTAGTTATGGCTGCAATAGTGGCAAGCTACTTACCGGCTGCGCGTGCTGCTGCCATCAATGCAATTGACGCGCTGAAGGCGCAATAATCGCAGCAATTTCAGAGATGGGAATGCAGTCGAAGCGACTGCCCGCTATCACTTTCGCGTGGGAAGTCCAACCCGACGCACGAGTTCGTCAAAGCGCGGATCGCTTCCCGCCCGGCCAAGCTTGGACGGGGAACCGCGGACTTCGCTGATAGTAGGCGAGGAGATGAATCCCGCGGGTGTTCGAGAATGGACATGCAGGGGCAGGAGCGATCACTGGCCAGCCGGACAGGGAAGCTGCCGCTGAAGCTATGTCGCTGATGAGCAATACCTTAGATTTTAGGCGGTTTGGCACACTGCATGCTGGTGTACCAAGCAGGGCTCTCGTTCCGTACGAACAATATCCCTGGGAGGCGGCTATGGCAGGACTGCTTCAGGATGCACGCTTCGCCGTGAGGCAGTTGCGCAGGAATCTCGGATTCACGATTGCGGCGACGCTGATGCTGACTGTTGCCATCTGCGCCAACAGCACGGTCTTCAGCTGGATCAACGGAACCATGCTGCATCCGATTCCCGGAGCGCGACACACCGACGAATTGGTGAGCGTGATGCGCGGCGCGTGGAACACCTCACCGACGCCGCCCTTCTCTTATCTCGACTACCGCGACCTGAGAGATCAGAATCACAGCCTGACGGGGATGCTCGCCTATCACTCTGACTGGATCACATTGACCCGCGCCGGAGCCGCGCCGGAGCGCATCTACATTGGAAATGTGTCGGCGAACTTCTTCAACGTGCTGGGAGTGAAACCTCTGCTGGGGCGGTTCTTTCTGCCCGAGGAAGAAACGCGGCCGGATGCCGTTCCGTACGTCGTGCTCGGATACTCGATTTGGAAGACGCGTTACGCGGGAGATCCCCAGATTGTGGGCAAGACGATCGAGATTGCCCGGCACCCTGTGACTGTGATTGGCGTAGCGCCGGAAGGGTTTATCGGGGCGGCGCCGGGGCTTCGCGACGATGCATGGCTGCCGCTGAATCCGCTCGGGACGAACGAGTATAGGATCACGCATCGCAGCGCCGACTTTCTCATTGTGTTGGGAAGGCTGCGGCCTGGAATGAGCCGCGAGCAGGCGACACAGGACCTCGAGACGATTATGCAGCGGATCGTCGCGGACTATCCGAACGATCACCTGGGAACCAACACCATCACGCTGGACCCGATGTGGCGATCGCCGTTTGGCGCCAACGGTTACATGGCCGCCACGCTGCCCATTCTGCTGGCCATCGCCGGAGTGGTGCTGCTGCTGACTTGCGCCAACGTGGCCACGCTTACGCTGGTGCGGTTCGTGTCGCGGCGGCGCGAGCTTGCGATTCGCCAGTCGCTGGGCGCCCAACGCATGCAACTGGTGCGGCAGATGGTGCTGGAGGGCGTGATTCTCTCAGCCGCTGCCGGAGCGGTGGCTCTGTTGCTGACGTCGTTAACGGCCCGGACCTTCGCTCGATTCTTTCCCGCAAACTCGAATCCCATTGCGCTGAACGGAACCGTGGATCAAAACGTAGTGATCGGGATCGTGGTGTTGGCGGCTCTGGCCAGCGTGCTGTGCGGCGCGCTTCCAGCGTGGCGGTCGTCGCATGTGCCTGCGGCTGAGGCTCTCAAGGATGAGTCGGCAAACATCTCAGGAGGATCGCACAACCGGCGGCTGCTCAGCGGCCTGGTGGTGGTGCAGATCGCGCTTTCGATGGCGCTGCTGGTCATTTCCGGCTTGTTTCTGAAGTCGCTGCGCAATCTCTCCGCGGGCGACCCGGGATTCGGGCAGGATCATGTGTTGACTGCGACTGTGGGACTGAATATCGCCGGATACTCCAGCGACGAGGAGGAGGCGATCTGCCACGAGATTCTCGATCGAGTATCGGCATTGCCAACCGTAACGGCTGCGTCGATGACCGATTGGGTGCCGATGAACTTCACCCGCAAGACGGAAGACGCCTATCCGGAAGGCTATACGCCACGCCCGCATGAATCGCTCGAGGTGGAGCATGCCGACGTGACGCCCCGATACTTCGAGACTCTGGGCGTGCCGATCCTCGAAGGGCGCGACTTCGCACAGTATGACAACCGAAAGGCGCCGCTGGTTGCGATCGTGGATCAGACGGCTGCGAACCGGTTTTGGCCCGGCCAGGACCCGGTAGGGAAGAGGCTCAATCTAGGGAACAGCATCTTTGTGGTCATCGGCGTGGTGAGGAACACGAAGCACGAGTTTATGAACGAGCGCCCAGAGGCGATGGTTTACCTGAGCTACTTCCAGCGTGGTTACGAGAACATTGTGCAGGTAAGGACGCAAGGCAATCCGAACGACATAGCTCCGGCGGTGGAGCGCACAATTCACGAGATTGATGGGCGACTGCCGGTGTTCGACGTGCGCTCCATGCGCGAGACCACGCAGATGGCGACGACCTTTGCGGTCATGCAGAGCGCGTTTGCCGGCATCCTGGCGGGGATCGCGCTGATCCTCGCAACGGCCGGCATCTATGGTGTAGTGGCGTACCGCGCGGCGCTTCGCAGGCACGAGATCGGCATCCGCGTCGCACTCGGCGCTACACCCCGCGACGTTCTGAGGCTTGTGTTGTTGCAAGGGCTTTCGCTCACAGCGATCGGGCTGGGTTTAGGGTTGGCGCTCTCGTTCAGCCTCACGCACTTTATTGCCGCGTTTCTCTATGGGGTTGGAGCCAACGATCCTCTGACGGTTATCGCGGTTGTGGCATTGCTTGCGGCGATGTCGCTTCTCGCATGCTACTTTCCGGCGCGCCGCGCGACGCGCGTCGATCCCGTTGCTGCCATACGCGCGTCGTAAACGAAAGCGACTTCGCGCTGGGTTTGTGCGTGCGCTCGGAATCGTCTCCCGCCCAAGCCAAGCTTGGACGGGGCACCCGCGGACTTCGCGCGGGATCACAGGTTGAGGGTTTCGTTTTCCCCGGTCTCAAAGGCGAGATCTCCATCCCACGAACGAAGACCTGTTTGTGAGGACCCCGGACCTGGGGCACCCGGCGACTCTTGTTCCCGGGAAAACGGAACAACTCACCACCTCGAACGGCATCTAAATTTTTCGAAGGACATGCATCGCCGCCCTGCTCGCGGCAAGCGCCGATGCCAACTAGATACTTCGACGCCTACACATAGTTAGATCGGTCCGACCCGTCCTTCGATATGTGCGGCTTGCAAGACTCGCAAGGAGTCCAGTCATGCTGCGGAAAATCTGTGCCGTTCCCCTTTCAACCTGCGGTTTCGTTCTTTTGCTTCTCGTGCCGTTCTTTGGCTGCTCGTCGAACCAGAAACTCATCACCTCGCCAGCAACGAATCCCGGCACCGGAGGCACCGGCACCGGCGGGACCGGAGGCACTGGCGGCGGAAGCACCGGAAGCGGCAGTGGCGGCGGTTCAGGTTCGAGTTCGACAGTGGCGGCCTATGTGTACGTGTCGAACAGCCCGGCCGGGAACTATCAATACCAGGTGACCGCATACTCAGCCGACGCCAACGGCCAGCTCACGCCGGTGGCCGGCTCGCCGTTCAACGACAATGTTGCCGGCATCTCGGTGAGCGGCTCCTACCTGATGGGCAACACAGTGACCCAGGTAAGCGCGAGTGGAGCGACGAGCAACAACTACATCGACTCCTACAAGATTGGCTCGGATGGATCGCTGACCGCGGCCAGCCAGACGAACATCGATCAATTCGGGAGTGGATGCGGCTCCAATGCGGGAGTTCTTTCCGGCCCTGCCGGACAGGCGGTTTACGAAATCGAAGTGAACATCGATTGCGCGACCAACAAGGGAATCGCCTCGTTTTCTGTCGACCAGTCGACGGGAAACTTGAATTACCTGGGCGATATGGTTACCGGAAGGTCGGGGATATACGGCTTTTCTTTCGGCGGCGACAATGCATATGCATGGGCCTCAGGCGCTGGCTGCGGATCGCTCTACCCATTCTTCCAGTTCGAGCGCAGCAGCAGCGGGCTTCTCGATGGCAATTCCACGGCTAGTGGGCCGTGGCCGCCCGTGCCCACTCCGCCGCCCGGCTCGACCGGCGGTTATATACCCACCCTGACCGCCGCGGACTCAGCTAATCACGTGGTGCTCGCGGAAGATCCATGCTTCAGTCAGGGAGGGCCGTCGCCGGAGCAAACGCAACTGGCGGCTTATACCGTGGGCGCGGATGGCAGCCTGACCACAACGGACACCTATGCGACCATGCCCGCGGCGGCTTTGCTCACCACGGTCAATGGATTATTGTCGATTTCGCCTTCCGACAAATATCTGGCCGTGGCTGATTATGGAGGCCTGGAGATTTACCACTTCAATGGCGCGAATCCAATCACTCCGGATACCGGCTTGCTCACCTCAGACAATATCAGCGCGATTGCGTGGGATAAGAACGACCATCTGTATGCAATCACCGCAACCGAGACTGTGACGCCGGCCGGGGGGCTGGCAAACGCCAATACCCTTTATGTCTTTACGGTCACTGCCACAGGGGCGACTCAGGCGCCGGGTTCGCCTTACACGATCGCGTTTCCAACCGGGCTCGCTGTGCAATCGCAGTAATTGTCTCGCGCCATTTCTTCGGCGCTGGATGGCGCGGTGCAGATCGATCGATGCATCCGGCTCCGATTTGTCCGATGCGCTGCGATGATGAGGTGGGCGCTCATCATATCCGCTCCGGGATTTAAGCGCACGATGTTGTCGCCGGATTTGTCGATGCTCGGCGGCTATTGCGCGGGCGGCGGGTTGGGTGGCGCGACGGGAGGGGCGGTTGTCTGGACCTGTTTGGTGAACTGGAAGCTGCAGGGGCGGCCGAGAATCCCGGCTCCTTCGTCGCGCTTGCCGGTGCCGGTTGTATCAGCGAATTTCGCTTCGACGTAGTAGTCGTATTTGTTGCCCTTCATCTGCGTGATGAGGCCGGCTTTTCCCGACTGTACAGTTCCCTTGGCGTGGAGCTTTGCCGAGCCATCGGGAGCGACAGTTCCATCCATGACCATGTAGCCCGGCCCACCCTCCTCGCCGTGCTGGCCGTGGAAGTTGCTGTTAGTAATTGTGCTCACGAAAGTCCAGGTATAGGCGGGCATGTGAGTGCTTGCATCGCAGGACATGTTGGTGGTCCAGGTGCCGTCGAATGGACCGCCTGCGGCCTGGGCCCAGACGAGCGCCGGCGCGCAAGCCAGGGCGATAGACAATGCTTTCCAAACTCTCATGGATGACCTCCAGTGAGAGCAGGATAAGGCTAGGGGTGGAAGATTGGGAAAGAATTGTTGGTCGGCGATTCAGTCCCTGGTCCCCGGAGAAATGCAGCGGGGTTAGCGGAGTTAGTCCGATCCCCGGTCCCCAAATGCGAGGGACCTGGGGGCCGCCGGCGGTGGAATGCGCGCGGCGATTTATTGCGCCAGGATCTGCTCGTAGTAGCGGAGGTAGCGCGGGACGACGAGGTTGGCGCAGAAGCGCTTCTTGGCGTCCTTGCGGGCGGCTTCGCGCATTGCTTCGAGCCGGGCTGGATCGTTGAGCAGGCTCAGGGCTCCGGCGGCCATGGCTTCGATGTCGCCCACCGGAAACAGCAGGCCTGTCACGCCGTCGTCGATCAGTTCCGGGACACCGCCGACGCGCGTGGCAATGGATGGAACTCTGCAGGCCATGGCTTCAAGCGCGGCGAGGCCAAAGGACTCGAGCTCGCTGGGCATGAAGAGCAGGTCGGAGATGGCCAGCAGCTCGCTCACGCGCTCCTGCTTGCCGAGGAAGTGGACGCGGGCCTGGATGCCGAGATCGTGCGCCAGCCATTCGGCAGAGGAACGGTCGGGGCCGTCGCCGATAAGGATGAGCTGCGCGGGACGCTGGCGAGCGACCAGCGCGAAAATCTTCACCACGTCGGTCACGCGCTTTACGGGCCTGAAGTTCGAGAGGTGCACGATCAGAGATTCATCGGGCGCGGCGTAGTGGGCTCGGCATGTTGCGCGTTTTGCCTCGTCTTCGATCGGCTTATAAACATCGCAGTTGACGAAGTTGGTGATGGTTTCGATGGGGCGCGTAACGCCGAAGTCGGCAATGGTTTTATCGCGCAGGTAATTCGAAATGCTGGTTACACCATCGCTCTCCTGAATCGCGTGGCGGGTGATGGGCAGATAGCTGCGATCGAGGCCCACCAGCGTAATGTCGGTGCCATGAAGCGTGGTGACAAAGGGCAGCCGGCGATCGCGCGTGGCAGCCATCTGACGGGCGAGCAGCGCGGAGACGGAGTGGGGAATGGCGTAGTGCACGTGCAGCAGGTCGAGCGAATAATACTCGGCGACTTCGAGCATGCGCGATGCAAGAGCAAGATCGTAGGGAGGGAACTCGAAGAGGGGATAGCTGGAGACGGGAACCTCATGGTAAAAGATGCCGTCGTCGCGGCCGTTGAGGCGGAACGGCTGGCTATAGGAGATGAAATGAACTTGATGTCCGAGGGCAGCGAGTTCAATACCCAGCTCGGTTGCCACAACGCCCGAACCGCCATAGGTGGGATAACAGGTAATCCCGATGCGCATGGAGCCTTTCTTGATTTCAGGTTAGCAGCCGCTACGCTTTGGACGCGCGGGAGCGGAGCGAGGATGCACTGAGTTAGTGTATTGCGGAACCCGCGTCAGCATCGTAAAGCGAGCTTGAATGGAGGCTCGCGAAGGAGATGAGTTTGATATTCGGGAAATCGCGAATGGCGGCGAGTGCCGCGCGCTCAACGTCGCGCGTGGCGCGCAAACGAGTGTTGACGCGGCTGAGGTCGGCGTCGTTGTAACCGGGGTGCGTGACCAGTTCCCATGTGCCGTTGGGCAGGCTGCGGAGAATGGAACGCAGGGTGGCGGCGTCGAGAATGCCGGTGCCGGCCACGGCGACTGTGCCGCTGGTGGTGACAAATCCTGCATCCTCGATGATGCGGCGGGATTGTGGCTCGAGCCAGCGTAGCGCGCCGACTTGGGCCAGGCGCATCCAATGGGCTCGACGCGTGGCGCGAGTGGACCAGTGAGGCTCGAAGGGATTGCGCAGAGCGTGGATTCCGGCGGCGCATGCGACCCGGAGCAGCGGCCGCAGCACGGCGCTGAAAACGTGCGTGTGTTTATGCGTATCGACGTGAGTGAGGCGAATTCCGCGCTGTTGCAGAGCTCGAATCTGCGCGGAGATTTCGGCTTCGATTTCGGCGGTTCGGATGCGGCCCCTGAAAAGGCGGTGTAGAAACGTAGCCAGCGAGGCCGGAAAAACGCCGGTGCGCGGATCGATAAGTGTTGGAATCCGATCAGGCGGGAGAACCGGGGCGCCGTCGACCAGAACCACATGGCAGCCCACGCCGAGGGTTGGCGTTTGGAGGGCAAGTTCGATGGCTTCCTCGGCAGCGCCGGCGCGGGCCATGAGCGAAGTGCTGGTGACGAGGCCGGCGGAGTGGAGTTCGACGATGCCGCGATTGACGCCGGAGGTCAGGCCGAAATCGTCGGCGTTGATGATGAGACGGCCCACGGAGTGAGTTTATCAATTGCAGCGGAGCTGGCGGTGGTAGCGGAGACAGCGGGGTTACAGTTCTTGATCGCAGGCTCGGCAAAGGATTTCTGGCACTATGGGCGAATCATCGTCATTCTGCATCCCGACCTCAATGGTTCGCCTATCTCCCGTCGCTAAATTTGCAATTCTGATTTCGACCTCCGTCATCTTTTGGGTGCTCGAAATGCGCCGCGTGAAACTGCTTCCCAGGCGCGCTCTGATTATGGGGATTCACACGCTGCGGACAGCCGAGACAGATAAAGTCCTTGTGGCCCTCTTTCTTTAACCGAAGGGCTGTCGCAACATTGATGGTCTTGTCGCCGAATCTGCACTTAGTGCTCAGTGGCATCTTGGGACACTCCTTCGTGAGAGCTGCGAGCTTCGTGCGGATAATCTTATCAGCAATTTCTCGCCGGAGCCGGACACCATAGATTTATTGCGCGAAAGCGCGCAATGGCGGCGCTAGGATGCCCGTAGACGCGTCGCTGGAAAACGTGGGTGGGGTAGATGCTGCGGTTTTCTAAACTCACCTCAGAGTTTCGCTTTTAGCCGGGCGATTGTCGCCTCTATCTTTCGAATTTGAGCGCCCGGGTTTCTTCCGACGCTCATTATCAAATTAATTTGGGACACGCTCAAAACTTCGAATATCAGGGAGATTACCGATATCGCCGCTGCAAAGGATTCGAAGAACGAGTCTGGCTTGGAGTGAGAGGCAGTATAAACCATGCTCAGAATCATAAGTAAAAAAGTTATGAGAACCAGCCAGCAAAAAGTTAGCGCCATCATCAAAGAGTAGACGGTCTCACACACATAAGCCCGGATGTCTTCCTGAATCCGTTGAGTCGTTCGGAGCCGAGATTCTGCGCTCGCCAATCTAGCTTTGAGTAGCCACAAATTTAGGCGTTGTGGCGGGACTGCGCCGAGTTTCCAGAATCCGTTTACAATCGGCGCGACGACGGGGCTGAGAAAGAGCAAAGCGATGCCGACTATAACGTTTATCGCTATCGCGCTGGAAAGCGGGTGCGACTTCGACCATTCGTAAATTTCGCCGAGCACGTTCGACCCTCATGTCCGATTTACCGAGAATCTTAACGAAGAATTTTGCAAGCGGGTGGTAACGTCTATCTTGCGGCGGGCGTTCGCGTTTCAAATGGCTGAATGGTTACCTGTGCCGACTGAGCGCCTGTGTTAGCATGTGCTCAATTGCGGTATTCCGCGTAAACCCTTGATAATGCAATGGTGGGCAGTGAGGGACTTGAACCCCCGACATCCTGCTTGTAAGGCAGGCGCTCTAACCAACTGAGCTAACCGCCCACTGCGGCGCTTTTCACATGATAGCAGTGCGTGAGTTTAGCGCGGATAGCTCGAGGTGCACTCTTCCCGCGCTGGGCGCGCCGATGCGTCATTTCAACGACAAGCTGAACTTGCCCAGGATATATCCATACTCGGCGGCTACGACGGCCTGCGTTCCTGGCGCGACGGTGAATTGCAACAGATTCGACTTGCGTGTGATGGGAATGTTGAGAGTTGCCGCGCTGTGGTACACCTGTACGAGCTGAATCTCGTGGGCGCCAGGCGGGACTTGGAAAACGACGGTCTCACCGATCTGAACGGTTCGGACTTCATTGCCGTCGACAACGATGGTATTTGTGACCTGGCCGAAGAATCCGCTGTAGTCAACGACCGTGAAGTTGACCCACGCTGTTGTTGCGGCCTGGGCCGGATTCGCGCCGGCGTATGGGGCGGGCGGTGAAGCTGGAGTTTGAGGATTGAGAGATGATTCGGCTACAGCTGCGCCGCACTGAGCACAGAAGCTCGCGCCCTCTTTGAGTTGTTGGCCGCATTTGGGGCAGTATCTGACAGCGGCCCCGCACTGAGCGCAAAAACTTGCGCCTTCTTTGAGCGGTTGCCCGCATTTCGCGCAATCTGGCATCAACACTCCCTGAAATCGTTGGGCGATTTTGAACATCATAGGCGGCTGTTGCGGGGGCGTCAACCAATTCGCGGGTTGGCGGCAGGTTGGTTTCGAATACATCTCCCGCGGGTAAAGCCCCGTGTGAAATGCAAGCATGTTCAGGAGCCTGAAGGCCTCTGCTCCCTCCGAAGACTCAAATCAGACTGAGATCTGGTCGCCGTGTTTTGCCGTCTGATCGGCGATGATAGGAGGTGGCGGATCAGGAAAGCTTCGAGACGGTGAGGGCAGTGCAGGCGAACGCGGCAAAGACGGCAATCGTGGTGGGCGGCGGAGTGGCCGGGATGAGCGCTGCGTGCTCGCTGGCCGAGGGAGGGCTTTGCGTCAAGCTTGTGGAGCGCCGCGGCTATCTGGGCGGACGGGCCAGCTCCTATCGTCATCCCGGCGTCGATGAGGTGATCGACAACTGCCAGCACGTGCTGTTTGGGTGTTGCACGAATCTCATTGGCTTCTACCGGCGCATTGGAGTGGAGAAGCGCATTCACTGGACGAATTCGATGACGATGATCGAACCCGGCAGCCAGCGGCGTTCCGTGCTTGGAGCGTCGCGGTGGCTGCCCGCGCCGCTCCACGGCCTGCCGAGCTTACTGGGGGCAAAGGCTCTTTCGCGCGAGGATAAAAAGTCGCTGGCGCGCGCTTTTCGTGCGCTGATGCGGCCGGTGCCTGCGGATTCGACCGAAACTTTAGGCCAGTGGCTCAAGCGCAATGGGCAAACAGAGGGCGCCATCCATCGGTTTTGGCGGCTGGTGATCGCGAGCGCGTTGAACTCGGATGTGGACGAGATCGCGCTGACCTACGCGGCGAAAGTGATTCGCGAACTGTTCCTGAATTCCGCCGATGCGGGCGCGATGGGGATGAGCAGCGTGCCGCTGAGCGAACTGTATTCCGGCGCGGAGCAATTTCTGCACGAGCATGGCGGCGAGGTGATCTTCAACGCCAGCGTGGAAGGCGCGGCGTGGGACGAGGAAACGTCGCAGTGGACGCTCACGACGCGGGCGGGTGAACAGGTGGCGGATTATCTGGTGCTGGCGCTGCCTTTTGAGGCGATGGGAAAGATGGTGCCGCTGATGCCGCCTGCGGATGGCGCGGAATCGCTATCGGCGCAGATTGCGCGGCAACAGCATGGACCCATCTGCAGTGTGCATCTATGGTTTGACCGCGAGATCACGGACCTTGATCATGCGGTGCTGCTCGACCGGCAGATTCACTGGATGTACAACAAGAGCCGGCTGCAACCGTGGCGGAAATGGCGAGGCAGCTACCTGGAGCTGGTGGTGAGCGCGTCGCAGGAGTTTGCGGCGTTGAGCAGGGAAGAGGCGATCGAGCTTTCGGTGCGGGAGCTGGCGGAGTTTTTTCCGGCGGTTGCCGAGGCGAAGCTTGAAAAGGCTGCGCTGGTGAAGGAAGTGCGCGCGACGTTTGTGGTGCCGCCAGGGATCGACGCGTTGCGGCCGGGAGCTATTTCGCCGTGGCCGAATTGTGTTTTGGCCGGCGACTGGATCGCTACAGGCTGGCCCTCGACGATGGAGAGCGCGGCACGCAGCGGACATCAAGCGGCAGAAGCGGTGTGCGCGGCGGCGGGCGAGGAGCGGAAATTTCTTGAGCCGGATTTGAGGCCGAAGGGAATGATGCGTTTGCTGTAGCGCTCATTTTTTATGGTGACGGTGGGGATGGAGGAACAACCGCTGATCCTTCGACTCACCCGGTAGAGGCGAGGGTTCGTGCTCTCCCACCCAAAACTTCTATGCTTCGCGTGAAGTTTTGGATGGGGCACCCGGCTGATTTGCTGACTCGCTAACTTGCTGACTTGCTGTGTCGCTCAGTGCGCGAGCAGATAGACGCCGATGCAGACCAGGCCGGCGGCGGCCCAGCGGCGGCGGTCCACATTTTCCTTGAGGAAGATTTTGCCGGCCACCGCGTTGGTGACCAGGGTGAGCGAGGCTGCGGCGGGCGCCACGAGGCTCAGGTTGAGGTGATTGAGGGCCAGCAGCAGGGCGAAGAACGCAATCGCGAGAAAGGAAACTCCGGCAAAAAACAGCGGGCAGGTGAGAACCGCGCGAATAGCGCCCATGAGCCCAGACCGCGCTCGAATCACGTCGAGGTCGCCGACGGACTTCATGGCTGCGGCGGTGAGCACTTCACCCGCCGTGGAGGTGAGAATAATTGCCGCAATCATGGCGGAGGCGGTCCATGGATTCGGCGTAGTGGGGAGAGGTGTGCCGGTAAACATCATCGCGGCTGAGCCTCCGTGGTGACGGGATCTTCGAGTGGCGCGTTATGGGCAGGCGGATTCGCAGAGATTGGAGCAGGGCGCTCGGTGAGTGCGGGACCCTGCGTAACGAAGCCGACGCCAAGAGTGATGAGAACGATTCCTGCCCAGCGCTCAAGGGAGATGGTTTCCTGCAGCCAGAATCGCGAAATGAGCGCGACAGTGACGTTGCCGAATGCCGTGGCCGGGAGCACAAACGTGAGGTCGGCCCAGGAGAGAGCGGAGAGATAGCTGGCGAAAAATGCGATCAAAAGTGCGATGCCCGCGCCGATCCACGGAGTAAAGACAGCAGCGATGAGCGCGCTGGGATGTGCAAGCGAAACGGGACGCATCGCGGTCATGCCGCGAGCCAGACAACTGTCACCCAAAGGGGCGCAGGTGGCAACCAGGCCCAGGACCATGTATTGGTGCGGCGAAAGTGAGTGCTGGGACATTGTTCCTTTGGTTGGATGATATGGCCTACGCGCGGTCGCGGGTATATGCCTGCATGGCCATCAAGAAGCAGCCGCAGATCCTTCGATTCGTCCCGCCGAGGCGGGACTCGCTCAGGATGACAACCAGTAACTTGGGGCACCCAATTCCCATCGGAAAAAGTGCGCTCGCTTATGCGCCGGCGCCGACGGGAGCCGAAGGCGTGGACTGCTGGCGCGCCACCTTCACCATCTTGTTGCGTTGTGCGCGCAGCTTCAGAAACGACTTAGCCTCGACGTAAAGGCGCGGCAGATCGCGATTCACAATGGCCTTCCACACTACGCGGAAAGCGGCCTTGGGACGGAAGTAGTACTCGTCGTAGAAACGGTGAACCATTTCCATTACGTAGTCGACAGGCAGGCCTGGGTATTCGATGTGCGCCATCTGGTGGCCGCCGCCGTCTTCCATCTTTTCGTTGGTGATGAATCCGTTCTGTGCAGCGTACTCGTAGAACTCGGTGCCCGGATAGGCGTGCGCGATCGAGACCTGAATTGTTTCGACGTCGAGTACCTTGGCGAAGTTGATGGTGTTGCGGATGGACTCCCTGGTCTCGCCGGGAAGGCCGAGGATGAAGTCTCCGTGAATGGTGAGGCCGAGGTCGTGGCAATCTTTGGCGAAAGCGCGAGCGCGCTCGACGGTTGCGCCCTTCTTGATGTTCTTGAGAATCTGAGGATCACCGGACTCGAATCCCACGATGAGCAGACGGCATCCGGCTTCGCGCATGGCCTTCAGTGTGTCGTAGTCGGTCGTTACGCGCGATGTGCAGCTCCAGGTGAGGCCCAAGGGCTTGAGCTTTTCGCAAAGCTCGATGGTGCGCACCTTTTGGATGTTGAAGGTATCGTCGTCAAAGAAGAATTCCTTCACTTCAGGGAAGTTCTCCTTGGCCCACTTCATCTCCGCGGCAACATCTTCAGCGGAGCGCTTGCGCCACGCATGACCGCTGAGAGTCTGCGGCCACAGGCAGAAGGTGCACTGTGCCGGGCAGCCGCGCGTGGAGTAAAGAGCGATGTACGGGTGAAGCAGGAAGGGCACGTTATAGCGCGTTACGTCCATGTCGCGCTTGTAAATTTTGGTAGCCCAGGGCATCGCGTCCAGATTTTCGATCTGCGGGCGATCGGGGTTGTGAAGGATCTTTCCATCTTTCTTGTAGCTGATTCCGAGGATCTCGTTGAGCGGCTTGCCCTGCGCGAACTCCACGACGGAGTAGTCAAACTCGCGGCGACAAATGAAGTCGAGCGCGGAGCACTCATTGAGGGCGCGGTCGGGGTCGGTGGTGACCGGAGGGCCGACAAAGCAAATGCGAATGGAAGGGTTCGCAGCTTTGATGGCTTCGGCAAGGCGCTGGTCGCCCTCCCATCCGACGGTGGAGGTGAACAGGACCAGGAACTCGTAGTCCTTGCAAATCTGGATGGTTTCGTCGGCGGAAACGTGATGTGGCGGGGCGTCAAGCAGCCGCGAACCCTCAAGCAGGCCGGCGGGATACGTGAGCCAGACGGGATACCAGTAGGACTCGATTTCACGAGTCGCCGGCCAGCGCGAACTGGCGCCGCCATCGAAATTCTCAAACGAAGGGGGGTTGAGGAGGAGCGTTTTCAGAGGCATCGGCATCTCCTTCATTCTACCATTCAGCTTGTTTTGTTAGACGCGCCGGCGGAGAAAGACGGGACATTCAGTGGGCGCGGCATGCCGAAGAATTTGCGCGTCTAAGTCAAGCGGAATCAGCCTCAATTGAGAGATTGTGAAAGTGTTGAATGGGTTTGCCGGGGGGTTGCTCGGGCGATACCCGCGTGGATTTACCTGGCGTGGAACTCAACTATTTCGCGTGAAGCTCATTCAGCCAGTCCTGCATGTGGCCGAGGGCGCGCATCAGTTCGAGACGTGCCTTGCTCAGGTCCACCCCGGAATCGAGAGCTTCGACGTACTTCTGCCGCTCGTCGATGCGGGCTCGTTGTTCCGCGGTGGGCGATAGTTGGGGCGGTGCGCCGGGGGTACCGATGGCGCCGTTACCGGATTCCAGTTGGGCCTGGATGCCCTTCAGCTCTTCTTCGGCAATCTGCTGCTTCAGGCTGTCGACGTCCGCCTGAGCATCCAGCTCGCGCAAACTGGCGGAGAGCTGGCTGATTTGAATGTCGTTCTGTTGCTGCGCCTGCTCGGACTCGACTGTGGCGCGAAGGGCGTCCGCGGCTGATTCTCTCTCTTTGGCGTGGAGAAACATGTTGAAGATGGGCACGCGAATGGAGAAGCCGGTACTGAAGTTATCGGCGGGAAGGTCACGTGCGTAAAAGGTGTCGATGCTGTTCAGCAGTGTGGTGCTGCGGTTGTATTGTGCGCCGAAGCCGATTTCGGGCAGCAGCCACAGCCGTTCCTTGTCGCCTTTGGCAATCAGCTGCTTGGCTTTTGCCTGTGTCGCCGCTGCATCGAGAGCCGGCGTTGCGATTGGCGCCTCACCCGCTGAGATGGCGGGAATCTCGGGAATGCTAGCGTGATCGGTCAGGATGGAGCCGGCGGGAAGACCGGTGAGAGTGGCCAGCTGCGTGGCGAGTGTGGCTTGACGCGTTTCGAGATGCAGGCGGCTGAGCTTGAGCTGGGCCGCCGTCAACTTTGCCTGCAGCTGCGCGCTGAAGGGATCGACTCCGGCATCCGTGCGCTTCTGCTCGATAGTGACGAGACGATCCGCATCCTGTTCCTGCTCGCGGACGGCTTCTAGCTCGCTGTCGACAGTGTCCAACTCAATGTAGGCGCTGGAGGCATCGAGCGCCACTTGCTCTTTGGCGTCTTTGAGGGCGAGTTGCGAAGACTTGAGGCCTTCGCGCGCGGCCTGGATGTAGCGAATCTGCGGCAGACTGAAGACCATGGACTGTACACTGCCGTCCCAAATGGTCGGCAATGAGCCGGTGAATCCGATTTCAGGGAATGCAGGGAGCCCCGAGCCGAAGGAGATGGACGGAACGAATGCATCCCGGCTTTGCGACAACAGGGCGCCGGCTTTTTTCGTGTCGGCCTGCGCAAGGAGGACGGTGGCGCTGTTCTTCTGCGCCAGCTCGACTACAGTGGTCAGCGACACCTGGGCCTGCACGAGGCCGGTGGCGCAAAGAAGCGCCAGAGCGGCTGCGGCCTCGACCTTACACACCAGCGATTTTTGCAGAAGCTTCAAGCGTGCCTTTCGTAAGGGACGATTCAGGCCTGGGCCGGATTAAATTCTTTTGCCAACTGCGCGGCAATCGCCAACTCTGCCTTTGCGCCCACAGCGTCGCCGAGCTGCTGCTTGAGGCGAGAGAGTTGAATGTGGGCAATAAACGCCGGGGCATCTTCGGTCATTGACGAGCTGGAAAGATAATTCTGGAGCATTTGTGCGGCAAGCGTGGGATTGCGCCTGGCAGCGATGAGGACGCCCGCACCGTCGGAGAGTGCGAAGCTGGAATTCTTGTCTTTTGCTGCCGCAGCGATGCAGCTCTGAATCGTAGCGTCCACATCAGTCCACTGCTGACGCGAACGATAGAAGTTGGCGAGTACGGTCCAGTAGTCAGCGGGTTCTTTGGCCACTGCCACAGCCTGGCGGTACTCATTCTCGGCCGTGGTGTAATCCTTCGCCTGCATGGCGATGTCGCCGCGCAATTGCTGAGCCCGGGCCGAGTCGACCTTATCGAGTTGCAATGCGACGGCCTGTGCCTTGTCTGTCCCGCCGCCCGCGATGCCGGGTGCTTGGGCATAGTAATCGCCAAGATCCGAAAGAGCGGGGCCATTTTGGGGATTGAGCTTGACCGCGGTTTGCATTTCAGCGAGCGAGTGCTTGGCAATTCCGAGTGCCGAAAGGAAACTGGCTTTGCTAGCCTGCCGACCAAGAACGCGGGCGAGCCACATGTGAAAGTCAGAATTCTGCTGGTCCAGAATCACGGCCTGCTGGCACGCGGCCGCAGCCTGCGACCACTGTTGAAGAGTGAATCGAACGCGGCACAAAAGGTTCTGGGCCTGGGCAGCGCCATTGCCCGAGGACGGAAGGGGCGCAAGCAGCGCAATGGCTGCATCGGCCTGGCCGGACTGCAGATCGGCATTGGCCTGTGCCAGCGTTGCCGAGGAGATTTGCGCGTGGCCCGGATTCGCTGCTGCCCATGCGAGGCAGGCCAGCGCGAAAGCGAGCGCAGGCACGGGTGAACGCATCACCGTTCTTCCTTGATGGGTACGCCTTCCTGCAAGGGCTGGCCGTTGGTGGTCCCGATAGCGACCACGTCGCCGTCTGCCAGTCCGGAAAGAATGGGCACCTGGGTCAAATTCGGGGTTCCGATGGTGATGGTTACGCGCACCAGCTCGCCATCTTTGACCTTGTACACAAAATATTTTCCATTCTGCTCGTGAAGCGCTTCGCGCGGCATGCTCAGAGTGTCGGGCGTGCTCGAAGTAGTGACGGTCAAAGTCACGTTAGTGTCGGGGAGAAGTCCCTCCGGCGAACCATCGAACTCAATCAGCGCCTCACCGACGTTTCGTGTGGTGTACGTGACCACGTCGGAAGGAAGACGCGTGACGTGCCCGTGCCACTCAACGCCCGGCTTGGCGTCCCAGCGAATTACAACCGACTCGCCAACAGCGAGCCTTCCAAGGTCCGGCTCGTCAAAGTATCCGCGAACGCGCTCGTGGTCGAGGTCGGCAATTTCGAGAAGCAGGTTGCCGGCCGGCAAAAATTCCGACGGCTTGGCGTCCATGTTGTAGATGGTTCCTTTAATGGGAGCGCGAAATTCGGTTTGGGATTCGACGTGTTGCGCCGCAGCCAAAGCGGCTTCAGCATCGGCCAGCGCTGACTGTGCGCGCGCCAGGTCGCCGGACGAATATCTCTGATGCGCGCTCTGCTCGGCGGCTTGCAGGCTGGCCTGGGCCGAATCGAGGCGTGCTCGCGCCGAGATGATTTCGCCGGGAGCAGCGGCGCCTGTGGCCACCAATTTGTTCAAGGCATCGAGGTCGTGCTGGGCTTGATCGCGGTTGAGGCGGTCCTGAGCAACCTCAGCGGCGGAGGCTTGCCGCTCGGCCTGGGTTCCGTTGTTTTTGATCGCATCGAGACCAGACTGTGCCGAACTCACGGCGCTTTGCGCGCTCGCCACCTGTGCCCTCGCCGACACGTCGTCGAGCGTGACAAGCAGCTTGCCCGCGGGAACGGTGTCGCCTTCCTGCGCGTAGACAGCCTTCACGGTGGTGGAAATCGGAGCGTAATAGGGATAATTTGCCACGGGCTCAACGCGGCCATTGGTGCTGACCGTGTTGACGAGCTGCGCGTGCTCAACGGATGCCACACGCACCGGCAGGCGCTCGCGCAAGAAATAGCGTGCCGTAAAAAATACGGCAAGCAGAACGACAACTGCGGCGGCCCAAAGCCACCTGCGGCTTCTTTGACCATTTGCTTCAGGCATCGGATAAACCAAGGTCAGTATATAAGACTCAAAACACGTGCCAGAGGAGCGGAAAAATCCGGCGAACCCGACGTGAAACGTGGCAGGCGGGGCTGTGCGGGCTCCCTCGTACAATACCGGTATGGCGGCCAAACCTAGATACACCGACCAGCACGCCAAGGCTGGGCTGGACTTTCAATTTCCTGCCATTGAGACCTGGCAGAATCAGTTTCCCGGATATGAGATTCAGATCGACGATCCGGAGCTGACTTCGGTGTGCCCGAAGACGGGCCTGCCGGATTTTGGCGTTCTGACGATCCGCTACATGCCGCGGGATCGCTGCCTGGAATTGAAATCGCTCAAAGAGTATCTCTTCAGTTACCGCAACCTCGGCATCTTTCAAGAGAACATTGTGAACCAAGTGCTGGAAGACGTGGTGAAGGCGTGTAAGCCGGTGTGGGTGGTGGTGAAAGGCGAGTTCCGCCCGCGTGGCGGCATCGGGACCACAGTTGAAGCGCGCTGGCCGCGGCCGAGAAACAGCAAGTAAGCAAGTTGGCGAGTCGGCCAGTTAGCGAACGACCAGCCGCAGCCCGGAAAGCAACTTCGCACCAGTCGCAGCTTCGTCGTCATGATTTTCATTGGACTCTGAGGGTTCGTGAGACAAGACAGATTGCAGCCTTCGCTCGCCACTCTGGGTCACCGCATCAGCCCTGCTCTGGGAACGATGCTGCTGCTGCTGGCGCTGAATCTGCTCAATTACATCGACCGCTACATTCTGGCCGGCGAGGTTTCGCCGATCCAGCACGAATTCGGCGCGACGGATCAGCAAATGGGCGCGCTGGGGACGGCCTTTTTCGTCTTCTACATGATTGCGGCGCCACTGACCGGGTGGCTGGGGGACCGCTACCGGCGCAAGCCGATGATTATTACCGGCGCGCTACTTTGGAGCCTGGCGACTCTGGCGGCGCTGTGGGTTCATAGCTACTCAACGCTCTATCTTCGACAGGCGCTGGTGGGGATTGGCGAGGCGACATTCGGGATTTTTGCGCCAGCTGTGCTGAGTGACTTTTATCCTGAGCGTGAGCGCAACCGGGTGCTCTCGGTGTTTTATGTTGCCATTCCAGTAGGCGCGGCTCTGGGTTATCTCGCCGGTGGGCAAATCGGTTCGCATTGGGGCTGGCGAGCGCCCTTTCTGGTTTGCGCGCTGCCAGGGTTTCTGGTCGCGGCGCTCTATGGATGGATTGGGCGCGAGCCGGAACGCGGAGCCAGCGATCACGTCCAGGCAAACGCCAATCGCGCAACCGTGCTGGGAATCATTCGCAACCCTGCGTTCCTCACGGCGACCTTCGGACTCGCGATGCTGACCTTTGCCATGGGGGGAATCTCCTGGTGGGTGCCGGAGTTCCTGCGCCGCTTTGCAGGGATGTCGATGGGCACCGCGAGCCTGACTGTGGGCGCGAGCACCGTGATTGACGGAATTGCCGGAACGCTTGTGGGCGGATGGATTGCGCAAATCTGGCTGCGCAGGAATCATCGAGCGCTGTATCTGCTGTCGGCGTGGAGCGTGGCGCTGACTCTGCCATGCGGGTTGATGCTGTTCTTCGGCCCACACAAGTGGGCGGTGCCTTCGCTGTTTGCCGCCGAGTTCTTCCTCTTCCTCAATACCGGGCCGCTCAATACCGCGATCGTCAATTCGGTTTCAGCGCCGGTGCGGGCGACTGCGATCTCGATCAACCTTTTTTGCATTCACTTTTTCGGCGACACATTTTCGCCGCAGATCATCGGCGCCATCAGCGACCGATCGAATTTGAGCATCGGCCTGGGCGCGACGCTGATCTTTCTGCTGATCTCGTGCATGATTCTGTTCGGCGGGGCGCGGTTTGCGCCGGAGATGGAAGCGGCAGCAAGCAGCCAATAGGCAAAAGCCGATAGTGTCGCTAGCTCCTCTACTTTTTGGGCAGCGATTCTTGATCGCGCGTGTTCATGAAGGTGCGGCGACCGCCTTGCGGGCGCAGGTTGGGATCGCGAATGGGCGCGCGCTCGTCTTCGGCGGAAAAGCCGCGGGCAAGAAGGGGATTGGGCTTGAACCTGGGCGGGCCACCGTAGAACTGCCGCGCGTGGCTCAGGATCATGCCGGCGCGGCCGTGCATCGACTGCACGATGCCGCGAATTTCGACGTCGGCGTCGCGGTACTTCTTGAGCTCACCAACCTCGCCGCGATCCTCGGGCAGGCTCATGACTGTGAAACGGCACTGATCGTCGGAGGTCTGAGGGGAGCAGACATCGAGGAAGCGTGTGCCATCGGGCAGCTCCACCACGTCATAAATATGCGCTGAAACACAAACGTCTTTGTTGAGCATCTGCGCGGCCCGGTCGGCGGGAACGCAAGGCCTGGGCTTGGCGGCGAGGATGGCGGCGGGCGCGGAAATAATGAGGACTGCGAACGTGGTGGCCCGGTCGAGGCGCATCGTGGTCTCCGGAGAGTTGGAGACAGGTTAGCTCGGATGCATTTCTATGTCAGTGATGGCTGCCGCAGTCATCGCTGGATCTCTGACACCTGATCCCTGACACCTGAACCCTGCTCCTACCGAGCGCCGACGAGCTCGCCGGCTTTCGCGCTCTGGCCGTAATGCGATTCGACGTAGCGGTCGAGGATCTGCTTGAACTCGGCGACGATCGTGTCGCCGCGCAGGGTGGTCGACAGCTTGCCGTCGATGTAGACGGGAGCGACTGGATCCTCGAATGTGCCGGGCAGGCTGATGCCGAGATTCGCGTGCTTCGATTCGCCGGGGCCGTTGACGACGCAACCCATGACGGCGAGCTTCAGCTCCTCGACGCCGGGATACAGCTTACGCCACTCGGGCATCGAAGTGCGGAGATAGCTCTGGATTTGCTCGGCGAGCTCCTGGAAATAGGTGCTGGTGGTGCGGCCGCATCCGGGGCAGCTGGTGACCTGAGGCATAAAGCTGCGGATGGAAAGCGACTGCAGAATCTGCTGCGCGGCCTGCACTTCTTCAGTGCGGTCGCCGTTGGGCTTCGGCGTGAGGCTCACGCGGATGGTGTCGCCGATTCCCTGGAGCAGCAGCGGCGCAAGGCCCGCGGTTGAAGCGATCAGGCCCTTCGAACCCATTCCAGCTTCGGTGAGCCCGAGATGCAATGGATAGTCGCAACGCGCGGCGAGCTTGGAGTAGACGTCGAGCAGATCGCGCACGCCGGAGACCTTTGCCGACAGGATGATCATGTCGTGGCCGAGACCGTAGCGCTCGGCGGCAGCGGCGGATTGCAGTGCGCTGGCGATCATGGCTTCGATCATCACATCGCGCGCGGCGAGAGGCTCGGCGAGCTTACTGTTTTCGTCCATCATGCGGGTGAGGAGCGATTGATCGAGCGACCCCCAGTTGACGCCGATGCGGACCGGCTTGTTGTTCTCAACCGCGCACTCGACCATGATGCGGAAGTTGTCATCGTCTTTGCGTCCGATGGAGACGTTGCCGGGATTGATGCGGTACTTGGCGAGGGCGCGCGCAGTGGCGGGATATTTTTTGAGGAGGATGTGGCCGTTGTAATGAAAATCGCCGATGATCGGCACGCGGAGGCCGCGCTTCTCGAGACCCTCAACAATGTGGGGCACGGCGGCCGCGGCGTCTTCGTTGTTGACCGTGACGCGAACCAGCTCGGAGCCGGCCAGAGCAAGCGCCGCAACCTGTTCGATTGTTGAGTTCACGTCGGCCGTGTCAGTGTTAGTCATCGACTGGACGACGACGGGAACTTCCCAGCCCACGCGGACGTTGCCGATATGGACCGTGGGAGTTTTTCTGCGCTGAATCTCGGCCATGGTTCTAGTTTACCTAAAAGCAGTTCTCAGTTCGTGGTTCACAGTTCGCGGCGGGCGGCAGACAGTAAACAGCAGACAGGAGACAGCAGACAGCCTACAGCAGACAGGGGACGGCAGACAGGGGAAAGCAGAGTGGAGCGTTGTCCGGGCCGCACGCTGTTTATGTTCTAGTACCCCCTCCCCCCTCCCCCTATTTTGTGGATAAGGGGTTTGTTTTCAATGGTTTGTACCTTTTGTAAGGTCGCGTAACCTCATGATTCCAAAAGGCTTATACGCAACCTTAGCCTTTTAAAGGACTTAGCGTGTATCAGTGGTCAGTGGTCAGTGATCGGTGATCCGGGGCCGTTTGTGGCCGTTAGCGATCATGGAACCATTTTGCGCCAAAGCGGCATAATGATCGGCAAACTTGGCGGGAATTATTTGATCGGGGCCAAATTGCAGAACATGAATGACTTATGATGGAAATGGCCGGATCGTTTGGGTGCCAGGGGGATTGACAAGGGATGACGCGGCACACTGGCGGCAGACTCATTTGCTCTCAAGATCGACGAGCGGGCTCCCTGCCTTCGCCTTGGACTTCTTTTGACCTGGCCTTGCGTATAACCCAAGAATAAAGTTTATAGGTAGCAGCCAACCCACATACGTTAAGAACAAGCGAAGGCGGACACTGAGAATGGACTGTTCCGTCCACAGCTTGTGGACCCCTTCTTCGTTAGGCTGCTCTTCGAGAAGTCTTATATCTGTGGAAGACGAGGGCAGGGTTTCTTGCGCAAGCTGGGACCGAACGCTCCCGACAGAAACAGTTATTGTCGAGCCGTTGGGTAACGGGACTGAAAGCACATACTCTTGACACAAATAAAAGTAGAGGATCGCTGACGCCAGTGCGA
Source organism: Occallatibacter sp. (assembly GCA_036489735.1). GTDB lineage: Bacteria > Acidobacteriota > Terriglobia > Terriglobales > Acidobacteriaceae > Telmatobacter. The sequence goes on along the minus strand of DASXFF010000111.1, from coordinate 13,136 downwards.
TTCCAAAGGCGACTCCGGTCATTAGTATTTTGGTTCTCCTTTTGATGTCCATCCTCCACGGAAGGACCCCCGCTATACCGAATAATACCGTTGCCACTGTAAGGGCCAATTGGTTTGCTGCCTCACCTCCGAGCGGAGGAAAAACGTCGATTATTTTATGACGGGCGAGCCAACCCCCGAGCGGCATTAAGCAGACGAACACAGCGAGAGTTTTGAAAAGCTTTCGGAAATCAGAAAGAGATTGCTGGCTCATCTGTCACTGCAATTCTGCATGTCAACGGTCAGATTTGGGCTTTTCTCTATGTAAGGATTTGGGTGCTTGACGACTACACAATGGCCAAGTGTGAATTTGAATGTCCACATCGAATAATCAAATGTCGCCTCATCCACATTCGTCTTTTTTGTGTATTCCTGATAGGGCTCCCCGATTCGCATGTAGGAAATCGTCGCCCCCGGCGGGCTGCTTCTGAGGCTGATCGTGAAGGTGTCTGAGCGCGAATCGGCCAATACGTTGTATGCGTCCCGAAGGTTTGTTAGGATGCTTACCAGATTTGAAAGGTACGGCCCCAGTGATCCATCAACGGGGCTCGGGCGAACCGTGACGGACTCGCTTGTTGACAGTTGAGCAAGTACCAAATGCGCAGAGCGGGAGTCAAGCCTGCGAATGCTTGCTGTTGGTGTGGTCGCCATAGTGAAGGCCTGAAGCTGTCGATCAAAATCCTCGAGGAAGATCGGCTCTGTCTGTCCCTTGGACAGAGAGTCGCGATATCGAGCTCGAGTTTTTGCCAGCTCATCTCTGGCAGTGTCGGCAACACTGACTAGATATTGTCGAAATCCTTTCGTCTCGGCAGCGTGTAAGTCTGCTCGTGTACTTAATTGATCGAGGATAAACGTCACCTTTGCCGCAGCGTTTACGAGAATCTGTTTTTGGCTGAGGGAGATCGTAGCTACCGCAGAACCGGCATAAACGTTCGTATCGGGAACCGAGACAATCTCAATGTCGTCCACTTTCAGCGGAATATCCCTCACCCGAGAGGCCCCAGGAGCCGGCCATATCCTCAATGAGGTGCCGTTCATGTAGACCCCACTGTCCGCGTCGATCGGCACGGGACATGATAGATCTACCGCCGCGTCACCGACCGCGTCTTCTGCCTGGCATGTTATTTGAATGGGGGACGGGGGATCGGGAATGCCTTCGATGTGCTTATAGTGAAAGGAAGTGGCCACGTGAGCCTGGTAACTTGGCGCTGGGGAGAGAATGACCTTCAAATGAAAGGCCTGGCCGGCTGTGACTTTATCGCGGTCTAGCGACCCGGCGGAGGTTTCTTGAGCCCCGGCCATCCGCAAGAGGGTCACAGTCATCAATATTGCAAGCAGGTTACATCTCTGCATCTTCCCCTCACCAAGGCGAACGAAATGCTTGTGAAGGATTTGTTCGCGATAGGCATATTCTAGCTCCCATTGTCGACCTGCGAGCCAGCGCGCAGAGAGACACCCAGCGGGCCCTTCATGCACTGCGAGCACACCCCAGATATTGGCGCGTCGACTGTGACGAGCGTGTTTTTGATCCGTGGTCACCAAAGGCGAGGGACCGGGGGCACCCTCACGACTAAAGTCCCGCCCTGATACAAGGCAAGAACAACTGCGGAGATCCTTCGGTCGCGGCGGCGACCTCAGGAAGACAGTGGATGCGCAGTCAGTTGGAAAGTAGCCAATCGGCAGTGGGGTGCGAGCGCAGGTCTCAGGCGAGAACAGAAACAGGAGCGTCGATGTTGGAGCGGCGTTCGATTTCGTTGAGGAGGCCGGCGATGGGCCTGGGCTTGCCGAAGAGCCATCCCTGAGCGTAGCGGACTCCGCGAAGGGCGAGGAACTGGGCCTGTGCTTCGGTTTCAACGCCCTCGGCGACCAATTCAAGCTGGAGCGAGCGGGCCATTTCAATAATGTGGTGGACGACTTGGCTGGTGGCGCCATCGGTGTCGATGGTGTCGACGAAGGCCTTATCGATTTTGAGAGTATCGAGCGACAGCGACTGGAGGCAGGCCAGCGAGGAGTAGCCGGTGCCGAAGTCATCGATCGCGACACGGAAGCCTTTGCTGCGAAGCACGCCGATGAGCTGTGCGGTTTCGCGATCATGGAGGTAAGCGCGTTCCGTGGCTTCGATGCCGATGTTGCGCGGCTGCGCGCCTGTGGCGGCGAGCAGGTGATCGAGGCGCTCAATGGTCTGGCCCGATTTGAGGTCGCTGGAGGACATATTGATGGCGACTTCAAAGCTGGGATCGAGCGCCAGAATGCGCGGAAGATCGGACGCGACCATGGCGAGGACCTGGCCGGTGATGAGATGCATGAGACCGCGCTCTTCCGCCAGGGGAATGAAGTGATCGGGCGGAATGGTGGCGAGCGGAGTCTTCCAGCGGACGAGCGCTTCGGCTCCGACGATGCGGCGCGATTGGAGTTCCACGATGGGCTGGTATTCCACAAAGAACTCCCGGTTGCGGACGGCGCGGCGCACAGTGGTGGGAAATGAAGAGCGATGCTGTGCGATGTAGTTGACGGCCCAGGCGAGGAGAATGCCGCAGAGCACGCCAATGGGGGTGAAGATGAGAGCGAAGTGAAAGACGTGCAGATAGACATAATGCTCGGGGATGGCGGAAACGACGGCCAAATCCCATTTTGCTGAGCGAGCCTGGGTGACAATATATCCGTTTTCGAGGACTGTATTTTCGCTTCCCGGCGGGATGGTCTGAAACCAATTCGCGCGGAAGTTGCCGCCGAGAGAGGCAATGCGCGTGCGATCAGGAGCGGAAGGCACAAAGACAGTCAGTTCGATGTCGGGGCCTTCGGTGGCGACATCGATGGCGAGGCTGGGATCGACGACAGCGGCGGTTTGGCCAGCGACAAAAACGTCGAGCGGACGCCACTGCCGGGGAGAAAGCTTGATGTTGAAGTACTCCGCGACATGATGTGCGGAGATCAGGCTCGGCGGTCCGAGCGAAGCGGGGGTTGTCACGCCCTGAGAATCGCAAAGGACGGAATTGCGGGAAGCTCGAGCGACAGCCTGCAGGTAGCTGGAGCCGAGAGCGATTTGGCGCAGCATCGCGAGGTCCTGCGGCGAGCACGGCGCCAAATGCGCATGATCCATCTCACGCTTTGCTGTTGCGAACTGTTGCGCGGTTTCATCTACGCGACGAAGAACATCGTGTGAGTAGGTGAGGCCTTGCGCCTTCTGCGATGAAAGGCTTTGGTGCCAGGCGAGGTAGACGGACGCCAGGATAGGCGCAGAGATTGCGGCCAGAATGACAACGAGGGCAATGGCAATGCGCGGGCGAGGAAACATTCGAAACCCGGCGACTCCTGGATATCCTGAGAAAAAACCTAGAGGAATGATACGTGCAGCGGAGTGGGATCGATATCACCCACGGGAGCCGGGGGATGACCCATAGGTTGCAGGGTGGGTGTTGCTATATCATACTGATAATAAATAGGTTACGGATTCGTTGGCGAGACGGTTGCGGCGAGAAGTGCGGGTGAGAAGTGGGAGCGACGGCGCCGCAGGGGAAAAGGCCAGATGCGACCGTCGCGGCGAGCGAAACCCCGGAGTCAGTTTGTGTAGATACGCACGTAGTCAACCAACATTTGCGAGGGAAATGGAGTGCTGGGGCTGGGAGGCCCGGGCCACGCTCCGCCGACGGCGAGGTTGAGGATGATGAAGCTGGCCTGGGCCGAATCGAACGGCCAGATTGAACCGCTGAAGGCCGCGATGCTCGAAGGCGTGTAGACGATGTAGGGGCGGTCGGGATTGTCGACATAGTAGGCCACGCTGCCCTTGTTCCAGATCATGCCGTAGGTGTGCCAGCCTGCAGCGGTCTGGCCAGAAGCAAAGTTGTATCGAGTGCCGAGATGGGTGCCGATGAAGCCGGCGCCGTGGACCGACCCTTCGTTCCAATCAGGAGCAGCAGCTGCGTTGACGCGCTCGAGCACGTCCATCTCGCCACAAGCGGGCCAGCCGGCGGTGGCGAGATTGTTGCCGAGGAGCCAGGCGGCTGGCCAGAAGCCTTGCGCCTCCGGCACCTGCGCGCGAAATTCAATGCGGCCGTAGCGAAAGCTGAAGAGGCTTTTTGTTTTCAGGCGGGCCGACGTGTAAACGCCGGGCGAAGGCTCGGCAGCCACGATGTGGAGGTAGCCGTCGGTTCCCACATAAGCGCTGGGGTCGGAGCTGGCGCACGGAGAAATCGACGAACCCCATGCGCAATACTCTTCAAGTTCGTTGTTTCCCCAGCCGCTGGATCCGGTGTCGTAGGTCCACACGGTTGGGTCGGGTTGTGCATTGACGCCGGTGGCGTTCGAGAACTCATCGCTCCACACGAGCGTTCCAGGCGGAATATTGGGGGCGAATGTCTTGGAGGCCGGCGGGCTGATGGCACCGCCGGGTGCGACTGCGATGGCCTGGACGGTGAGATTGGATGCGACGAGAAACGGCGCCTCATAGATTGGCGAAGAGGCGTTTGGTGCAGAGGCGTCGATGGTGTAGCGAATGGTAGCGCCCTGCATTGCCTGCGAAAGAGTGACAACGATCGCGTCATTGAGAGCCGAAGCGGCGGTGATGGACGGCGCGGTGACGCGATTCGAATCAGCGGGCGCATTTTGCGCCGAAAGATGGATCGTGAAACCTGCCGCGAGGATGCATGCGGCGATCGAAGCTCTGGATGATGTGGTCATGAATTGCGACAAATCGCTGGGCTCCAATTGTTGCCGGCTTCCCCGGTCCTAGGATTGGATCGCGAGAAGAAGATCTATTCTTACGCCCCTCCGGGGCTACGGGTTTGTTGGGACCTTTATACCTCAGACTTACGACCTGGGGTTACGGTCTTTTGCCTGCAACGCGGGCTCGTCAGAACCGCTGCAGCAGATGAAGAAGACTCTTTAGCCGCAGTGCGGGCTACTAGGGTCCTGTTACTGAAGTTCGCATCATAAGTCGAAGCCCCAAAATGCAGGTCCTTCGACTCATTTTGGCGCAAAAGCGCACCAAAATTCGCTCAGGATGACCCGTTGATTTTGATATGAACTTCGGCGCCAGGACACTAAAGGTTGCGCTGGAAACGAAGGACATGGACGGCGATGCCCCAGACAGTGTCGGTGCGGTCGAGGCCGTCGGGGGTCCACTGATCGGTTTTATAGAAGCGCTGGGCACGAAGGTTGTCGACCAGTGTGAAGAGGTAGGCGTGGCGCAAGCCGAGCGAGGCCATGTGGGCGCGGGCAGCCGCTACTAATGCGACGCCGACGCCGAGTCCCCAGGAATGCGGATCGACATAGAGGGCAGTGAGCTCGCCGTGGTTGGGAAGGTCGGCCTCGTGCGAGGGCTGTGTGGTGGAGAAGCCGTGCACGATGTTGCCCGACACGGCGACGATAGTGTGGGGTTTGAGGGGATCGGAGTTGGAGAGGTCGTATTTGTCGGCGCGGTCTTCGGGTCGGATTTTATTGAGGTAGCTGGCGGGGAGAATTCCGGCGTAGCCATGTTGCCAGGCGCGCACGTGAACGCGCGCGATGGCGAGAGCGTCAGAGGGCTGGGCAGGACGGAGGAGCATGGAGCGAGTATAACGGGAGGATTCAGGTGTCAGGTTTCGCGTTTCAGAATGGCATCCAATATAGCCATCAGCTTTCAGCTCTCAGCTGTCAGAAGCTCCGGGTTGACGGTTCAGTGGCGGAAGGGCCGGGCGTCGCGAGTCCTTCACAATTGTGTAGAGATTGATGCGCTAAGCTAGGTCGATGGGAGACGCGGCAAGACACGCGAATGCAGGGAGTATGCACGCACCGGAAGGCGCGGGCGCGGCGTTGCGGATTCGCGGGCTGAAGAAGGCGTTTGCCGATGTGCAGGCGGTGGATGGGATCGATCTCGATGTCGCAAAGGGTGAGTGCTTTGGATTGCTGGGGCCGAACGGCGCGGGGAAGACAACGACGATTGAGATTTGCGAGGGGCTGACAGCGGCGGATGAGGGAACGGTGGAGCTGCTGGGGTTGAATTGGCAGACCGGCGCCGATGAGTTGCGGCAGCGCATCGGGGTTCAACTGCAGGAGACGCAGTTTCCTGACAAGTTGACCGTGGAGGAGGCGCTGCGGCTGTTCCGAAGTTTCTACCGGAACGGAATCACTGTGGATGAATCGATCAAGCTGGCGCAGCTCGAAGAGAAGCGGCGATCGCGCGTGGGCGGCCTGAGCGGCGGACAGAAGCAGCGGCTGGCGATGGCCACGTCGCTGGTGGGCAATCCGGAACTACTGTTTCTGGATGAGCCAACGACAGGGCTCGATCCGCAGGCGCGCAGGCACTTGTGGGACTTGGTGGAGGAGTTGAAGCAGGCGGGGCGAACGATTATTTTAACCACGCATTATATGGATGAGGCAGAGCGGTTGTGCGATCGCGTGGCGATTATGGATCACGGCAAAGTGATCGCGATGGGCACGCCGAAGGAATTGATTGCGACGGTGGGCGGCGAGGACATTGTGGAGTTTGCGGTAAGTACCCCGGTCCCCAAAGGCGAGGGACCGGGGGCACCCATGAGCGGGAGCTTCCCACCCAAGCAAAGCTTGGATGGGGCATCCGGGCTCGTGCTGAATACGGAGGCGTTGACGGCGATTCCGGGGGTGCAGTCGCATCGCGTGGATGCCAGCGTTCACCAGCTTTCGGTGAGCGAGCTGCACACGGCGGTACCGCGGATTTTTGCGGCGCTCGAAGAGCAGGGGCTGCATCTGAGCGAGTTCAGAACACACTCGGCGACGCTGGAAGACGTGTTTGTACGGCTGACGGGAAGGAATTTGCGAGATGAGTAAGCTGAAAAGTTTTTGCAGAATGGAGGACCAGAGGTATCCCACCCTTGGCGCAAAGACAAAAGCGCGCCAAGGGGGGGCACCCCACGGTTGATTGCGCGATGAAGAATCTTGAAACCAGCAGTTTGTTTCAACTAACGGCGACACGGCTGAAGCTGACGCTGCGCGAGCCTGAGGCGATCTTCTGGATTTTTATTTTTCCGATTCTGCTGGCCATCGGATTGGGAATAGCATTTCGCAACCGGCCTGCGGATGTACTGCCGGTGGGGGCGACGACTGAACAGCTGACACAGGCGCTGGCAGCGGACAAGGGTTTGAAGGCGACGGAAATGGATGAGAGCGCAGGCCAACATGCGCTGGCGGTGGGAACAATTGTGCTTTTGGCGGAGCAGAGCGGCAACGAAGTGGTATACCGGTACGACAATACGAATCCCGATGCGCGGACGGCGCGGATGATTGCAGGCGACGCGATTCAAGTGGCGGCGGGACGCAAGGACGTGGTGACGGCCGCGAACGAACAGGTACACGAGACGGGCTCGCGATATATCGATTTTGTTGTGCCGGGATTGCTGGGGATGAATTTGATGGGCTCGGCGATGTGGGGACTGGGGTTCTCGATTGTAGACGGGCGGCAGAAGAAGCTGCTGAAACGATTGGTCGCATCACCGATGCCCAAGTGGCAGTACCTGGCGGGATATTTGATGTCGCGGCTGGTGATGCTGGCGGTTGAGGTGGTGGTGTTCCTCGGATTTGCGAAGCTCGTGTTTGGCGTGCCGTTCCGGGGTGCGCTTTGGGAGCTTGCGCTGCTTTGCGTTTTGACGTCGCTGTCTTTTTCTGCGCTGGGGCTGCTGGTGGCGTCGCGGGCGAAGACAATGGAGGCGGTGAGTGGACTGATGAACCTGGTGATGCTTCCGATGTGGATTCTGTCGGGAGTATTTTTCTCGGCATCGCGTTTTCCGGCCGTGATTCTGCCGCTGGTGAAGGCGCTGCCACTGACGGCGGCCATCGATGCGCTGCGCGGGAACATGTTGCAGGGCACTTCATTGGCGCAGTTGACGATGCCGATTGCGATTTTGTTGTTTTGGTTTGCGGCACCGTTCGCGGTTTCGATCAGGATTTTTCGGTGGAGGTGAGAAAGGCGGGGAACAGGAAAGAGAGATAAGAGATAAGAGATAAGAGAAAAGAGAGCAGAGAGCAGAGAGAAGAGAGATAAGAGATCAGAGAAAAGAGATGAGAGAAAAGAGAGATAAGAGAGAAGAGAGATAAGAGATAAGGGAAAAGAGGGATAAGAGAAATGAGCAGACCCTTCGGCGGTGGCTGGAGGTTTTTTTGTGTCTGACGCAAAATGTAGCGTTGATTTTGTAGCCGGCGAGCCGGGCGGGAACAGATAGGAACACGAGCCAATAACCGGGTCGGTCCGGTTCAGTGCTTCCCGCCCTAACAAGTTAGGACGGGGCACCCTCATTCTCCGGGTGTTGGCGCACTGACTGTGACGAGCGTGACTTTGATTCCCGATCCCAAAGGCGAGGGATCGCCACCCCACGGACGTGGACCTGTCCGTGGGGACCCCGGACTGGGGGCACCCTCATTTCCGGCGGAGGACAAGTCGCCCGCGTTTAGGTGCGGCTACCCTCCATTCCCGGCGAGCAGGTTATGGTTTCGGCGAGGGCGCGTGCGTTGATGGCACGCCAAGTATGATGAATCGGAGAGCTGAGGGGCGCCGGCGGGAATGCGCATGGCGCGAAGCCCTTTGGCTGCGCTGGAAAGGAAGATTGCCGATTGTGAAGCCGGACATGAGAGTCTCGTTCGCTGGACTGGAGCTTGTGAATCCGGTGATCGCCGCCAGCGGCACGTTTGGTTACGGAATCGAGTTTGAGGAGATCGTCTCGCTGGACCGGCTGGGCGCGATCGTGACCAAGGGAATCTCGCTGGAACCGATGGCCGGCAACGCGCCACCGCGCATCGTGCAGACGGCGGCGGGAATGCTAAACGCCATCGGATTGCAGAACGTGGGAGTTGAAGATTTTATCGAGCGGAAGCTGCCGCCGATGAGCCGGCACCCAAGTTGCAAAGTAATTGTGAATGTGTTCGGGCACACGGTGAACGATTACATCGGGGTGGTCGACCGGTTGAACGATGCAGAGGGAATTGCAGCCTACGAATTGAACGTGTCGTGCCCTAATGTGCGCGCGGGTGGAATGTCGTTCGGCTCCGACGCTTTCGTATTGGAAGAGTTGGTAGAGCGAACAAAGAGAGTGGCGATTCAACCGCTGATTGTGAAGCTCTCGCCAAACGTGACTTCAATTGGGCAAATGGCACGCGTTTGCGCGGAAGCAGGCGCAGATGCATTGAGCCTGGTGAATACATTTCTTGCCATGTCGATTGACGCCAACGAGCGGAGGCCGCGGCTGAGCAATGTGACCGGAGGGCTGTCAGGGCCGGCGATCAAGCCCATCGCGTTGCGCATGGTGTACGAAGCGGCGCAGTCGGTGAAGATTCCGATTTTGGGTATGGGTGGGATTGTGACCGCGGAAGACGCGGTGGAGTTCATGCTGGCCGGGGCGACGGCGGTGCAGGTGGGCACGGCAAGTTACGCCGATCCGCGCGCGACGGAACGGCTGGTGAAGGGAATGGAATCGTGGTGCAAGAGCCACGACGTGGCGAACGCGGCGAGCCTGACCGGCGCGCTAAAGGCAGGGAATAGAGAATAACCAATAGCCGGTAGAGAGAAGTAGAAATAAGGCGACAGGGAACAGCGAATGAAGAGCAGGGAAATAGGCAACAGGGAACAGGGAATAGCCAGTAGAAAATAGTCAATAGAGAAAAGCGGCAACAGTCAACAGGGAACAGAGACTGTGTGAAGCGAGAGCCCTTCAACCAATCAAAACGTAAAGGTCGACTGGAAGACGATGGTACGCGTTCCGGGAAGGCTGTTGGCGAACTGGCCGCCGGCGGGCGTTTGCGTCTGATTGAAGAGCGGCGAAAGCAAGACGCCATTCGGCGTGCCGAGATTGACAATATTGAAAATGTCGTTGGCGCCGGCGACGAGCGTGAGATTGTAGCGGCGCGGTGCTGAGGCATCGAGTTTGATGGAGGGTCCACCGCTGCCGAGACCCCGGGTGCTGACGTTTCCACCTCCGGGAGTGAAAGACTCGCCTTCGCCTGCGGTTTTTATTTTTGGTCCGATTCCAAAATTCTTGCTGATGCGGACGTGCACAACGGTGTTCGTGGGTCCCAATCCCGCGCCATAGGGAACGAGGGGTTCGTTTTTGCCGATTGGATCGGTGTCGAGGCAGCCATATTGGGTGGTCAGGACGCCGGGGTCGCCGCATGTTCCGTAGGTCGGGCGTGCATTGAACTGGTTGTTGCCCGTGAGATCTTCGCCAATGGTCAGGTTATAAGGCGTGCCGGACTGTGCTGCCATATAGGCTCCAAGCACGAAGCCGTGCGGCACGGAATAGCTGAAGATTGCGAGAAAGCGCTGACGAATGCCAAAAGTTGCGCGCCCGTAATCCAAGCCCGGGTCCTGCGCTACCGAGGGGAATGAGTTGATGCCCTGCGTGTCGCTCCGGGCATCGTTCAAAACGTAGTTGCCGCTCAAGGTGAATTTCTTGAGTTGGAGAGCGGAAGAGACGATGAGCTGATTCTGGCGGTAGAAGCCTTCCGACTGGAATTGGTAGTTATACGTGGAGGGCGTGGGGCCTGTGACGGTGTAATCGGCGATGTCGAAGGTGGGCGCGGTTACGTTGTTCGACATATATTGGTGTACGCCCTGTGTGTAGAGGTAGGTGATGTTGCCGGTGATGTGTTTGGCGATCTGGCGGTCAATGCCGATGCCGCCCTGCATGTCGAGCGCGGCGTGGAAATGTGGATCGACGGAGTGAAATGTGGGGATGGAGGAAGCCATGGAGGCGAGTGCGGACGCCGGGATGGGCTGAGGCTGGGCGGCGTTGAATTGGTAAGCCGGAAAGACGGAGTTGGGGTCTGTGACCGTGTAGCTTTGCTGGTTGATTCGATTGTCGTGAATGGCGGTGATGACATACGGTTCGGAGCCGGAGGTGAAGGCAGTAGACATAATAAAGCGGTTGTAGAACCAGCCATAACCGCCGCGAATGACTGTTTTTGGCGGATTTTTTCCGGGATGGCCGGGCGTCCATGCAAAAGCAATGCGCGGCGCCCAATCGGCGTGATCGTGGATGTAGTTCTGGCCTTCGTAGCGCAGGCCGAGGCCGAGAAGCAAACTGTGGTTCACGCGCCAGTCGTCCTGCAAAAAGAGCGAGCCATCGAAGAGAAGGGCGCGAGCAACGGGATTTTCAATCACGGTGGCGGAATATTTTTCAGGAGTTCCAGATTGATAGGAGGCGGCACATTGGGAGGAGAGCGCGCAGTTGAAGTAGTAGTTGCCGTTGGAACTGCCGGTTGAATAATCGGCATCGCGCCATGCGCGGGCACGCCCGCCGAAGCGCAAAGTGTGAACGCCAAGAGTCGCGGTACCGTAATTTTGCAGCGTGAATTGGTCCTGATGATCGTGGAGCGTGCCCTCGCCACTGCCGCCAGTGGTGAAGGCGCCTTGAACCGAGATGGCCGGGGCGGGGGAGTTGGAGGTGGCGTTGTTGCTGACGCGACGCCAGAGGAAACGGGGCTCCATGAGCAAGCGCGGGCTCACAACCCAGGTATCGCCGATCTGGACATCGTTGCTCCAGTTGAGACCGCCCGTGGCCTGATCGGAAAGAATTAGCGCGCCGACACCGACTCCCTGCGCCGAGTATCTTGTGTACTGATCGCGAACGCTCATGAAATTGTTCTTGCTGATGGTGAAGTCAACGCGCGGGATGAGATTGAAGTACTCCATCGGCGCGGGATAGCCCTCGATGATGTTGGAGTTGAGAGTTGCGGGATTGAGCGCATCGACGATCGATTGGTTCTGACGGTGAATGTCATTGGCGTCGAAGAGCCATGAAGAAGTTTTCGAGAGTGGGCCGCCGATTTCGTCCCAATTACCGATCTGCCAGTAGCTGGGCTCGGCCGGCAGGAAGGGGTTGGCGGTGCCGAGGGCGGAGCTGGTACCCCATCCGCCGATGGAGCCATGAAACTTTTGCGTGCCGGGTTTGGTGATGATCTCGATACGGCCGTATCCGATGCGGTCGTACTCAGAGGAAAATGGATTTTGGTTGACGCGGATTTGGAGGATATCGGATTTGGGCGGGATCTGGCCGCCTTCGAATCCGTCGATGTAGATTTGGCCGCCGTTGGGACCGGCCGCGGGGCCGGCGAGCGCCTGCAATTCGTTTTGCAGTTCAGTGGGATCGTCGGAGAGCGCGTCGAGGTCGCTACCCTTGATGACGGTGGCACTGGCGTTCTGATCCGGTGCGAGGCCGACGGACTGCGTTTCGCCCTGGACCTGAACCTCTTGTTTTTCAAAGGCGATGGCGAGCGGCAGATTGAGAGATTTTGACTGGCCGGCGGTGAGAGCGACATCAGGAATGGTGAGGGGCGCGAAACCGACTGCCGTGACGGAGACGGAGTAGGAGCCGGGCGCCAGAGAGGGAATCGAGTATTGGCCGTCGGCACCGGATTGGGTGTGGATGGGCTGCGCGCCGCCGGTGAGCGAGATTTGAGCGCCAGGAATGACGGCGCCACTGGGGTCGGCGACCTGGCCGTGGAGAGTGGCGGTTTGCGCCGCGGCGGCGACGGGAAGAAGCAGGAAAGCGAGAGCCAGGCAAAGTGCGGCAAAGCGGAGAAAGCGTTTCATATCCACCTTTGGGAAGCAAAAAGTGCAATGGAGCATGTGTTACATGCCGTCGTGTTACAGACAGTAACATATAATCGCGGCAAGGTCAACTGGGTTCTTGTCGTGCCGGGTTGAAGGGATTTTGATGCGCATGTTCCCGATTAGACATTTCGTAGTACCTGAGGAAAGCAAGCGAGAGAATCTTTAAGTCAAGACGAGGAAGGAGCGGCATGCGCTCGCGAGCAATGATGAACAGAGATTCAGTTGGTTCCTCGGCGATGCTTCGCTGACAGTTTAGACACCGCAAGAGAGTGGAGTGTTCCCTAAAAGTGATGGATGAGAGCGGGAAAGTTGTCTGCCTCGATTCCGAAGGGACGAACGGTTTGGGGAAGGTTGGTGGTTTCCCACCCCAAAACTCGCGGCGGTGCGTCGAGTTTAAGGATGGGGCAACCCTGCAAACTTTGCTCAAGATGATGAAGTCGAAATATGGAAGATCGTGGTATCCCAGGTCCCAGAATCGGGACCCTGGGGCACCCCTTCTTCGTGCGGTGTTGAGTATGAGAAAGACAGCCGTAGATTCTTCGAC
>DASXFF010000103.1:0-12314 GCA_036489735.1 Occallatibacter sp. | reverse complement strand
AATGATGGATGAGCGCCGCATTTTTCTGCCAATTCGCATGAAGCCATCAACGCATGGAAATAGATCTCTTCCTGAATCTGCGCAGAGAGGTAGCGGGCCTCGGGCGAATCGAACGGCAAGCGAAGCTGGAAGAACACATCTTGAAGGCCCATGATACCGAGGCCGACCGGGCGCCATCTTTCATTCGCGCTTGCCGCCTGCGGCACGGGGTAGTAGTTGATATCGATCACGCGATCGAGCATGGGAACGGCAATTCGCACCGTCTCTGCCAGCTTTTCAAAATCGAATGCACCATCCTTCACATGGCGGGCAAGGTTGATGGAGCCAAGGTTGCAGACTGCCGTTTCATTCCGCGAAGTCACCTCGGTAATTTCGGTGCATAGATTTGAAAGATGAATGACGTTGCCATTCTTGCCGGTCTGGTTGCACTTCAGATTGCAGGCGTCTTTGAAGGTCATCCAGCCGTTGCCGGTCTCGGCAAGCGATCGCATCATGCGCGCATAGAGATCGCGCGCCTTGATCTGGCGCGCATACAGCTTCTCTTCCTCGGCTTTCTCGTATGCCGCCGCGAACTCATCTCCGAACAGGTCCGGCAGATGCGGAACCGCCTTGGGATCGAAGAGCGACCATACGCCGTCTTCCTCGACCCGGCGCATGAACAGGTCTGGAATCCAGTTGGCGAGATTCAGATTGTAGGTGCGGCGCGATAAATCTCCGGTGTTCTCGCGAAGCTCCAGAAACTGCTCGATATCCGCGTGCCACGGCTCAAGGTATACGCAGCAGGCGCCCTTGCGCTTACCGCCCTGGTTGACGGCGGCTACTGAACTGTCCAGCGTGCGAAGCCAGGGAACGATGCCGTTCGAGAGCCCATTTGTGGCGCGGATCAGCGAGCCCTCCGAGCGCACGCGATGGAAGGCAAGTCCTATGCCGCCGGAGAATTTCGAGAGCATGGCCACCGATTTGTAGGCGTCGTATATCGCCTCCAGAGAATCAAGCGGCGAATCGTGCAGATAGCAGGACGACATCTGTGCGTGCTTGGTGCCGGAGTTGAACAACGTGGGCGAGCTCGGCATGTAATCGTGCGACGCAATCAGCCGGTAGAACTCAATCGCCTCCATCGGCGTGCCGGCAAGACCGCAGGCTACGCGCAGAAAGAAATACTGCGGCGACTCAACCACTTTGCGCGAGAAGGGATCGCGAAGCAGATAGCGATCGTAGACGGTTCTGAGGCCGAAGTACTCGAACCGGTCAGAGAGCTGGTCGTCGATGGCGTGATTCAGCTTGCGCGCATGAGTGCGGACAAACTCCGCCGTAGCCGAGTTGACCACGCCCTGCCGATGGCAATGTTCGACGGATTGCGAAAACGAGTGCAGGTTCTGCCCCGCGACTTCCTTGACGATGGTGCCAAGGAGCAGGCGCGCGGCAAGCTTTGAATACTGCGGCTCCTCGGCGATGAGAGACGCCGCGGTGTCGATCGACATCGCATCCAGTTCGCCCGTCGTCGCGCCGTCATAAAGACCGCCGATGGTCTTCGATGCGATGCGCATCGCGTCCACCTGCGAGAGGCCATAGGAGCATCGCTGCACTGCGCGGACAATTTTATTCACGTCGACCGGCTCGAGCGAACCGTTGCGTTTGCGTACATGCATGGTCGGCGTTTCCTCAGGCACGGGAAAGCCGGGAAGCAAATCGGAAAGTCTTGATTGGGTGGTGGCCATGGACTGCTCTCCTTGGCCCCGGAGAAGACGAGCGAGAAAACAGCGGAGGACGCCTCTAAAAAGGCGAAAAAGCCACTGCCACCTCACCTCCCCTCGGAGGCGTAAGCGAATGTCTTGGTGGCAGGTCTTCGGACTTGCAGGCTGCCTACTTGCCCGGCTTCCCAGCTTCAAAATGAAGCCAGTGCCGATGGGGCGTTCGTTCCTGCTTACCGCTGCGGGGCAGTTCCGGATTCTCACCGGATTCCCATCTTCGCCGGACGCGGAAACGTCCGGAACCACAAAGTAAAAGAACTATAACTGGGGTTGCGGAGAAGTGCAAGCCCAATATGTAGGGCCCCATGTGGAAATGTACTTGTTGCGCTGAGGCCTCGATTGCCGTGCGGATGCCGGAGGCCGACCGGCATGTTGCGGACCATGGCGACCGCGGGCACGCTGCGTCACGGTGCAGCGGTGGAACGCCGAATTTCGAGCTGTGAATCGTTCCGGAATCGATGCCCTGACCGTGTTAGTTCAGTAATGGGAAACCGTAGCGATCCTCACACCGAAGTGGCATGGCGAGTTCTCTGGAAGTCCGCCTAGTATCACTGTCAAGCATCTCAACTGCAATTGATCGACGCGGGCCCAATTCTGATGTGACGGGTCCGATCGGACGTGTTAGATGAAGCGATTTATACCCGTGCTGGCGACAATCCTCGGCTTGGCATCGACGAGCCTTGCTGCGCCGCCAAACACCCTCACGACGCTTCAAGCTATACACGCCCTCAGCAACGCAGAGGCCAGGCAGGCCCCGCCCGTCGAATTTGAAGCGACGGTCGCATACTCGCGCAATTATGAAAACCTGCTGTTTGTTGAAGACGGCGGGAATGCAATCTTCGTCCGGCCGCCCTCACCCATGCCGCTGGCTGCCGGAGACCGCATCCTGGTTCACGGACGAATGCAGGCGAGCTTTCGCCCGCTGGTAATCGGCCAAAGCATCACGCTGCTTCATCATGGCGATCCACCTGCACCAATTCCAGCCACTTTCGACGAGTTGATTCGCGCCAAGTACGATTGCCAACTGGTCACGGTGCATGCTTTTGTCCGCGCCGCGGATCTGGTGGTGAGTCCCATGGCCGCGGTGCGGAGCGCTCGCCTCCAGTTGCTTACCGAGGGCGGGCATTTCGAAGCCAATCTGGATGCCGACGATACCAATGCGCTGAAGGATCTGCTGGATGCGGAGGTCGAGATCACCGGCGCCGCAGCCGGCAAATTCGATGACAAGATGCAGCAGACGGGGATAGTGCTCTACGTCTCATCTCTCGCCGACATCAAGATTCTCAAGCACGCAAGCGCTAATCCATGGTTTCTTCCGCTCACTCCCATGGACCAGGTGCTCGCGGTGTATCACATGAACGATCTCACTCCCAGGGTGCGCGTTCAAGGAACCATCACCTACTATCAACCGGGCTCGGCCATTGTGCTGCAGGATGGAGTGAAGAGCCTGTGGATCGACACCCATACCCGCGAGCCGCTGCAGATCGGCGATCAGGCCGACGTCACGGGGTACCCCGACGCGCATGAACGGCTGCTGGTTCTGACCGACGGCGAAATCCGGGACCGCCAGATCTTCCAGCCCATCAAGCCGCAGCCTGCCACCTGGCATCAACTGGGCTACTGGAGCAGCAACACGCCCGACGGTCATATGTACGATCTGGTTTCCATCGAGGGCGAGGTGGAGACAGAAGTCCGGGAGGCGTCGCAGGACGAGTATGTCCTGAAATCAGATAACCGCTTGTTCACCGCAATCTACCGTCACCCGCCCGCGCCCAGTTCGCTGCCCGCCATGAATGAGATTGCACTGGGCTCCAGAATCCGCGTCACCGGAATCTGTGTCATTGTGCAAGCGAATGCGATCAACCCCGGACAAGAAGTGCCGTTCAATATTCTGCTTCGCTCTTTCGACGACATTGCCGTAGTTGCCAAACCCACCATGTTGAGCGTTCAAAACCTGTTACTGCTGGTGGGCTTGCTGATGCTGGTTCTGGTTATGGGTGGAGCGAGGAGTTGGATCATCGAGCGTCGGGCGCGTCGCCACACGGCTGAGCTGGCTTACATTGAACGGCGGCGCAGCAGCATTCTCGAAGATATCAATGGCGCACGGGACCTTACTGAAATCATCGAAGAAATTACTGAGCTGGTTTCCTTCCGGCTGCACGGCGCTCCCTGCTGGTGCCAACTCACCGATGGAGCGCAACTGGGCAACTGTCCGCCGAAACTATCGGCCCTCCGGATCGTTGAGGAGGATATGACGGCTCGTACCGGATTACCGGTCGGAACTATCCTTGCCGCATTCGATGCGTTGACCAAACCAAACGCGGGCGAATCGGAAGCATTGTCGGCCGCTGCCGCGCTGGCAGCTTTGGCCATCGAAACTCGCCGGCTTTATTCCGACCTGCGCCGGCGCTCGGAGTTCGATCAGCTGACTGACATTCACAATCGCTTCGCGCTCGATAGGTATCTGGACGAACTTATAGACGATGCGTGCCAGACCGCAGGGATATTTGGGCTGATTTACATCGATCTCGATGAGTTCAAACAGGTGAATGACCGCTACGGCCATCGCGTTGGCGACATTTATCTGCAACAAGTGGTAACGCGTATGAAGAGGCAGTTGCGGGGTTGCGACATGCTGGGCCGGCTCGGCGGCGATGAGTTCGCCATCCTGCTTTCTTCAGTGCCCAATCGCAGCGTTGCGGAGGACATCGTCCATCGCCTGAAGCGCTGTTTCGATGAGCCGTTCATGATCGATGGGCGCATCCTGCACGGGTCCGCCAGTGTTGGTCTGGCCTTGTATCCGGAGGACGGCACAACCAGAGACAGCCTGCTGAGCGCGTCCGACGCTGCGATGTACGTTGCCAAGAAGTCCAGGGACGAATCAAACTTTATCGCGGCTAGTTAATCGAGCTCCAGGATGGAGTTAAATTCCGGTTCGCCGAATCGGAATGCAGATTCGTTCCCGGATCAGCTCCCAGTGATGTGGTTGAACAAGCTGCGGAAAAGCCTGATCCGAGACGAATTCGGAAAGACATCCTTTCCGCCCGGGGAGACCGGCCGGTGCTACCAATTCCAGTTCAGAGCTGCGACCACTTCGCGGCGAATGCCCACGGCATTGCTGTTGTCGCCGGTGATCTCTTCGTGCCTTGGCTGAAGTAAATTTCTGCCGGTTGCCGCCAAGTCGAAGTGTTTATAAACTCGGAAAGAAATATGGCCGTCCGCTGTTTGATAACTCCGGATGCTGTCGGCAGGCAGCGCGCTGACGAATCGATAATCGGGCACAAACTCGATTTTGTGGGGAAGCTTGAAGATAGCTTGCGCCGAAGCTTCACGGTGCGGGCTGCCGCCTTCTACGCCGGAAGCATACGAATCCTGATCGAAGCCCGCCTTCGAGTGAAGCTCGACGTGAACATGCGAGAAACTACCGCGCAACTCGAGCCACGGTTCGGGCTTCCAGTCGGGCGCAATCTCCAATCCGTCCGACACTCCGCGAAGCCCGTTGGCAAACTGGATATTGATTTGCTCGAATGGATAGGGATTGGTGGGCAGGGTGATGACCGGCGCCGGGCCGCCATAGCTTTCGAGATTGTCATACTGATTGTGAAACGCGGCCGTATCCACATAGAGCTTCCGCAAAAGAAGCTGTCGATAGCCGGCGCTCCAGCCAATCAGCACCTCGGGAACAAAGTCGGGATTTCCTTCAACCTGGAGGAAGATCGGCCCGTCGGGGCCGGAGGGAGTGATATCTCCCAGCAGGCTAAGGTCCCGATCCAGACGTCCCGGCGTCCTGAGCGCACGCGCGATGGAACCCCAGAGGGTGGTGGTGCTGCGCGGGTGCCAGAGCAATTGCGCGGTGGGCTGAACTCCCCAGCCGCTATACTTGTCATCCGCAAACTTGGAACCGAGGGTCAGGGTAAGGCGAGCCGGAATAAGCCGGAACGCATCTTGCGCGAACAGACTATAGACATAGTTGTTGATCTTGTTGGGCGTGAAGTTTACCGTCGCCTGAGTCTGGACGAGATTGCTGGGACTTTCCCGCAGCCCGCCTCCGAGAATGAGATCCTGTCCGGGCAGCTTCGCAATGTGGCCGATAAAGTCGACATCGATGGTGTTGCGCGTCTCAGTGAATTGCGATGTGGCCCGGCCGGTGCGGTCGAAATAACCCTCGACGTAAAAGCCGGATTCTCCCGCCGACGCGTGGTCCCAACGCAGAATGACATCGCCGCCGGAGACCGCCTGGTGGCCGTCTACGACAAGTTGCGAGGGCGGATAAAACTCGCCGATGGTGTTCTGGTCTCCGGTGACGCCGCCATAGGCCATGGAGGACAGAGTCACGCTATCGTGGGCGTTCGGCTGCCAGTCGGCGCGAATCCCGAGCCGCTCCTGATGCCAGTCGTCGTACGGATCGCCATTCGGGTCGGCTTCAGAGCCGCGATTGAAGCCCTTGGCAAAGACACGCATCTGAATTTTGGGCAGCGGCCGAAAGCCGAAACGAAGTTCGCCGGTAAACCGGTCGACGGAGCCCCCACCGGTAAGGTTGACCGTCGCACCCTGCGTGTCGGCAGCCTTTTTGGTGATGATGTTAATGACGCCATTGACCGCGTTCGGACCCCAGATGGTGCCGCCCGGCCCGCGAATGACTTCAATGCGATCGATGTCGTCGAAGACGAGGTCTTGCACATCCCAATACACGCCTTCAAATAGAGGCGTATAGACGCTCCGTCCGTCGATCAGAACCAGCAGGTCCTTTGAAAATCCGCTGTTGAAGCCTCGGATACCCACTGCCCAGGCGCCGCTTTCACTGCGGGCAACTTCGACGCCGGGAACCAGCCGGAGCAGTTCAGGGATGCTTGTCGCTCCCGAATTACGAATGTCGTCGTGGGTCACAACGAAGACAGCAGCCGGAGTTTGCCAAACCTCTTTCGGCTGCTTCGATACGGTCGTGATTTCGATCTGGCCCAACTCCTCCAGCGAAAGCGATTTGAGTTGCGCTGAAGGGGATTTCCTTACTGGACTCTGCTCACTTCGGGCGGCAGGGACCCCGAGCAGAAATCCGATGACCGCAAGGTTCACTGCGCGACTGCGGATTGTGGTCGACAGGACAGTCATCTTATAGGCAAGCAAGGGCTGCGATGGGCGCTAAGTTCAAAGGGGTCAATTTTCACGTTAGCTGCCCGAAGAATTCAAACATTTCTGGAGAACTTCCCCGCCTGCGTTCACGCCCACACTCCGGGCAATAGAAGGCCGCTGATAGGACTGCAAAGCGCCGACACACGGGGCCCTGAAAGCATCGCAAGTTGTGTAGCCGGCAGATCGTCTCGGGTGGAGGAATCCCTAGTGTAAGAAGCGCTTTTATTGCGAATGGTTGCCCGGCGGCCGCGGAGTGCACCGGATCGTGGGCGTCACAGACTCCTCGAAGCGCGGTGAAGCTTATCCGGCGGTTCAGGAAAGAATGCCTTTGCCGGCCACGTTGCGAAGGATATACTGCCGTGGCAGTGGAGCGGATGGCTCCAGGGCACCGATCGAAACGACGGGAGAGGCGCATGATTCGACGCAATCGAGCTTCAGGACCGGCCGAGGCAGCATTGGTGCTATTGCTGCTAGCCGGTATTCCAGGCTTGGCATGGCCGCAGGCGGGCAGACCTGCCAAGCCGGACCTGCATGCCGGCGGTGCACAGCCATCTTCGATTCCCAATGACGCGACTACCGAGGTGACCCTTCCCGGGTCTCATCTGACCGGCGCACGCATTGAGACGAACTCCATCTGCAAGCTCGACTCTTACCAGGTGCTTTCAGACACTGAGATCAAGATGAAAATCAAGGCCATGCGCAAAGCCGGAGATAAGGAAGGGCAATGCATTCTCACGGTGCGGACGGCCGGAGGTTCGGCTTCAACCTGGGTTGAAGTCGAGTGGACAGACGCGCAGCAGGCCACCGAGAACGCGGCGCGAGAGGATGAGGATAAGCAAAAGGCCGAGGCCTTCCTGAATCGCGCCGGGAAAACCTGGCGCCTGCGTTTTGCCGGCGGAAGCGCGGAGACCTACACCTCTGCCGGTCCGGACGCTGATGGCATGCCGACGTTTTCGGGCAGCTCAGGAGGCAGCGTACGGGTCGCCGTTGCAACGGACGGCACGGTCACCATCCTGCAGGCCGGCTGTACGCGCACCGGCAAGCTGGCAGGCAATGAAGTAAAAAACGGCACGTCGATGGGCGAGTGCTCGCCCGCAGGCTCGTGGACCGCGACGGTCGAACGATAGCTGCGTTTGGGCCATCGGGCAAATTAGAATTCAATTGAAAAAGGAGCTGAAGAATGATGCACCGTGCAGCATCGCTCATCGCTTGCGTTGCAGTATTCGCCCTTTCCAATGCAGCCGCGGCCGCGCCCCAGGCAGTGGGCGCCGCAGACAGGAATGCAGATATCGTTGCGGTTCGCCAATACCGGCTGACTATGGACAAGGTGGAGAAGCTTGTCACCGCATCTCAGGCGCTGAACAAGATGATCGCGGCCGACCCGGCTATTAAAACGCGCCTGGACTCGGACTCAGACGAGAGCGGAACCATCGATCAAAAGGTGAAGGTGATGGAAGTGGATTTCCCCCAGGCCGCTGCTGTGGTTCATGCCAGCGGCCTCACCACGCGCGACTACATTATGGTTGGCCTGGCGTTCATGAATGACGTGATGATTGTCAGCATGAAGAAAGGAGGCTTGATCAAGGACTATCCGGCAAACTCCATTACCCCGGAGAACGCGGCCTTCGTCGAGCAGAATTTCGACAAGCTCAAACAGCTCTCAGAGAAACTGGCCCCGCCTAATAGCGGCCAGCAATGACACTCTGGACTAGCAGACTCGAAGCGCCAGGGCATCATGCGGTGAGATGGATGTCTGCGGCCGATGGCGAATCGTTGTTCCCCAAGGCGTATTCTGAATCCAACCGCGATTGCGCGGCCGCCGGTTGACATTGCCGGCGATGTAAGGCCCTGCCACCTCCGGCCAGGTCTGAAGATTGATCCTGGTTTTTGCACGCCTCTAACGTAAGTGTGAGACAAAGTGGAGTATGCATACTCGACGCGATTTTCTCAAGCTTGCAGCGGCAATATCCGGCGCCGCTGGTGTGGCGGGAGTGGTTCCCGAATCAGTTCAACGGGCATACGCAATTGAGCCCGCGCCCGGATCGACCTTCCTCGACGCCGAACATGTTGTGATCCTGATGCAGGAGAACCGCTCGTTCGACCACGCTTTCGGCACCCTACGCGGCGTGCGTGGATTCAACGATCCGCGCGCCTTGCATCTTGCGAATGGCAACTCGGTGTTTGTGCAGACTGATGCAGCGGGCAACTCCTATTTGCCATGGCGGCTGGACATTCGCGATACCCGGGTCACATGGATGGGATCGCTTCCTCATTCGCGGAATAGTCAGGTGGATGCGTGGAACGAAGGCCATCACGATGGATGGCTGGAAGCCAAGCGTTCCGGCGACAAGGAGTATGCGGAAATTCCCTTGACCATGGGCCACTACACGAGGGAAGATCTGCCGTTCTACTACGCTCTGGCGGATGCGTTTACGATCTGCGACCAGAATTATTGCTCGGTGATGACCAGCACATCGCCCAATCGCTGCTACCTGTGGACAGGGACGATCCGCGACAAGCAGCAAGCGAACTCGAAAGTCCACATGAGGAACGAGGAGATCGATGACGGCGGCATGACCTGGAAGACTTTTCCCGAGCGTTTGCAGCAGGCGGGAGTCAGTTGGAAGTCTTACCAGAATGAGCTGGCTCGCTCTGGGTTATCTGGCGAGGAAGATGCATGGCTTTCAAACTTTGGCGACAATGTTCTCGAATGTTTTTCAGCCTATAACGTCGAGGCTTATCCGGGCTATGTTCTGGCGGGTCAGCAATTGATATCCGAGTTATCGGCTCACATTGCGAAGTTTGAAACGGAGTTATCCGCGCAGAAAGACGCGGCCGAAGCTGCGAAGCTGCGCGCGAAGATTGCCGACGCCCAAAGTCGAATAGAGGCGACGAAGAAATCGCTTACTACGAGCGGCGACATTCGGTATCGGCAGCTTTCCAGCGAAGAAAAAACACTTCATCACGCAGCATTTGTAACCAACTCCGATGACCCGAACTATCATGCGCTTCGCCCATTGCCGTTTGAAGACGAGGGCAAACCGCATACTATGCAGGTTCCGAAAGGCGACGTTCTTTACCAATTCCGCAAGGATGTAAACGAGGGCAAGTTGCCGACAGTCTCATGGCTGACGGCGCCTGAAAGGTTTTCCGATCATCCGACCGCGCCCTGGTATGGCGCCTGGTACATCTCTGAAGTGATGGACATTCTGACCAGGAATCCAGAGGTTTGGAAGAAGACGATCTTCATACTCACCTATGACGAAAACGACGGCTACTTCGATCATGCGCCATCGTTCGTCGCTGCCGATCCTAAGCGTTCTGAGACCGGAGGGGCTTCCGCGGGCATCGACACCGGACTCGAGTACACCTACAAGCAAGACGAGTTGCGGATGGGAGTTGACGAGAGAGAAGCTCGCACCGGGCCCATCGGCATGGGCTTTCGTGTGCCCATGGTTATTGCCTCGCCATGGAGCCGTGGCGGCTGGGTCAATTCGCAACTCTTCGACCATACTTCCACGCTGATGTTTCTGGAGCGCTTTATCGAGGGCAAGTTCGGTAAGGCAGTTCACGAAGAAAACATCAGCATGTGGAGGCGATCGATCTCGGGAGATCTTACCTCGGTCTTCCGCCCCTACGATCCAAAGCAGCCTTCGCTGGACTCGCTCGACCGCGACAAGTTTGTAGTGAGCATTGAGAAGGCCCGGTTCAAGGAGATTCCATCGAACTTTCGAAGGCTTACGGCAGATCAGATCGAGCAGATTAACCACGCGCCGGTTCATTCCGATTTGCTTGTGCGCCAGGAGGAAGGCATCCGCCCCGCCTGTGCGCTGCCTTATGAACTGTATGCCGATGGGAATGTAAGCGCGGATGGCGCGCACTATGAACTTCGACTGAGCGCTTCAAGCCAGGTGCATGGAGCGAAATCGGCGGGCGCTCCCTTCAATGTTTATCTGCGCAACACCATGGATGGAACCGGCACCGCTGCCCGAATGATTGCCGCGTCTTATGCAGTGAAGGCCGGCGATACGCTGGTGAGGCAGATACCGCTGTCGCTTTTTGCCGGCTCCGCTTATTCCATTGAGGTGGCCGGCACAAATGGCTTTTACCGTTTCTTCCGAGGTCAATCCTCTTCATCGCCTCTCGAAGTCCGCGCCGGTTATGAACGTCAGGGAGATGTGCTGACAGGAAATGTGCGCATCGAGTTGCAGAATAAGTCTCCGCAGCCTGTCCGCGTTGCGATCCAGGACAATTCATACCGGTCGGAGACAGTGACGAAGAGTATCGGCCCTGACCAGACGACGTCTGCCGTTCTGAATCTGAAGCGGAGTTATGGCTGGTATGACTTCACGATAAAGGTCGACGGTACGGACAGTGAGATTCGATATGCCGGACGAGTGGAGAATGGGATGTCAGGCTTCAGCGACCCACTGATGGGCGGCGTTGTGCAGACAAACTAGTTCACACAGAGTGGACCAGTGACGGCGCATGTGAAATGGATAGGACACTGGCGCACCGTGCGAGTGAGCAGTCCATTTCTACTTCGGTCCGAGAAGAGAACATTTACAGACAGGCTGAACCGCCCATGGCGCGACGGGCAAGGTCCGATCTGGTTTTAGCAATGGGTCGAGGCTGCATGCACATTGGCCCGAATGGCCCAGTGCCGACGCGAGAAGATCGGCCATACTTACATCGCTCCAACGCCTCAGCGCTGTGCGTTGAATAAGCCGCAGGTCGGACAGAAGCGTTGCCTCGGCCATATAGTTGGCATCGAGAATATTCTTCAATGGAAGAAGGACGTGGCGAAAGTAGTCTTCCAGTTCGCCGTTTGGAATTCCGGCCAGAAATGCCTCTTCCTGCGCAAACGCGATGGTAGCTGCGCCCGTAATTCCGGGGAGGCAAACGAGGACTCCGATTTGCTGATCGGGGACTTTCGGACGCGGTCCAACGAGACTCATTTCGCCGCGCAATACGTTGATGAACTGCGGCAACTCATCCAGCTTCCATCGCCGCAAGAACTTTCCTACCCGCGTAATCGTTGGGTCATCGATGGTCGTAATAGCGCCGCGCTTATATTCTGAAGTGGTCATTGTTCTGAACTTCAGCATCGTAAACAGCGTTCCATTTTGCCCGACCCTTTTCTGGAGAAACAGAATGGGCTCCCTGGATGTAATCCGCAACGCCGCCGCGATGCCGAGCGCCAACGGCAGTAACACCGGCAGGGCAGCGAGTACCAACGCAACATCTACGTAGCGCTTGGCGGAAGACTGCACCCACGAGTTCAGCCGCACCGCATTTGCGGAGTCGGCATCTGCGGCAATCACGGAGTCAGTGAATTGCATGGCAGGGTTCAGATCAGGCAATGTCTCGCAGTTCAACTCCATGTCTTCATCCTGTGTAGAGCGATCAATCAACACCTTCGGGCCAGCAGCG
>DASXFF010000088.1:0-57149 GCA_036489735.1 Occallatibacter sp. | reverse complement strand
TCTCTTTGAGCAAATGGCGTTCCGGCATTTCTTCCTGCAGCCCATGGACGGGCCCGACCGGCAGTTGAATACCACGCTGGCGCTGGAGTATTGCCTCGAACATCCGCGTTGGCGGTTAAGCCTGCAGACGCACAAGCTTCTAGGAATTCCGTAGAAACAGGGAACAAGGGACCGAGGGGACAAGGGACCAAGGTGCCAAGGGATTGCCGATGTCCGAGACTCAATCGTCTTGTTCGACATCGCTGTACTGCTTGCACGCGCCTGGACCTACTAGTTTTCTTATTCCCTCGATCCCTAGGTCTCTTGTCCCCTGCGTTTCTCAGCCTCTGTCAGCCATCCGCGGCGCAGCTTCTCCGCTGGAACACTTGACAGATAAGGCTTGATGTCGAGAACCGGCGTGCCATCGAGCATGTCCACGCCGCGCACGTGCAGAGATGAGCCTTCGCGGCGAAGCAACTCGACGACGGTCAGGCCAATCGGGTTTGGCCGGCGCGGCGATCGTGTGGCAAAGACGCCGTGCGGCCGTCCCTCATCGGTTGGCGGACGCGCGATCAAATCGAATCCATCTGCGCGGTCGAACTGCCAAAGGACGAACAAATGCGAAAAGCCGTCGATATCGGTCAAGCCCGGTTCGAATTCGCGCAGGATCTCGATCACACCTTCGGCGTCATGCTTGGCGCCGAGGCCTTTTGGAATCGCTGAAGATTCGCGGTACGGACTGTGAATGAAGCCGATTGGATGTGCGAAAAGCATCAGCGCCGCCTCAGCCTTTCATCCTATGCGCCTCGACCGCGGTATCGAATCCACAGCCCCCAAAATCCAGACTTGATAGTCTCCAATCCCAGGGGTACCCATCGAATGCAAGCAGCCGTCGTAAATGTCCCTGGTCAGGCGCCGAAGTACCAGACCTTTCCCGACCCCGTGGCCGAGGAGGGTGAAGCGCTCATCCGTGTGCGCGCCGCTGGATTGCACCCGGTTGTGAAAGGGATTTCAAGCGGCACGCACTACGCGAGCGGCGGCGCCGGCCAGGGGCCGACTGTGCCGGGCATTGACGGGGTTGGCGTTCTCGACGATGGCAGCCGGGTCTACTTCGGCTTGGTCCGCAAACCATGGGGCACCATGGCAGAACTCGCGGCAGCCCCGCGAAGGATCTGCATTCCCATCCCCGATGGGCTTGACGACGCGCACGCTGCCGCCATCGCCAATCCCGGCATGTCGTCCTGGGTCGCGCTAAAAGTGCGCGCCGGGATCGCGCC
The DNA here is from genome assembly GCA_036489735.1 of Occallatibacter sp. Classification (GTDB taxonomy): domain Bacteria; phylum Acidobacteriota; class Terriglobia; order Terriglobales; family Acidobacteriaceae; genus Telmatobacter. The sequence goes on along the minus strand of DASXFF010000088.1, from coordinate 55,893 downwards.
TGGAGAAACAGTGCTGATCCTCGGCGCGACGGGCGTCGCGGGCCAGCTGGCGATCCAGACGGCGCGGCAACTGGGCGCAAAGCGCGTGATCGCTGCCGGCCGGAATGTCGACGCTATCGCGGGGGCCGACGTGGATGCGGTCATCGCGCTAAACCAGCCGGAGGATGCGGTGAGGGACGCGTTTGCTGCGGAGGCTGCTTCCGGCATCGATGTGGCGCTCGATTATCTTTGGGGCCGGCCGACAGAGCTGCTGCTTGAGGCGCTCGCCAAAGGGTTCAAGGTTCAGGCCACAAGGAAAACTCGCGTCATTGAAGTGGGCGCCAGCGCCGGCCCGACAATCACTTTGCCGGCAGCCACTCTGCGTAGCGTCGATCTGACTCTGCTCGGCAGTGGATTCGGCGCCGCTTCGCTCGATGCAATTCTCGCCATGATCCCCATCCTCTTTGCAAAAGCAGCCGCTGGCGAATTGAAGATTGCCGTCGAGCCGGTCCCGCTGGCCGAAGTTGAAAATGCCTGGGACCGGGCGGAAAAGGGCCGCAGGACCGTTTTTACGGTTTGACTGCCCGACGAACCGCATTGTAGCTCGGCGATGACGTTGAACCCATCAACAAAGTTTTCATGACTCAAAAAACTGAGTCAAATTAAAGCGGGAACACTTGGGGAGGCCCCGGTGTCTAAGAGGGTAGGCGCATGGGCCAGAATGCGGTACGCACTGGCGAGGCGTCGTTAGGCGGGATTGGCTTCCGGAGGCTAAGCGGCCTCCAGAGAACGTGTGAGGCGGCCAGGGGCAGTCGCGTTGTGATGGGCGAACATGCAGAGACGAACTGATTTGCGGTAACGTGGGAGGACACAGAATTGCAGGCGGACCTCACCATGGGCAATCTTGCCAGTGCGTTTACTCTCCACTCCGACGAGGCAGCTCTCGTTGAAGAATTGCGGGCCGGCTCTGAGGAGGCGTTTGCCTGGCTGATCACGCGCTACCATCAGCCCATTTATTCCTTGCTGGCCCGTACAGTGCACAACTCTGCCGACGCCGCGGATCTCACGCAGGAAGTGTTCGTAAAAGTGTTCCGCGGGATTCACGGTTTTCATGGTGAGTCTTCATTGCGTACCTGGATTTACCGTATTGCGTTGCGAGAAGCGTCGAACCGGCGCCGGTGGTGGATCAGGCATCAACAACAGGAGATCGCCATCGAGCAGGAAATGATGCAGGGAGACTGGGAAAAGCCAGTGCAATTGAAAGACATGCTGGTGGATCCGGCGGAGTCGCCTTACGAGATGGCGTTGCACGAGGAGAATCGCGCGCGGGTGGAAGAGGCCCTCCGCCAGGTTCCCGAGCCGTTTCGAACCACGATCATCTTGCGGGATATTGAAGGATTCGTCTACGAGGAAGTGGCGGCGATACAAGGAGTGAATCTGGGAACGGTGAAGTCGCGACTGGTACGCGGACGAGCTTATCTGAAGTCGATGCTGACGGCGGCACGGCGGGGTTCTCAGGAAACATCGCTGGCACGGATGAAGATGCCCCTGGGTGAGGAGGCACGATGAACGGCTGTAATCAAGTTCACGATCAGTTGACAGATTATCTTGACGGCCGGTTGAGCGGACGCGAGATGCAGGAGATCGACGCACATCTTCAGGCGTGCCGCGAATGTGCGCGTGAGTCGAAGTCGCTGCGCGTGTTGCAAGCATCGCTGGCCGGCCTGGGGCCGGTGCGGGAGCCGTCGGACTTGCTCTTGAGGATTCGTGTTGCTGTAAGCCAGGAACGGGCGCGCACCCGCCGCCGCATCTTTACCGGCTGGGGCCTGGCATGGAGAAACACCGTGGGGCCGTTTCTTTTGCAGGCAGGCGCTGGATTTGCCAGTGCGGTTGTGCTGCTGGGAACCATCATCGTGCTGGTGACGGTGTTCGCTCAGCCAGAGGCAGCCCAGGCTATACCCGACGAGCCATTGGGCGACGCGACCGCGCCCCGTCTGATGTATTTCTCAGACGTTCAAGGCAACAACGAGGCCAACGCCATTTCCAGTCCGGTGGTTGTCGAAGCCTACGTCAACGACCTCGGCGAGGTCTACGACTATCGCATCGTTTCCGGACCCACTGACGCCGTCACCCGCTCCCAGGTTGAGAATCTTCTCCTCTTCAGCCGCTTTGAACCGGCGCGCTTCTATGGCCAGCCCGTTCGCGGCCTTGCGGTGTTGTCGTTCTCCGGCGTCTCGGTGCGCGGATAATCTGAATTCACGAATCCTCCTCCCGTTTGACCCTGCCCGCACGTCTAACTAAACTTGCATGCAGGGCTTCCTGATGATTCGTCGATTGCATGGTTCCGCTTTTGCTTCTGCCGCGATTCTGTGTCTATTAGCCGTGTTGGCTCCGTCCTATGTTCAGGCTCAGTCTTCCGGCGGTTCATCTTCTTCCTCCAGCCAGGGTCCACCCTCGGCACAGATGTATGCGCGCGAAAAAGCCCCTTCGCTCATCGACCCGGCAGGACCGACGATTTCGCTTATTTCCTCTGAACCGTTGTTCGTCATGGCGGCGGCGCTGAACGCCTGCGGGTACGACGAGGGCCTTAGCGACAGCGCGCCGATTCGCAAGCATATCCGCGACCAGGTCAACCAGGTGCTTGCCCAAAGCGAGGACGCGCGCAGCAAGCGCGACGCGATTTGCCTGTACATTGCCCAGCATCGCATGACCGGTTCAGAGCGCGACATTGCCCAGTACATCTCGCTGTCGCTTTACCTGACAGCGCCGCCAGATCTCGAAGTCACGGCAGACCTGACGGAGATGCCACCCGACTCCACGCAGGTGGTCGAGATTCTTCCTGCACTTCGCGCATTTGCCGCCGCCGTGGACCTGCATGGGATTTGGCTGGCCTCGCACCACGACTACGACGATGAGATTGACAAGTTGCACGATCCCATCTCGCGGATGATCGTCAGCGCCAACCTCTACCTCAAAATGCCGGCTTCCACTTACGAGGGTCGCAGGTTCATCGTAGTGATCGAGCCGCAACTTTCGCCGTCTGTCGTGAACGCGCGCATCTACGGCACCGACTATGTGGTCGTGGTCTCTCCGGTCGATGGCAAGATTCCTATGATCGATGTGCGCCACACTTACCTCCACTACGTCATCGATCCCTTGCTTTACGAGCGGTCCAACGCGATTGACCGCGAGCAACCGATTCTGAAGGAAATTCACGATGCACCTCTTGATTTCCGCTTTCGCTCGGATACCGTGGCGTTGACCATCGAGTGCCTGATTAAGGCCATTGAAGCTCGCACTATGAACACCGGCATTCCCGAATATGTAATCCCGGCGGGTATTGATCGTTCGCAAGTGCCCCGGTATGAGCACGAACGCGAGCTCTACGTGCAGAAGGTGGACGCTGCGAAGGCGGCGGCCGTCGATCACGATATGCGCCAGGGTTATGTGCTGACGCAGTACTTTTATGAGCAGCTTCTGCAGTTTGAAAAAGATCCAGCCAGCTTGAAAGACACCATCGGCGAGATGGTATACGGGATGGACGTGGATCACGAGGCGCACCGCGCGCGCCAGACCGTGTTCGATAAGCAGGGCGATGAAGACGTTTTGCGGCAAAGCAAGCCGCGTCCGTTAACGGGACTCGACCTTGCCGAAGCGAAGCTGGCCAGCGGAGATATTCCTGCGGCCTCCACAATGGCGCAAAAGGTACTCGCCGATCAGAGTGACTCCATTCAGTCGATTGCCGAGGCGGCTCGTGCCCATTTCATCATGGCCCGCGTCGATCTGATGACCGGCCATCCTGACGCGGCGATCGACGACTTCCAGAGGACTCTCGCGACGAGCAAGGAGCAGCGGTTGCTTGCCTGGTCGCACATCTATCTCGGAAGAATGCTCGACCTGGAATGCAAGCGCGACGAAGCCCTGGCCGAATACAAAGCGGCATTGGCTGCACGCGACGGGCAACTCGACACACGCCTGGCCGCAGAACGGGGTGTGAAGGCGGCTTACGTCCAACACGGCCACGAGCAGGACTGCGATGTCGATAAGGGAGACGATGTGCCAGGCGCTACGCCGCAAAAGGCTACGCCCGGCCCGCCACCCGATGCTGGGAACTCCGGCGTAAAACCGGAGCCGCAGTCGCAGGGCGCGGAGTCCAAGCCGCAATAATTCTCGACGGGTTCCTTCTGCGATGCAGGGATACCGATGGGATATGCAAGAATCGAACCGATCAGGGTTGGAGGGAGCAGCGAAATGGAAGTTGCGAGGCTCTCACGCGTTGCGCCCGAGATTCCGGTGTCTGGTCTGAAAGAGGCGATCGAGTTTTACGAGCAGAAGCTCGGCTTTCGGCTCGCCATGCGATTGCCGGATTACGCAATTGTTGAGCGAGACGATATTGCGATCCACTTGTTCGAAGATGAGGCTCGCGGCCACTCACCCGTGGCGATTCACATATTTACGGAGAATCTCGATTCACTATTCGACGAACTTCGGGCACGCGGTGCTGATGTGTCCCAGGGAATTATGTTGAAGCCCTGGGGAAATCGCGATTTTCGCGTGCAAGATCTTTCCGGAAATGTTATCAAGTTCACCGAGCCTCGGCAGATGCAATAAGGCCAAGTCCGTTTTGAGTCAGAATTGCAGCGGGTTATTCCAGGTTCCGGTCTCGAGTTGGCCATGTGGCACTGCTTGCTTGGTACAAATTCAGGCACAAAGAGCCGATTCGATCCGTCAAAGAGAAACCGGAGCTGAGCATGGCACGCGCGGAAATAAATCTCAAAGAGCTGGAAGTTGCGTTGGGACATGAATTCTCGAACCCCGATCTTCTGGAGCGTGCGCTCACGCATCGTTCTCTGGCCCATCAACTTGAGCAAGCGAACGGCGGCAAAAAGAAGTCTGCGCCGGCGGACAACGAGCGCCTTGAATATCTCGGCGACGCCGTATTGGGGCTCGCCGTGGCAGAGGCCCTGTTCGCTCTCCATCCGGAGTGGCGCGAAGGGGAACTGACACGCATTCGCTCTGGTTTGGTCAGCCGGCAACACATGGCGCAAGTTGCGGAGAGCATCGGATTGGGTCAGCATCTGCGCTTGAGCAGCGGCGAAGAGAGCAGCGGATTACGCCGCAGGAGCACCGTGCTTTCGAATACCATGGAAGCTGTGATGGGAGCTATGTTTCTCGATGGAGGTCTTGAGCCCGTTCGGTTTTTTGTCCGCGGCAGGGTAATGGGCGAAGCCGCTGAACGCCTGGCCCTGGAATTGCGCTCCGGACAGGCTTTAGGGAACTACAAATCCGCGCTCCAGGAGCGTTTGCAGGCGGCACGTGCCGGAGGGCCGGTGTATCGCTTGAAGAGCGAGAGCGGTCCTGATCACCGGAAGCGTTTCTTGGTCGAAGTGCGGTTGAAAGGCGAGGAGGGGCAGAAAGGGAAGCCTCTCGCTCGTGGCATAGGGCGCACCAAGAAGCACGCGGAACAGGATGCAGCACGGCGAGCGCTTAGCCAGTTGGCGAACGAAGCCAGTCTGGCCGGCGCGCACAAAGCCGGTGCCTTGCGCATCTCCGGTTTGGACGATCTGGTCGATCCGGACGATGGGGAGGCGCGCTCCCAATGAGCGCTCCCGCCGTGGTACGAGAACCGTTTTGGCAACGCTGGGCGCACGAACACCCGCATCTCCCAACTTTGCCGCAGGCGCTGGCATCCCTGATTCAAACCATCGTGGTAGCGCTGTTCGTGCTCACCTTCCTGCTGCAACCATTCCTCATTCCTTCTGAAAGCATGGAGCGAACGCTGCTGGTCGGCGATTTTTTGCTTTGCAACAAGCAGACCTACGCCCCCGCCGACCGTATTGCCAAGTGGCTCCTGCCTTATCGGTCCGTTCAGCGCGGTGACATCGTCGTATTTCACCACTCGCAGCCGCCTATGCTCATCAAGCGGGTTGTGGGCATTCCGGGGGACCAGCTGCGCATCGCCAATGGCCGCGTGATCGTGAATGGCAAGGCACTGGATGAGTCCTACGCTGCTTTTGAGCCTGCGCCACCGAATTCTGCGCGCGACAACTTTCCCGCCGCGATCTATACCGATCCGGAGATCGATCCTGAGTGGTGGCGTCAGATGCAAAATCTGACTCGCGATGGCGAGTTGGTCGTGCCCCAGAACAGCTACTTCGTCCTTGGTGATAATCGCAATCGCAGCCTGGACTCCCGCTTCTGGGGTTTTGTGCCGAGGCAGGCCATTATCGCCCGTCCCCTGGTAATTTATTTTTCGCTTTCGCGGCCCTCTTCCACCGACGTTCAGGGAAACCCCGAGGCCAATTCGCGGCAAGCCCCCGATGATAGACTCGGACACGAACGCGATCTCGCTGAACGTCTCGAAGGATTCGCCCGCTGGCGGCGTATCTTCCACGTTGTGCACTGACTCGGTCCTCAAACAAAATCAAGCCCAGGGAGCACTTCCGCAAAGAGCAGCAGAATGACGAAGAATCGGACGCGCACATCCAAAGAACTTCCCCAGAAACAACAGCAGCCCACTCCCGAAGCCGCCCGGACGGAAGAAACTCCGTTCGAAGCCTTAGCCAGCATTTGTTCGGTGCTGGTGGTGGGGCTGTTCATCCTTACTTTTATTGCACAGAACTTTGTCATCCCCTCGGGATCGATGGAGAAAACGCTGCTGGTTGGCGATCATTTGGTGGTTGACCGCATTACCCTTGCGCCTCCCGCGGATTGGATGCCGCTGGTTCACTATCGCGAGCCACGGGACGGCGACATCGTTGTCTTTTTCAAGCCGGTTTTCCAGCCCGGGCTCGATCCCGTCGATGCCGATGGCAAGCCACAATACATCTTCCTCGTCAAGCGCCTCATCGGCGTTCCCGGCGACCACATTCATCTGCGCAATGGCATCGTGATCCGAAACGGAGTGGCGCAACCCCAGCCCTACGCCGAACCCACCACACCCGAAAACTATTCTGAGTCTCTCGACGACTTTCCCGCGGTTCCTCCCTCTCCGCAACCCGGCGGCGCCACCGAGGCTTGGGCCGTCGATTTTTCCAATCATGTTGTCAATGGCGATCTCGTGGTTCCCCCGGGAATGTATTTCATGATGGGCGACAATCGGCACGACAGCCTCGATTCGCGCTTCTGGGGATTTGTGCCGCGGCAGAATATTATGGGACGCACGCTCTTCAATTACTGGTCGTTTGTCACGCCCGATTCCGTGTACGAGCAAACAGGAATCGGCCCGCGCCTGGCCTGGATGGGCCACGTTCTGGCGCACTTCTTCACAGAAACGCGCTGGAGCCGAACCTTCCATCGAACGAAATAAGAGAGCAGCGGTTAGCTCGTCGCCTTCGCCATTCGCTTTTTCGCGAGTGGGGTAGGTCCTTTTCCGCAAGAGTGTCAGGACCGTATTTGAGGATGGTGGCTGGTCATCCACTGACGAGGCAGCCCAAGCGAGCTAAAAGCTGGAAGCCGAGTGCCAGAAGCTAGAATTCAGAAAGACAATGACAGACGGCGCCGGCAACGAACGATTGCGTCGCTGGCTGCGGGCAGCCCTCGCAGCCATTGCGATCCTGGTGCTTTTGCTCGTGGTGCCGCCGCTCATCAGCGTAAACGCCTACAAGAATCAGATCACACAGCTCATCTCGCGATCGCTGGGAAGACCGGTTCGTCTCTCGTCGGTCCAGGCGCGAATCCTGCCTTGGCCCGGGTTCGAGATTTCCGATTTGAGCGTTGCGGAAGATCCCGCTTATGGCGCCGAACCGGTGCTCCACGCCAACAAGGTCACCGCTACCATTCGACTGCTGGCGCTTTTTCGTGGGCGCGTTGAAATTGGCAAGATCAGCGTCGACGAGGCCAGCCTCAACTTAGTGCGAGCGGGGCCAGGGCATTGGAATCTGGACTCGATCTTTCGCACTGCCGCCGCTCAAACCCAATCTGCGCCTGGAGTGAGCCGGACAACGCCACTGCCTTACCTTGAAGCCACTGACTCACGCATTAATTTCAAGAACGGAGCTGAAAAGCTTCCTTTTTCGCTCGTGAACTCCGATCTTTCGCTGTGGCAGCAGAATCCCGGCGAGTGGCGCATTCGTCTGCGTGGTCAACCCGCGCGAACTGACGTCAGCCTCCACCTCGAGGAGACAGGTGTGGTGCGCATCGAGGCCAGCGTACGGCGGGCGGCTGCGCTCCGTCAGATGCCTCTTCATCTGGATATGGACTGGCGGGAGGCCCAACTTGGCCAGCTTGCCCGCCTCGTCACCGGCTCCGATCCCGGTTGGCGCGGCGACCTCACCGGTGAATTGCACCTTGAAGGCACCGCCGATGCCGCGCAGATCGCGATGCGGTTGCGTGCGTCCGGCGTGCATCGCGCCGAATTCACTCCGGTCGCACCCCTGGACTTCGACGCCCATTGCGGGCTTGTCTACCACTATCCCCAGCGGAGTATTGAGAATTTGGCATGCGATTCCCCCCTCGGCGATGGCCATGTCCACATCACTGGCGAAAAACAGGGCGAGGATTCCCCGCCCCGCTTTTCAGTTGAACTCGATCGCATTCCCGTTACCGCGGGTCTCGATGCGCTGCGCGCGCTTCGCAGCGGCCTCGCGCCGGATCTCGAAGCCAGAGGAACGGTCAGTGGAAAGATCGTCTATGACGTCCGCACTCCGCCAAATGCAGCCGTTGCGCTGCCAGCCCCGTTAGGATCGGCAGCAAAGCCCCGACGGAACCACGCGGCCCCGCCCAGCACCGAAGACGCAGGCCCACTCACAGGTAGCTTGACTGTCGAAGGCCTTGTCCTAAGCGGAAGCAGCCTCAGTCGGCCCATTCAGGCGCCGAAGTTCACGTTGGAACCGGTGGCGATCCAATCCGCGCCACCTTCGCCGCAGGCGCAAGCGGGGCCAACAGGAACGCAAACTTCGGCACAAGCGCTGGCTGGCTCCGTCGCCATCCCTGCAGGTGGAACAGTTCCGCTCGCTTTGAATGTGCGTTTCTCGCTCTCCGGCTATCAGGTTGCGGCGCATGGCCAGTCAAGTTTCGCGCGCGCCAGGGAACTCGCACGGGCAACAGGCATTCCAGGGACGGAAGCTCTCGCGGGATTCGCCGGAGAACCCATTGCGGTGGATCTGACTGCGCAAGGCCCTTGGATACCGGCTGAGGAGATCGTGCCGGTAGGTATGCCAGCCGATGGCGCATCGCCGAACGCTGCGCAGCCCTCGACTGCAAGTTCGTCCGGCGAATTGGCGAACACCTCCAGCGTTGACACTCTGACCGGAACCGTGACGGTGCACAATGCCAATTGGCAAGCGGATTATTTGGCTGGCCACGTTGTCGTCAACTCGGCGACACTTCATATTGAGAACCACGATCTTCAATGGGACCCGGTAGATTTAACTTACGGCCCTTTGAAAGCGACGGGCACCCTGACGTTGCCATCCGCCGCGTGCGCTTCACAACAAACTCCGCCGCAAACATGTCCCGTTGAATTCCAGTTGCAGATTGCCGATCTGGATGCGTCGGAATTCGAAAGCGCGCTGCTTGGCGCGCGGCAAAGCGGGAGCCTTCTTTCGGACCTCATCGACCGGCTCCATCCCTCGCATGCGCCGCCATGGCCTCAGCTTGAGGGAACCATCAACGTCGACTCGCTCGTTCTTGGGCCAGTCGCATTTCAGGGTGTCGCCGCGTCTTTGCGAATTGTGCCCACCGGCGTCGAAATCACTAGCTTCGATGCGGGCCTGTTCGAAGGGAGCATTCATCTCGCGGGAAAGCTCACCAAGCCTGCCACCGATCGGGATAAACCGGATTACACGCTGAGCGGCGATTTTCAAAACGTCAACGGCGCGAACGTGGGCCGCTTGGTGGGGCTGCGATGGGCTGGCGGAGCAATCAGCGGGAACGGCAGCCTTGAATCGTCGGGTTACACCGCCGCTGATTTAACTGCATCGGCCAAAGGCGCTTTCCACTTCGAGTGCCTGCAAGGGGCATTGGGAAATCAACCGTCGGAATCCTCGAAGGCGGGTCCCGTACCGGCGGTCCTGGGCCGATTTGACCGGTGGACCGGCGATGCCACGATTGCCGACGGGAAAATCGAGCTCGGCCAGAATCAAGTGATCAGCGGCGGACGCAAGCGATCAGTTGCAGCGACGGTCACGTTCGGTGACCCACCCCAACTCAGCTTTTCCCCGCCGAAGGCGGCGCAAGCACAGAAACCCAGGTAAGCCCACTTAAGATCGACTTATGGTCCCACCGCCTTCTTCTCCTATTCCTGTTAACGTTCCGTGCAGAGCAATTCTGTTCGACATGGACGGCATCCTCATTTCGTCCATTGGCTCTGTCGAACGCAGTTGGACCAAATGGGCTCTCCTGCGCGGTGTTGATCCCGCGTTGGCGCGCGCGACAGCGCACGGCAGGCGAGCTGTGGAGACGATCGCCAAACTTCGCCCGGACCTCGACCCCGATTCCGAGCTAACGGTGATCGAGGATCTTGAAGTCGCCGACAACGAAGGGCTCAAAATCTTGCCCGGTGTGTTGGATTTGCTCGCCGCGATCCCCTCGAACCGATGGACCGTGGTCACCAGCGCTACAGAGCGACTGGCGCGAGTTCGGCTCGCCGCCGGAGGTATTCCGGTGCCGCAACGATTGGTGACTGCGGATATGGTTACACGCGGCAAGCCTCATCCCGAGCCGTTCCTGGCTGGGGCTGCGCTGTTGGGAGTCAAGCCTGCGGAGTGCGTCGTATTCGAAGACTCTGCCTCGGGCGCCGAGGCTGGGCGCGCAGCGGGATGCACGGTCGTGGCGACGACTTTTTCCCATTCACGCGATGCCCTATACGCCGCACACTATCTGATCTGCGACCTCAAGGGCGTTCGAGTCGCATTCGCCGGCGATGAGATCGTGCTGAAGTTCACTCCGCTTGCTCAACCGGAAAAAGCCAGGAGCTAGCAGCGAAAGGCCAGGAGCTGCTCTATTCATTCGCTTCGATCTTCCGTCCATGCGGATCCTGAACGGGACGCGTATTCATCTTGAAAAGATCGGCAAATGCACGCATCTGACTGCGGCTGATGCTCAAGTCTTCCTCAAAAACAAACCAACGCACGCCCTCGGTGCACGGCGGAGTCAGTTCCGAGCCGACGTAGGTCCAATAGCCGCGGTCCTCGGGTAGAAGTCCGCCTGGGCTCACCATGTCTGTGACCTTCGAACTCGTGCCCGGCCTGGCGGGCAAATGACCCCAGAGCATTGCCAGGAATGCGTTGGGAAAGCCGCGGTCCTCATTGAGGCGTACGGCAACCATTGCCTTCTTTTGGTCGTCGCCCGCGAACACCATGTCGACTTCCATATCGCTGAGCTTGCCTTTTACCGGATGTTCGCTCGGGTGATGGAAGTCAAGCTCGGTGAGGTGGTAGCGCACGCCGCCGGCCATCATCGTGCTGCCCGGATCGACGTGGGCCACGATGCCGCGTCCCATGTTCTCAAGCGTCATGGGGCCGGCGATGAAGTGGAACTCAAGTGGCTCGAGCGACTTGTTCAGGCGCGCTCCGCGCATGTCGATGGGCGACTGTTCGTGGCCTTTCGAGCAGAGCTCATATGCTGGGTCGAGCTTGCCCCAGACCAGCGGACCGGTTTTGCCTTCGTAAGCCCAGTTCGCTCCATTTTGCGCGGCGGAAAGAGTAGCAAAGACAAATACGAAAGACGCTATGACAGAAAGGCGCATTGATATCTCCGGCTGGAAAAGACGTTCCAGCATCCCGGAGAATTTTAAGCCATTGCTGCCTTGTCGGACACAAAAATGGGACCCGCGAACTGCGGATCCCATCGTTGAACGAATTAAACCAACTCCGTTAGTGTGCCTTTGCTGTCGCGCCCAATCCAGCTTGTTCGGCCAACTGAGCGGCCTTGCCTGTGGCTTCCCAGGTGAATTCCGGCTCGGTACGGCCGAAATGGCCGTAGGCCGCGGTCTTCTGGTAAATCGGCCGGCGCAAGTTCAGGTATTCGATGATGGATTTGGGCGTGAGTGAGAAATTCTTGCGGATGAGTTCGGTGAGCTTTGCCTCGCTTAGCTTGCCGGTGCCAAACGTCTCCACCAGTACACTCACCGGCTCAGCCACGCCGATCGCGTAGGCCAGCTGAACCTCAGCACGGCTCGCTAATCCTGCCGCGACAATATTCTTGGCGATATGGCGAGCCATGTAAGCTGCCGAACGATCGACCTTCGTCGGGTCCTTGCCGCTGAATGCGCCGCCGCCGTGGCGTCCCATGCCGCCGTAGGTGTCCACGATAATCTTGCGCCCGGTCAGGCCGGTGTCGCCCATGGGTCCGCCGATTACGAAGCGGCCCGTTGGATTGATGTGGTATTTGGTGTGTTCGTCCAGCCACTTCGCGGGCAGAACCGCCTGGATGACGTGCTTGAGGATGTCGGCGTGCAGCTCTTCGTTGCTCACAGATTCGGAGTGCTGGCTCGAAATGACGACAGCATCGATGCGGGCCGGCTTTCCGTTTTCGCCGTATTCCACGGTCACCTGGCTCTTGCCATCGGGTCGCAGGTAAGGCAGCTTGCCGTTCTTGCGGACCAGTGTGAGTTGGCGGCAGAGCTTGTGAGCCAGCGAGATTGCCGCCGGCATCAGCTCTGGAGTGTCATCGGACGCGTAGCCGAACATCATGCCCTGGTCGCCGGCGCCGCCGGTGTCAACGCCTTGCGCGATGTCGCCAGACTGCTTATTAATGCTCGAAATCACCGCGCAGGTATTGGAATCGAAACCATAGAGCGCGTTGTCGTACCCGATAGCGGCCACAACTCCACGAACCAGGCTTTGGAAGTCGACGTAGGCTTTGGTCGTGATCTCGCCCGCAATCACCACAAGACCGGTCGCCGTCAGGGTTTCCGCCGCGACGCGGCTGTAAGGATCCTGTTCCAGGCAGGCATCGAGAATGGCATCGGAGACCTGGTCGGCAATCTTATCCGGGTGGCCTTCGGTAACGGATTCAGAAGTAAACAAGAAACGGTCGCTCAACTCTAATGCTCCTTCCCCTCACGGGATTCGACGAGATTTGACGATTTGGTTGCGTGGCCATCTGGTTCCAGACCAAGTCCTCGAGTTGCCGCATTTCAAGATAATCGGCGGCCTATCGACTCGGATTGGCTTCACGCAGGTTCAAGCCGGATGCTGCACCTCTTATGGTAATTCTGGCGGGCGTTTGGGGCAAAGACATACAGCGTATGGCAAGCAACGACCCCCCAACTGCGGATTGGGGACCCCGAACCGTGGATGGCGGTTCGTTTTGTCGGCTGGGTAATTAGTCAGATCATCGAGAAAAGGCGGCTGACCAAACCACGAGTGGAGGAGAGGGCGCTCCGCATCCCCAACGAAACTCCGGGAATCGGAAGAAACGACCGCCACCACCCTGCTCGCACCCCGTAGTAGCGCACAGTCAGGAATGCGGCTGCGGCAACCACCAACATCAAAACAATCGCCCCGATCCATCTCAGGCGGACTTCGACTGCTTCCCGGCGCAGCAGCCGTGCCTTACCCACGTTCGACGCGAAGGTGGTCCAGCCGCCCTCCTCGCTCGTTATTTGCCCCGACGTGCCGTAGGCCTGAAGAAAGCGCTCTGTCCAGTCTTGTGGGTCGAGACCGATGGCGGTGGCGTATCCGCGGACAATCCCCTTGCTCAAAATGCCGCCTGGCAGCAGGCGAAACCTCTCCTGCTCCAGCGCAAGCAAGTGACGCTGGCTGATCTTGGTGACCGACGAAATGTCTTCCAACGCAACGCCGCGTGTCAGGCGTTCCTTGCGTAGGTCTTCTCCAAAACTTCCCATCGGCGACCAGACGAGGGTCAATGGACCCCTACGGAAATTTTATCTTCACGATAAACCGGGTTTCACCCCGCGGTCAAAACCTATCGCCGCCAAAGTCCTCTCTTTCTGGGGGTTTGAATACACTTTTGTAATAGCAACATTCTGAATTTTCCCTTCGCGTTGCGGTCGCGATTCCGTCCGCGCAAGGCTGTTACCCTGATGACGAAGGGTTTGCGGCGCCAGCGCCACTGCCGGAATCCCGTAAAAGCATGAATAAGCTCATTTTTGCCAACCTTCTGCACCGCCCGCTGCGCTCGGTCATCAGCATCCTGGCCGTGGCCATTGAAGTCGTCATGATTCTGTCGGTCGTAGCCATTTTCAATGGCATGCTCAACGACCAGAAGGACCGCACCAACGGCATCGGCGCAGACCTGATCCTGTGGCCTTCGAATTCCAGCTACATGAACGGCGTGGGCGGCGCGCCGCTGCCGGTGAAAGACGCCGAAGCTCTACGTCGGCTGCCCCATATCTCCGTGGTTTCGCCCGTGATTCAGCACCTCGTGACCACGGGCAGGATTGAGATTATCTGGGGCATCGATTACGCGAGTTTCGAAGCTCTGAAACCGTTTGTGTTTTTGGCGGGCGGGGCATTTCAGGGGCCCAATGACGTGATCGTTGACAACAATTTTGCCGGCGCGAAAAATTCTGCTACGGGCAGGCCGTATGCCGTGGGCGACACCATCATGGTCATGGGTCATCCGTTCCGCATCTCCGGCATCGTGGTGCACGGCAAGGGCGGGGGGAAGTTGATTCCGATCGACACCATGGGACAGTTGGTCGGCGCGGAGGACCATGCTTCAAACTTCTACATCAAGTGCGATGAGCCGGGCAATACCAATGCTGTGATCGCAGAGATCCATGCCACAAAGGGCCTGGAAAATTTCCCCGTGCAAACCATTGAGGATTGGCTGGAAACCATGACGCCGGACAAGCTGCCGGGATTCAATATTGCTGTGAATGTGATTACCGTGATTGCGGTCATCATCGGTTTTCTGGTCATCTTCCAATCGATGTACACGGCAGTGCTGGAACGGACGCGTGAGATCGGAATCCTGAAATCGATGGGTGCATCGAAGATGACGATTGTGGGTGTGGTGCTGCGCGAGTGCGCGGTGCTGGCCGTAGCCGGCGTGCTGGTGGGCATCGCATGCGTCTTCGGCGTGCAATGGATATACTTGCATCTCTTTCCCTCGCAACACTTCGAAATCACCGGGGAGTGGCTGGTCAGGGGCGGGTTGATTGCATTCTCGGGCGCATTGTTCGGTGCGCTTTATCCTGCCTGGATGGCATCCCGCAAGGATCCGATCGACGCGCTGGCATACGAATAGAGGCTGCCGTGCGAGCAGGAACGCAAAGTCTGGTTTCGATAGATACCATTCGCGCCGCCGCGCTGCGCATTGCGCCCATAGCAATAAAGACGCCGTTGGTGCGCGCCGCGTTTCCGGGTGTGTCCGGTCACGGCACCGGCCGGGAGATCTGGCTCAAGGCGGAAAGCCTGCAGCCCATCGGCGCCTTCAAAATCCGCGGCGCGTCCAACAAAATTCTTCAGCTCACGCCCACCGAAATCTCGCGCGGAGTCATCACCTATTCGAGCGGCAACCACGCCCAGGGGGTGGCCTACGCGGCGCGTGAAGTTGGCGCCAAAGCTGTGATCGTCATGCCGTCGAATGCGCCGGCCATCAAGCGTGCCGCGACGCTTGCATTGGGCGCCGAGATCGTCGATGTGGGCCTTGCCTCGAGCGAACGCCTTGCCGTCGCGGAGGAGCTCGTTCGTAAGCACGGTTACGTCGTCATTCCTCCTTACGACGACGAACAGATCATTGCCGGGCAAGGAACGTGCGGACTGGAAATCGTGGAAAATCTGACTGATGTTGACCTCGTCCTGTCTCCGGTCTCCGGCGGCGGCTTGCTCGGTGGAGTTGCCGCGGCGGTCAAACTGCTCAGCCCCAAAACCATCGTCTTCGGCGTCGAACCGGAGCTCGCTGGTGACACGGCGGAGAGTTTTCACGCTGGAGAAATCGTCACCTGGACCGCGGAACTCACCAGCCGCACCATCGCGGACGGCCTTCGTACCCAGAGTGTCGGCGTCCGCAATTTCGCCCACATTCAGGCCTTTGTCGACGGGGTCATTACGGTAACGGATGCGGAGATTCGCGCCGCCATGCGCGCGATCGTCGCCGCCACGCGGCTGGTTCCTGAACCCAGCGGCGCTGTTTCCACCGCCGCACTCCTCTTTCATGGGGACCAGTTGCCCAGCTACCAAAAGGCCGTTGCCGTGGTCAGTGGCGGCAACGTCGATCCTGTGATGCTGGCCGATGTGCTCACGGAAGGGACGTCGTAGCGTCGTTCAACTATGATTTTGCATGTGATGAACCACCGAATCGTTGCGATTCGAGCCTTAGCTCTGAGCTTTGTGCTCGGCTCCGCGCTCTTGCCGGCTCACGCCGACAAGAAGCCGCATCAGGACGTCAAACCCATGGCCGGTCCTCGCGCCACGGCCCTGCGCATTACCCCTCTTTACATCTCGCCTGATACCGGTTCCGCACGGGTCACAAAAGTCGACATCGGCCGCGAAATGGTGGTCGTGGAAAAGAATGGCTCCTGGTTGAAGGTTTTCGTCAATACCGATATTGAAGAGCAGCAAAGCGATCGAGATACGCCGATGGTTGGCGAAGATCAGGCGCCAGCGCCAATCACCGGGTGGATGGAAGCGAAGGGGGTCGTCGAAGAAACCACCGCCAACGGCGACCAGATTCTTATGGGCGCGGCGGCCAATCAGGAAGGCCTTGCTTCGAATCCGCGCGGCCCGGCCAACGCAGCGGAAAGCGCACGCCTTCTTTATCGCCGAGTTGCCGAGATGTTTCCCAACTCACCTCTCGCACCGGAAGCTGCGTGGCGCGCAGCCGACATTCAATGGCAGGTTGAAAAAGCTGATGCGTCAACGCTATCCTCTGCCAAACAACGAGACCCGATTTACCGCATGGGGATGAACGAGGATCCGCTGCGGAAGGTGATCAAGTTTTATCCCCGCACGCGCTGGGCGGCCTTTGCAGCCTATGACTTGATTGACAACAAGCTCTGTGGCGATTGGCAAGGTTCCACGGAGTGCCCCGAAAAAGAGGCCGATCTTTACGTCAAGTACGCCGGGGAATACCCTGACGGTCCGCGTACCGCGCAGGCTCTGTACGACGCGGTCTATCGCTTTGCCGTCCTGAAGGATATGTACGATGCCGGTGGAGACGATAAGAAAAGCGAAAATGCTCACAATCAGGCTCGCGCTGTAGCTGCACAACTAAAGGCTCACTTTGCCGACTCGGACTACTGCTTACGAGCCGCCGCGCTGGTGTACAAATTGGATGAAGGGGTTCCAGTCTACGGAATCGAACGGGATTGAGCGGCATATAGCCTCCCGGGCGAATCCACATCGGAGCAAAAGCCAGGAGGCTCTTTGAACCCGTACGTTATTTCCATCCTTTTGGGGATTGTGGAAGGTTTAACCGAGTTTTTACCGGTTAGCTCGACGGCACACCTTCGGATTGCCGAAGCCATGATGAAAATCCCGCTGAGCGAATCTGCCTGTGCGGTTGGAAACACCGCTTGTCTCAGTGACGTTGCGTACTGGAACATGTACACGATCGTCATCCAGGTCGGCGCGATCCTTGCCCTATGCCTGCTTTTCCTCGAAAGGATTGTCAACTTTCTTCGCACCTTTCCTCGCGGCGAAAACGGCGACCGCACCTGGCTCAATCACCCCATTTCGCTTACGCTCATCGCCTTCGCATGTACCTCCGTCCCGGCGCTGCTGCTGCGCAAATGGAGCGAAAAAAATCTCGACAGTCTCAACGCCATGGCTATTGCGCTGCTCGTGGGCGGCATCGTCATGTGGGTAATCGACGCCTGGAGCGAGCGCCATGAGGCGAGCATCACACATGTTGAGGAGATGACCCTGCCGCAAGCCGTCTGGATTGGCCTTTGCCAGGCGCTTTCCGCCATCTTTCCCGGCACATCGCGTTCCATGTCGACCATTGCCGCTGGACAGGTTGTGGGTCTCGATCGGCCCTCGGCGCTTGAATTCAGCTTTCTGCTCTCGATTCCCACGATGATCGCCGCCACGGGTTGGGATCTCATCAAAGAAGTTCACCCCAGCAAAGCCGCAGGCGCCGCGGGCGTTGCGGTCGCTCACGTGACCATGAATTCGGAACGCTGGGTGGTTCTGATCATCGGCACCGTTGTTTCCTTCATCGTGGCCCTTGGGGTGGTGGAGTGGTTTCTCCACTGGGTTCGCAAGCACGGCTTCACCGTCTTCGCAATCTACCGCATTTTGCTGGGCGGCGGGCTGGTGATCTGGGGCGCCAGGCTCATCGGCCGATGACGGCCCTGAATCCCAAATTCCTCGCAACCTCTTGGGGATGGGAGCGGCTCGGCTTAATTCGTGGAGACCCATCGAGGCGAACCTGAAGGGTGCATTCGCGGATTTCCGGAGCCATCAGTCAGGCGGAAAGACAACTTAGGGCCCCCACTGAGTATTTGTGCCTACTGCTTCTCGTTGTTCTGCGAGCGGCCGTACCCGACCCAATGAGGACCATCGCAACCAGCGGAAAGGGCCTTCGACAGTTGATACTCCACGTCCATGCTGTTGTCCTTCAGGTAGACCACGTCATTCACGACTAAACGGCCGTTTTCAGGCACCAAGATTGCTGCGACACGTGTAGGCCAGGTCTCTTCAGGCGGCCATCCCCATTTGAGCCCCACAACCACGCGATAGGAGGCACCACTCTCCGATTCTGTTTTCTCAACGTGGAAGTCCCGGAGTTCATCTTCATCATCGCCCGCTGAGAAGAGCCCCAGCTCCAGCCAGGCGTATTCGGGCTTCAGGTTGGGATCCGGATTCTGCCGATCCCAATCATCTGCACAGGCGAGAGCCAAATCGATCCTGTGAAGCAGTGCCTTGCTAAGATATGGCGCGAATGTTTTCCAGTCACACCCGATGGGATGCCGACCGGCCGACGAGCCACAACCTGGCCATAGAGACTCTGTGCGAGCGCTTCGGGCTCCTTCGGTAGAGTGTACCCGATCCAATGGGGGCCGTTGCACCCTGCCGATAAGTACCCAGATAGCCGCCATTCCGCGGGTTTGGACGCAGGATTATCGCTGTAGTCAGAGTCGTTGATGTAGATGACATCGTCGATGACGTAATGGCCGTTCTCGCGCACGACGACGTCAGCGACGCGCCACGTCCAAGCGCGCTCGGTGGGCTTGTCCCACGTGAGTTTCACATATACGCGGAGAGAGCCGTCTCCCTCGGATTGCGTTCTCTCAATTTGGAAGGACTGCGGATCGGCGCTCTCGCCGGTGAAGAGTCCGAGTGCAGCCATCGAGTGCAGCTCCGGGATCTGCTGGTCCGCATCAATGGAGCACGATCTGGCAGTTTCAATTCTGCGCAGTAACGCCGTGCTGAGATAGGGCGCGAAAACCTTTATGTCCACACCGACCAGGGCGCCATGCGGGTGGCGAGCCAGTGCTTCCCTATAGAGACTCCGGGCCAGCGCTTCGGGTTGTTCGGGCGGGCTTGTCGGTTTACTCGGTTGCGTTGGCTGGCCAAGAGCTAATGTCGCTGCGAATGACAGAGCGCAGGTGAAGCGGAGAAAGCTCATATCTCTACCTTTGCGGATGAGACTGTAGATATTAGACATCGAAGATGGACAACTTGGCGTGCGCAAGTTTCCGGTTGAGTTGAAGGCGGAACGTCTAAGTTCGCCCAAATCTGCTGTGTCCGCCTGATTGTGCTACGCTGGTGCCATCGTGATGGCACGTACCCAGGTCAGGCTCGAACATGAACTTCGACACCAGGCACGCCTGCGCGCAAGCGACCTTGGGGTGTCGTTCGCCGAGTATATCCGGATTCTCGTTCGAAAGGATGTGTCTCAGCCGCGCAAAACTGCCGGCATTGAGTCGATCTTCGATCTCGGCAGATCGGGCCGTTCCGAGATCGCCCGGGAAAAGTACTTGATGGTTGAAGAGGCAATTGATTTCCGAGCCTCCCATTAAGAGTTTTAGAGGTTGATGCCCAAGGTTCCCCCTTGCTCCCTTCCTCCCTGATTCGCCCTCAGCACGCCGATAATAGAGGCTGCTCTGGGACGAATTGCCTGCTTCCTTTTCAGCTGCCGATAAAACTTATCCCCGGCAGCAGGAGGATGGTACCGCCCTTGTCATGAAGCCCATCCGCATTGTTCTGTCGCCGACGCGCAGCCGCCCCGTGAACATGTTTCTGGGGCTCGTCCTGCTGCTCGTCTCGCTACTTCTTTTCCTCGCCATTGCCACCTATCATGCCACTGACCCTTCGCTGAATACGGCTACGGATACCGCGGTGGCTCGGAACTGGGTGGGCCTTTTTGGCGCGTACCTAAGTGACATCTTGCTGCAATCGCTGGGACTCACAGCTTTTCTGTTGCCGATGTGGCTCGGCGGTGTGGGCTGGACCTGGATGAGATCGCGGCCCGGCGGCTCGCCAATTCTCCGCTGGATCGGAACCGTAGTCGCCCTGGTCTTTTTGCCCGCTGTTTTTGGATTGCTTCCCTGGCATTGGCGCTGGCTGCACATGGTTCCGGTGGAAGGCGTCGTCGGTCGGATGGTCGCCGGGTTGTTGGTGGTTTATCTGAACATTCAAGGCGCGTGGCTGGTTGCTGCTGCCATGGCCGCATGCGGACTCTACTTCTCGTCGGCCATCAGCTTCTGGGTCATCCGCGAAAGCGTCGCGGAACGCTGGGCTCAAATCTGCTCCTGGCGCGACAGCTGGCGCAATCGCCGCGAGGAGCGGGCGGAAATGCGCGCCGAACGCGAATCTCTTCGCGTGGAACGAAACGAGCCGGTGCCGTTCCCCAAGCTCGTGACCGCCGAAGCGCCGGAAGAGAAACCAGAAACTCCAGTCAGCCGGACAAACCGCTTCCTCGCTTTCTTCACGCGACGGCGCAAGCAGGGGCATGACCCACTCGACGAGATTCCGGCTTACCAACGCAAAGATGTGCCGCAAGAAACGCAAGAAGCCGCCGAAGCATCGATTCCAATTACGCAGCGCCGGCCGAATATCTGGGAACGCGTTCAGCCGGAATCCGCATCGGCTCCGGCAACACTCTCAGCCGCTCAGCCGGTGCAGGCGCAGCCAATCGCTGCGGCGCCCGTCGATGCTCGGCGCGTGGCCCGGCCCTCTCCGTGGACTGCTGCCAAGCCTGAACCGCTTCCGGATTTGGCTGAAGCTCATGCTGACGGAATTGCCATTCATAATCGCGCCGATGCCGAACTGCGGACCGTAACGATTGCGCCAAAGAACATGAGCGGATTCAAGCTGCCATCGAGCACGCTGCTCAGTTCCGGTGAAGCCCCGCAATCGGTGCGCGAAGACGAGCTTCGCGAAGAAGCCAAAGTCCTGGTGGAGAAGTGCGCCGAGTTCGACGTGCGCGGGCAGGTCGTGCAAATCAATCCCGGTCCCATGGTCACCACCTTTGAGTTCAAGCCTGAGGCCGGCGTTAAGTATTCGCGCGTCACCGGCCTGGCTGACGATCTTTGTCTTGCCATGCGCGCGGAGAGCATTCTCATTGAGCGCATGGCCGGCAAAAGCACCGTCGGCATTCAGGTTCCCAACCACGAGCGCGAAACCATCCACCTGCGCGACGTGATCGAAAGCGAAACCTTTATCAAAGCGCGCTCGCGCCTAACCCTTTCCATGGGCAAGGACATTAACGGCCGCATCGTCACTGCCGATCTGGCTTCCATGCCGCATATTCTTATTGCCGGATCGACAGGTTCGGGCAAATCCGTGGCCATCAACGCGATGATCATGAGTCTGCTTTATCGCACCACGCCTCACCAGGTACGGCTCATTCTTGTCGATCCCAAGCGGGTTGAGCTGGGCATGTACGAAGGCATTCCGCATCTCTTCACGCCCATCATCACCGAGCCAAAGCTGGCGGCGAACGCCTTGCGCAACGCCGTCCGCGAAATGGAACGCCGCCTCAAATTGCTGGCCTCGCGCAGCGTACGCCACATCGACCAATACAACAAACTTTTTGAGGGTTCCACCCCTTCACTTTTTGGATCGGAGTCCGGGGAGACCGAAGAGCCGCTCCCCTACATCGTCATCATCATCGACGAACTGGCCGACTTAATGATGCTCGATCGAGCCAACGTCGAGGAATCGGTCACCCGCCTCGCGCAAATGGCGCGCGCCGTCGGCATTCACCTCATCCTCGCCACGCAGCGGCCAAGTGTCGACGTCATCACCGGACTCATCAAGGCCAATGTACCCACGCGGATCAGTTTTCGATTGGCTACCAAAGTTGACTCGCGAACGATTCTCGACACCAATGGGGCTGAAGCGCTCCTGGGTCGTGGCGACATGCTCTTTTTGCCGCCGGGCACCAGTCGCCTGATGCGCCTGCATGCTCCTTACGTGAGCGAAAAAGAGACCGCCGCCGTGGTCGATTTCTGGAAGTCGCAAGGCACAGCCGAGTACGTCGAAGGCTTCCTCGAGTCGCCCAAGGACGAGCGTTTGTCGATGGACGGCGAGAGCGGCGATGCGAATGAAGACGACCCGATGTTCGACGACGCGGTTCGCCTGGTCTTCGAGTTTGGTAAAGCATCCACGTCCCTACTGCAGCGCCGACTCCGCGTCGGCTATGGCCGCGCAGCGCATCTCATCGACCTCATGGAACGCGACGGCCTGGTCGGCGCCGCCGACGGTCCGCGTCCCCGCGAGCTACTGAAAGCGCCGGGATGGCTGCACGAAATCTCTGCCGTTAACGAATAAGTATGAGCGTAAGCTTTGCGCCAAGCGTCCTTCGAACAAAGGAGCCGCGCGCGATGCGGAGAGCCCTGCCCTTTTGCCTGCTGCTGTGCCTTCCGATTGCCGCGCAGGAAGCCCCTATCCCGACTGCGACTGACCTTCCCGGCTCGCCATTCTTCATCAAGAAAACCTGGTTCATCGGTGGAGTAGGGAACTGGGATTACATCACCATCGATCCTGCCGCGCGACGGCTCTATATTGCGCACGCTGCCACCGTGCAGGTGGTGGACATAGATGCCGGCGCCGTTGTCGCGGAGATTCACGGTTTCCGCGAAGCCCACTCCATCGCGCTCGACGATACAGGAACGCATGGGTACGTCAGCGACGGTCCGGCCGACGAAATCAAGAAATTTGATCGCCGAAGCTTCCAAATCGAATCGACGATTCCGATTTCCTGCTCTCCCCGTTCCATCGCATTTGAGCCGGTAAGCAAGCTTCTCTTCGCCATTTGCGGCGCCGGCCCCGCGTCGCCTGACAGCCAACGAGTCATAGTCCACAAACCCTCGACGAATGCGCACGCGCCTCGGCCGGGTGAGAATCCGCAACCGGTGAGCGGGACGGGGACATCCCATGTCGTTGCGATCGACACCGAAACGAACCGGGTGGTTGCCGACATCGTCCTCGTCGGCGACTTTCGCTTTGCGCAACCCGATGGCAATGGGCAGGTGTACGTCAGTGTCGGAGCGGTCTTACAGGATTATGTTCGCGATCACTACCAGGGCCGGGAATATTTTTCACCGAGGATCGCGAAGCTTGACGGCCCCGCCATCGCCGCTGAAGCCGAACGTCACCGCGAGGCACCGGCTCCTCAAGCGCAGACTGACTCCGAAACGCTGTCCATCGATTGGAGTCACCAGGATCGACCCAATCCTCTTGTTCATTTCATGCCGCTGAATCCCTCCTGCACTAGCCCGCAAGGCCTCGCCGCCGATAGCAAGGATCAGCGCTTGTTTATCACTTGCGAAAATCAGCGGTTCGAAGTGATCGATGCCAACTCAGGTGCGTCGATTGCCACGCTGGTTACAGGCCCCGGCAACGACACAGTTGGGTACGATCAGGACCGAGGCCTCATCTTCATCGCCAATGGTGCTGGATACGGCAGCGTCACGATCATCCGCCAGGACGCAAACACCGATTCCTTCGCAGTGATTCAGAACCTTCCCACACGGGGAGGCGCGCGCACGATTGCCGTCGATTCTTCTACCGGTGAGGCCTACCTGGTGACAGACTTTCAAGGCGTCGATCTCACCAAAGCGGGCGGCATTGGATCGCTTCGAGCTGTGTCAGTTCCCGGCAGCTTTCAGGTGCTCGTCATCGGTCACTAAAACCATCGATGCGGCGTGCTAAACTCCCTGTTGGAAACGCTTACTCAACCCCCGCAGGTGAGGCCTCTTCGGGATCGATACCATCCTCGGGGCCGTTCCAGGCCAACCGGTGCCCAGGCAACGGCGTACTCTGCTTGACAAGTGTTCGAGTAAAGCAATTTACTTAGGTGCGAACGTCTAACAGGCATTGTTGACGCATTCTCGCCGTTTCGGGTGATGTTCATGATCGGGTTCGTCCCAGCCTCCCTCACCGGAGGATCTGTCGGCTCTTTGCCGGCGTTGCTAGCCTTCAGCGCCGAACCGCTCGCGCGTCTGAGCACCCTCGACATCGTTATCATCGCGATTTACTTCGCCATGGTCATCTGGATCGGCTTCTACCTTAAGCGCCGAGCCAACACCAGCGAAGAGTTCTTTATGGCCGGTCGCGAGATGACCGCCTGGATCGCGGGCCTCAGCTTCGTCAGCGCCAACCTGGGTTCGCTTGAGCTGATGGGTTGGGCCGGTTCGGCCTATCAATATGGAATTCTGGCGGCCCACTGGTACTGGGTCGGCGCCATCCCCGCCATGCTCTTCCTGGGCATCGTGATGATGCCGTTCTATTACGTCTGCAAGACGCACTCCGTGCCCGGCTATCTGAAACTGCGTTACGGAGAAGGCGCGCGCATCGTCTCCGCCCTCTCGTTTGCCTTGATGACTGTGCTGATGAGCGGCGTGAACATGTTCGCCATGGCTGAAGTCATGAAGGTGGTTCTCGGCTGGGATCTGAACTTTTCTATCATCGTCTCCTCGCTGGCCGTGGCCGTATATGTCTCTCTCGGCGGCCTCCGCTCCGCCATCTTTAATGAAGTCTTGCAATTCATGCTCATCTGGGGCGGAGCGCTGCTGGTTCCAATTCTCGGCCTGGTTGAAACCCATGGATGGACCGGATTCAAGGCGCGTCTGGCGGCCAATATCGCTTCCGGCGCAACCCCCGCCGGAGACTACACCCACCTGTGGCGCAGCATGGGCCACTTTGCCGACAATCCGATGGGCATTCACTGGACCGGCATCGTCTTTGGTCTTGGTTTTGCCATCAGCTGCGGCTATTGGACCACAGATTTCCTTGTTGTGCAGCGCGTGCTTGCTGCCAACAGCCTGCGCTCCGCGCGTATGGCTCCCGTTATCGGTTCATTCTTCAAAATGGCCGTACCGTTTATCGTTATTCTGCCCGGCCTGCTCGGCTTGGTCGTATTGCAGAATCCCGACGGCAGCCTGATGCACCTCGTAGGACAGAATCTCGCTACTCCCGGCTCGGGCTTGCACAGCTACAACGAAGTCCTGCCCCTGATGATGGTTCGTTATCTCGCTCCCGGCCTGCTGGGCCTCGGCATCACGGCGCTTGTCGCGGGTTTCATGAGCGGCATGGCGGGCAACGTGAGCGCATTCTCGGCCGTCTGGACCTACGACATTTACCGCCCGCTGATGGTCAAAAACGCGCCCGATGAGCACTACGTAACTGTGGGACGTTGGGCCACGATCCTCGGCGTCATCGTTTCTATCGGAACCGCTTACATGGTGATGGGGGCGCAGGGCATCATGGACTACGTCCAGGCCCTTTTCAGTTTCTTTATCGCTCCCTTGCTAGGCGTGGTGTTGACTGGAATGTTCTGGAAGCGCGCGACCAAGGCCGCGGGTTTCTGGGGCCTTCTCATCGGCACCTTGACCTCAATCGGTCTTTGGGCCTGGGTCTACGTGAATCCCGCAGCGCTGCGCTACGTGGCGCTTTCGGCCGATGCCAAGACCATGGCGGAGGATATGTATCGCGCCTTGTGGTCGGTGATCGTCACGTTCATCGTCACCATCGTGGTCAGCCTCTTTGGCAAGCCTCGGCCCGAGGCAGAGCTTGTGGGCCTGGTGTATGGCGCGACCGTTCTGCCCAAGGAAGAGCCTGTGCCTTTCTACAAAAATGAATGGTTCTGGGCTGTGATCGCCATCGTAGCGTTTCTCGCGTTGAATATTTACTTCTGGTAGGGGGTACCGGGATGCACGAGTCGGAGATTTCTATCTGGTTCTTTATCGGCGTCCTTCTCACGGTTTATGGCGCGCTGATTTTCGGCGATGGACTGGTTGAGTTGGCGACCGGCCAACTGGCCAATGTTGTATTGGCCAACCTGCATGCGCCCGTTTGGTGGGGAGGACTCCTAACAGTACTGGGCCTGTTCTACTTGATCAAGTTTCGTCCCGGCAAAGTGAAACAGTAGCCTGCGGCGAAATAACTTCGCAATTTTTTGTCGGTACATCGGTTAAAGGAGCAAGAAAATGGCAGCGCAGCGCAAGATGACGTTTGGAATCGTGGTGGGTAATCGCGGCTTTTTCCCCGGGCATTTGGCCAAGACGGGCAGGGAAGAGATTATTGCCGTTTTGGAGGCCGCGGGGGCCAAGGCCATCGTGCTCAGCCCCGAAGAATCAAGACACGGTGCGGTCGAAACTTATGCTGAGTCGCTTCGTTGCGCCGAGCTCTTCAAGAAGCACGCTGACGAGATCGACGGCATTATCGTTACATTGCCGAATTTCGGCGAAGAGCGCGGCATCGTCGATGCCATCCGGCTCTCCGGCCTCAAGGTTCCGGTGCTGGTCCAAGCCACGCCTGATCGTTCCGACAACATGACCATTGCCGTGCGCCGCGATAGCTTCTGCGGAAAAATGAGCGCCTGCAATAACATGATGCAGTACGGCATCAACTACTCGCTGACCACGCTGCACACCGAAGCGCCTAGCTCGCCGGAATTCAAAGCCGACCTCGAATGGTTTTCGCAGGTTTGCCGGATTGTCAAAGGCCTCAAGAACCTTAGAATCGGCTCCATCGGCGCACGTCCGGCTGCCTTCAACACCGTCCGCTACTCTGAGCGTATCTTCGAGACGGCTGGCATCTCCGTCGAACCCATCGATCTCTCTGAAATCTTTGGCCGCATCAATCGCATGAAGGACAATGACGATGCGGCGCAGGCCAAGCTCGCGGCCATCAAGAAGTACGTCACCACGGCCGGAATTCCAGATGCGGCTCTGCTCAAGATGGCCAAGCTGGGCGCGGTCGTCGACGGCTGGATGAAGCAGACAAACTGCACCATCAGCGCCGTGCAGTGCTGGACTTCGATGGAGGAGTTCTTCGGCGTGGTCCCATGCACCATCATGAGCATGATGTCGAACGAGCTCATCCCATCAGCCTGCGAGGTCGACGTCCCAGGCACATTAAGCATGTATATGATGGCTCTCGCTTCGGGCACTCCCTCGGCGCTGCTCGACTGGAACAACAACTATGGCAGCGACCCCAACAAGTGTGTCTGCTTCCACTGCTCGAACCTGCCCAAGCACTTCTTCAAGGAAGTGAGGATGGATTTCCAGCAGATCATCGCCGGCACAGTGGGCAAGGAAAACACTTACGGTACGTGCGAAGGAGTCATCAAGCCTGGCGCCATGACCTTCGCGCGTTATTCCACCGATGACCGGCACGGCGTGATTCGTGGATACACGGGGGAAGGCCGCTTCACCGATGATCCCCTCGAGACCTTCGGCGGCGCCGGCGTGGCGGAAATTCCGCAATTGCAGAAGTTGCTCAGATACATTTGCCGCGAGGGCTTCGAGCATCACACGGCTGCAAATTTCAGCCAGGTTTCGAAGTCCGTACACGAAGCGGCGCGCTACCTCGGCTGGGAAAGCCACTACCATCCTGAGCTTGAAGACTAGTAGGCATCTACGAATCATTGGGTGCCCCCGGTCTCTCGCATTCGGAGACCGGGGAAGCAACTTAGATGAACAGCAAAAAGGCCCTGCAAGGGGCCTTTTTGCTGATTAGCAGACTCGCTATCGCGTCTTCACCGGCTCCAGCACAATCCGCGCCGTCAGAACCACGAGTGCGATCCACAGCAAATCGGCGCCCAGCAGATGCAGCACCTGCAGCCACAGTGGCGCAAGCAATAGCACATCAAGAATACCCAGTACATACTGCGCCGCAAGCAGCGCCAGCACCAATGCTGCGAGCCCACGATTGTCCCAATGTGCGCTTCGCTTTGCGGCCTTGATCACTAGCCAAACCAGAAAGACGCACGCCGCACATGCGGCGATGGGGTGAGTCCATCGCCAGCGCACCAGCCACTCGCTGGTTGCGGAAAAATCCTGCCGCAGTGCGGCACTCAAGCTCATCGCAGGAAAAAGCGTGTCCCCCAATGCCGCCAGCGATCCCGTCACGCCCACCACCAGGAGCAAAATCACTGACGCGACTGCCGCAAACGGCGCAGCCAAGCGAACCGTCCCGCGCTCGTATCCCGCCTTGCGGCTCAGCAGATGCGCAGTCAGTGTGAGTGCCGCCACCAACAACAACGTATTGGTAAAGTGCAGAGCCAGATACGGGGCGCGCAGCGGGGAGTGGCTCTGTGCCGTCAGGCCGAGCTTCACCAGAAATGCGCCAAGGATCGCTTCGACCAAAGTGAATGCGACCGACGCCACGCTCGTCGCCCGCGCCAGGTGTCCGCGCACAGTCGTTCTGAAAGTCCACACCATGAGCCCGACCACCGAGAAAAACGAGATGCCGCTGGTGATGCGATGTGTGAATTCGATCAGCGTATCCAAGCTTGGCGAGTGCTGAATTACGGTGCCGTTGCACAGTGGCCAATGGTTGCCGCATCCGTCGCCTGCGCCGGTTGCGCGAGTCACCGCACCCCACAAAATAACCGCAATGAAATAAGCCAGCACACCCCACGCGAATCGCCGCAGTGCGACCGAGGGAAGATGAAATGCTTTCTGTGCAGACGAGGCCGCGAGAGACATGGAGGACTCCGGGACGAACCCACCAGTGTAGAACAATCGAGACGACTGGGCCTTCGCAAGCGATGCGAGCTGAGCCGCCTTTTTGGCAGCCTCCGAACTCAAGATCGCGGTTCGCGCATTCCCTCACCGCAACTGGACCACACACAACCTGCATCAGAGGAATAAAGGTATTTAGGATGCCGCTGTCAGAGGAAGCGAGGCAACGATGTTCGATCGATTGGTCGCTAGCTGGGTCTACGGAGGTTTTCTTGCCGGACTTTTGATGCTGCTGCTCACACCCCTCTTTGTCCACGGCTGGCCGCAAGCGCTTGTGGCAACGTACTTGTGTTTGCCGATCTACATGCTTCATCAGTACGAGGAACACGACAACGACCGCTTCTGGGAGTTTGTGAACAGCATGGGCAACGGCAGGCTCTACCTGTCGCACTTGGCCGTTTTTATCATCAATGTGCCCGGCGTGTGGGGTGTGATCGCGGTGTCGTTATGGCTGGCGATACGGCTGAATCCAGGGTTTGGTTTGATTGCGGCTTGGCTCATCGTCGTGAATGGCGCGATTCACGTGGCGCACGCCCTCATCTTCCGCAGATACAATCCGGGGCTTGGCACGGCGATCGCATTGTTTATGCCGTTTGGGGTCTGGTGCTTAGTTACAATTCAGCATGCAGGCGGTGGCACGCCGTGGATGCATCTGATAGGCCTTGCGACGGCAATTGGTATCCACGTGATCATCATCGTCCATGTTGTCAAAGCAGCCAAAAATGGGACCGAGACAGATTATTCGCCCAGCAGCCGCACCACGTGATTCACGATCATCAGATCTTCGAGCGGCGGAATCACGCGCACTGTAACCCGTGAATTGTCGGCCGAGATCGTCGCGGGTCCGCGGACGTTGTTGCGCTTTGCATCGACTGCGATGCCCAGCGCTCCCAATCCGGCGCAAATCTCCGCCCGCGAAGCAATATCGTTTTCGCCGATGCCGCCGGTGAACACCAGCATGTCGAGCCCGTTCAACTCGGCCACGTAGCTGCCGATCCATCGCGCAATCGTCCAGCAGAACTTGTCCACAGCCAGCCGCGCTTTCGCGTTCCCGGCAGTGATCGCCTCACGCAGGTCGCGCATGTCATTCGATATCTCGCTCACGCCCAGCAAGCCCGCCTTTTTGCTGACAACCGTCTCAAGCTGGTCCGCCGCTTCTGCCGCGGTTGGAGTCGTCTCCGCAATCTTCTTCAAAATAAAAATCAATACGCCCGGATCGATGTCGCCCGTGCGCGATCCGCTGATGATACCCCCCGATGGCGTCAGGCCCATGGAGGTGTCCAGGCATTCGCCATTGCGAATTGCTGAGATCGATGCGCCGTTGCCCAGATGAGCCACAATCAGTTTTTCCGGAACGTTCGGCTGCAGCTGGTAAATGATCGACTCGTAAGAAATGCCGTGATACCCGTAGCGCCTTACTCCCATTGCCACATACTCCTCGGGAATCGGCATGCGCACCGCAACCTCGGGCAGGGTGCGATGAAAGTACGTGTCGAGCACCGCGAAATTCGGCAGGCCCGGAAACAGCCGCATCGCCTCGCGCATGATGTAAACAGCAATCGGCGTGTGCAGCGGCGCCAGAGCAGCATAGCTCTCAATCTCGTCGATCAGGGCAGGCGTGATGCGTTGGTTCTCGCGAACCGTCGGTCCTCCGCAAACCACGCGGTGTCCGATCGCCGCCGGAGCGGGGAATTCGCCGGAGTTGAGCGCGTCGGCAACCAATTTAAAAGCAACAGACCGGCTCGGCAGCGCCGGCGTTTCATCCTTCAGTTTTTTGCCCGCCGCGTCTTTGATCCAGAATTCGCCTAGGTCTGTGCCGATTCCATCGACTGCCCCTTCAACGAGCCGTTTCCTCTCATCGCCGGAGGCCTCATATAACGAAAACTTGATGGAAGAGGAGCCGCTATTCAGAACCAAAATTGGCACAGAGGGCATGATCGCAAAGCCTTTCAAACCGTAAAATCGCCTGCATTCAAGCGTATCAGCGACTCCAGTGCTCTTTGCGTGACTTCAGTCACACACTGAAGACTCTGCCAAACGATTTGGTCAAAACGCAAAGCCCTCTCGCGTAGCGCTCTCGCTGAAACGAGCGGCGGCTTTGCTCTAAAAAAATCGCTTCAACTTCAACACTTGCGATTCGAATCCGTACCAGAGTGCCGTCGCCACCAGCGTTGCCATCACCAGGCGGAATCCCACCACCGCAAGATTTCCAGCGGTCCCATGTGCGTCCATCGCGCGATCGAACCACCCGAAGTAAATGAAGACGGAAATGTGCGTCATATAAAGGCCGTAGCTGATGCGCCCATAGAACGCCAGCGGCCCGCGCCGCAGTACGGCGTTCATCGGGTTGCGCGTCCCTGTAGATGCGATCGCCGCAACCATGCCTCCTGCAAACCCCACCGCCAGCGCCGAATCGAGGTATGCCGTTCCACCCGCAATCGTCGCCGCTGCCGCAATGCCGAGCACCAACCCCGTCAAACCGATCCATAACCACGCGCGCCTGCCGATCGGCAGCGTATAAAAAGCCAGCGCCAGCAAGCTGCCGAGCGCGATTCCGTCCAGATGAATCAAAGTATTGGTCGGCGTCATCCAGTGCAGGTTCGCATGACGGATCAAAGGCGCGGCCACAAGGGCAGCCACCAACACCGCGGCCAGCATCCACGGCCGCCGCAGCCAGCGCACCAACGGCGCCCACACAAAGTAGTACTGCTCTTCAATCGCCAGGGCCCACGTGGGCTCGAGTGCCGGCGGCAGAGTGAGGTGAAACAAATTCTGCACGCAAAAGATGTAGGCCAGCCACGGCGCGGTCTTGATCGCGTGACTTACACTGCCGCCCACGAACCATGGCGCATTCAGATAGACCACGACGAGAACCAGGAGGTATACGGGCCACACGCGCAGCGCCCGGCGCGCATGAAAATGATGGAAGTAGTGGGGTTTGTCCCGCGTTCCGAGCAGAATGCACGTGATCAGGAATCCGCTGAGGACGAAAAACATCCCCACGCCTGCCCAACCCCACAGGCTCGGGTAGTAGAACCGCGTGCCCACAAGGCGCGGATGGCAGTGATAGATGACCACCGCCAGAATCGCCAGGCCGCGCAG
Organism: Occallatibacter sp.; assembly: GCA_036489735.1. Classification (GTDB taxonomy): domain Bacteria; phylum Acidobacteriota; class Terriglobia; order Terriglobales; family Acidobacteriaceae; genus Telmatobacter. The sequence goes on along the minus strand of DASXFF010000088.1, from coordinate 23,978 downwards.
CCCATCGAGCTCCGGCAGGTAGTTGGGAAGCCATGTTGGGCGTTGCATGGGCAAGGTCGTTTGCTGCGAAATCACGAGGTCAACACGGGCTCACCCCGCCGCCAGTTGCCGCGCCCGCTCCGTTGCGCGCATCACTGCCTTGATCAGCGTTACACGCAACCCGCCCTCCTCCAACTCCAGAATGCCGTCAATCGTGCATCCTGCGGGAGTGGTCACTGCGTCCTTGAGCAAAGCCGGGTGGTAGCCGGTCTCGAGCACCATTTTTGACGCGCCATAGGCCGTTTGCGCAGCCAGTTGCGTCGCAATGTCGCGCGGCAGGCCCACCTTCACGCCTGCCTCGGCCAGCGCTTCAATGATGATGTAGAGATACGCCGGTCCGGACCCTGAGAGTCCAGTCACTGCATCCATGTGCTTCTCATCCACCAGCACTGTGCGCCCAACAGTCTCAAAGAGCCTCTGGGCCAACGCCATCTGCGCATCCTTTACAAAGCGCCCGCGGCACAGTCCGGCCGCCCCTGCGCCCAGCGCTGAGGGCGTGTTCGGCATTGCGCGCACCACCGCGATGTCCATGCCCGCAGCGTCCTCAATGGCGCGCGTCTTCACCGATGCGGCGAAAGATACCAGCAACTTTGTCTTGCTGAGCGCAGGCTTGATCTCCGCAATCAAATCCGGCACCTGAAACGGCTTCACTCCCACCAGAATCAAGTCCGACTGCCGCACCGCCTCCAGATTGTTGGTGCTCACATCCACGCCCCATTGCGTGCTCAGAGCCAGTGCTCGCTCGGCGTGGCCCACGGTGGCGTGAATTTTTTCGGCGGCAAACAGATTTTCCTTCAGAAATGCCTGCAACAGAATGCCACCCATCTTTCCCGCGCCCAGAACCGCTATGCGGACCTGGGGCAACTGCGCAGGGGTTTGGGTAGCCTCGACGGCGATCTCGGCCATTTCTTCTTTCCCTTCATCGTGAAGATTTTTGGGCGTCGTCGGCGCCTTCGGCGCACAGCGCGACCTGCATCTCTCAAGGATACTCGCGTCAGCCGCGAGGTTTCGTCCGATCGCATTTATCGGTGCGCTTTGGCGGCGCGGAGGGTGATTCCGACCGCAATCCCGCTGTGTCCCATTCGCACCCGTCTCTCGGGTGTGCTCACTGGCCGAGCATGGCCTCATTCGCAAGGTATGCCTTGATCGCGTTTGCCATATCGTCATTGCGGTCGGCTGCAGACCAATTGCTATCCCAAAGCACGTAACCGCCTGGCGCTGAAAGATATTTCTGACCGCCAGCCACCGCCGATATTGCCGTCACCACCCAGGCGTCGGACTCAAGCAGGTAAGGCGGTGCAGCCTCGTTGCCCGGCTTTGGATTGCGCAGCTCCGATACATGCTCGCCAATATGAATCACCGCTCTGGCCAGCGAATCCCCTTGCAGGCGATCGGAGTTAAATGTGCAATTGAACAGGATGCCGTCCGGCGAATCCTTTGTTCCCGATTCCTCTGGAGAAGCTTCGTTCCCAGCTCCGTACGCGAAGTAGACGCCTGTCGAATGGTCACCCGCCTTGCCGTAAATGGCCGCCGCCTTTTCCGCTTCGTCCTTTGGAGGCCCGGCTGCGAGCTTGTCGGCAATTGCTTTTGCGGCGGCAACGGCGCCGGGCAAATCCATTCCATTTCCCGCTCCGGCTCCATAGGGACCGGCTCCGTACCCACCGCTGGAACCGCCTTTCGTCTCGTCGTCGTTCTTTGAATAATCGACCTCTTTGGGCGTCACGTCCGAAACCGACTCCAGCACCAGGCGCGCGGGATAGGCGTTCATGTTCCCAAAGCCGCCAAATCCCACGATCTTGCCTTTGTCGTCGCGCTTCAAAGTGGCATCGGCAACCGTATCCAGCCTGCCCACCAGCGTGGCCGTCACCTCGTAGCGTGTGCATCCCAGGCACAGGTCCGCTCCCTTCTCGTGCTTCTGCGCCAGCAGGGAATCGAACTGCTTGAAGTCCTTGCTCTTGCCCAGGGTCACCGCCGCGCGTGTCGCAGGCGTTAAATTCGCGGCGAAGTTTTTTGCCGGCTGGATTGTTACCAGCGCCGCAGGGCCCGCTTTTCCCTTCGTTCCTTGTGGGTAGTCAAGCCAGATCGCGTTCACCAGAAATCCGCAGTTGGGATCGATCGAGTCCTTGATCACAAACTCGTCGAACCCGGCTACCACTGTGCCCTTGACGCGCACTATCTGTCCGTTGAACGCCTGTGGCTTCTTCACCACGTCGCATACCTTTACATCCACGGGAGTCGTGGCCTGTGCGTAAAGATTCGAACCGAACCCAAGGGTTATGCAAGCCAGAATCAAACCATGCTTCATAGACTTTCTCCAACCGCTGCAATCCGCAACGGCATCAAAAATTGCCCGCGGCACAAACCGCAGTCGGCGCGAACTCGAAAGAATACCACGACAGCACTTTCGCCTTCCGACCTCCAAGGCGTTTTGCAAAACGGGCACGGCTTCAGCCAGGCCGCAAAAAAACTGCTTCGAAGGCGCAAGAAGAATGAGGGCATGACTCCAGCCCTGCCGATGAAGGCGATCAACTCGGTCGGCGGCGCACCTCTGAGGGCGACCTTCTCCAGACTGGCGCACCACCTTACACCGCGGTGCAGACAAAACGCGCAACGAAACGAACGTTCCTTGCGCGGAACACATCCAACCATGTCATATGCGTTCTTTTTGATGGAGCGGACGTTGTCCGCTTCCAACGAGAAAAGGAGAGAGTAATGGCGACCAAGAAATCCGGCGGACGTAAATACGGAAAAGCAGCGGGCAAGAGCGTTAAGAGCGCGATGCATCGCAAGAAATCGGGGACACTGAAGTCCGGCAAAAGCGGCAAAAGCGGAAAGGTGAAGAGCCGCAAGCAGGCGATCGCCATCGGTTTATCCGAGGCGCGCAAAAAGGGCGCCAAGGTTCCTAAGAAGAAGTCCTGAACTGGGGCCACGCGTCGCCGCTTAGCCGCATCGGATGCATTGATTGCATTCGAAATGGCATTCGAAACGAACTGGATGGTCAAAGGGAACCGCAAATTCCACGCGACCGGTCTGCAGGTTCGAATTCTCCTTCGGGACTGCCTGACTGGCGAGGCCAGGTAATGCGACGCCTGAGACCTGTTGGCTGGCGACGGAACCCATGGGAACACCGAAAACACCAAAGAAGAAAATTCCGAGGATCGCGCCAGCAGGCGGGACCGCTTCCGTTGACGCTGCGCGGGTGAGCGGCCTTTCGCAGTTGGGCCGCTTTCTTCGCCTTTTTGGGCCCGGAGTCATAACCGGGGCATCGGATGACGATCCGTCTGGGATTGCGACCTACGCGGTAGCAGGCGCCTCACAGGGATTCCGGACCCTCTGGATGGCCCTGCTGACGCTGCCGATGATGGCAGCGGTGCAATTCATGTGCGCCAAAATCGGCATGGTTACAGGCCGCGGTCTCGGCGGCGTCCTGAAGCAGCATTACTCCCGCCCGGTCCTATACGCCGCTGTGTTTGCCCTGGTGGCTGCGAATGTCCTGAACGCTGGCGCGGACATCGGGGCGATCGCGGCAGGCTTTAACCTGCTGCTTCCCGTTTCTCCCCGCCTGCTGATTATCCCCATCAGCCTTGTGATCGTCGTCCTGCAAGTTTGGGGATCTTACCGCCTCATCGCAAACATCTTCAAATGGCTGTCGCTGGTCCTCTGCACCTACATCCTGTCGGCCTTTTTTGCGAAACCGGCTCTTGGGGAAGTGCTGCGCGGATCCCTGCTGCCATCCTTCGCGTGGAACCGCGATTTCCTCACGCTGACGGTCGGCATTCTAGGCACGACGATCTCGCCGTACCTTTTCTTTTGGCAGTCCAATCAGGAAGTAGAAGAGGAAATTGCGGCAGGCAGAACGACAGTGGCAGCCCGCAAAGGCGCAACCAAAGCCGAGTTGCGCTATGCCGGCATCGACGTCACCATCGGCATGTTTTTATCGAATTTGGTGATGTACTTCATCATCCTGTCGACGGCGGCAACGCTGTTCAAGGCCGGGAAGACAGACATTCAGACGGCCGCCGACGCGGCTATGGCGCTCCGTCCAATTGCCGGCCGGGCTGCCGAAGTGCTCCTCGCGGTCGGCCTGATTGGCACAGGCTTTCTCGCCGTTCCCATCCTGACGGGGTCGAGCGCGTACGCCGTGTCGGAGGCGCTTGGCTGGAAGCACGGTCTCGATAGACGTCCGCAGAACGCGAAATCTTTTTATGGATTGATTGCAGTGTCGACCTTTGTCGGCATGGCAATTAATTTCACATCCATCAGCGCCGTCAAGGCGCTTTACCTGTCTGCGGTGATCAACGGCCTGCTGGCCCCTCCGCTCCTCGTCCTCATCCTGCGCATATGCAATGACCCCAGGATCATGGGAAAGCGCGTTAATGGGAGGCTTCTGAACTGGGGTGGCTGGGCGACAGCGCTCGTCATGACGCTCGCGGCACTGTTCCTGTTGATCTCGTTCTTTCTTTGAGGCCGCGCGAATCGCGAAGGAGCACCTTCGCGGAAAATGTTGCCCTATAGGCGGACAGTCCGAGGAGAAGGTTCGGTGAGGAGACGCAGCGCCTGCAACCAAAGCAGCGGGTTTTGTCCGCCACGCGGCTCGCCGCCCGGTTTTTGAATCTGACTACTTGAACACTGATCACTGTTTCTGGGATGCAATCCAGGTGTCGATGCGCCGCTCGAGCACGTCGAGCGGCAACGCTCCCGAATCGATCACCTGATCGTGGAAGGCGCGAAGGTCGAACTTATCGCCGAGAGCTTTCTTTGCGCGGTCGCGCAGCTCCAGAATCTTGAGCTGGCCGATCTTGTAGGCCAGCGCCTGGCCGGGCCACGCAATGTAGCGGTCCACCTCCGCCTGGATGCTCGGCTCGTCAATGTTCGAGTGATCGCGGAAGTACTGGACCATCTGCTCGCGAGTCCAGCCCTGGGAGTGAACGCCGGTGTCGACGACGAGGCGGATGGCCCGCCAGACTTCGTTCTCCAGGCGGCCGTAATCGGAGTAGGGGTCCTGGTAAAGGCCGACATCCTTGCCCAAATGCTCGGAGTAAAAGGCCCAGCCCTCGGTGTATGCGGTGTAATGCTGAAACTTGCGGAACTCGGGGACGCCGGTCATCTCCTGCGCAATGGAGATTTGGAGGTGGTGGCCGGGAATGCCCTCGTGGTAGGCGATGGATTCGACACTGTAAAGGTTGCGATGCGTCGCGTCATAGGTGTCGATAAAAAGACGCCCTGGGCGGGATCCATCCGGCGAGCCTGACTCGTAGTATGCGGGCGGTGCGGTTTTGGCCAGGTAGTCCGGAACCTGGACGACCTCAAACGGCGCTTTCGGCAGCGTGCCGAAAAGCTGCGGCAACCTGTCCTTCATGGGGCCCAGGTAGCCTTTATAGGCTGCGATCAGCGCATCGGCTGAGACCGGGTGCTCTTTGGGGTTGGTTTTCAGGCTGGCGCGAAAGCTGGCCAGGTCTTTGAAGCCGAGCTTCTGCGCGATGGCCAGCATTTCGGCTTCATCTTTGCCGACCTCGTCGAGGCCGATCTGGTGTATCTGAGCAGCCGTCAGATTCGTGGTGGTGGTGCGCTTGATGAGGAATTGATAGTACGCGGCACCGTCGGGCAGGGCGTCTATGCCGGGCTGATCGCGACCCGCAGGAACGTAGCTGACCTCAAGGAAACGGGCAAAGCGAAGGTAGGCCGGCAGAACTTCCTTTGCAATGGCATCGAGCATCTCGCTCTTGATGCGCGCCTGTTCCGCGGCCGGAATCGAAGCCGGAAACTTCTTCAGGGGAAGGGCCAGGGGCGAATCTTCAGCCTTCTGATTGGCCAATTGCTTTACCTGGGCCAGCGTCAACTGGAGAAGGTATTTAGGCGGCACGCGGTGGTCTTCCATGCCGATCGACATATTCTCAGTGACCTGATCGAAGGCATGGGGAATGGCGTGGAGGCGCGCGATCCAGTCGTCGTAATCCTTCACTGTCGAGAAGCTAAGCTCGGCAACGAGCTGCGGAAAATTCGAGTAGATGCCGTCCATCTGGTTAACGGGCATCTCCCATTCCTTGAAGTCAGCCGCCTCCTGATCCATGGCGAATGTGCGAAGCAAAAGCTCCTGGCTGATTTTTTCCTGATCGGTAAAACCATCCGGATCGATGGCGGCGAGGCGAAGCTCAAACCTCCGCTCGCGAGCCAACTCGTCGTTATAGGCCGCAACGGAATAGTCGTCGATCTGGTCGTTGTAGCGCAGGTCGCCGATGGTGGAGGCGAACTCAGGATCGGTTTTAAGCTGATCTTCCCAGTAATCGTGGAAGAGGTCGTTGAGTGCCTTGCGGCGATCGGCCAGTGAGGCCGACGGGGCAGGCGAGCCTGGCGCGGCGGTCGCGGCTGGCATGGCCTGGGCAAGTGTGGGACCGGAAAGGGCTGGGCCGGAGCCCGCGGGGGCGGCAAGCGTGGGATGGGGGGCGACGAGCAGCGCAGCCGTTGCGGCCAGAGCGAAGAGGGCAGTTTTTTTCAAGGGAGCGGATTCCTTTGCGGGTTATGTCGCTTGAGACGAGTTTAGAGCAGCGGGGTAAGCGGGGTCAGCGGAGCGGAACCTCACCCATGATGACCTTGAGCGGGGCTGCCTGTTTTCGCGCAGGATGTGTTCATGAAAAACGACTACAAAGGTTGTGCTTTCTCTGGTACCCAAATGCGAGGCACCAAGGGCATCCATTCATTGTGGCTGGGATGAGGCGCTCATTCTTTGTGATGGATGGAATGCGCGTAACCGACAAAGTTTTTCGCGGGAAGAAAACTTTCCTGAAAACCGCTTCGTCTGTTCACTGAGAACGGATGCCGTTTCGACGGGTCCAGCAATTTTGACCACAACAGTTGAGCCTCAAGAGGGAGATTGAGACCCAAAAGCAAAGAAAAAGCTTGCCTGAGGGGATGGTGCGTGGTTAGAGTTGTGGAGCAGTATTCCCCCCCCAAGGACAATTGACAGCGAAGAGGGCCAGGGTAAAAGACCAGCGATCCGTGTTCGATGGCAGGTGATTGCTGTTCGTGCTCGGCGGAGATTTGTGGCAGTAAGGCAGGGTCAGGGAATAGTGGCAGTGACTCGTGGATCGTGATTCATAGTCAGAGTTCCGGAAGGAAGATTGAGGAGATTGCATGACGACAATCTGGAGTAAGGGTGGAGCACGGGGATTTGTGGCGGCAGCGGCGGCGCTGGTTTGCCTGGTTTTGGCGGGATGCGGGAACAACGTGAAGGGACACTCGTACGCGGCAGCCGACGGATCGGTGACGATCCAGTTCCTGTCGGGCGGAACGGCGAACGTGACGATCGGTCCGATTCCGGCGACCTGCACATATACCCAAAGCGGCAGCCAGGTGAACCTGACGTGCGGCGGACAAACAGAGATTGTGAAAGTAAACAGCGATGGGTCGCTGGATGGGCCGCCGGATACGGTGGGGCATTTGGCAAGAACGAAGTGACCAGGACAGGGAACAAGGGAATCGCCAGTAGCTAGTAGCCAATCACTGGAACAGGGAACCAGAGAGCGAGCGAGTCGGCGGACGGATTGGTCGCGGGATTTGAAGAGGCCGCAGCGCCGGAAGGGCGATGGGCCAGGACGCGTGGAAGGAATTGGCGCGAGAGACCTATAGAACTCTTTACTTGAGGCGCGGAAAGATGCTACTTTGATCAGCATCCCCCCGGCCCGAAAGACAGGAGAATAGTCATGCTTTGTCCACGCTGTGGCACGGAGAGTCTACCCGGCAACAAATTTTGCAAGAGCTGCGGAACAGCGCTAGACGCGCAGGGCGCGGCGCCAACCGCGGCAGCGCCACAGGCAGGGCCGCAACCGGTGCCGCCCTCGGCGGGCGGGTATACGGTTCCGCCGAGCGCTCCGCCTCCGGGGATGGTGCCGATGATGTACCAGGCGTATCCCGGCGGGCCGCAACAGGTGTACTACGTGCCCGCGCCCAAGCAAGCACATGGCGGCGGCATGATGGACGGATTGTCGTCGAAGATTCGGCAACTGGCCTCGACGGACAAACTGGAAGGATTCAGTTTCAAGGAGATTTTCAAAGAGACGTTTAAGAAACATGGAGCCGACGCGGTGGAAGAATACCTTGGCGTTGGCACTCCGCGGTCGACGCCGCCGCTGGAGATGGTGGACACGAACTGGCCCAAGCCGTGGATGTTTTTCCGCGTGCTGGCGGGGCTGGCGATTGCTTATGCGGCGATCTACGCACTCTACGCTTACACCGGCAACGAGAAGCCGATGATCGCGATCATGGTGCTGGCGACTTTTGCCGTGCCATTGGCGGTGCTGACGTTTCTTTGGGAAATGAACACGCCGCGAAATGTTTCCCTTGTCGAAGTGATCAAGCTGTTTATCGTGGGCGGCGGAATTTCAGTGGTGATCATCACGCTGGGTTATATCACTCCGCTGTTCAGCGCCGGTGAGTTCTGGCAGGCAGGCATTCTGGAAGAAAGCTGCAAACTTCTTGCTGTCATCGTGGTCACGTGGGGAGCCCGCGGCGTCCGCTATCCCTACCAGCTGAACGGAATTCTGTTCGGGGCGACAGTGGGAGCGGCGTTTGCCTGCTCTGAGACGCTGGGCTACGGAATGGACGTGTTTGGTCCGGGCCTGGTGCAGTTTGTGAAGAGCGGCGGGTTGGACCAGATTTTTGCCGGATTGCCGCAAGGCGCCCAAGTTGGCTGGGGCGTGATCCTGATGCCGGTGATGAAGGCCACACTGCAGGAGCTGAACATTCGCGGACTGCTATCGCCGTTCGGACATATTGTGTGGACGGGGATTGCGGCAGGCGCGTTCTGGAAGGTGAAGGGCGACCGCCCGGCAAGCTTCAGCATGCTGCTCGACGGGCGATTCCTGCGGGCGTTCCTTATTCCCGTGGTCATGCACTCAATTTGGGACTCTCCGCTGGCGGCCGGCGCCAGCAGCACCGCGATGCAATATATCGGCGAGGGCGTGACGTCGGTCATCTCGTGGTACGTGATGTTCACCATGATCCAGTCGGGCCTCCACCAGGTGAGAGACATGCAGAAGGCGCAGTTGGAGCACACCCTGCAACACGTTCAAGCGACGCTCGGGCTGGGAACGATGCGGCCGCCCATGGCACCGCCGGTGCCGGCGCCGGTAACGCCGGTGGCATAACAGGGAACAGCGTTCGAGGAGAGAAAGTGTATGGCGACATTCTGCAGCAAGTGTGGAGCGCAGTCAGAAGGCAATGAACGGTTCTGCGTGAAGTGCGGAAACGATTTGACAGGAGCCGCGGCGGCAAGCGCTCCGGCAGCGGCGGCTCCAGCGGGTTATGCTGCGCCTCCCGCTGGCTACGCAGCGCCCGGTGCGGCGCCGTTTGTAGCGCCGGCTCCTGGGCGAGTGGCGATGTCGGCGTTGATGCCGCCGCCCGCTCCGGCCCACAAGAGCGGAATGCTGTGGCTGGTGCTTATCATCGCCCTTGGCGCGGGCGGCTACTACTACTACAAGCACAATCCGCAGAATCAGCCGGCGGCAAATCCGGGCGGGCAACCGCCGGCACAACCGCCCGCACAACAGCCGGTACCGCAGCCTGGAGGCGGGCCGGGACAGCAACCGGGAGGCGATCCGGTGCAGCAGCCTGGAGGCGCACCGCAACAGCCGGGCGGCGCACCACAACAGCCGGGCGGTTATCCGCCGCAGCAACCCGGAGGCGCTCCGCAACAACCGGGAGGTGGGCCGGGAGGAGGTGCTCCGGGTGGCGGAGGGGCCAACCAGGCGATCGTAGAGCAGCAGGAATTCGCCGGCCGCTGGGTTCCGCAGAACGGATTTATCTACATCGAGAATGCGCAATGGGCCAATCACTCGACGGTAAACGTACAGTCTGCGACGCTGGAGTGCATCCAGTACGGACAGGCTGGAAATCCGATCTTCCAGAACACCACGGTGCTGAATGGGCCTACAGCTCCGGGAGCGACTTCATCGTTCGGACCGTTCCCAATGGGAGCGATACAGCAGGGCATGACCAAGGTGAATTGCGGGATTGTGAACGTAACACCTGCCCAGTAAGGCTCTGGGTAAAGCTGCGGGATGAACGGCACCGACTTTGAGCGGGCCGATGTAACAGGGGTGGTTCGGAACTGCGTGCCATGGCGAGGCAAAAGAAAGAGGCGGCGCGGAATCCGTTGGCGAGGCTTGCCGGGGCAGTTTACTTTGCCTATTTTGTAACGGCGGTGGGCACGGCGATTCTCGAGAGTCAGATGCCGGCCGTGGTAGTGAAAACAGGAAATGTACTGGCGTATTTGCTTTATGCGATTGTTACACTGCTTTTCTATGATCTGTTCAGGCCGGTGAATAGGGCTCTTTCCCTTGTGGCGGCACTGGTAAGCCTGATGGGTTGCACGGTTGGGACGCTCAGTGCTTTTCATCTGCCCACTTACCACGTGAACGCACTGTTTTTCTTCGGGACCTATTGCCTGCTGATTGGGTATCTCATCCTTGGATCGAAGTTTCTGCCGCACATTCTGGGTGCGTTGATGATGCTGGCAGGATTGGGATGGCTGGCTTTTCTTGTTCCCACAGTCGCGAAACACACGGCGATCGGTATTGAAGTGCTGGGCGTGGCGGCGGAGGGGTTGTTGATGTTGTGGCTGCTCACGATGGGCGTGAACGTCGAAAAGTGGGATAGGCAGGAAAGAGCAGCGGCCAAGGCTAAGGGACTCGAGGCCTAGCGAATAGGGAACGGATATACAGATCAGGGACGGGAATTAAAAATTACGGAACGAACATCGAGGGGGTTGTATGGCGATCTTTTGCAGCAAATGTGGCGCACAGTCGGCGGATAGCGAGCGGTTCTGCGCAAAGTGTGGGAACGATCTGACGGCTGGTGCAACGGCTCCGGCAGTGGCGGCAGTGCCGGTAGCAGTGGCCCAGCCCGTGGCGCCTCCGCCACCGGTATATACGGCGCCACCGCCGCCTCCACAAAGTTATGCCCCGCCTCCGCCGCAGTACGGCGCACCGGGACCGGTCCCGGTCATGATGCCTGCGGCTGAACCGGCGAAGAAGAACAACATGCTGTGGCTGGCGCTTGCGGTCGCGGCCGCGGCAGGCGGATGGTATTACTACCACAAACCGCCGGCTCCAACCGCGACGAACCCTCCGGCGCAAACGCAGCCGCAGCCCGGAGGCGCGCCGCCGCCGGCGGCAACGCCCGCGCAGCCGGGAGGTCCTGGCCCGGGCGGCCCGAACGCGGCGCTCGTTCAACAGCAAACGTGGAGTAGCCAGGAACAGCCGGTCAATGGATACGTTCAGGTCCAGAACGGTAAATGGACGAACGGTTCGCAGACGAATATCACCTCGGCGACGCTGGAGTGCGACCAGTACGATGCGAACCAGACGGTTCTGGCGCAGAATCAGACCAATCTGACGATGAACAATCCGCCGCTTAACCCCGGAGGCTACGCCACATTCGGTTCATTCAACTCGGGCCAGATTGTGCAGAACGTGAACTCGGTGAACTGCGGCATTGTGGCGGTGGTTCCGGCCGGCAATTGAAGTGAGACAGCGGCGCTCGCGGAGTTAGCAGCGCCAACGGGGCCAGTGGAGTTGACACACCCCATCCAGGTTGAGCTTGGGTGGGGTGTGCTGTTTTTGTGCTCGGTGAGGTTCGCAAAAATCAACAGCAAATCCCTCGCTCCACTCAAAAGAGCGCTCCGCTAGGGATGACAAACGTTAGAAGAGAACAGCGATCAGAGAAGAGAGAACAGAGAAAAAAAGAAACACTCAGGCGGGGGGATGATTCTGAGCGGCACCGCTGATGGAGACCTGCGCGCGAGATTTGCGATAGACGTTGGCGACGGCGAGGGTCCAGAGCGGAACGAATTCCACCCCAGGGATCAACTTGGCGGCGAAGGAGGGCAGAAATTCCCAGTGCCAGCCGAGAAGCCATGTGAGCAGTCCACCGACACAAAGATCGATAACGTCGTCGGGCGGAGATGCGGCGCCTTCGAGAACGAACGGGAATACTGCGATCTGGAGGATGTCCGCGACAATAGCCAGGATCATGGCGATGCGCAGACGCGGACCGGCGGAGACTTTGATGGATGTGCGATTCTGGTCAGCGGGCGCGGGCATGGCTACATCAATAGGGTAGCGGATTCAGGGAACAGGGAACAGAGAACTCTTCGCGCAAAGAAACGGCGCGCCTACGGACTATGAATCCAATCCGAGAGCCGCACCGATTCGGCGAGCCAATTTACTCGTAACGCAGAGCTTCAATCGGGTCCAGGTTGGCGGCGCGAATGGCGGGGATCATGCCGCTCACGAGCCCTGTAATGACAAGAATAACGGTGGCGACGATGAGCGAGGCGGGCGAGATGATGAGCCGGATGTCGGCTGAGCTGGCGTTCTTGGCGATGGCGCTATAGAAGGTGATGCGTCCAACAGAGACTGAGACCAGGCATGCAAGGGCGATGCCGCCGATGCCGCCAACGCCGGTGATGGCGAGAGCTTCCGCCAGGAACTGAATAAGGATGTGCCGGCGCCGCGCCCCGAGAGCTTTTTCGACGCCGATCTCGCGGGTGCGCTGCTGGACAGAGACCAGCATGATGTTCATGAGGCCGATGCCTGCAATGCCAAGGGTTAGCGCGCCCACCAGGGAGAGCAGGATCTGCAGAGCCATCGAAAGAATCTCGAACTGGTGGAGCTGGGAACGCAGATTTGCAATGTGGACGGCGTCTTTATCGGTGGCACGGAAGTGATGGGCGTCGGCAAGGGTGCTGCGGATGATGCTTTCGATCTTCTGATAATCGCCGTGATAGCCGATCCAAACTCCGCCGATGTAATGGATGTCTTTCAAATCGGCCATGGTGTTAAAGGGAATGTAGACGGTGTCGTTGATATTGTCGTTCGATTCCTGCATTTTGGGCTCGAGTACCCCGACGACGGTGAAATTCTCGCCCTTGATGCGAACGGTTTGACCGACGGCCCAGACTCCGGAGAAAAGCTTGGTTTTGGCATCGGACCCCAAAACGCAGACATGTGCGCGCTGGTCATCTTCCGCGCCGTTGAAGAAGCGGCCCTGATCGGGAGTGAGCTTGATGATATCGGCGTAGGAGGGCCGGGAGCCGACGATTGTCCACGTATAGGTATGGAGGTCGTTTTCGACCGGCTCATCCTGAAACTGCATGGGCGAAATGTGAATGATCTCCGGGAGTGCGGCAGTAATGCGGTCGACGTCATCAAGAGTGAGACGGACCTGGACGCCGGCTTTGTCGCCGCCGGCCTGCTGGCTGGTTTTGCCGGGGAAGAAGCCGATGGTGTTGGTGCCCCACTCGGCAAAGATGGTTTCAATGGCGTGGGAGAAGCCGTTGCCGTAAGCGAGGAGCAGCACCACGGTGGCGATGCCCCAGGCCATGCCGATGGTGGTGATGGCTGTGCGGCGGCGATTGAAGAGCATCGCCTCCCAGGCCTGACCAAGAATGTCTCTGAGCATCGCCTGAACTTCCTTTCCTAATCCCTATTCCCTAATGCCTCGTCCCTGCTTTTTCACTCCTTGCGCAGGGCTTCAATGGGGTCGAGCGCGGCGGCTTTGCTTGCCGGGTAAAGCCCCGCTGCGATGCCGCAAAGAACGAGGGTGCCGAGAGCCAGCGCCGCAGACCAGGGCACGATTCGCGGCGGATCGAAACCGGGAATTTTGTCGGTGAGCACAGCCTGGAGCAGGTGCATGAAGACCCAGGAGGCACCGATGCCAATGAGGCCGCTGATCGCGGTGAGCAGCAAGCCTTCCCAGAAGAATTGGGCAATGATGCTGCGCTTGGTGGCGCCGACGGCTTTCATGACCCCGATTTCGCGGGTGCGCTCAGTAACCGAGACCAGCATAATATTGATGATGCCGACCGCGCCGAGGGCGAGAGTAACCACACCGACGCTGCCGAGAAAGATGTCCATCGCTGTGAAGATGACTCCGATGATATTGGCTTCGGTAATGGTGTCGAACTCGTTAAAGGCTTCCGAGAGCGATGGGTCGAAGTTATGGTTCTGGGCGATGACGCGATGCACGGCAATGTCTGCCGCGGTGTTGTCGTTCTTTTTGGTGGGGTTGTATTGGATAGAGTTCACCGCGTCCTGAGGAATGTTGTCGCCCTTGAGCGGGAAGTATTTCTGCATCGTGGTGAGAGGGATGTACATTTTTTCGTCGTCGTATGTGTTGTTGCCGCGACCCACCTTTTCGCCGACGCCAATGACGGTGAAACCGATTCCGTTAATGGTAACGATTTGGCCGATCATGGGATGGCCCGGAAAGAGGATGGCAGCGGATTTTTGCGCGATGAAGACGACCCGACGCGCCTGCTCGACGTCCTGCTGATCGATAAAACGGCCGGAAGCGATGGGAAGGTAACGCACAACTGTGTAGCTTGGCTGATTTCCGCCCAGATGCGCCGAAGTGTTGCTCCACTGGCTCACCTCGTAAAGATCGGAGCGGGCAAGCTCGGCGGTAACAGCTTTGATTTCGGGTAGGCGGCCAATAGAGTCCTCATCGCGGAGGGTGAGCTCATACGGGCGCATTCCCGTATGCTGATTAGGCAGTGCGGGAATGGTGCCGTTCATCACCATGACGACGTCATGTCCGAATTGCGAAAGCTGCTTGCGCTGGCCCTCGCGGAAGCCTTCGCCCAGGCCCACGAGGACGAGCAGCGAGCCGACCCCCCATGCAATGCCGAACATGGTGAGAAAGCTGCGCAGTTTATTGGCCATGATGGCGCGGAAGACCTGGCCGAGAGTGTCAGAAAAGCTGCGCATGAGAGTGAGACGGCGCAATGCCGGCTTTGCTTGCTCCTTATTTATCAACAATACGACGAATGAAGGGGCGCGGTTCCCGTCGTGAGGGATGGCCGCATGCACGGGGTGGCCGCTTGACCCAAAAGCAAAGGCTTTCACACCCGCGAGGGGTGATTTAGAACACTGCGGAACCGTGATGTGCTGCCTTGCGTAGTAGAAACCAACGGGTTACAACGGTGAGGAGTCGCCGTCAGTATCTTTTAAGCGATTTTCATTCGGGTAGAGTTCACTGGTCAAATCGGGCAGCGTTCGCCGGGACCTATGTAGGCAGCGGTCGCGAGAGAGCTGCCGGCTCGGTCAAATCAAGGGCGGAATCAAGTCAAGGATAGAGTGAAGGGGAGGGCAGTGTGGCAGCGTCCAAGAAGAACAAGAAGCTCTGGATTTGGGTGGGCTCGCTGGGAGCAGTGGTGCTGCTGGTGGTGGGCATTGCGGTGATTCGAATCGCGAAGGGAGATCCGATCGATCCCAACCGGCTGGCCAAGGTAACGCGCAGCGACGTGGCCAAGTCGGTGGTCGCGACGGGAGATATTCAGCCGATCACGAAGGTGGAAGTGAAAAGCAAGGCATCCGGCATCGTCGAAAAGCTTTACGTAGACATTAATGACCGGGTGCACAAAGGCCAGGAACTGGCCCAGCTGGATCAGCAGGAGATTGAGGCACAGGTGGACGCGGCGCGTGCGCAACTGGCCAGTGCCCAGGCCAATGTTGTCACCTCGGAAGCCAACGTCGCCGAAGACAGGGTGAACGCCTCGGCCCCGGACCTGCCGATGTACAAGTCGACGCTGGACCGGAATGTGGAGATGAATAAGGAAGGGATCGTGAGCCGGCAAACAATGGACGACGCCAATCGCGATTACCTGGCAGCCCTGACCAAGCGCAATGCGGCTGAGGCCCAGATTGGAGTGGATGCGGCCAAGCTGAAACAGGCACGGGCGCAGGTGCAGCAAAGCGAAGCCAGTTTGAAGCAGCTCGAGGAAGAGTTGTCTTATACGACGATCGTGGCGCCGATGGACGGCGTGATTTTATCGCGCGACGTTGAAATGGGTGATGCGGTCAGCTCGATCCTGGTGCTCGGGTCCACGGCCACGCTGGTGATGACCGAAGGCGATACGTCTGAGGTTTACGTACAGGGCAAAGTCGACGAAGCGGACATCGCGCATGTGTACATGGGCCAGCCCGCGCGCATCAAGGTTGAGAGCTTCCACGACCGTACGTTTTCAGGAAAGGTGACGAAAATTGCGCCCATGGGCGTGGAAAAAGACAACGTGACCACGTTCGAGGTTCGCGTGTCGATCAACAATCCCGGCGGCGAGTTGAAGGCCAACATGACAGCCAACGCAGAGATCATGTTGGATGAGCACAAAGGCGTGCTGACGGTGCCGGAAGACGCCGTGATTTACGACAACAAGCAGAGTGCGTTTGTCGATATTCCTGACAGCCACCAGAAAGAGGGCTTCAGGAAGATTCCGGTGACCGTGGGCCTGTCAAACGGATCGGTCACGGAGATCTTGAGCGGTGTGAAGGAAGGCCAGCAGGTGGTGCTGCAGCAGTAGCGAAGTTAGCCCGGCCTGGGGACTGGCGATTCGCCGCTTAGTGAATCAGTGGCCAAGAGTCTTGCCACTCAAAAGCTCTTTCCTGACAGATGGGTCATCAATGACATAGAACAGCGCCACCGCTCTCCCACTTTGTTCCATGCTTTCATTTTCTCTATATGGTTTCAGCTTGATTATTTCTGTTATGCCTTTTTCAGTGAGAATACTGTAATACGTTGGTGGAACTAATTCCATCATCTTGCCTTTTATCTCTTCCAGCTTGTTTCCTTTCCTGTCTGTTAATACGAATGCTGAGTCAGGGCCGAACAATGGTGTGTAAAGGTTCAATGTTACAGAAAAATCTGAGCGTGTAAGTCCACTCGGGAGTGCTATCGATGCTGGTAGTTTTGACTCATTCGCTAAAGTGAAGGCGGACTCGACACATCCCGTTATTGCACACGAGAAAATGATTAATGCGGCGATGAACAGAACTCGTCCTTTACGCCAATGCATTTTCAGTCCCTGTGTCATCGGAGAAAAGCATACATCGAGTCACAGTCGATGTCGACCGAGAACAGAGAACGCTCCCGCTCCATCAGCATGTGCGATCCCAGGTGCCCAAGTGCGAGGCACCTGGGGCACCCCTTTCTTGGTAATTTGCCGTCGTCACCGCGTGGGGAAGTTTTCGTCGGCGAGAACGGAAGAGGCTTGGGAGTCAGACATTGACCCGTTTAAGCAAGGTGATGTATGATGCTTGATGTTTGATGTTCATCAGCCATGCGAACAACCCTATCCATCGATGACGACGTTTTGGCTGCGGCCAAAGAGATGGCCGCCAGCGAGCGCAAAAGTGTAGGTGAAGTGATCAGCTCTCTGGCCCGGAATGCGCTGAAGCCCGCGCCGAGCAGACGAGCGACTCGCAATGGCGTGCCGCTGCTTCCGGTGCGGCCCGGGGCGCAGAGAGTGACTTCCGAGCTTGTGCGGCAACTTCAAGAAGAGCTGCAGTGACGCGCTTTTTGCTCGACGTCAACGTAATCATCGCGCTCATCGATCCAACGCATATGCAGCACGACCGCGCACACGACTGGTTCGGCGCCGCAGGCCGTCATGCGTGGGCGACCTGTCCCCTGACTGAGAATGGCGTCCTCCGCATTGTTGGGCATTCGCGGTATCCAAACTCGCCTGGAAACCCAGTCGCGGTCGCCGAGCTGATGACCGTGTTGTTTGCGCTGGGCGGCCACAAATTCTGGCCTGACGATATTTCGTTACTTGATGCGAAACGCGCCGATGCGTCGCGCCTGCTGGAGTCGAAGCAAGTGACCGACGCCTACCTCCTCGCTCTCGCTGTCGCACATGGCGGCAAGCTTGCCACATTCGATCGCCATATCGTTGGCTCCGCGGTCAGAGGCGGATCGGGTGCTCTTGAATACATCAGCTAAGGAAGTCCAGGTAAGAAGAGGGGCGGCGGGGCCGCTTTACCGGGACAGGAAGTTTTCGTTCGCCAAAATCCGGTAGAGCGTCGACCTGCTGATGGCGAGCTGGCGTGCGGTGCGCAGCTTGTTGCCGCGATTGAGATCCAACACATACTGAACATGCTGGCGGATCACGGCATCGAGCGAAAGATCGGCGATGTGGGCGGCGGAGTGCTGGTCAAGCGCCGATGTGGAGCCGGATGAGGGATTGGCCCATGGATTGGGCATGGCGTTGAAAAGCGGATTGCCGGCGGAGAAGGACGCGTCGAATGGACGGTTGGGCGGAAGCTCGAGGGCGTCTGGAAGGGCGAGGTCGGAGGCGCGGATGACACCGTTGTCGGCCTGAAGAAGAGCGTTCTCAAGAATGCCGGCGAGCTCGCGGACGTTGCCGGGCCAGGTGTACTGAAGGAGTCGAGCGAGGGAACCAGGTCCGAGGGCGACGAGACGCTGCTGATAGCGCGCGCAGATGCGTTCGAGAAGGAACTGGGCGAGGGGAGCGATGTCTTCGCGGCGTTGGCGCAGTGGCGGTATGGCGAAGCGGATGGTCGTGAGGCGAAATGCGAGATCCGGGAGAAGCAGTCCTTGACCGGCCATCTGGCGCAACGGTGTTTGCGAGGATGCCAGCAGCACGGCGCGGCCCGGAGGACGGTCCTGAAGATTTTTGAGGACGCCGAGCAGCAGGCCCTGGCCGGGAGGCGCGAGAAGATCGACGCGATCGAGATAAGTGAATCCGGCAAGGGTAGACGGATCGGCGTCGGTGGCGAGCCACTCACGCGCGTCGCGCCGCTGAAAGCTGCCGGCTGAGAGAGGTGAACGGCCGAAGAGATAGCGCGCAAGGGTGTGCTTGCCGGTACCGTGTTCGCCCTCGATGGCGGCGATCTGGAGATGGGGTGCGGCCATCTCTGCCTGCATGAGCAGCTTGCGCCATGCGGCGCTCACCCCGACGACGTGGATCGAGGAGGAAGCGGGATCGAGCTCCACGAGCGCAAGGCCCGAGGCGGAGGGTGCGTGGAATGGAACGGAGCTATGCATAAGTCCCAACCTGCCTCGCAAGCGACACAATGGTGAACTGCCAATTCATCACAAATCTCATCGGCGTGGTGGGGGAAAACATGAATGAGGCAGGGAACGAGGGACCGAGGGAACAAGAAAGCAGGGAACAAGGGATAAGGGATCAGAAAGCACTTCTAAAGTTCTCGCTGGTTCGGCGGCAATTGTAGTTGGAAGTGGGAAGACAGAGAAGGCGCGATCGTGTCACGGTATACTCAATCGTTCCAGCCAGTACGCATTTCAAAACCAGCTTTGGTTCTTTGAAGAATCTGGGGAAACCGGAATGCCAGCTCAGACCCCTGCCAAGACGCGCTTGGACGACGCCGTGCGAATCGATGAGCGGGCGACGCAGCCTCATGGGCCGCGGAGTGGGCGCTCGGAAGGGTTGCGGCGATGGGGATTTGCGGCGTGGGTGTTGGCGATTGCCGGATTCGCGGCGCTGCACGCGGTCCATCTGCGAGCGGATTTTCCCAACGGCTCGCCTTGGCTTTTCGACTGGGCAAAATACACCGATGAGGGGTGGTATGGGGCTGCGGCCATTCGTGCACACCTGTTTGGAAATTGGTATCTGGCAGGGGATTTGAATACGGCTGTCGCGCTTCCGGTGTGGCCATTTGTCGAATGGGTGCTGTTTTTCTTTACCGGCGTAACGGTGGAGGCGGCGCGCGCGCTGGCGGTCGGTTGTTTTTTCGCGAGCCTGGCGTTGAGTTATCTGCTGCTGCGCACGACCGGACCGCGGTGGGCCGCACTGTTGGGAGTAACCCTGGCAGTGACCAGCCCGTATCTTTATTCCTTCAGTAGGTTGGCGATTTTGGAGCCGCTGGAAACCACACTGACACTGGCAATGTTGAACGTCGCGGTGCGGCTGCCAAGGATGAGGCGGCCGGTGATGGGTTCGGTCGCGGTCGGCGTACTGTTTGCGCTGGCGATGCTGACGAAAACGAATGCGGCATTTCTGGCTCCGGCGGTGGCGTGGGCGATTGCGGCGCCTCTCCGGGACCAACGGAAATTGGCGCTCAAATGTGTGCTGACGGCGGGGTCGGCTGCGGCCGTTGGCTATGGAGTGTGGATCGCGCTGATCGCAAGGGCGGGGTTGATCGGCGATTACGAATTCTTTTTCCTTTCCGCGAACTCCTATGTGAAGCCGCCGGAGTTCTGGTGGCCGCTGGCGGCATTCTGGTGGTCGCTTCACGGGATGCTGTGGGTGGATCACAGCCTGGTGTTGCTGGCAGCAGCGCTAACCTTGGGTGCAGCGATTGCGTGGCGGAGTGGATGGGGCCGGAGAATCGGCCGCGATCCGGTGTTTGGAGCCGCCATTCTGGGAATTTTGGGATTTGTGCTGTTTATGACAGTGCAGAATCATCCGCAACCGCGCTACTTTACCGTGCCGGCGTTTTTTGTCTGTATTGTTGTGGCCCTGGGTGTGGGAAGGATTACGGAACAGGCGGCTTGGGCGCGGCTTTTGGGAGCGATGGCAGTTCTGGCGGCGGCGACGGCGGCGGGCGTACACGGATTGAAGATCATCGACTATGCGCGGCATCCGCAGTACACGTGGGTCAACGCAGCGACCGAGCTCACACACTATATTGATACGCATCCCAATGGAAAGCGGCTGATGGTGTCAACCAGCGGCGATGAAATCTCGCTGATGACGGGGCTGCCGGCCATCTGCGACGAACTGACCACGGATGACCTTGCGAAGAGGGTGGGCCGCCTCGATCCGGGATGGTTCTCTTCATGGAACGGAGTCGACCCCAGTGTGCTCGCAGATCTGCATACGAGGTATTCGCTGGAACAGGTGGCCAGCTTCAGCGCGCTTGACGATCCGGAACGGGATGTTCTGGTGCTTTTCAAACTGCACCCTTTGCCGGACGGGAAGGTTCGCGACGAAGCGGACCCGGGCCTGAGTGACGTGCTGCCGGGCGACCGAATCGATGTTCCGGTGGAGTGAAAAAGCAGGGAACAGGAAACAGGGAACGGGAATAGGGAAGAGACAACTTGCCAGCAGCAACTTTCATCTGACAACTGAATATCGCAGGAATCTGGGCAGACGTGTGAGCCGAGGATGGCAAACTGGCTTAGCAGAGAAGGCTCTGTGAGTGCAATTGGGGCCATGCGAAAGTGATCCGGATCGGGCGGGGGCCACTTTGGGAACGACCGCGAGAAATCGGGTGACAGCAATCACTCGACAGGGCTGTATTCGGATGATAGCCTTCCCGGTGGTAAATTCCGCGGTGTTTGCGCGGCCGGATTCGGGCCGATCGCGAGCGGTTTCGCAGTTTAGTTCATCTTCGCCGGCTCCGGGGAGGTGGGCCTTTCCCAAGGGGAAAAGCCGCTTGGCGATTGTGGTTCCGAGTGAAGCGTTTGCACTGTAGCGGTCTCAAAACCTAATGCATGGAGGAAGTGTGACTGTACTGGGCTTGCTGGATTGCTTTTTGAGCGTGAGCATCGTGATGCTCATCGTGGCTGCGTTTTTTGCGCAGCAGGATTTGGGGATTGGGATGGCAGCGATGCGGAAAATTTCCTCGCTCATCGTTGCCTTGTTGAAGCGGCGTTACAAAGCGGCCACAGCCCTGCTGGGGCTGATGCTGCCGGCGTTGGCGTATGGGCAGGCAGACCAAGGGGGCGGAGAAGCCAACCTGACGCTGCCGAATCTGTCGACGCCAGACGTGAGTTTCTTCGGCATGAGCGGCCATTCTCTGCTGCTGTGGGGATTGCTGTTCTGCGCCGGCGGCCTGTTGTTCGGCATGGTGATCTTTGTGCAGTTGAAGAACCTGCCAGTTCACGGCACGATGCGCGAAATCTCGGAGATGATCTACGAGACCTGCAAGACCTACCTGGTGACGCAGGGCAAGTTCATTCTTCTGCTCTGGGCATTTATCGCGGTGATTATCGCGCTGTATTTTGGCTGGCTCAAGCCGGTGGGGAACGTTGCGGTTACGCTGCCCATCATCCTGGCGTTCTCGCTGGTGGGCATCGCGGGCAGCTACGGCGTGGCATGGTTTGGAATTCGCGTGAACACATTTGCGAATTCGCGGACGGCATTCGCCGGACTGCGCGGCAAACCGTACCCCGTGTATGCCATTCCGCTGAAGTCCGGCATGAGCGTCGGCATGATGCTCATCTCGGTTGAGCTGCTCATCATGCTCTGCATTCTTTTGTTCGTGCCGCGCGGCTATGCCGGCCCCTGCTTCATCGGCTTCGCGATTGGCGAAAGCCTGGGTGCGGCGGCGCTGCGTATTGCCGGCGGCATCTTTACCAAGATTGCCGACATTGGCGCCGATCTGATGAAGATCGTCTTCAAGATCAAGGAAGACGACGCGCGCAACCCGGGCGTGATCGCGGACTGCACGGGCGACAACGCGGGCGACTCGGTTGGCCCCAGCGCAGACGGATTTGAAACCTATGGCGTGACCGGCGTGGCCTTGATTACCTTCATCCTGCTGGCGGTGCCGAATCCGACCACCCAGGTGCAATTGCTGGTTTGGATCTTCGTGATGCGCGTAGCCATGCTGATCTCGAGCGCGGGCGCGTACTTCCTGAACGGCGCCATCGCTCATGCCAGATTCGCGAACTCCGACGACATGGACTTTGAGACGCCACTGACCTCGTTGGTATGGATCACGTCGATCATTTCGATCGGGCTCACATATCTCGTAACCTGGTTGATGATTCCCACGCTGGGCGACGGAACTCTGTGGTGGAAGCTGGCCTCGATCATCTCCTGCGGAACCCTTGCGGGGGCGGTTATTCCCGAGCTGGTGAAGGTCTTCACTTCAACCAATTCGAGCCACGTGAAGGAAGTGGTGAAATCTGCGCAGGAAGGCGGAGCGTCGCTGGGGATCCTGTCGGGATTCGTAGCCGGCAATTTCTCAGCCTACTGGCTGGGGTTGAGCATGGTATCGCTGATGGGACTGGGCTATTACTTCACCACGGGCCCCTCCATGGCGGCACTGATGCTGGCTCCCGCGGTCTTCGCGTTCGGCCTGGTGGCGTTCGGATTCCTGGGCATGGGCCCGGTGACGATCGCCGTCGATTCCTACGGGCCGGTCACCGACAATGCTCAATCGGTGTATGAGCTTTCGCTGATCGAAAACGTTCCCGGTATCGAGGCCGAGTTAAAGAAGAACTACGGCATCGACGTAAAGTTCGAGCGCGCAAAGCACCTTCTCGAAGCCAACGATGGAGCCGGCAACACTTTCAAGGCCTCGGCAAAGCCGGTGCTGATCGGCACGGCGGTCGTGGGCGCGACCACGATGATCTTCTCGATCATCATGGCCCTGACCGACGGACTCACGCACAACGTTCAGGATCTCTCACTGTTGCATGCGCCATTCATGCTGGGGTTGATTACCGGCGGAGCGATGATCTACTGGTTCACTGGCGCATCAACGCAGGCGGTGACCACGGGCGCGTACCGCGCAGTCGAGTTCATCAAAGCGCACATCAAACTGGACGGCGTAGAGAAAGCATCGGTCGCGGACAGCAAAAAGGTGGTGGAAATCTGCACCAAGTACGCGCAGAAGGGAATGTTCAACATTTTCCTCGCCGTCTTTTTCGCAACGCTTGCGTTCGCGTTCTTTGAGCCGTACTTCTTTGTCGGCTATCTGATCTCGATCGCGGTCTTCGGCTTGTATCAGGCCATCTTCATGGCCAACGCCGGCGGCGCCTGGGACAACGCGAAGAAGGTCGTCGAAGTCGATATGAAACAGAAGGGCACGCCGCTGCACGACGCAACCGTCATCGGAGACACGGTCGGCGATCCATTCAAGGACACTTCGTCGGTTGCCATGAATCCGGTGATCAAGTTCACGACGCTCTTCGGATTGCTTGCCGTCGAGCTTGCCGTGACGCTCAGTGCGCAGAATCCCGTGTTGACAACCTCGCTGGCAGTTGTCTTCTTCCTGGTGTCTGTCTTCTTCGTGTGGAAGTCGTTCTATGGAATGAGGATCGACAAATCTAACTGAATTTTGGTTCATTTGAGCAGCCCTCTCCCTGAATCGGCCTCGCGCGTTACGGCGTGCGGGGCCGATTTGTTTTTAGCGGAGCTCGCTGGCTCGGAGACAGTTGTGCTTAGCGGT
>DASXFF010000064.1:0-6760 GCA_036489735.1 Occallatibacter sp. | reverse complement strand
ACGCGGTCAACATTGCCGGTGCGACAGGTGCGAGCTACACCACGCAAGCCACAACGGCGGCGCTGAATGGCGCGAAGTTCGACGTGGTGGTTTCGAATTCGACGGGTAACACCACAAGCGCCACAGCAACGCTCACCGTGAATGAAGGGGCCCCTCCGACATTGAGCGCGCAGCCGCAGGATCAATCTGTCCTTGCTGGCGCCGCGGCCACGTTTTCAGTTACAGCGACGGGGACCGGCACCCTGAGTTACCAGTGGCGGCAAAATGCAGCGAATATTGCCGGGGCTACGGGCACGAGTTACATCACACAGGCGGCGACGGCGGCGTTGAATGGAGCAAGTTTTGACGTAGTCATCACAGATGCGGCGGGATGCACTACGAGCGCTGCGGCGACGTTGACAGTTACTGCGCCGGCCGGGCCGAGTTACTATGTTGCGGTCAACGGTAGTGACACGGCAGATGGTTCGGCGTCGGCGCCTTTTGCGACTCTGGGACGCGCGCAGCGTGCCATGCGGCAGTCACCGATCAAGACCACCCAGATTTATGGCGGGACTTACTATCTGTCGAGCCAACTTACCCTGACCGCACTTGACATGGGTGAGACCTGGGAAGCAGTTACAGGAGCAAAGGTAGTGATCAGCGGCGGACAGTTGCTGAGCGGATGGACCAGTCAGAGCGGCGGCGTCTACTCGACCAAGGCCGCACAGCCGGTGGGCATCGATCTCGAGGTTGGAGGCGTTCGGCAGATGCCCGCGACGCTGGGTTACGATCCGCAGCGGCCGTTCATCTCCGGGTGGAGAAAGATTCCGCAAAAACAGGCGAGCAATTTCGGCGTAACGTTTGAAATCGATCCCGCGGATATGACAGCTTCGGTCAAACCCGGCGCGATTCTGCAAGAGATTGACTTTTTGCGTTACACCGACCAGATCACGAAGATTGTCAACGTGGATGCGGACAATAACACCATCACCGTGGCCGACCAGTTCAACACCGGCAGCACCATCGCGGGAACCAGCGGAAGCTGGCGTATCCTAAGCGATCCGGCGGACCTGAGCGCGCCGGGACAGTTTGCCTACGACGCGGCAACTTCGACGGTGTACTTAGAAACGATGGACGGAGACGACCCCAGCCCGCGAGCGGTTGTGTCCGCCGAGCTGAGTACCCTCATTACGCTCAATAATGTCTCCAGAGTTACCATTTCAGGGCTGACATTCGCTGACACCGCTTCAGATCGTTATAACTACGCAGGCATATTTCTCGACAAAGTTGCGACCATCATGGCGACAGACTTGAGCAACAGCGCTATCTGCAACAATAGCTTTGTGAACGCCGGCAACGGTATTTCGCTGATTCGGTCTTCGAATAACTCCATCGCGGGCAACAGCTTCGAGCAGATTGGCGGGTCGGGAATTCTGCTTACTACCAATAGCAATCATAACTCTGTTACCCATAACTCAATGACGGGGCTGGGCAGAATCAATCTCGGATCGACGGGAATTCACCTTGAGAACAGCGCGAATAACACCATCGACAGCAATACAATTGATGGCTCGGGGCGCTGGGGAGTGGACCTATTCCCGTCTGACGGCGTTTCGTTAGTGAAAAACACGGTTTCAAATAACATTATTCGCAACACCAGCCAGCAAACAAACGACACCGGCGCGATCTATTCCTACGCAGGTACCAGTCCTGGCTATGTGAAGGAGAGCACCGTCATCACCGGTAATCGTATTGAGAACCTGGGCGGACTGCTGCGCGATAGCGACGGCAATTACAAGGCTGGCAGCACATTCGGCATCTACATGGACGACCAGGTTAGCGGCGTTACCATGACGAACAATGTGATGGAGAGCAACGGTTCCGGTATGTTCCTGTGCCACGGATGCGCCGGCAACTCAGCCAGCAATAACGTGGTGATTCTGCAAGGGCCGGCACAATACGATCGCGGCGCGGCCGGAATAAGTTACTCGACCGGAGACATGATTTTCAAGGGCACAACGAGTGTCGGCCTTATGCCGTCCTATTTTCCGGCAGGTCTTGAGACAACCACGATTGTCGTCCAACTAAGCGGGCAGGCTTCCGGCAATACCGGCGCAGAGTTCAGTGTGAGCGTCGACGGAGAGATCATCGGCACGGGAATAGCTACGGAGGCCATCGCCGACTATGCTTTTACCACGCCGATTGCTCCGCACAAAATGCATCAGATCGGCATTGCTCTCACCAACGGAGCAACATCAGGAACTTCGACGACGGCGCTGCACAACCTGGCTCTCTTCGTTAACAACACCGCGGTCAACCTGGTCGCGCCGGAAGCCACGGGGAACTATGGTGCGTACGGACTCGTAGTGGGCAACGATGCACTGCTCGTTACTAACTTCTCCTCGACTAATAACATTATTTTTCGCGATGGCGGCAGTTCTGAGGATCTGATGGACTGGACAGACTGGTCCGAACCATCCTATCGCGACCCCAACCCTGGCGTGATCAATTACAACGTGATGTATCAGGGTATCGCCAAGGCTGGAGACACTATCTTCGGCAGCCAACCTGTGAATGCCAACTCCGCGCTCGCCAACCCCATGTTCAACAACGCCAATGCCGGCGATTACACACTCGAGATGAGTTCGCCGGCTGTGGCTCTTGGTTTCAACACTGATGGTGTTCCGCTGGCGCCATAGGGAGGGGAGGTTACGCAGACGGCTTCCGAGCCGGCAGTTGCGCTAACCGTCCCCTGACTCCTTAGATGCATGTGCTGCTTTGTCGGAGTTATAGGCTGTCTTATATTGGTGTCGTAAAGTAGTACCGGTAAATGTAAGTAGGTTGTATCTTGTCCTAACTTAGATAAATGCCGGTCCTCTGACCGCGAATCTCGAAAGCATTTGCAGATTGTGCACCTTTGACGGCTGGCAGAGGGTCTTGTTGACCTGGGCATCGTTGTTCATAAGCCGGAGCGGCTGCGATAACTCGCATCCCGCCAATCGGCGAACACTATCAGCCAGTCGCGCCCGCGACACATCCGGTCGAACTTCCGCGTTCATTCCTTCGCGGACATAGGTTTCGAGTTCCTGGGTATGGTCCGCAATTGCCAGGGCGTGGCTGCCGGTAACTTCCAGGAGAATACGCAGTCGAACCAGTTCAGGCTGCATTGCTGTAGAAAGCAGGACGATTGACCCTGGATAAGCAACGATGGCCTGATACAGATCCTGAAGGTCTGCGCACCGAGCGACAATCCGCATGTCCTCTGCTTCGCACAGTAGCCGTGCTTCATGCGCCAGGACATCCGGGCGTTTGTCAGCGATAATGATCTTCTTTTGTCGACACGAAACCGTCATTCAAGAACCCCTAAATAGAAACGCTATTTACCTGAGCGCTATATGCCCCGTGGGAACAGGGCCGGAGGCGATTGTTGCGTCTCCGGAACCCGTCTGCTCCCAAATGGGATGTGTGCTACCCCGAATATTGCAATTCTGAGGCCAAAATCGCGTCCGCAGTTCTACGAGGAAATGCGTTGAAACCTATGGGTTTATCCGCTCTGCACCGGCCGAATCCAGAACGGTTTTGGCCTCTGTGGTCCAGCTTCGCGACAAAGCGTGTCGCCGATTTCGACATGTGCGTTGCTTTGGTCTATATTTTCTTCATCGAAAATGGACTCGGCTGACGGCATTGAACTGGCAGATGTAGGCCGTTTCGTCTTAAATCGAGCCGCGGTCAGTCACAGCGGGTGAACAAATTGAAGCGGATTTTGATCGTTGAAGATGACGCCGCGACGCAAACCTTCCTCGTGGAAGGGCTTCGCGCGGAAGGATTTGCGGCGACGCCCGCCAATGGTTTGGCAAAGGCCTTCGTGGAAGTCCAAAAAGACGTGCCGGATCTGATCCTTACGGATTACGAACTGCGAGACGGCACCGCTTTCGACTTATTGAATTGGCTCAATACCCGAGATTTTCGCGTGCCGGTTGTGCTGCTTACCGGTCATTCAAGCATCGACCTTGTGGTGGAAGCGGTGAAGAGGGGCGCCGAGCAATTCATTCCGAAGCCTGTCGATCTTTACTTCTTAACGACAACTCTGCGCCGCGTGCTTGAGAACTCTCGTTTCCAGCAAAAGGATGCGATCAGCAAGCTGGAGCGAGTCCGATACCAGCGCGACCCGTTCCTGGGAAATAGTCCCGCCATCACCAGTCTTCGGAAGGCCGCAACGCGCGCAGCAAAGGCGAAGATCACCTTGTTGATCCAGGGAGAAACGGGTACCGGGAAGGGTGTGCTTGCACGCTGGCTTCATAAGATGGGACCCCGATCCAACGAAGCATTTGTGGATATAAACTGCGCCGGACTTTCGCGCGAGTTGTTCGAATCAGAACTGTTTGGCCATCAGAAAGGCGCGTTCACCGGCGCGATCAACAACAAGCCTGGATTTCTTGAGGCGGCCAATCACGGAACATTGTTTCTGGATGAAATAGGAGACATGGATGCTCAGGTTCAGCCGAGAATCTTGAAGGTGGTTGAAGAAAAGCGGTTTTACCGACTGGGAGACGTCATTGAGAGAAGCACGGATGCACAGCTTATTGCCGCGACTCATCGCGACTTGAAGAAGATGTCGGAAGAAGGCCAGTTTCGGATGGATCTGTATTTCAGAATCAGCCCTTTACGCCTGCGGATTCCACCGCTTCGTGAAAGGATCGAGGATATTCCCGCCATTACGGATACGCTTCTTGAGCAATTGGGGATGGATATGAAGCAGGGGGCGCTGCGCATATCGGACAGTGCGCGCGCAGCGTTGTTGAACTATTCGTGGCCGGGCAACGTGCGCGAGTTGCGAAATGTTCTGGAGCGCGCCGCACTCTTGTCGGAAGACGGAATCATCCACAAGACCGGTTTGGAGTTCGAGACATTCTCCCAGTCCGCGACGGCAACAGGAACGAAATCTGACGACCTCACTCTCAAGGAATTGGAAAAGCAGAGCATCATTAGAGCGCTGGATCTGGAATCCGGCAATGTCAACCGAGCTGCGAAGCGCCTGGGAATTCATCGAAGCTCTCTCTACTCGAAGATGCGTGAGATCGGGCGATAGCCGAGCGCGTTGACAAGCGGGCTAAGCCGGTTTCCCGGCAGTGCCGGCGGCAGAGATATACCCACGCGAATAGCGTAAGACGAACCTCAAACGTCGTTGCATAGCGAGTGTAAGTGCCCGCGTCGGCGGAGGCTCGACAATCCGCTCCTGCGCCGCGGTCGCTGCGTGAGTGGTTCGCACCGGTTGGAAAAGTGCAGGCGCGTTAAGCTTCATTCAAAAGCAGTTGCGGATGCAGCAGAGGCGCCAATGACAGAGATGCTGACCGCCGGATCGGGGAATGCCGGGGCCAGGATGGTTGAAATGGGAAAGGCTGCGCTGGAGGGCGAGGCAGTCTTGACCGTGAAGTCGCCAACGGTGCAGGTTTCGCTGTGCGGGGCGAATGCGATGTCGTTGCCGTTCATGCCGGAGACAAGTCTTCCGTTGACGGTGGTTGATCCGGAGCCGCGGAGGGTGTTGCCGGGAGTGACGGCGAGCGTGAACGAGCCGCCATTGTTCTGCACGTGGACGAGGAATTGCGCAGGCGTGTTCTCTACCGTGTAGTGTGCTTTGGCGTGAGCCCGGCCACAGTCCAGAGTGACGGCGTCATCCGCGAAGTCGAGCAGCAGTCCCGAGGGACTGGAGAACTGGCCGGCCAGGCGAAGGCCAGGCACGAATTCGGTGCCGCCCATCATGCCGGTGATAGTGCCGATAAGGCCGGTGTCTGCGGGAGCGGGTGCAGCCTGAACCGGCGGGGCAAACGAGGCAATGCTGCAACGCACGGTCTTAGGAGCGTACGTCGGGACTGTGCTGACAGCCTGGCACGGCCCATTGCACTGGCCGGGCGCCGCGCGAACTCCGTTAGTCATTTGCGTGCTAACTACCGTATGGTGGCCGATGATGACCTGGCCCGATATGTCTACGAGGCCGGGACCAATGAGCGAGCCATCGGGTCGCATCACCAGAGTCACAGGGCGGGGACTGCTCTGGAGAATTATCTGAGTACTGGCGGCAGTTTTATGAATTGCGTATGAGGCTCCAACTTCCTGCAGGTCACCGCAGCGGTCAATGCCGGCGGATTCGTTTGTGAAGTTGATGCTCGTTGCGGCTCCGGGGGTGTGATAGATGCCTCTGAGGACGACTCCGGTGGGGCCGCTGTCAGTCAGGGCTGCGGTCCCCATTCCTCCCGTGAATATGTCGATGATGCCGCTGCCCAGGCCCTTTCCGAGGCAGAAGGTGGGGTCGCTGCCCAGTTCGAGGCAGCGGCGAATCGCGGCGGAAGCGGGATCGTTGAGAGCTCCGCCGTTCGCGGCATGCTGCATGGCCGCGTCTTTCTGTGCCTGCTCCTGTGCGATGTGGGCTCGCTGCCCGGCGGCAAGGGAATTGACGGCGCCGCCATACGCCGCTTTGGCCTGCGGCCCGATCAGGCTCTTCTGCCATGCGGCGCTGAAGTCGGCATCCATCTCGTACTGCCCGTGAAGACGCTCGAAGGCCTTCGCTTCATCGGCTGTGTGCGACTTGGCGTAACTCTGCGAGATTTGTGCCGCGGCCCCGCTGTAGGCGGCCAACATCCTCTGCTCACCCGCTGTATAAGGACCGCGCACGGTGCGAGCGTATTTGGTGCGATCGATATACGACTGCAGATAAGTGAAAACGGCAACCTGCCGAGCCAACGCATCCGTCGGATCTTTGCCTTTGACTTCAGCTTCCACTCGG
>DASXFF010000045.1:0-3787 GCA_036489735.1 Occallatibacter sp. | reverse complement strand
TGGGAACGTGATCAACATCAACTACGCCAATCTGCTCAACAGCGGTGGAACGTTCGCCTCTGCGGGCTTCGACAAAGTCGACGTCAACCTCGTTGGTAACGCGTCGGCTGGCGGTGAGACGTTCTACTTCGGTGGCACGACTGCAATCGCCAACGCCGATTCGTTCGAGACGTTCACTCTGACCGCCGGTCTGGTCCACGGCGGTGGCGAAACCATCGATTTCGGCAATGTCACAACGCAGGTTCTTGGTGGCAACGACATCACCCTGCTGGGTGGAGCGATCATCGTAAACCCGCCGACGGCGCAGTTCAGCCTCACCGGCATGCTGGACATCGCTGGGATCGATAACGTCATTATCGGTGTCACAAACGCCAGCGTTATCGTGTCGACCACCACCGGCACCTTCGACATGACCTCGCCGGATGACATCGACAACCCCGGCGCCCTGTGGGTCGCTCAGCAAAGCGTCGGCGTCGCCGTAACGTCGGCGGGAAGCACTCTGCAGGGAACCCTTGGAGCTGGAGCCCTGCCCGGTACGGGTACCGACTTGCTCGCCGATCCGGCAGGACACTCTAGCTTCTTCGGCGATGGTGGCCATGACATCATCAACATTGGTGGTGGCAACAACGACGTCTTCTTTGGCGAGTATTTGCTGAACGACGTCGTGCATACTCAGGCCGTAGATGCAGGCAATAATGCCGAACTCGGGTTCTGGGGAGCTACATCGAACGGGCAGGCTCTCTTCGGAGGAGCTGGTTCGATCTTCGGTGGCTCAAACTTTGGTGGTACTCAGGCCGACATGACGACCATCAATGGGTTCACCATCGGGTCGGGTGGCGACAACCTGACGTTCCACGTTGCTGCGTTCGGCGGTGGTCTGACTGATCCAGGTGACGGACTCACCATCGGAACCAACACCACAGCTGCCGGCGATGGGTTCGCGGTGGGCTTTGCCGGTGAGACTATCACCACCGGCGTCGTGCGTGTCGTCCTTGACGAGATCTCGCAGTTCACGGACGCAAACGCACTCGCTCACTCGATGGTCACCGGCACAGTAGGTGACTTCAAGCTTGGCTTTAACCTTGCCCACAACGCCTCGGCTGACTTCTTGGTTGCCTACGAAGTGCAAGGTGGAACCGCGATTAACATCGCCGAGGTTCACGTGTTTAACTCCGGCGGCACAACGAACAACACCGCCAACATGGATGTGTACGCTCAGGACCTGGTGCATCTAGCCGGTATCAACTTCGGTCTGACTGCACTGGGGGTCAACCTCGGCGAAATCCACTTTTCCTAAGGTTGATTAGCGAGGGAACTCTACCGCGTTTGGGGTTCTCCGATCAACGAGACTGCGGCGAGGGCGTCGGCCCTCGCCGCTTTCGTGCGGTGTGCGTGTTTCGCTAATTCCCGGACAAGGATTTCGGTAAGTCACGGACGGGGATTTCAGTAATTCCGGGACAGTGATTTCGCTAATTCCCGGACAGGGGTGACGGTCGGATTTCGGGAGCGCCGTTGAGGCAGAGTTCCCTCTCAAGCTGGTTTTGAGGGGAACGATGCCGAGACGGAAGCAAGCGAAGCGAACGACTGTGAAGGACCTACGATCAATCCTACGGCTGACGCACGAACATGGCTTGTCGGTTCGTGCCATCTCCGAACGGCTGCAGGTCAGCAAGACCTCGGTTGCGACCTATCTGTTGCGAGCGCGCGAGGCGGGCTTAGGCTGGATGTCGCCAAAGGCAGCAAAGTCTGTAGATGGGCGCTTCGCACTCCAACCTTCTTTCCACCGCGCTCGCTGGCGTCTGTCCGTCTGTGCGAAGGGCGCGGCAACGGCAAGAACATATTTTTTATTTGTTCGCGTTTCTAGGGTGATGGTCCGGGGGGCAGCAACGCAGAAACGCCGTTACCCGCGATAATTGCGGCAGCAAATGTGGAGAAATCTAATTTTATTTCGTCCACGACGCGAAGCGCCCGATCGGTAACGGCTTTACTGGGCGTCCCAGCGGTTGTGGTTGGGAGATCGCGCGAACGTTAAACCGAAACCAAGAGTCGACTCGCAGCAGGGGATACACTCGCAGCATTGAATAACTCAGTGATGCTACTTCGCTTGTGTAGTCCTCGCTGCTTAAACTTGATGTCCGCTTTCCAACCCTTGCGACCGCGATGGCGTATTCGGGCAATACCGACGGCATCCGTGCGCGCCGAGCGAGGTGCCCAAGCCGATTAATGGTGAATCTATGCCGTCCTGTTCACCCTGCACCCCAATCGGCAATGATCCGTAGCGCAAAGGCTAGGAGGACGTTATGCCCGACCGAATGAGGCTCATGGCGAATCGTTTGCAACGCCTCGAAGTGGCCGTGAGCGAGAATAATAACTGGACGCCATCGTCAGAAGATCTGCTCATCCCGCGAGGGCAACGACGCACGATTATGCAGCTCAATGAGCACACTTGCCGATGGCCGGTGGGAAACCCAACCGAGCCCAGCTTTTTCTTCTGTGGCGGCGACACGGAGCAAGGCTGGGCTTATTGCCCGATGCATCGTGCGCGAGCATCGTTTGCTGCATCCCTCGCGCCGACTGGACGGCAGCAGCGCGCCGCTTAGGACGCCCGGTTAGTCTCGACTCACTAGCCGCGGATCTGCGCAACCAAACAAACGGCGGCCGGCCCTGACATTCGCCGAGCCGCCGCTGTTTGCCACTGATGACGAACTTGGCGTGGCTCTGCAGGGCCGCGCCCGCTCAGCAGTGTGGCGCGCTCGGTCTCGTTCCATTGTTTGAGCGTGAGGGGCTTCCGAAGAGCGCCCTACAAATGGTCGGCCAGTACGTGCAGGCGGCGAAAGCGTTCTTCGATCGCAAACATGGCTAACAGCCGCCCGCGCCGCATTTCTGGGCGCCCCGCACGGGGAAGCAGATCCCGGGGGTACTGCTCCACGGTCCGGTGCGGGGCGGTTTCAGCGTGGCGGGGAGCCGACATGCCGCTGGACGGGGTGGTTGTCCTACTGGGCCTTCGGAAATTTTCGATCAGCCGCGACCTCAACTTATCGAACGCACCCTTGATAGCATTAGCATGGAACCCGGCGCCGTTGGAGGCAAACCGCCGGCGCCGGGCCACATTAAGGTAGGGGTCGGGGATATGGGATCGGGGATGACGTCCTACCTCAGGCTGCAGTGTGCTCGCCTCGCTCGAAACGTTCCACCGTCGAGCAGAATTAGGGTTACGGCCGATCGCCTATTGCCATTTTGCCCAAAGGACTTTTCGGCTGTAAGCCAAATATTCCCGGGCATAGGGTGTAGCTCCAGTCGGGCAGCGCGGGGCTCGGCTTCTCCCAGAAAGGCATCCTGCGGTCCTGTGTCCGGGATTCGTCTCAATGCCGTTCAAGGATGTCAGCCCGCGCTTTCACAATGACGGTTGCCGCGATTGATTGGCCATTGCCGGCAATCGACAACGGCCACTTTGACAGGGCATGTCGCCAATAGGCGCGTCCTGACTCATGTGCGCGCGGCCTATAGCGCCAGCTGGTCGATAGAGACCGTTCCGTTCGGGACCTGACGTGTCTGACCGAAGCGATACGCTGGATCGCTATGACGCGTGTTCGATTGCTTTTGCGACGCGGGGCTTTGAAGTTGTGCCATCGCCAGGGGGCTGAGGTGACACATAGTCCCCTCGTTTGTTCTCAGGTCTGACCCGGTACTGGTCCAAAAAAGGGTGATTGCCATCTTGCCGCCGTGGGCTGCACGTTGTGTTAGCCGTAGGCTAAAGCGTAGCGCCCCGCGCCGGCCATGCGGCCGG
>DASXFF010000207.1:0-14743 GCA_036489735.1 Occallatibacter sp. | reverse complement strand
CGCGGCGCGGCGTGCGAACTGGCCGGAAAGCCCGGATGCTTCCACATTTTTGTGTATGCGACGGCGAGCGCGAAGAAGGATTGGTTCGCGCACAAGTTTCCCGAGCAGGCGGGCGAAGCCGAGGAGCAACTGGCGGCTTTCGACCGCAGACGCGCGGCGGTGATTCGAAAGTTTTATCAGCGGGAGTGGTGTTCGCGAGGGCTTTATCACATGCTGCTGAATTCCTGCATCGGGACGCAGGCCATGATCGATGCTGTGCAGTGCGCGGCGGGATTGTGCGCGGCGGCGCCGGAGACGGTGGCGGGGTAGCCTCCGAGACTGTGGTTCCCGTTCAAAGGCATCGTCCCTACGGGACTGTCGGATTCAATTTGTTTTCGTATTCCCCACGCTGAAGCGCGGGGCTAACAAACTTTGCGCCTCCGGCGCGTGCATTATCGAAATCCGGACAGCGCAGAAACAAATGCAGGTCCTTCGACTTCGTCCCGGCGCGCCGGGACTTTGCTCAGGATGACCGTTTCGAGGGTTATTGGGCAACTTGGCGAGCGTTTATATGCCGACACAGCTTGGCTTTCTAAAAGCCGAATCGGGAGTGGACGTTCAAACCACGATGCGCGGTACACGGAGCGCGATTCGGGTGAAGATTTCCCAAGGAATGGTTCCGGCGGCATCGGCGTGGTCGAAGGCCGTGATCGACTCGCCGTCCTGAGTGCCGATCAGGACCACTTCATCTCCGTGCTCGACGCCGGCAATCTCCGTGACGTCAAGAACAATCTGATCCATGCTGACGCGGCCGACGAGCGGCGCGCGTTGGCCGCGCACCAGAAACTCAAAACGATTGCCGAGAGAACGTGTGAGACCGTCACCGTATCCGGCGGAGATGAGCGCGAGACGCATGGGTTCAGTAGCGACGAAGGTGGCGTTGTATCCGACCGTTGCGCCGGCTGGAACGGAGCGCACTCCGGCGACCGAGGTCTTCCAAGTGAGGACAGCTTTGAGCGCGGCGCGGGCGGCGGTGAGCGAGGGCGGCTCGGCGAGAGTTGTTGACCCATCTTGCGCGGAGCCAGTTGATCCGAACGCGGGATCGAAGCGGGGAACGAGACCGTAGAGCGCGAGGCCGGGACGGAGCATGGCCTTCATGCCGTGGCGCGCGGCTAAGTCGGCAATGATCTGCGCGTGGCCCGCAAGCAGTGTGGCGGATGCGCCGACGTTGAGCCACTCCGCGAACAGCCCAGCGCTGGAGATGCGGCTCATGGCTTCATCGAGGAGCGTGAGTTGCTCCTTCGTTGCTTCGCCGTCAGCCTCGTCGGCTGAGAACAGATGCGTCATTACGCCTTCGAGACGCAGCGGCGAACCGGGACCGAAGCGCGCGAAGATTTGGGCCAGGTCGCCGGGGCTTACTCCCTGGCGGCTCATTCCGGTATCGACTTCAAGATGGATAGGCACGGAGCCCGGCTCGGCGCCTGCAGAGCGGGCTGCGGCGAGAAGCTCATCGAGCTGCCACGGCTCCCAGGCTACCGGAACAAGTTGAAACTGAATGGCCGCCGCGGCCTGGCCGGGAAAGACGCCGCCGATGATGAGCACGCGGGCGTCTGGGCAGAGCGCGCGGGCGGCAATGCCCTCTTCGACGCTCGTAACACCGAGCCACTTTGCGCCGGCGCGGACGACCGCGGGAGCACAGAGCGCAAGCGAGTGGCCGTAGGCGTTGGCTTTGACGATGGCGAGCAATTCGGCGTGAGGAGCGGCGAGCGAGGAGAGGAAACGGAAGTTCTCCTCGAGGGCGCGAGTGCGAATCTCAACCCAGCAGGGGCGCATTGTCATCGGAACGGGCATGAAGGGGGCGGCAAAGATTAGTTTACGGCAGGAGGCCCATCGATTAGGCGGGCTCCCCTGTCGCATCCTGATACAAAGCAAAAGCAGATCCTTCACTGCGCTTACCCCATCGCGCGATATGCGCGACGGGGCCCCAAGCTCGCTCCGCTCAGGATGACAATTCTTAAAAAATGGTTTCGGCTCGACTGAAGTCGTGCGCTGACACTCCGTGCTCCTCCGAAGCAGTTATTCCGCAACCCGTGAAGTCGTGCCCACTTAAAACGAGTTCAAGGAGATCCGCCCGCGGTAAAAGCGATGTCAGCCGGATCGGGGATCTCTTCATGTTTGCAATTGATTCTGCACACGACTCCATTGCATACTGTCGCCATGAATAACCGTTCTGTGCCGGTTTCGACTTTGCTGCCGCACCTGATTTATCGAGATGTGTCGCAGGCGTGCGATTGGCTGAAGCGCGTCTTCGAGTTCAAGGAGCATTTTCGGTATGGCGATCCGGTGGCGGGGATTCAGATGTTTCTGGGCGGCGCGGTGATTATGATTTCAGGCTCGCGCGAGCGAACAGAGAGCCCTGCAATCGTGGGATCGAACACACAGACGCTGACGATTTTTGTGCG
Organism: Occallatibacter sp.; assembly: GCA_036489735.1. Taxonomy (GTDB): domain Bacteria; phylum Acidobacteriota; class Terriglobia; order Terriglobales; family Acidobacteriaceae; genus Telmatobacter. The sequence continues at coordinate 12,302 of DASXFF010000207.1, read as the reverse complement.
CGATGTGGACGCACATTACGCGAAGGCGCGCGAGCAGGGCGCGACGATCTGGGAGGAGTTGCATGAGACGGTTTACGGAGAGCGGCAGTATGGCGTGGAGGATCTGGATGGGCATCGCTGGCTGTTTGCCAGCCATGCGCGCGATGTAAGCCCGGAGGAGTGGGGAGCAACGATTGTGAATCGGTTGGCATGAAGTTACGCCGATTATGGCAACAGCGCGAAGGCGACGACGGTTTCGGACTTCGCCCCGATCTCTTCAAGCAGTTCGGCTTCAAGCTCGTGCGGGACGGGCATTTCGCAGGCAGCGATTTGCTCCGCAGTCGCGCCGACGAAGCAGAGCTCACAGTGGCCCAGGCCTTCAGCGCCATTCTCGTCCACGGTGCGAACCGGCGGCCCAAAGACGCGGCAGGTCATCGGGCGCCACTCATAGATATCGCATCGCCCCGTCGCGGCATCGAGTGCGGGACAAGCTGCGTCGTTGGCGAAGTCTTCAAAGCGGGCCTGATCGGATTCTGACGTGCCAATCGTGCCGGCCTGGAGATCGCCAGGAAAGGTGGGACCATGCTCGGCAATCCAGGCGCGAGCACGGAGTTCGATGGCTGTGGCGAGCGCGGGATTCGTGGCGCGCAGCGACGACATTCCCTCGCGGAGTCGCGCGGCATCGAGGGCGTTGATGGCGAAGGCTCCATGACAGCACTGCGTGCATCCGATGCGGCAGGCCAGGAAGTCTCCGGCGCGTCGGCCGGCATCGGCGAGTGAAGCGTCAAGACTCTGGATCAGCCTCGCTTCGCGGATCTGAACGAGCTGGGCGTCACGGAGGGGCATGAGGAAAAGCATAGATTGCCGCGCCGAGAAATGCTCCAAAGGACAAATTGTGGTTTCCCACCCAAAACGTCCGGCTGCGGCTGGAGGTTGTGGATGGGGCACGGCTGTTCGTGCTGGGTGGAAATCGAAAAGCCGAAGCAGGTTCCCATTCCGCTTCGATCGCTCGCCGCGGCGAACGATCTTCGCTCAGGGCAGGCTTTCGACTGCGGTCGCCACGCTGGCGCGGCGACCTACGCTGAGGATGACAGATTGCTCTCTACCCTGAACGCAAAAAAGTGCGTTCAGGATGGGACACCCGCAGCTACAATTTAACAACTATGTTGATCGTGCCCGAAGCTCGTGCTGCGATTCTGCGGGCTTCCATCTTCGCCGCGATTGCTCTTCCATGCATCATCGGCGCACTCCGGACCGATCGACGCTGGTTGCGAATCGTTTGTGTTGTCATTGCAATCCCGGCGACTTTCGAAGCAGTATTCGGAATCTGGGCCATCTGGCTGGTCCTGCATTACGGACCTCGTTAACTTTGCTTGAATGCCCGTTCAAATTCAATCGGCCGGAGGTATGAAACCATTGGGCGCGATTGCGCGTTGACCCAAGGAGGAGCTAACCTTGGCGCGGAGGCTTCCCATGGCTGAATCCCGCAGCACAGTGATCCCTGCGTTTCGCTACCGCGACGCTCGGGCCGCGATCGAGTGGCTTACGAACGTGCTGGGATTTTCACGCCATGCCGTGTACGAAGGCGCGAACGGGGAGATCAACCACGCCGAGCTTGCGCTGGGCGGCGGATTAATCATGCTCGGCTCGATGAAAGATGACGCGCACCGCGGCAGGTTCAAGGCGCCGGGAGAACTGGGCGGCGCGGAGACCAGCAGCACGTATGTTGTGGTTCCCGATGCGGATGCGGTTTACGCTCGCGCGCAAGCCGCCGGGGCCACGATTATCCGTCCCATTCAGGACATGAGTTACGGTGGCCGTGAGTTTGCTGTGACGGATCCCGAAGGCCACTCATGGAGCGTGGGAACGTACGATCCATGGGCGCAGCATAGCTGAAACTCACATCGTTTGCGTACAGCTGGTTGGGGCACAGGCATCGTTGTGTTGTAGAAGGAGGATTAGGTTGAAGTTTGTTTCCTGGATGGGGTGGGCGACAGTGGCGCTGCTCAGTGTGGGCGCCCAAGCGCAAACGGGTCGTTTGCTAGTGGCGCAAAAGGGCGATCGCAGTCTGGCGATCGTGGATCCGGTAGCCGGAAAAGTGATTGCCGACGTGGCGGAGAATGGAACTACCGGGCACGAGGTAGCGGGATCGGCGGATGGCCGGCTGGCGTTTGTGCCCATTTACGGCAACTCCGGCGTGGGCAAGCCGGGAACCGACGGCAACAACATCGTGGTGGTGGATGTGGCGGCGCAAAAGGTGGTCGGCGATATCCATTTCGATCATGGCGTGCGGCCGCATTGTGCGGTGATCGGGCCGAAAGACGGGATGCTCTATGTGACCACAGAGCTGGACCACGCAGTTACGATCATCGATCCCAAGACGCTCAAGATTGTGGGCAAGATCCCGACTGGGCAGGCGGAGAGCCATATGCTGGCGCTTTCGCACGATGGCCGGCGGGGCTACACGGCGAATGTGGGACCGGGTTCGGTGAGCGTGCTCGATGTGAAGGCGCGAAAGACGTTTGCGGTGATCCCGGTGTCGGGTAATGTGCAGAGGATTGCGATTTCAAACGACGACCATTGGGTGTTTACCGCCGATCAGACCTCGCCGCGTATCGCCGTGATCGATACGGCGACCGATAAGGTAACGAAGTGGGTGAAGATTGACGGGTTGGGCTATGGCAGCGCAGTCACAAAGGACGGGCGCTGGCTGCTGGTGGCGCTGCCCGATGAGAACAAGGTGGACGTGATCGACCTGAAAACAATGACTCGGGCCCGCTCGGTTGACGTGGGCAAAAGCCCGCAGGAAGTGCTGGCGCGGCCGGATGGAAAAGCGGCATACGTCTCTTGCGCGGGCAGCAACGAGGTTGCGGAGATCGATTTGGCCACGTGGACGGTGAAGCGGACCATCAAGACGGGCGACGGGACGGATGGACTGGGTTGGGCGAAGTAAGGCAGGGATTAGGGAAGAGAGAAAAGAGACAAGAGAAAAGAGATAAGAGAAAGAGACAAGAGATAAGAGAAAAGAGACAAGAGACCAGAGGATTTTCCGGAGAGAGGTTGCATATGGCGACGCAATGCGCACACACTTCGACGATTAAGGACGGCGTAAAGCCGCGCACCAAGGGCTGCGAGGAGTGCCTGAAACTGGGCGATACGTGGTTGCACTTGCGCATGTGCATGGAGTGCGGCCATGTGGGCTGCTGCGACTCGTCGAAGGGGCGGCACGCGCGTGCACACTTCCATGAGACCCAGCATCCGCTGATTCAATCGGCCGAGCGCGGCGAGAACTGGCGCTGGTGTTATGTGGATGAGGTGTACCTGTAGGCGGTGATTCTCGTTCTATCACCGATAAGCTTTTACCGGTTTGGGGTGTCCTTCGGTGGTTCTGTCCCGTCAATCGCGCTCTTGAATACAGCGTTTAGGCGATTTGAGAAACGAATATCCCTTCCCCCACCACAATCGCGCCGTACGCTACACGATCCGATGGTTGTCACTTCGCCTGAAAGTAGATCAACTAGTTCCCAGCTTTGCTGAGATTCGTTACCATAGGTCGCGTAACTGTTAATGGCAGCGAAACATGTGTTGTGCGCTTCACTGAAGTCCGCCTTTTCTAACCCAAGGCCTTTATAGATATCAGTGTTGCCGCGAATGTATTGGTCCGCTAAGCTTTTGCACCGTGCCTTTTGTGCAAACCTCTCCTTTGACTGCTGGTCGATTCGATGGTCGGCAAATTCAACCGCGCCCGCCCCGACAAGGAGACCCAAAATTGCCGTGAACACAGGGACAAAAATCTTTCTCGACATGCTCAGGTCTCCACTGCTATAGGGCTAGACGCTCCTACAGATTTCGCAGGACACGAGATGGTCCCTCATCTCGGTCTCAATTCTATTTAGTTCAGCCGCTGCGCCTACAGGGTCATACCGAGTGGTTCTCTTTTGGGCACCTGACCGGTAGGCATCCCTTCCGCTCTGGGCCGCGATCCGCCATTTAATCTCCATCTTCTCGTATTCGTCACAATGCATAACCAACTCCATCAAAATGGTCGTTCTTAGGCTATCCTCTGCGCTCCTTGCCTTTGATCGAAAGGAGTTGTTTCACGCTGGCTCAACTTCGATTTTCTTCGCGTCGGGATCCAGCTTGACGATTTTGAAGGTGCGGATCTGGCCTTCGGCGAGTGGCTCGGGTGCGGCGGACCGCGCGGGCGCGTTGCCTTTCCATCGTGCCTTGAGCATCGAGGACAGTTGCGAGAGGTCGGGAGCGGAGTTAGCGGAGCCGGCGGTTGCATCAGGCTCTTTGCCCAACAATTTTGCCGAAGGCGGGCCGCCCGTGCGGCAAGCACCGCGAATGCCTTCACCGAGTTCGACAATCACGGATGGTGAAATCTCGACGACGCGGCCGGAAACCGTGTCGCCCACTTTGTGCTCGGCGATGTATTCATCGATGCTGGTCGGGATCAACTGCTTCATTGAAAGCTTGATCTGGCGCTTTTCCGTGTCAATGGCGAGGATGACCGCTTTGACGTGCTGGCCTTCACGCAAAACGTCGCGGGGATGGTTGATGCGGCGGTCGGCGACGATCTCGCTGACGTGCACAAGGCCCTCGACACCCTCGGCGATCTGAACGAACGCGCCAAAATTCATAATTTTGGTGATGGGGCCGTCGACCTGGGATCCGACGGGGAATCTTTTTTCGACTTCGGACCATGGATCGGCGAGAGTCTGCTTGAGGCCGAGCGCAATGCGGCCCTGCTCCGTGCCCGCAGGGGGCTTGACGGAGAGAATGACGGCGTCGACGCGATCGCCCTGCTTGAGCAGATCGGAGGGGTGGCGAACTTTTTTGGCCCATGACATCTCCGAAATGTGAATGAGGCCCTCGAGTCCGGGCTCGAGTTCAATGAATGCGCCGAAGTCGGTGAGGCGCGTGACATCGCCGGCGATGCGCTGGCCGGCCACGTAGCGTTCGGCCGCGGTTTCCCACGGCTCGGGCTGGAGCTGCTTCAGGCCCAGCGATATTTTGCCGGTTTCGGGATCGATTTTGAGAATGCGCAGAGTGAGCTGCTCGCCGACCGAGAGAACGTCTTCAGGCTTGGCGACACGGGCGCGGGAGATGTCGGAGATGTGCAGGAGGCCGTCGAGACCGGGCTCGATTTCGACGAAAGCTCCGTAAGGCATAAGCGTGCGGACGGTGCCGGTGACGGTGTCGCCGGGCTTGAGTGCGGCGCGCCGGCCGGCCAATTCGCCGCGAGCCTGCTCCTCGAGAACTACGCGGCGATCGACGACGACGTCTTCATCGGCGACGTCGAGCTTGGTGATGCGGCAGGTGATCTCCTGGCCGACGAGGGCCTCAAGCTCGGCTGCATCGCGCGTTCCGCTGCGGCTGGCGGGCATAAAGGCGCGCACGCCGACGTCGACGCTGAGGCCGCCCTTGATGACGGCGGTGACGGTTCCGGCGATGGCAATCTTTTCGGCGAAGGCGCGCTCGAGGGCCGACCAGTCGCGGGGCTGCGCCACGCGGTGGCGCGAGAGCTCGTAGTAGCCCTCTTCGTTGCGGCCAGTGATGGAGACAGGGAACGCGTCGCCCGGTTTGACGGACTCGGCGTTGTTCTCAAAGGCCGAGCGGGGCAGAACGCCTTCCATTTTGTAGCCAACGTCAAGAATGACTTGATCGGTGGTGAGCGAGACGACGGTGCCTTGGAGTTGTTTAGTTTCGGCGCGATGCGTGTGCGAGCGCTCGAACGCCTGAAGCGCATCGGCAAACGATTCGGGTGACTCCGCCGAAACGGGCTGGCTGTCCGGGTCTTGGTCTTCGGCGGCTGAGGTGAGAGACGGTTCGTTGGATACCTGAACTTCTGTGGGTTCTGCAGCAACGGGCTTGCCGTCCAGGCGTTGGACTTCGGCGGGCGTGCCTGGGAGCGGCTCTTCCCCGAGGGCTTCCGATTGGACAGCAGGATGGGTTGAACTTTCTTGCTGTTCAGGCTTAGTGGGAGTGGGTTCGGCGGGAGAGATGATTTCGTCAGTCATGATTTCGTTTGTCAGGGCGAGTACAGGATTATTGTTTCATGCCTCGTGGGGCCCGCGCAGGGCGCTCGAGTGCGATCGGCGGTCTTGCGCCGCGCGGCGTTATACCCTGAGAGCAGACGATGACACCGGTTTCCCCGCACAACTCAACGGGTTCTTCGCTGCCGCGGCGCGGACTTGAGGCCTTTGCCTCCCGCGACTTCAGGCGGTACCAACTGGCGCGCGTGGCCGTGATCCTGGGCGCGGAGGCGCAATCGGTCGCGGTCGCGTGGCAGGTTTACTCCATTACGCACCGCGCCATCGACCTGGGATATACGGGGCTGGCGCTGTTTTTGCCGGGGCTGATTTTTCTTTTGCCGGCGGGGCATGTGGCCGACCGCTTCGATCGCAGGCGCGTGATCCTGACGTGCTACGCACTGCAAGTGTTTTGCACGGGCGCGCTGATTGAGCTGGCACGCCACAACACGCAGAATATTCTGGCTATCTATGCGGTGCTGTTCTTCGTCGGCACGGGCCGCGCGTTTTCATCGCCGGCCAGCTCGGCGCTCATTCCCCACCTTGTGCCGGAAATTCACTTTGTGAATGCGGTAACGTGGGGCGGAGCGATTTTCCAGTTGGCCAACATTAGCGGGCCGGCGCTGGGTGGATTGCTGTTCACGCTGCCGCTGCCGGTCCTGCTGGCGAACCGTGGCCTCGATGGCGCGGGAATTGTCTACGTGTTCACGCTGGGAACGGTGGTGTGGTTTCTGGCACTGGTGACGTCACTGAGCGTGCGGCCGGGGCGCATGGAGCATCGCGAGCTTTCCATGAAAGTGTTGCTGGCTGGGTTCCAATACGTGCGGCGGGCGCGGATTCTGCTGGGATCGTTCTCGCTGGATCTTTTTGTGGTGCTGCTGGGCGGGGCAGTGGCGTTGATGCCGATTTTTGCGCACGAAATTCTGCACCAGGGCCCGCGTGGGCTGGGGATGCTGCGGGCGGCTCCAGCAGTGGGCGCGGTAACCATGTCGATCGTCATGGCGCGGTTTCCGCTGCAGCGGCGCGCGGGGAAGTGGCTGTTTATCTGCGTGGCAATTTTTGGCGTGGCGACGGTGATCTTTGGGCTATCGCACACATTGTGGCTGTCGCTGGCCTCGCTGGCCATTGCGGGCGCGGCAGATACGATCAGCGTGATCATTCGCGGATCGCTTTTGCAACTAGCCACGCCGCCGGCGATGCGCGGACGGGTGAGTGCTGTGAATTCGCTTTTCATTGGCGCGTCAAATGAGTTGGGCGAGTTTGAAAGCGGGCTGACGGCGCAATGGTGGGGCGCGGTGCGGGCTACGGTGATCGGCGGGGTTGGCGCGCTGGCCGTGGCGGGCTTGTGGACGGTGATTTTTCCCGACCTGCGCAAAGCCGACGAGCTGACGGCGGAGAGCCTGCGCGAGCATGTTCCGGCGCCGCAGGAGATCTTGTCGGGGCTGTGAGGGGTTTGTCCTTTCCCAGGTCTCAAAAGCGAGACCTGGGGCACCCATTTTCTGGATGAGAGAGGCACCCGAAATTCGCGGATCGGGGTCCGTGCTATCCCACCCAAAAACTCCGCTGTTCGCGCGGAGTTTTGGATGGGGCACTCCGCATTTTGGAAGAACTCTCTTCCTTCGGGACCCGCTTCAGCGCAAGCGACCACGAGGGCGTGCGGCGCGATTGCGCTCGAAGAGGATGCGCAGGCCATCGAGGGTGAGCAGGTCGTCGATCTCCTCGATGTAGCGCGAGTCCGGGGCGATCAGTCGCGCGAGGCCTCCACTGGCGATGATGCGCGGCGGCTTGCCGGGGTTCTCGCTGGACGAAACTCCGAGCTCGGCAAGAATCCGTTCGATGATGCCGTCCACAAGCCCGATGTAGCCAAAGTAGAGGCCGCTTTGCAGGTGGCCAACGGTGTTGGTTCCGATGACTTTTGCGGGGCGCTTGATATCGACCCGGCTGAGGCGTGCAGCACGGTTGAAGAGCGCATCGGCGCTGAGGCCGAGACCGGGAGCGATGGCGCCGCCGAGATACTCTCCGCGAGCAGAAATCACTTCGAATTTGGTGGCCGTGCCGAAATCGACCACGATGCAGGGGCCGCCATATTTCTCGTACGCGGCGATGCAGTCGGCGATGCGGTCGGCGCCGAGCTCAGTGGGGTGGTCGATGAGCAGCGTCATGCCAGTCTTAATGCCCGGCTCGACAAAGAGCGGTTCGATGTTGAAGTAGGATTCGCAAACTTGACGAAGCGTGGAATCGACGGGCGGGACAACCGACGCAATGATGATGTCGGTCACCTGGCTCGGCTTCATGCCGTGCATCTCAAAAAGATTGACGAAGAAGACGCCGTACTCGTCGACGGTTTGCGCGCGATGCGTGGTGACGCGCCAGTTCGCGGCAAGCTCGGGTTGAGTAGCACCCCCGCGACCTGGACCTGTCGCGGGAGACCCCGCCATTTCGCCGTCGAGCTTGAAAAGCCCGAGCGTCGTATTGGTGTTTCCGACATCGAGGGCGAGCAGCATGATAAAGACAGCTCCTAGCTTCTAGCTCCTGGCTTCATGGTGCAAAAACCAACTTCATGCTTTGAGCAGACAAGGCTAGAAGCTAGCAGCTAGTCTTTTGTGCGTAGTCCGCCGGTTTGCACGGTCACAAGCCCGTCCGCGGTTTGGACGCGCAGGAAACCGTGTTCGTCGAGACCGGCCGTGATCCCCGTGCATGCTTGCGGGCCGTGTACTTCGATTTTGCGGCCGCGAATCCATGATGAAGCTCGCTCCACGCGCGCCGGAATCTCTATGGTCGCCGCCGTATTCTCAAGCCCGGAAGCCTCACGCTCCAGCGATTTTAGCAGGGCAACGAGGAGAGATTGTCGCGAGATCACTTTGCCGGTTTCAAGGTCGAGTGAGGTTGCTGGCGTGGCGAGATCCACCGGGAACTCGCGCTGGTGCACATTGATCCCAATCCCCACCACTGCGTGGGGCGGACTTTTGGATTGGAGATTTGCCTCGACGAGAATGCCTCCGGTTTTGCGTGGGCCAGCGAGGAGATCGTTCGGCCAGCGCAGATCGATGCTCAGCCCCGAAACAGCGCGGATGGCATCAGCGGCGGCGAGGCCTGCAGCGAGCGGAAAAAGAGGCAAGTGCGCCGCAGGAATCTGGGGGCGAAGAAGCACGCTGAGGTAGAGGCCCTCACCGGCTGCGGAGATCCAACCGTGATCGCCGCGTCCGCGGCCGGCAGACTGCTCGTCGGCAAAGTAGACGGAGCCGTGCGGAGCGCCATCATTCTTGGCGTCGTCGCGGGCGGCAGCGATGGCGTCGGCATTGGTTGACCCGGTGACGCGCGCAAAGTGCAGCTTGCCGGCGAAGATCGTGCCGGCGAGTTCAGCGTCGAGGGCAGCGAGATCGTACATTTCAGTCTGCTCGGCCCTCAAAAATCGGGCCGGTTCCGGGGCCGGCCAGGTTCCGCTGCTATGGTCATGCAGATGTTTGCGGCGCGAGCGGAGTGAGTGAGCGCACCCACGCTGATGAAGTCGACCCCGGTTTCGGCGTACGCGCGAATGTTATCGAGGACCATGCCGCCTGAAGCTTCGGTGGGAATCCAGCGACCGGGCTCCGCGGCGGTTAAGGTTTTGATGTGCTCGACGGAACGGCGGACTTCAGTGGGTGTCATGTGGTCAAACAAAATGGCCTCGGCGCCGTGAGCGAGGGCTTCGTCAAGCTCCTGCGCGTTACGGACCTCGACTTGCACGCGCTGACCGGGCTTGCGCTGAGCAAGGGCGCGGGAAAGAACTGCCGCAATGCCGCCGCCCAGCGCGATGTGATTGTTCTTGACCAGAATGCCGGAGGATAGATCGATGCGATGATTGGTGCCTCCGCCGCAAAGGACGGCGTATTTCTCGAGAGCGCGCAGGCCGGGGACGGTCTTACGCGTGTCGAGAACGCGCGCGTGCGTTCCCTGGATCACGTCGGCGAATTGCCGTGTGAGCGTGGCGATGCCGCTCAGGTGTTGCAGCAGGTTCAGAATCACGCGCTCGCAACTGAGCAACACGCGCGCATTGTGGCGGATGACGGCCAGCACCTGGCCTGCATGGACGCGGACACCATCGAAGATTTCCGGATGGCTCACGACCTCAAAGCGGGTCTGCGCTTCGGGGCTTCGGTCGAGGCGTGCGTAAATCTCAAAAAATCGCGGAATGGCGCCCAGTCCCGCAACAACCAGTTCTTCGCGGGCGATAATGGAGCCGGCGGCGAGGAGATTGGCATCGATGGTCAGGTGCGTGGTGGTGTCGCGCGGAGCCTGGTCCTCGAGCAGGGCCTGCTCCAGTAACGCATCGACGCGGTGGCTCTTCCAATCCATGGTTTTCCCTTCGGGAAAACAGCTGTCAGCTTCAGCCGTCAGCTTTTAGCTTGTTGGTGCGACAACCTGGCCCTTCACTCTGACTACGCGGCAGATCCCGTCGGCTCGGCCGAGACAAACTCGATTTGACGGACCTCAATTCCCGTTCCGTCGAGTTGCGGTTCTTCTACGGCCAGCAGTTCGTTGGCACGTACCGCCAGTCGAATATCTTCGCACGCCGCCTTAAGAAGTGAAAAGGCCTCAGGTTTTGCGGCCAGCGTGGCGGTTTTAATTTCCCGCGCGGAAGACACGCCTGCGCCGGCCCGGCTGCGATTGATGGCAGTGAGCGCCTCCATCGCGATGTCGAAGATTCCCTCATTCCCGTCCTCGGCCAGCTCGGGGAAGTCCGAATCGGAGGGCCACTGGCTCGCATGAATACTCGCATGCCCAGTTTCCTGGGCGTAACTCCAGGACCAGACTTCGTCCGTGATGTAGGGCAAGAACGGCGCGAAGAGGCGGAGGAAGACGCCGAGGGCAATCTTGAGCGTCGCCAGCGCGGAACCCTGGACTTGTGCGCCCTGCGTCCCAAGGGTTCTTGCTCGGCTCATTTCGATGTAGGAATCGGTGAACGCTGTCCAGAAAAATCGCTCCGTCTCGGCCAGCGCCTGCTGGTGTTCATAGTTTTCAAAGTGCCGGGTGGCGTTGTGTACCAGTTGCCGCAGCCGCTCAAGAAAAACCCGATCCATCGGATAGACGATCGCCCCCGGCGCGCCTTCTTTGCCGAGAACAAACTTGGAGGCATTGAAGAGCTTGGTTACGAGCCTCTTGCCGACCTTCAGAACGTTGACGTCGAAAGCCGTGTCAGCGCCCAATTGCGCGCTGGAAGCCCAATAGCGCACGGCGTCGGAGCCGTATTCGTCCAGCAGATGCATCGGCGTAATCACGTTGCCGCGGCTTTTCGACATTTTCTTGCGGTCGGGATCGAGAATCCAGCCAGAGATTGCCACGTTCTTCCACGGAATCTGGTTTTCGTGCAGCATGGCTTTGACGATGGTGTAAAACGCCCAGGTACGAATAATCTCGTGGCTCTGCGGCCTCAGGTCCATGGGGAAGAGCGAGCGGAATCGAGCGGGGTCCTCGCCCCATCCGCTGGCGATCATCGGCGTGAGCGACGAGGTGAACCAGGTGTCGAAAACATCGGATTCGGCGACGAACCCGCCGGGCTTGCCGCGCTGATCCTCGTTGAAGTTTGGAGGGGCGGTATCGGCTGGATCGAGCGGCAGGCTTGCCTCATCCGCCACAATCGGGTTTTCATAATCCGGCTCGCCCGCGGTGTTGACCGGATACCACACCGGGAACGGAACCCCGAAGTAGCGCTGGCGCGAGATTGCCCAATCGAAGGCCAGATTCTCCGTCCAAATTCGATAGCGGTGCCGCATGAACTCCGGATGCCACCGGATGCTGTCGCCGGCGTCGAGGAGCATGGGTTTCTTGTCGAGCAGGCGAACAAAAAACTGCCTCGTCGAAATGAATTCAAGCGGCTGATCGCCCTTTTCGAAAAATTTGACGGGATGTTCAAGGGGCGCGGGCTCGCTCGCGAGCGGGGTTTGGCCGTGCAGAACCGGCGCATCGGGCTGACGTAATTGCTCCACGATGATGCGCCGCGCCTGTTTCACATTTTTGCCGACGAGTTCGGCATACAGAGTGTTCGCGCGTTGCGGATGGATGGAGGGCCAATTGGGTTCACCAAACTGCACGGCGAGCAGACGCCCATTGCGCCCCAGGATTTGCCGGTTTTGGAGATTCTGTTCGCGCCACCAGCGCACGTCTGTTGCGTCGCCAAAGGTGCAGACCATCAAGATGCCAGTGCCTTTTTCGGGATCGGCAAGCTCAGACGGGAAGATCGGCACGGGTACTCCGAAGAGCGGCGTCAGCGCCTTTTTCCCGAAGAGATGTTTGTAGCGCGCATCGTCG
>DASXFF010000199.1:0-9132 GCA_036489735.1 Occallatibacter sp. | reverse complement strand
TTCAGGCCCCCAAAATGAAGCGGGCTTTAGCCCCCGAGGGGCGTCTCTTCGATTTCCGACCTGTCAGCAATTGTCGTGAAAAACTTGTCTCTGTCGACGAACAAAAAATCCCCCGACGCACTTATCGGCTGCGAAGCCGGTTTTCTACTAAGGAAGCTCTGAAGAAGTTTAAAGTTGTTCCTCTGGGGCTGAAGCCCGCGCTTATTTTGTTCGACTTAATGCACGGGCTGAAGCCCGTACCCTTCAAGGCGCCGACTTATTCAGAGGTTCCCTAAAAGAATCAATCAAACAGCCCCGGCGCTGGCGGCTCTATCTTTCGTTTGGTGGCTTGTGAGGTCTTCACACTCTTCGGCTGATCTTCAGGAACCGGCTCAATCAACTCCGCCCAATTGTTGCGTATGTTTCCAACCTTGTCGCTCACGCGCCACGACTTCATCTCCTTTTCGGGATAGGGCCTGAGCAGATCGATCGGCAGTTGGTGCTCCTCGCCTTCCTCCAGCCATCTCTGGTAATCCTTCGGCTTCAGGATCACGCCCATTCTGTCGTGGTATTTTTCCATCCACTCGCTGGGCTCGACCGTCACAATGGCAAACGATTCAAGGGCGTTTCCGGTCTCCTTGTCTTTCCATCGGTCCCAGATGCCGGCAAAGGCGAACGGGCTTCCATCCTTGAGAGCGAAGGCGCGCGCCTGCTTTTCGCCATCTACAACAGGCCACTCGTAGAACCAGTCGGCGGGAACCAGGCAGCGGCGGCGCCTGAACGGTTCGCGCCACACTCCGCTGGTCGTAAGGTTCCTGGAGTCGGCATTGATGGTGCTGTACTTCAGCTTGATCGTTTTTGACCAATAGGGAACCAGGCCCCACTTCATCATCGCGATCTCCCGCTCGCCCGTCTCCGAGTTGAGCCGGATCACCGGCTGCAGGGTCTGCGGCGCAACATTGTAGGTCGGCGCCAGATCAGGATCGTTGAACACATTGGTATTGTGCGTGCGGAACCAGTCCGCGATCCGCTGCTTGTCCGCCCGCCGTCCGTACCTGCCGCACATGCGTCTTATGGTACTTCCCGCCGGCGGTAGCCGATGCACTCAAATTCTTGTTATCAACGGAACCTACAATTTAGCTAAGCTGAGTGATAGCGATGGCGGTTTCATGGATAAGCATAGCGTTCCGATTCCGCATTCAATTGGCCGCCAGCTCAAAACGGAATGTCATCGTCACTGATTTCGGCTGAGTCATCTTCGTATGAAGCTATAGTCGATTTCGGCAGTTTGGTGATTCTGAGATTCAACTTCTGCTGGTTCGACAACAACCAATCCTGCCCTTTTTCAGTTACAAAAAAGCGGTCTTGAAGGTAACCGTTTGAATCTTCAACTGACTTCATCACAACAAAGTTCTTCCTTAGAAGGCCCGTGGCCGCAAGGTTCGTTTCAGACTTCATGAACCCGCTCCTTTTCATACTCTCTGCGAGGCTCCATGCATTAGTCCCCTCGAAGAACTGATCTTCAAAAATCAGGGTAAGTGCCAACCATTCGTGAGGCGCTAAGCCCTTGGTGGGAGGAGCGACAGCTAGGGCATTCGCGGTCACTGCATTCTGCCTGCGGGATTCTTCTTGGTCTATGACTGCTACAAGACGTTCGGTAATTGCATCCTTGAGCGTTGTGAAGTCGTTCGGAAGAGCGTGCGCAGGATACCGGATGATTTTCCGGTGCTGAACGTCGAACGGGAATTTCTGCCGCGCATCCGAAGACACCATACAAAGTGGCTTGTTACGAGCAATGGCATAGCCCAGTTCAAACCAGACATTTGGGTTGTCTTCTGAAATCTCCGCAAAACAGGCCAGCGACCGCGTAATCTCCGCTTCTATCGTCTCAATCGGAATCGACGCGGCTGGGTCATTATCGACACGATATGGCTTGAGCTTGGCGTCCTCTATCGCTGGCTTAAAAACCTGCTCATACAGGCGGTCATATCTTCCGCCGTCAAAAGGCTGTATTACGAAGCATTGGCCTTTGAAGTCGTCCATAGAAACTGCCTCGCGAATGAATTCTGAGTATCCAAACCAACATAGCACGATTAGCTCAGGGAAGATTTTCCATCCGATTCTCTAGCTTCCAATCACGTTAGGACTCCAAGCGGCTGACCAACTCATTCATTGTGTAGTGGACGAATTGCTTTCCGAGTTCTGTCAGCACATATTGCTTTGTGTCTTCGAATGCGGACTCCATCACCCCGGTACCTGCGGCTCGTCTTGGGGCGGAAACTTTTCTTTTAAAGTGACCTGCCGCATCAGTGTCTCTCGCCTGTCGGATAACCCCACCAGTGCTAAGGTCTCTTATCAGCATCTTGTATAGATCGGCTTCTGCAGAGTCGTCCCGTGGAATGTTGTTCCCGTAGACAGATGTCCAAATGTCATATCGGGTCGGACCTTCATTCTTGTGAATCTCCCGGATCACGGCGAAGTGAGATTCATGATAGGTCTCAATCCAGTCCAAGAAGAGCCGGAGAATATCGTCAGAGCAGACCCTCGTTCCTGCTGCATTCGAAATCAGTTGAACAAGTAGTCTGCGCTTTTCGTCTGTGTCGGCCTGATCCCACTCACGAAACGTCTTCCGGATTAACGCAAGGTACTCCTTGCTTTCCAGCCGATCATTGATTTCTTCGCCGAGACTTTCAATTCGTTCGAACACTTCGGACAGGGTTCGACGCAATAATCCAAGCCGCTGGTGATGCTCTTCCAGCCATTGGTTCCGAAGATGATCCTGTTTTGCTCCAGACTCATCAATCTTGTAATTAGCACCCACAGCTAAGACACCACCGACCCACGGAATTGCGCTCAATGCCGCGAGAGCGAGGGCTTCCAGAATCCTTTTCTTTCGGCTTGGCTCTCCGCTTGAAAGCTCGGCTCTAATGGTCTCGATAATTGCATCCGAATGCGTGATTTCGATTTCGTCCGCCACTTAAATCAAACCTCCTAGCGTGGGAACATCTGCCCAGTATACTGGCGACTGTCGCAACAGGCCGGAGGTATCCTGTCCGGCATCAGAGAGGGCGATCATGAGTTGGGCCAAAGTTACTCTTAGACTTCAGGAAGAGAAACGAAATTTAGTGAACGGAGACGAGCCGACTGCGATGAAAGCGATTGAGCACAGCCATGGATGGAAGCCAATTTGGGACAGGCTCGGCGAAATCGTGAGGAACGATCTAGCGGACTTCAACGATGCCCGCGGTGCGCAATTCCAGCCCATATGGAACGACTTTTGGTTACAAGTCATCCCAAAGCAGCCGCCCATCGACACAGTCATACTCCATGTGGACGAACGGACAGGTGTGATCACGTTGACTTGCCCAATCAGCCATCCCGGCGTACCGCGCCGAGGAACGTTCAAGATTTCCGGGGAGCGCATTGAGAGTCTTGGGGACTTCGTTGGTGAGCCAAGCCCAGCAAGTCAGCCGATGACTCCGGCAGAGTTCTCAGAATTCGTCCTCAAGCCCCTGGTGTTCCCGAAAGTTGATTGAGTCATCCATGGGGCGGAATCTTGCTCGAGTTAGCTCGAAAAATAGGCAGAAACCGAGCTAAACCAGGGTACTCGGTGGAAAGTAGAAACTTTTAAGGGTGTTTGCGACCTTCTAATTTGTATGGATTTCTCTATATTTATTCGATTTTTCTATACGTGCATGGCGGAGAGAGTGGGATTCGAACCCACGTTAGAGTTTCCCCTAAACACGCTTTCCAAGCGTGCGCCTTCAACCACTCGGCCATCTCTCCTGGGGGTGGTCTGACTTATTGAATTTACCATAGTTGGCTGCGGGTAACGCCGTGGGAGATTCTGTGCCTGACTGGGCTGCCGGCCTCTGCAATCGGCCCGTGGTTGACCCGATGTTGACCCAATGATGACCCGGTCATGAGCCCGGCCATGAGCCCGGCCATGAGCCCGGCGATGAGCCCGGCGATGACCCGGTTATGAGCCCGCTGTTGAGCCTCGTCATGAGCCTCTCCGATCGGCTCCATCATGCCATTGGCCGGTGCAGCCCGGCAGCCCGGCCCGGTGATATACTCACAACGTCAGGCGCGTGTCCCGCGTGGATTTAGCGGCGCTCGCCCCAATCTTCAACCTTCGCTGAGGTTCTCATGTCCGGCCATTCAAAGTGGGCCACAATCAAGCACAAGAAGGGCGCGCTGGATGCCAAGCGCGGCAAAGTCTTCACCCGCATCATCAAGGAAATCACCATCGCTGCCAAGGGCGGCGGGGATCCGGACGGTAATCCGCGGCTGCGCACGGCGATTCTTGCCGCCAAGGCCGAGAACATGCCGCAGGAGAACATCAAGCGCGCCATCCAGCGCGGTACCGGCGAACTCGAAGGCGTGAACTACGAAGAGATCAGCTTTGAGGGCTACGGGCCGGGCGGCGTGGCGATTATCATCGACGTCACGACCGACAACCGCAACCGCGCGGTGAGCGAAATTCGCCATGCATTCTCAAAGAACGGCGGAAACCTGGGCGAAACCGGCTCGGTGCGGTTCATGTTCTCGAAGAAGGGCGTCATCGCAGTCGAGAAAGACGCTGCCGGCGAAGAGCAGTTGATGGACATTGTTCTCGAGCACGGCGGAGAGGACCTGAACGACGAAGGCGATACGTGGGAGATTCTCACCGAGCCGTCGGCGTATGAAGGTGTTCTGGGAGCCATCAAGGCGGCGGGAATTGCGACGGTGATGAGCGAAGTGACCATGGTGGCGTCAACGTATACAAAGCTCGAAGGCAGCGCGGCGAACCAGATGATTCGTCTGCTTGAGACGCTGGAAGACTGCGACGACACGCAGAACGTCTACTCCAATTTCGACATGGACGCAGAGCAACTGGAGCACGCCGCGGGTTGATGCTCTGCCGGGATTGGCATGGAAAGGCCGCCCGGCTGTGGCGGCCTTTTTTGCGGATTGAAGACAGGACAGCAGAGGAAAGGGAAGAGACGTTGATACGAGGCGGAAGATTTTTCCTGTTGATTTTAATGGCTGCATCGATTGCCGCGGCCGAGACTCCCCATGGAGGCCAGCCCTTTTCCTCCTCTCAAGACACGGCCTCGGTTTCGTCCACAATCAGCGGTGGGGGTATCGCTCCGTTGCCCGGCGACCCGGTCGAGGCGGCTCGCAAGAATCAAAGCTGGGAATTCGGGCCGTTTGTGAACTGGGGGTCGGGGCTGGGTAATCGCAACGACTACAAGTTCTTTTCGGTGGGCTTCCAGGGGGGCAAGATTCTTACGCGCGTGTACAACGCGGGAATCCTCAGCGGCCAGTTCGAGCTTGGCGCCAACATCATGCCGTTTTGGCAGGCTTATACGCCGCCGCCGAATCCGAATGCGACTTTTCTGTACCCCTGTCCTTCCGGAACCTGCACCTACGTCGGGCCTGAAGGCGGCGGCACGTTCACCGGCGCGAGCATTACGCCTGTCATTCTGCGGTGGAATTTCATGACCAGGTCGCGGCGGTTCCAACCCTGGTTTCAGGGTGCGGGCGGATTCATCTACACTACCCACAAGTTTCCGCCAGACCTGCTGGTGCCGCACGGTACTGCGGGCGGAACTTCGGTGATCAATTTCACCCCGCAGGGCGGCGCCGGCTTTCATTTCTTCACAAGCGCGAAGCAATCTTTCGACCTGGGCGTCAACGGCGTACACATCTCCTCAGCTTCGCTGGGTGACAGAAATCCCGGGGTCAACGCGAGCATTCAGATTCAGGTGGGGTATACGTTCTGGAAGTAGCCGGACCACCGCAGCGTTTCAGCCACATTTCGTGCTATCCCAGGGTCCCAGATGCGAGGGACCCTTCGACGGGCTCAGGGCGCCCAGGGTGGCATCGCAAGAGCGGATTCGCCGCAGGAGGCCGGGGTTGGAGTTGGCAATGAGCGGGGCCGTGGTTGAATGCGTTCCGAACTTCTCAGAGGGCACCGATGCCCGGCGCGTTGAAGCCATTGTGGCGGCGATGCGCGTCGAGGGGGTGCGGCTGCTTGACTGGTCAATGAACGCTTCGCACAATCGATCGGTGGTAACAATTGCCGGGGAGCCTGCGGCGGTGGTTGAGGCGGCGGTGCGCGCCGTGGGCAAGGCAGTAGAGCTGATCGACCTGACCCGCCACCAGGGCGAGCACCCGCGGATCGGCGCGGCCGACGTGGTCCCGATTGTCCCCATCGGCGGCATCAAGCTCGACCAGTGCGCGCTGCTGGCGCGGCAGGCGGGGCTCGAAATCTGGCGGCGCTTCGGTGTGCCGGTGTACTTTTACGAGGCAGCGGCGGCACGGCCGGATCGGGCCAACCTCGAGAATGTGCGGCAAGGCCAGTTCGAGGGCCTGCGCGAGGCGGTAAGGCGGGAGTCGTCGCGGCGGCCCGACCTCGGCGGCCCGGGGCTGCATCCTACCGCCGGCGCCTGCGCCGTGGGTGCGCGCAAATTCCTGGTTGACTACAACATCTATTTCGACTCCGCAGACGTAGCAATGGTGAGGGCCATCGCCCGCGAAATCCGCGCAGCTTCCGGCGGATTGAAGGGGGTAAAGGCTATCGGAACGCTGGCGCATGGAAGAGCCCAGCTTTCGATGACCATTACCGACTTTGAGGCGACGCCCATCTCGCAGGTCTATCGCGCCGTGGCGCAACTGGCAAAGCGGCACAAGTCAGACATTGTGGAGGGCGAAGTGATCGGGCTCATTCCGCAGGCGGCATGCGAGCGCGGCAGCGAATGGATGCGTCATTTGGTGGGGTTCGATGAGCAGACCAAGATTCTGGAGCACCGGCTCGGGGCTCCGCTGGCATGGCCGGGAAACTCCTAGGCAGCTCCCTGGCCGGCGCTGGACTGACGGGGAAAACTTCCCGCGCGTAGAATAGTGATGCTGGAGTGGTTGGCCTCGTCTAACGAGATAGGGAATCTGCCTGTGGCAGCAGAAGATTCTTCTCAACCGAAATGGAAGAACTGCCGATATCCGGAGGATGAACTTGTTGAAGCAACTGGCAAAATTTTCGATTGCACCCATGCTGCTGCTGGGAGCGGCTACTCTGGCTCCGGCGGCGCAGTTGTCCACCGATGCCCGCACTGCGATACCGCATGAAGTGCAGCAACTGGTGGTAATCGACTACCGGGCCATGGAAAACTCGCCCGCGGCGATGGACCTGCGAGGGCGTGTGATGCCGCCCGAGCTGAAGCAGTTTGACGAGGCCCTGTCCAAGTCCGGGCTGAACGACAATCACGATGTGGATCAACTGGCCTTCGCGCTGTTCCGGCCGACGGCGGGCAGCGATGCGCTGGTGACCGTGGGCATTGCTCAGGGACAGTTCCCCGAGTCCGACATCCTGGCCAACTTCCGCAAGAACAAGGTCAAGCCGACTCTGCTGAGGACGAACAAGATCTATCCGCTGGCCAAAACCGGCATGGTGCTCTGCTTCGTAGACGCCTCGACAATGATCTTCGGCGCCAAGGATGCCGTGAGCAAGGCTCTGGATGCGCGCGATGGCGTGGAGCCGAGCATGCTGACCAACGGCACCATGATGAATGCCATGAACACGATCGATACATCGTCCTTGTGGAGCATCCTCGACGAAAAGGGCACCCAGACCATGATGAAGCAGGTGCTGGGCGAGGCGGGCGCGGGTTCTGTCGGCGACTTCGACACCTTGAAAAAGCGGCTGCAAGGCTCGTGGTACGGCATGGACTTCCAGCACGGCGTGAAGTTCGACCTGACCATAGCCACCGGGGATAGCTTTGCCGCAGCCACCATCTCTTCGCTGCTGACGGCGGCGGTAATGGTACGGAAGGTGAGCGGGACGGACGTCGAGAAGCAGGCGCTGGCTGACACGAATATCGGGTCGGATGCCGGAAAGATGTCGATCCACTTCGCCGCGTCGGACTCGGACTTCAGCGGGCTGTTGCATTCGCCGCTGTTTGAGGGCATGGTGCACTGAGATTCCCATTTACTGGTCTGGATGCTCAGCCTCGTTTCATTGCAATGAAAACCCCGCCTCTTTGGCGGGGTTTCTTGCCTGCGTCGAATCGGCTATTGCGATACCACCGCTGCACACGACTCAATGAGCGGCAGAAAGATGGGGGTGGAATTCGGCTTTACCGCCGGGAAGCAGCACAATCTCCAGGGTGCCCTCCTGGCCTTCGGAAACGGACGGCCCGTTCACCGTTGCCTGGCTGCCATTAGCCGCGGTGTATTGCAGTTTGAGTGGCCCCGAGCCGCGAATCTGGATCCGGTAATGGAATACGCTGCTCGCGCCTAGCATGTCGATCCCGAAGCTGGCGCTGGGATAATCGACCTCAAGCAGCTTCACCGTCCCTCCAGTCTGGTTTTCGACGGTGGCGTCAATATGATACGAATGGCAGCCGGAAGCGGCCAGCGCAGCAGCCAGCAGGATGGCGCAGCACACGGCCGCGAAAACGCGTGAAGTGATGCGTGAAGAGAAATATTGCGTTACCGCTGCGATCTTCATCTGGGATCATCCTTCTCGCCGCCGTCGCTTGCGCCTTGTGCGGCAACTCTCTTTTCCACTCTGTCCAGACGCTTGAGCAGCTCCGGCAGCCGCTGGAAGATGGTGACGGCGCGCAGCCAGACGCGGTTGTCGAATCCTGGCGAACCGGAGATGATTTTGCCGGGCGGAATATCGTGAGACACTGCCGACTGGGCGGTGAGGATGACCCCGTCGCCAACGCTGCAATGGCCGGCAATCCCCGTCTGCCCGGCGAGAATGACATTATTTCCGATGACAGAGGAGCCGGCCAGGCCGGTTTGCGCGCACACCAGCGTGTTCTCGCCGACCGTGGAGCCGTGGCCGATCTGGACCAGGTTGTCTACCTTGCTGCCGTCGCCTATCTCGGTGGCCCCCACGGTGGCGCGGTCAATGCAGGCGTTGGCCTGCACATCTACCCGGTTGCCCAGGCGCACCGGTCCCGACTGCGGAATCTTCTCCCAGCGCCCCTGTTCGTCTTTCGCGAAACCAAAACCGTCGGAGCCGACAATGGCTCCGTTTTCAAGCGTGACATGGTCGCCGAGAATGCAGTATTCCCGCACCACGGCATGCGCGTGCGCAAAAAAATGATCGCCGGCCTGGACGCCAGGGTAGATAACTACGTGGGGCAGCAGGGTGGCCTGCGC
>DASXFF010000163.1:0-8782 GCA_036489735.1 Occallatibacter sp. | reverse complement strand
GCTCCTCAAGCAGGAAATGCGCCGCGGAGGTTCTGCTCTTTTGCGGCTCGCCGATGAAACTGCGGTTCCAGCGGGTCATGCGCTCGCCGTCGATCGCGTCGCCTTCTCGCGGCGTATCTCGCAGGCCATCGCCGCCAACCTACGCATCCGTGTCATCCGCGAAGAAGTCACGAGTCTCGAATCGCCCGACCCGGAAACTGCAGTCACCATTGTCGCCACTGGTCCGCTCACCTCAGACGCCCTCAGTGCCGAGATCGCGCGCCTCACAGGCTCCAACCATCTCGCCTTCTATGACTCCATCTCTCCCATCGTCGAAGCCGACTCCATCGACATGAGCCGCGTCTACTTTGCTGCGCGTTGGGACAAGGGCACCGCAGACTACATCAACTGCCCCATGGATCGCGGCGAGTACGACCGCTTTCTCGACGCCCTCATCGAGGCCGAAGCCGCGGAAGCCAAGGAGTGGGAGAAGCTTGATTACTTTGAAGGCTGCCTGCCCATCGAAGTCATCGCTTCCCGCGGCCGTGACACGCTCCGCTTCGGCCCCATGAAGCCGGTGGGCTTGCGCGACCCGCGCACGGGTAAAACTCCCTGGGCCGTCGTTCAGCTCCGCAAGGAAAATCTCCGCGCCGACAGCTACAACCTCGTCGGTTTCCAGAACCACCTCAAGTTCGGCGAGCAGGCGCGCGTCCTGCGTCTCATCCCCGGCCTTGAAAACGCGCGCTTCCTGCGCTACGGCCAGATTCACCGCAACACATACATTTGTGCGCCTGCTCTGCTGGACCAGTTTCTGCGACTAAACCTCGGAAATCGTCATCCTGAGCAAGTCTGCGCAGCAGGCGAGTCGAACGATCTGCGGTTGGTCTCTCCCGCCGGTCATACGATCATGTTTGCCGGCCAGATTTGCGGCGTCGAAGGCTATACCGAATCCATCGCCTCAGGCATGTTGGCGGGGATTTACGCAGCCGCACTCGCCCGCGGCGAAGAACCGGCCCCCGTGCCCCGCGCAACAGCCCTCGGTTCATTGGTGCACTACATTACGCACGCCGACGCAAAGAACTTTCAGCCGGCCAATATCACCTTCGACCTTTTGGAACCGCTTGACGAGGAAACGCGCAAGAAGATTCGCGACAAGAAGGAACGCCACCGCGTGCAATGTGAGCGGGCACTGGCGGCCTTTGACGAGTGGCTCGCTGCCGCGGAACTTAAGATTTAGAATTTGCGTATCTGTTCTTTGAAAGGGCACGACTTGAGAGGTTGCGGAAAACTCTCTCGCGGCCACTGTTTTGAAAGGGCACGGATTGATCCGTGCCGTAAGTGCAGCAAATTGAGTTCGGCTTTATCCCCTGCGGGATGTTTTTCTTGCTGTCCTGGAATTTTTTGAGCGGCCAATATAGCCGTGCCGGAAAAGGCATAGATCGAGGAAGGCTTTTCCACCCGCCCCACCAGTCGATGCAGCAACTCCAGACCCTCCCCGAAAGGATTCCCCATGCAGCCAGTTTCTGCGGCCGATTCTGTTTCATTAGCCATTGAACGCACGAAGGAATTCCTCTTCAGGCCGTTCAAGTGGAGCACCTATCTGAAACTTGGCCTGGTGGCGATCGTTACCGAAGGGCTGGGCAGCAACTTCCACTCGTCGACGAGCCACGCCCATCGCTCAACCGGGAACGGCGAGTGGCATGGGCCGCCTGACTTCTCGGCGTTTCACCTCACGCCCGAACAGATCGCAATCATCGCGGCGGCGGTGGCGCTGGCGATTGTCTTGTCGTGTTTTGTGTTCTACCTCATCACGCGGCTGCGCTTTGCGTTCTTCCATTCCCTCATCCACGACGTGAAAGAGATCGGGCCGGGATGGCGCCAATACCGTGCGCAGGCCTCGCGGTTCTTCTGGCTCAACATCGTTGTCGGAGTCTGCTTTGTCGTGCTCATGGTCCTGGTCGCGATGCCTTTCGCCGCGGGTTTCTGGCGGCTATTCCATGAGAGTCAACAAGGCGGCCACTTCGACGTTGGTCTCATGCTTGCAGTTGTTTTGCCTTTCATTCCAATCATTCTTCTGCTCGTCATTGCTGCGGTGCTTAGTGATCTCATTCTGCGCGATTGCATGATGCCGCACATGGCGCTCGACAACGCGACCGCGGGCGAAGCGTGGCGGCAAGTGCGGGCGCGGATCAAGGCCGAAAAAAGGCAGTTCCTGGTTTACGCCATCCTGCGCGTGATTTTGCCCACGGTCGCGGCCATCGCCACGTTTATCGTGCTCGCTGTTCCGGGGCTGTTGCTGGCAGGAACGGTTGCGGTCATGGAGTGGGGAATCCACTCGGCCTTCACCGGCTCAACAGGGTCGTCGTGGTTTGTGGGCATTGCGCTCCAGGTCTTCTTTGGCGTAGTTGCCTTCGGTTTTGCGCTGCTGGCCAGCATTTGCGTGGGAGGGCCTTTGAGCACGGGCGTTCGTGAGTATGCCCTGGTCTTCTACGGCGGCAGGTACCAGGCGCTGGGAGACGCTCTCTATCCCACGCAGGCCATCGCCGGCGGCGCGTCCGGACACGCCTGATCGCGGTCATCCGATGCTGCGGGCCCCATTCATCCACGGTTTCACCTGGATGAGCGGGGAAGGAGTGGAGTCACACTCCCAAAGGCTTGTCATCCTGAGGTCGCCGTCGCGACCGAAGGACCTGCATCTGTTTTTCACGCTCTCAATCCAGCACGTTCGCGGGGTTGGGGTCTCGCCTTTGAGATCTTGGAGAAACCCACACCAACCACGCTGCCCGCATCGTCAAGGTCCCGTAGGGAGCGCAAGAAACTAGCCCAGGACAAGTTCGCCTCAGCGAACGCAGTCCTGGGTACTCCGCCCATCGGCTCCTCCCTCTTGGTCGTTCGCGTCCGCGAGCGGCAACCCCCTGGGGCTTCCAACGGCAGGTCCTCGTCATTGCGGTGGCGTGGGCAGAGCTGCAAAGCAGCGGGATCAACGGGGCCTCGGGGTCGCTAAACACGCCCGAGCGCACGCGCAAACCCGAACCCGCCACGCCACAACAACGCAACACTGCACCACCTAATCCAAAACTGCATCCGAGAAACCCGTCGCAAACGCTGCCCGCATACCAGAAGCGCGTTTCCCGGGATTAATTTTAACCATCTATCGAAGGCCTAACCCTGCCGAAGTGGGTGTTATCGATTTAGGAGGGCTTGCCTGAGACTGGAGGAGACAACTCAAATCCGTAATCCGTTTCCCAGCCAAGTAGAAGTGGAAAGTTGTACTTCTGCCGTAAGGTATCGGCGTAACGCAGGTCGTCTTCGGATGGCTGATGATCGAGCACTAACCACCATGACTCTCGTTGAGTTCTTTTGGGAAAATGGTTGTACTCGAGGATTTGCCCTAACGCCTCGCGGATGGCTCTGCGCGTATGTGAGCCATAGCAGATCTTAAACTCGACCATAGTTCTCTTCCCAAAGAGTTCGAAGGTCGTATCGACATATTCATCTTCCTGAACGATCTTGATTTTCCATCGTGCCTGAGCCCATAGCTTGAAACGATTGGATAAGGCGGAATGAAGTTTCACGACGTTCTTCTTCGATATCTTTGTTTCTCGCTCATAGTCATCCTCGCTTAGTAGATGTTCTGCATTATCGCCGGTTTCCAGGACCTTCCCGAACTCCCTCCACGCCTTCTCTATCGGAGCGACGGTTACAAGGTATGACATGTCTTTGTAGTCGATCGGCTCAAACTCTGAATCCCAAACTACGGGGATCTCGTGCCTCCACGGCTCATCCGGTCGCCCTTCCGGATGAATGGCGTTCTTTGAGTTGTATCGATATGCTCTCGCTCCTACCTCGCCGCCAATGCAGCCTCTAGCAATCAATTGTTTAGCGCCAGAGTCTCCCACATAGATGATGTCGCCTCCTCGTATCTCCCAAGCAAATCGGCGAATGCTCGCTCTTGAAGACGTTTTCACGTCTGGATGGACTTGCTCGGGAGTCAGATTAGTCAAATCAATATTTAGGATCGGCGGATCGGTCATCGAAGCGATCCGGCGCTTACGGCACTGCTCCCACATATCGGGGCCGTGGCTTCCTGCTCGCAGTTTCATGCGCCATATATTCATCTGTTAGGCTCTGCTTCCTGTCATTCGTGTCAAGCCATGCTACTGCACTTGATCCCAGAAGGCATACTTCCTGAAACTTCAGCCGATTCCCGCCATCAATCGAAAAGTATCGATATTTCGGCTTCCCCACCCAATAGCCGCCCCCTTGCCCCCGCCCATTTCCTTGTCAAGCCCTCCAACCGAAAATAAATCTGCGCTCTCACCGTAACCCCTTCATTCTCTTTTCTCTATTCTCTTTTCTCTTTTTCCCCAAGTTTGCCGATCATTACGCCCTTCTGGCGCATACTGGTCTCAGAATTCCAAAACCAGCTTTCGTCGCGGCGGACCATCCGCCAACATCGCTGCTCATGAAGGGATTTTCCATGGCAGACACATCCGACTTCAACACCGGCAAAAAGGCGACCTCGCGTTGCATGTGTGCCTGGAACCATGCCGCTAAAAAGGAAATCGCCCGCCTCGACAGCAACTCGAACCACGGCGCAAAAAATGAAAAAGTATTTTTTGCACGGGGGGGTCCCCATCTCTTCGCGACGTGATTGCAAATAAACTACTTATCGAATCGCCGTCGACAAATTTCGACAAAATTCGTTCGTTTTATCCCTAAAACAGCTGAATCGCCCCTCGCCATCCCGCCCCATCGCTTGGCGGGAACATTTCCCCCTCCTTCAGTGTCGAAGAGAAGGAGGCGCCGCGGGAGCGATGGTTCGGCGTGTACCCTTGAAGTTTGGGCGGCACCGCGGAAATGCGCGCGCGCCTTGGGGAACGGGGATTCCGGGAGCGGGGATTTCAATTGATGCGTAAGTTGGCGATTTTGGCGGGGCTGGCGGCCTTTGGCGGCAGCGCGGTTCTTGCGGTGGGACAAGGTCAACAGCCGACGCCGGCAGAAAAGCAGTCGGCAACAACCATCGTTCTGCCACCGTCGCCAAAGGCGTTGCTTCCCGATGATTTCGACGGATGGGAAACAACAAGCCCATCGAAAGTGGTGACTGACGCCGCGCAGGCCGATCCGGCAAATGCCGCAGCCCTGAAGGAGTACGGATTCAATGCTGCTGTGCAGGCGAACTATAAGCGCGAGGGCGACACGTTGATCATGCGCGCACTGCGCTTCGATGACGCCAGCGGAGCCTACGGCGCATACACCTACTACCGCCAGAATGGCTGGCCCAAAGAAGACATTGGCACGGGGGCCGCTTCTGACAACAAGCGAGTCCTGTTCTGGCAGGGAACGACGGTTGTCGACGCGACTTTTTCGCGCATCGGGCCGGAGACGGCGGAGGAACTGCGCGAGATTGCTCACCGGCTGCCGGTGCCGACTGGAAACCGGGCGATGCTGCCTCCAATCCTGGTGAATCTGCCGCAGCAGAAGCTCGACGGGCAAACCACGCACTATGCTGAGGGGCCCGCGGGCTATGCGGGATCGGGAGGCGCGCTGCCGCCCTCGCTGGTCGATTTCGACAAAGGCGCCGAAGCGGTGACGGCCAATTACTCGCTGGTTTCGGGCCCGGCGACGTTGACGCTTATCGATTACCCAACGCCGCAGATTGCCGCGGCGCAGGAGGCGGCCATTCGCGCCTATCTGAAGGCAGGCAGTGGAGCTCAGCCTCCCTGGCCGAAGCCGCTTACCGATTCCGATCAGGCGTCTTTGGAAGTGCGCCACAGCGGCCCCCTGGTGGCCATCGTGAGCGGCGATGCGGTCCCTGATGACAGCCACAGGCTGCTGGAGTCCGTGCACTACGAAGCGAGCCTGACGGCAGTTCCGCAGCCGGTGGAATCGGAGGTCGAGAAGACCAGCAAACTGCTTTTGGGGATCGCCGCGCTCACCATCATCGGGTCGGCGGCAGCAATTGTGCTTGGAGGATTTCTGGGGGGTGGCAGGGCACTTTATCGCATGGCGCGGGGCAGACCCATCTCGTCGGTCTACGACGAAGAGTTTATTCATCTGGATTTGGCGGAGAAATGGGACGAAAGAAGTGATGCCCTTCACAGGCCGCATCCGAAGCGTTAACGGCGCGTTTAGGCTGTGGAAAAATGGACGGAAACCGGAAGAAACACTAGGAAATCGCGGGAAATGCCGAAAGATTTAAGGCGAACGTCCAGCGAATAAAGAAACCGTCGACAGCCGTGGATTAGATTGTTAAAGCATTGAAACATCGATACTTATTTTCACAAACATTTTCTCTTGACACTGCCTTCCCCCGATCCTAGTATGCAGCCAGAAAGTTCTAATGGCTTTGGCTCCGTTGGAACTATTCTCCCTGAGGAGAGAGCTGCCCTGTTGCCGGGCGGCTCTTTCCGTTTATGCGGGTGACACGGGCGCCAAACATCCATTTCCGGACTCTGCCGGGAGTGGGTCGGTCCATTCGCGGCCGCACTGCTCACACTTCCAGGAATTGACGGGATCGACGGTTTCGAGAACCGGATCTGCAGCGCCGCAACTCGGGCATGAAGGCGCGACGAAGTCGGGAACTTTGTCCTTAGACTCTGCCACGATGTCTGTTGGAATAGGACGCGCAGCGATCGCGCGCGCTTGATCGAGTTGATCGGCAGCGACAAGAATACGCAGATTAGCGACCAGCCCCTCCGTTGCATAGCCGAGATACGCACTCGGCGTTCTGCCTCCGTCGATCCAGCAATCAATGCCCGCCTGCTGTAACGCTTCAGAGAGCTGCGTTGCTTCTTCGTCTGTGTCGCATTCACAAAGCACAGTCTTCCACGTGTAGTCGTGGGGTCCGGTTTCTTCGTCGGAGGAATTTGGAGGATCGGGAACGAGTACGGGCTGCCGCGAACCGAAGGCAACGGCTGCTCGTCCAAGGGTTGCATCGGTGACCGGCGGCGCGTAGTCGGATAGCCGATCCATGGGCGCGTTCGATTCCACGCTGAACGATTTCGGCGCGCCACTTGCTTGCTCACGGTCGGCTAATCCGCGGGTCCGCATCTCGCCTCGGAGTGCCTGCTTCGCCGTGTCGGTGAGGTCGGCGAAATCGGCGGCAAGCTCACGCAACGCGTCGTTACTCATGGCTCGATAGTGCTCAACGAGCCGCCGCGATTCAAGGATTGGGTCAGGTTGCATGGGCGGCATTGTAGCGCGGATTTGAGGCCTGCGTGAAGGCCGCGCGCCTTTACCTCACACTGGTGCAACGATACAATCGAAGGGAAGGACAACGGAAGAGCAGGCCGACGTAGCTCAGTTGGTAGAGCAGCTGATTCGTAATCAGCAGGTCGTCAGTTCAAGTCTGACCGTCGGCTCCAGATTCAAGCATGAAACAAAGACGGATGAAGGCATGGTCTCTCGAACGCGAGAGGCCATTTTTATTGGGCTGCGCTCTACCAATGGAAGCGGTGCAATGGAGCGCAAAAGACTCGGGGCCCCCTCCCACGAGTGAACTGTGTGAGGGAGCCCCGGAGAGTGAACAACCTGGTGGATCGCCCTATTCGAGGATGACCTTCAAGGTTGAAGTGGATTGAACCGATCCCGACGCGCCAGCAAGTCCTGCTGCCGGCGTTGCGGTGATGGTGGCTGTGGATGTGACGGGCGGAGTCGTCGTTGTGCTTGACGTTCCACCGCAGCCGGAGACAAAGCCCAGGCCGGCGAAGAGGAGCACTACCAGCATGAGCATGTAGAGCCGGTTGCGCTTCTTGAAGCCCAGGAAGCAGAGCGCCACCGCCAGAGTAGCCGGGAAGAGCGGTTTGAAGTCCTGGCGGACAACGGCAGCTGACGAGGGCGGGGTGATGGTGAGGGTCGTGGTTACAGTCGTGCCCTGAGGCAATCCAGTGGTGGAGTTCTGGGCAAAGACCGTTACAGGATTCGGGTTAAAGGCGCAAGTGTAGCCGGACGGCAAGCCACTGCAGGTGAATGCGATCGAGCTAGCCGCAAAGTTGTTCACAGATGTGAGAGTGATCTGAGTCAACCCGACGGTTCCAGGCTGAATCGTCATCGATGAGAGGGAAAGGCTCATGTTCAGACTCGGGCTCTGTCCCGCAGGGTTCACTGCGAACGTCTGTGCGAGCGGCACGGCCGGGGCGAACGTGAGGTTGTCGCCGGGCTGAGTTGCGGTTATGGTGCAGGCGCTGGCGGAGGTCACTTTG
Organism: Occallatibacter sp.; assembly: GCA_036489735.1. GTDB lineage: Bacteria > Acidobacteriota > Terriglobia > Terriglobales > Acidobacteriaceae > Telmatobacter. Next base: position 599 of record DASXFF010000163.1, on the reverse strand, counting down.
GCAAACGTGACCGTTGAACCACTGAGCGTGCAGGAGGCTGGCGTGCTGGATGCGTAGGTGACCGGGAACCCGGAACTCGCAGTCCCATTCAGTGCCAACGTGGCGCCGCCAATCTGCGTGCCGGGATTCGCCCATGTGATGCTTTGCAGCGGCAGGCCCCCGAGAACGCTGAGGGTGATTTTTGCCTGCGTGGCTGCTGCGTAATTCGAGTTGCCCTGTTGATTCCCATCAATGATCAAACTGGCGGGGAAGTTCAGGGATTGACCTGGCACAAGAGCAAGCAAGGCTGTCGTGGTTCCATTGCTCACGGAACTATTGAGAATGGTGAAGATCACAGCGTTGCTCGGATCCGGACTGAGTGCGATCAGGTTGTTGGTCGCGCCGCCCGTTGCCTGGATGCTGACCGTCGCGCACAGGGTAATGGGAGCGCACGTGGCAACGTAGTGGAGAGGCGTGGTTACCGGTGTGAAGGCGATGGTCTGAGTCGCCTGGTTGACGACCAGGACCTCCTGCACTTGCGGCGCCGCCAGATAGTCGACATCGCTCGCCTGGTTAGCATCGAGCACGATTGTCCCCGCCTGGGTCACCGTGAGAGTGGC
>DASXFF010000143.1:0-39386 GCA_036489735.1 Occallatibacter sp. | reverse complement strand
TATGAGATTTTGACGTTGAGGGTGGACTACGCAAAGGCCGACAATAGCCAGTAGCCAATAGCAAAGAGCGAAAAGCCGTCAGCTCTCAGCCCTCAGCTTGATCGTTAGAAAACACACAGTATTTCGCCAGCTCGGATAAGCCGATAGCTGGAGGCTGAAGGCGGGCGGCCGATTTGCTAATCTGACATCAGCAAGGAGTCTGCGTCATGCACATTACTTCCCCGTATTTCGTCGTCCCTGTCATCCTCGCCGTTTTTGTGGCGTCGATATTGTTTGCCACAAGCAGTAAGGAAGACGACTCGACGCACTGAATCATGTATCAGTAGCGCCGGCGTCCTCGCCGGCTGTCGTGCGGGCGTCCCCGCCCGCACTCCACACCCATTCCCATCCCCTAAGCCCCGCCCGTTCCGGATTGCATAGAACATATGCGACGGCGCGGTCCAGCTCGCCATCTTTGCGAATCAATCGGTCATAGTACTCGCGCTGCCAAAACCTTCCGGTGCGCCTGAGTATTTGGTTCGCTTGCTTTGCCGTATACGACTTCCAGGCCTGCAAAACCTTCGCCAATTCCCGCCTCGGCAACAGGCGGAATATTACATGCACATGGTTCGGCATAACGCACCATGCGATGAGGCGATACTCCACACCATCCCCAAAACGGAGTGCGTCGGCAACCAGATTGGCGATCCGCGGATCACGAAGAGGGCATGCACCGATTCCGCGATCGAAATACTCTTCGATCTTTCTCGGACTGTACTCCCCGATGAGCCGTTTCTGGTCCGGCAGCAAGCGAGCTCCGGCGCGTTTCGCCGCAACCAAGATGCGATTACGCTCCACGATCCGTTTCAGAGCCGTTGAGGGAAGTGAGTCGGCGAGGTGGAATGTGACGAAGTACAGTCCAGATTCTTCATCCCAGTGCGGGAGGCGGCCGCGTTGACGGATTCGTACCTCGCTAAATCGGGGCTGAGTCGCTCCTTGGACTGCTCTCTCGAACTTGACAGATTTAAGTGTCTCGCTTCCCATGAAACGTGAATTCTACGCCTAAAGGAGCGAGTGCGGGCGGGGACGCCCGCACAACAGCCGGCGAGGACGCCGGCGCTACTGAAAGACGCCCGCAACACGGAAGGATGCACGGCGCTACGTTTTGAAAGACGGTATTGGCGGAGATGGCGCGGGCCTGTAGTTCGTCGACTGTCTTTGAGCGGCGCCGGCGGCGCCACCCACCCTCGCGGAACCTTTTGCGGGCCGGAGGCGTATAACGTCCCAAGAGGGCGATGGTCATGACTTGGAACTGGAAGCGCGAGCCGGCGCGGAATTCGGCACCCAACGCAATGCTCGGAGTAACTGGCCTGCTTGCCGTGACCGCTGCCGGACTGGTTTTGGCGACGGGCCTTGCTGGATGCAGAATTTCGGTTGACAAAGGCCCGAACGGCGAAGACAAGAAGGTCCAGGTGGACACTCCGTTCGGCGGTATCCATGTGAACACCGACCAGACCACGGCCGCCGATCTTGGACTGCCAGTCTATCCCGGCGCTGACATCGTGAAGGATAAGGACAACGACAAATCCGCTGACATCCACATGGGTTTTGGCGATTGGGAACTGACCGTGAAAGTGGTCAACTATTCCGCCCCCGACAGCCAGGACAAAGTTGTCGCGTTTTACAAGAAAGCGCTCGCGCGCTACGGCGACGTGATTGTTTGCCAAGGCCACAACCCGGTGGGCACGCCAACCACTACCTCTGAAGGCCTGACCTGCGCGGACCAGGGTGGAGCTAATGTTTCCATCGACACCGGCGCCCACAATCATGGCTATAACGCGGACCGGGACATCCTTCAGTTGCGAGCCGGCTCAAGGCGCCACCAGCATATCGTGGGGTTCGAGAATTCGGCGGGGGGCCAGACTCGCTTCGCCCTTGTGGCTCTCGATCTGCCCGCCGGTGCTGTCGGCGAATCCGGCAAAAGCGACTAAACCATCGCGCACCGCATGAAGACCAGCGATCTATTCTGAGTTTTCACCCCGATTATGCAGAGGTCGGGGTGACTCCCATCACTGCACCGCCCCGCCGCTAAAGCGCACAATAACGCCGGTTTAGAGCAGATCCACGGGGCCTGCTCGCCAGCCGGCGCGGCTCTGTTTTTGCGGGGTGCACGCGCAGGAGACCGATGAAATGAACTCAGCCGCAGAACCGCTCGAATATCGGGACCGGGGCCGGGTACGCATTGACGAGCAGGAGTGCAAAGGCTGCGGCCTGTGCATTGAGGCTTGCCTGCCCAAAGTGATCGCGATGAGCGAGCGGCTGAATCAATATGGGTACATGACGGCGATTGATGCCAGTGCCGGCTGCACGGGCTGCGGAATTTGTTTTTTGGCCTGCCCGGAGCCGGGCGCGATTACGGTCTTTCGATTGGCGAGGCGGAGTGTAGGGCTGTAGCGAGCGGAAGGCCATCTCACATCCTTTCCGTTCCAGAACGAGCGGAAAGGGATCGGGCAACCAGCTCCGGGACAAAGGGGGCGACGGAATGCGCAAGCAATTGATGAAGGGCAACGAAGCCATCGTCAAGAGCGCGATTCTTGCAGGCTGCCGCGCGTTTTACGGTTACCCCATCACTCCGGCGAGCGAAATCGCTGAAGCTGCAGCGGAGTTCATGCCGAAGACCGGCGGGGTCTATGTGCAGGCCGAGAGCGAAATCGCGGCCATCTATATGCTCTACGGCGCGGCGTCGGCAGGCGTGCGCGCCATGACGGCCTCGAGCGGTCCCGGCATTAGCTTGATGCAGGAAGGCATCAGCTACATGGCGGGCGCGGAGCTGCCATGCGTAATCGTGGACATTACGCGCGGGGGCCCCGGGCTGGGTAACATCGGTGCCGAGCAGGGCGATTATTTTCAAGTCGTTAAGGGCGGCGGCCACGGCAACTACCGCTCGATCGTGTTGGCGCCCAACTCTGTGCAGGAGATGGCAGATCTGACGGCTCTGGCTTTCGATCTGGCCGATCGCTACCGCAACCCTGTGGTGATCCTCGCCGATGGATTTATCGGGCAGATGATGGAGCCTGTGTCGTTTCCGCAAACAGCCAAGCCCACGCATCTGCCGGATTGGGCCGTGGCCGGTACGGCAGCCTCACGCGGCAATCTAATTACCTCGCTCGAACTGGACTTCGACAAGCTGGAGAAGCACGTTCGCGCGCTCGAGGCGAAGTATCAGGTCGCCGCGCAGCATGAAACTCGCGCAGAAGAATGGATGACCGCGGACGCTGAGATTGTGCTGGTCGGATACGGAATTGTCGGCCGCATCTTGAAGGCCGTCACTGCCGAGGCTCGCGCCGCGGGAATCAAAGTCGGCGTGTTGCGCCCCATCACGCTCTATCCATTTCCCGTGGTGCAATTCCAGCGGCTGGCATTCAGCGCGCGCGTTTTTGGGGTCGTGGAGATGAGCACCGGCCAGTTGATCGAGGACGTAAAACTGGCGCTGAATGGCTCGCGTCCCGTCGAGTTCCTGAGCCGCGTGGGCGGCAATGTTCCGTCGCACGAAGAAGTGCTGGCAATGGTTCGTGAGATGGCGCGGCGGGAGTTGTTGAGCAAACCAAACGCCGGAGAGGAGCAGATGGAACATGTTGATTGAGCCGGCGGCGGAATATGAAATTGCGCGGGGCCGGGCCAGGTCCCTTTACGAGCGCTTTGGGCGCAAGGAAGACTTGCAGCACCAGACGCACTTTTGTCCGGGCTGCGGCCACGGCATCGTGCACAAGATGATCGCTGCGGCTCTCGACGACCTGGGCGTTCAGGATCGCACCATCATGGTCGGCCCGGTGGGCTGCGCCGTATTCACCTATTACTACTTCGACGTGGGCAACGTGCAGGCTGCGCACGGCCGCGCGCCCGCTGTGGCAACGGCGATGAAGCGCAGCCGGCCCGAGAGCATTGTGATCGGCTATCAGGGCGACGGCGATCTCTCGGCGATCGGATCGGCGGAGATACTGCATGCCGCCAATCGCGGCGAAAACATTACCGTGATCTTTGTAAACAATGCCATCTACAGCATGACCGGGGGCCAGGCAGCACCGACGACGCTGCTGGGAATGAAGAGCACCACGACTCCAAACGGCCGCAACGCAGAAACGGAAGGCTATCCGCTCCACGTGAGCGAATTGCTAAGCTCGCTGCAAGCGCCTGCCTACATTGAGCGCGTGGGCCTGGGCGATAACAAGCAGATCGCGCAGGCAGCACGGGCCATCAAGCGAGGGCTTGAGAATCAGGTGCACAGATTGGGATTTTCGTTGATCGAAGTGCTTTCGCCCTGCCCGACCGTTTGGAAAATGAACCCCGTCGATGCGCAGCGCTGGGTGCGCGACGTGATGGAAACGGAGTTTCCGCTGGGAATCTTCTGCGACCGGACCAAAGAACGGACCTTGTCGGCAGATCTAAGGCCAGTGACGCCGCATCCCGCTCTCGATGAGCTGCCGCACATTCTCGGCGTCGCCGAGGCAGATTTGCCGGAGGGCAACGCGGCGGCTGTCGCCGGCGGCAAGGAAATTGACATCGAAGTGCGCATTGCAGGCTTCGGCGGCCAGGGCGTTCTTCTGTTAGGCGAGGTGCTGGCTGAGGCCGGCCTCGATGCGGGCCTCGAAGTTTCGTGGCTGCCATCCTACGGTCCTGAAATGCGCTCAGGTACTTCAAATTGCCACGTGCGGCTGTCGCGCGACGCCATTGATTCGCCACTGGTCACTTCGCCCAATGTGCTGGTGGCCATGAACGAGCCCTCGCTGCGCAAGTTCGATAAGACGGCGCGCGCTGGCGGTTGGGTCATCTACAACGGCCACGCATTTCCCGCCGACTGCGTGCGCGAGGGCCTACATGTGCTCGCTCTCCCGTTCACTGAACTGGCGGACGAATTGGGCGACAAGCGTGCAGCCAACATGGTGATGCTCGGCGCGCTGCTGGAGATTGCGGGCGCGTTGCCGCGGGCCAGCATCGATGTTGCGCTGCGCCGCTTAGTCAAAAATCCGCGCTGGGTCGAACTCGACGAGCGCGCCCTGGCGCGGGGCAGGGAACTGTGCAGAGAATCGCTGGCGGAGATATGAGATAGAGCGGGCCGGCTCCGGCGCCAGAGGAACGGTGATGGCCCGGACCGGCCTACCGCCGAACGGTTCACCTGATGGGATAAATGGTGGAAAAACGAGCCTGAATGGCGCAGGCGTGCGCCAACTCCTTCGCCAAAACCCACCCCAAACTGGTAGCTTGAGAGAGTAGGAATTTCTTTGCCACGATGACATCCAGTCCCTATTTTTCATTGGCGGTTTTGTTCGTGGCGGCGCTCGGATTCGGCGTGGCCCCGCTGGGGTTGGCGTGGCTGTGGGCGCGGGTGTTTTCGCCGCAAAAGCCCAACGCGGTGAAGAACGCAATCTACGAGTGCGGGCTGGAGTCGAAGGGCGATGCGTGGCTGCAATTTCGCTCGGCGTACTACCTCTACGGCATCATTTTTCTCATCTTCGACGTGGAAGCCGTGTTCCTCTTGCCATTCGCGGTGGCATTTACAGGTTTGAGCGCAGCGGCGTGCGCATCCATGCTGATTTTTCTCCTTCTCTTGGTTGAAGGGCTGGCCTGGGCCTGGGCAAAGGGCGTGTTGACGTGGCAATGAAAAAGCAGTGTTCAGGTTCAATGGTCAGGAACCGGCTTCGCTGCCAACCGATATGGCGGTTGATCTCCGATACCTGACCTTGAACTTTTGGAGCGTAGCAACTCATGGCGGTTGATCAAAACCTGAAGATCGAACTCGGCAAGCAGGGCGTCTTCGTCACGACCATCGAAGAGCTCTACAACTGGGGCCGTCGCAGCTCGGTGTGGCCCATGCAATTCGGCCTCGCCTGCTGCGCCATCGAGATGATTGCGACGACCATGGCACGCTACGACCTGGCTCGCTTCGGCGCCGAGGTATTCCGGCCCTCGCCGCGGCAGGCCGATCTGATGATCGTCTCCGGCACCGTGACTAAAAAAATGGCGCCGCAGGTCGTACGCCTTTACAACCAGATGGCTGAACCACGGTATGTAATCGCGATGGGCGCCTGTGCGATCTCTGGCGGCCCGTTCAAGCAGGGCTACAACGTGCTCAAGGGCATCGATCGTTACATTCCGGTGGACGTGCACATTCCCGGCTGCCCGCCGCGGCCCGAAGCACTGATCCAGGCTTTTATGACGCTGCAAAAGAAAATTGACGCGCAGCCCTTGACCGGCCCCGACAGGCCGCGCCATCTCGACCCCAACGCGCAAGGCGAGTTTCCCGTGCCGGAGCAGGGAGAGCATGACCTGGAGCCACCCTCGAACCACGGCGTTTGGCCCGTACCGATCACGATTCGATGAGAAAAGCAGGGACCAAGGGACCGAGGGAACAAGGGATTAGGAGACAAGGAAACGGGCAACAGGGCATTGGAAGAAGAAAGCCGTGCACAGCCGCGAAGAGTTTTCTGAGAACTGTGAACTGAGACTGACGACTGAGAACTGATGAAGACTGTGGAAGAAATCAAGGCGGCGATTGAGGCTGGCGTTCCGGGCGCGGGTGTGGAGTTCGTCTCCAATCCAAGTCCTTCCGCGCAGCACTCGCTGCGTCTTGCGCCCGCGACCGCCCTCGCCGTTGCAACATTTTTGCGCGACGACGCGGAGCTAGCCTTCGATTTCCTCTCCAACGTCTCTGGTGTGGATTGGCCCGAAAAAGAAATTTCGGAGAAAGTGAAAGTAACACGGACGGTGACGAAAACCGTCGATGGCTCCGACGGACAAAAAGTCGAGCAACCGGTAGAAGAAACCGTGGAAGAAACCCGCAAGCACACCCAGCCGGGCTGTCTTGAGGCGGTGTATCACCTTTATTCGGTCGCGAAGAAGCATGGGCCGCTGGTGATCCGAATGCGCACAGCGAACCGCACCGACCACACTGACCTTCCATCGCTCACGCCCATCTGGCGTGCGGCGGAGTTTCAGGAACGCGAAGTCTTCGATCTCTACGGAATAATTTTCACTGGTCATCCCGACCTGCGCCGCCTGCTGATGTGGGAAGGCTTCAAGGATTATCCGATGCGCAGGGATTACGTGGAACCGGACGATTTTGAATATGAGCCCACCGCTCACGATGAAGTGTTGAAGCGAGCGCAAGAGCACAAAAGCAGTGAGCAACCAGCCGAAGGGTCAAGGGACCAGGGAATGACTACCGGATGAGTGTAGCTGAATCCAAGACGGAGAAGGTCGCAGGCTGGAACCGGCCGCCGGTGATTGAGCCTGACGGCGAGGGTGAACTGCTTGAAGTCGCCATGGGGCCGCATCATCCTTCTACACACGGCGTTTTTCGCATGGACGTGGCGCTGGATGGCGAGCGTGTCATCCGCCTTAAGCCCGTCTTCGGTTATCTGCACCGCAACCACGAGAAGATTGCCGAGGGCGCAGCATATTTGGCGTCGATGCCTTACACCGATCGCCTGGACTACTTTTGCTCGCTGACGAACAACTGGGCCTATGCGCTGGCAGTGGAAAAACTGACCGGCCAGGAAGTCCCCGAACGCGCCGAATACATTCGTGTGATCCTGGCGGAGCTCACCCGCGTGCAGAATCATGCCGCATCCATCGGCTTTCTCATTCAGGAAATGGGTGCCAGCGGGACCCCGCTCATGTACGCCTTCCGCGAGCGCGAAAAAATTCTCGACCTGTTCGAATCGCTCACCGGTTCCCGCATGATGTGCAACTACATGCGCTTCGGCGGCTGCCGCGTGGACGTTTCTGCGCCGTGGCTCGATGCCACGCGCAAAGTGGTTGCCGGCCTGCCCCAGTTTGTCGACGAGTTCGAGGCGCTGCTTTCAACCAATGAAATTCTGATGGCGCGCTGCCAGGGTGTCGGCGTGCTGCGGCCGGAGCTGGCCGTAAACGCAGGGGTCTCCGGCCCGATGTTGCGTGCGTCGGGTGTGAATTACGACATTCGCAAAGTGGACCACTACGGCATCTACGATCGCTTTCAGTTTCGCGTCCCGCTCGGCGATCACGGCGACATTTATGACCGCTACATGGTTCGCGTGCTGGAGATGCGCGAGTCAATCAAGATTCTCGAGCAGGCGCTCCGCGATCTACCCGCCGGGCCGATCATGGATGCAAAGGCGAAGATTCGCGGCTTCCGTCCCAAGCCGGGCGAGGCGTATGGCCGCATTGAAGCGCCCAAGGGCGAACTTGGCTTTTATCTCATCAGTGATGGCGGGCCCAATCCTTATCGCTACCGCGTGCGCCCGCCGAGCCTGATCAATCTCACGGTTCTTGAAGATATGTCTCTGGGCCAGAACGTGGCTGATGTCGTGCTGATTTTTGGCAGCGTGGATATTGTCTTGGGAGAAGTGGACAGGTAGCGCTGAAGGCTCATAGTTGTGAGCTGATTCTGGAGGAATCATTGTTAGGCGACGGAATTCTGAAAGGGATGGCGGAGACGGCTCGAAACTTCTTCGGAAGTTATATCTCCAAAGAGCGGCTGACGACGGTTGAATATCCGGAACATCGGATTCCGACTGCCGAGAACGCGCGCGTCTTTCCCTTTCTGGTTTACGACGGCGCCGATGGGGAGGCGGGGCTACGCTGCGTGGCATGCCAGATCTGCGAGAAAGAATGCCCGCCCAAATGCATTTACATTGACAAAAGCACCGACAAGAAGCCGGACTACGTTGGCAAGCCGCAGTTTTATCCGGCGCGATTCGACATCGATATCTCCGTTTGCATGAGCTGCCAGATTTGCGTTGAAGTTTGCCCGTTCGAAGCCATCAAGATGGATACGCAGTTTGAGTTGGCCACCACCGATCGTTTCGGCGGGCTGCTCTACGACCGCAAGGAATTGGCCCGCTCGAATGAGTATTACCATTCGATCCACCCGACGGAAGCGACCGAAGTAGATGCGCGCCTGGCCGAGGAAAAAGCCAAGGTTGAAGCACGCGCCAAAGCTGCTGCTGAGGCGGCTGCGGCGAAGGCTGCCGCTGCGTCCGCTGCGCCGCCGGCGAAAACCGAGGGAGGAAGCTAGTCGATGATCGCAACGTCAGCGGCCGCAAATCCCTTCTTCATGAATCTCGACCAGATCTTCGTCCTGCTGCGGAATTGGCTCGTCGGGTTTCTTCCGGTGGCGTTACGCCCCGCGGCTGGAGTCGTGCTCGCCGTCATCGCCATCGTCTGTGTCTTTCCCGGCCTCTTCGCGCTTACGACCGTTTTTGAGCGCAAGGGCCTGGGCCGCATTCAAAATCGGCTTGGCCCCAACCGCGTGGGCCCGTTCGGCTTCTTCCAACCAATCGCCGACGGCATCAAATCGCTGACCAAGGAAGACATCGTTCCATTCAGCGCCAACGCCGTCGTGCATTTCCTTGCGCCGCTTGTATTGGTGGTTACGGTCTTCATGGGCTTCGCAGTTCTCCCGATGGGCCGCAACATGGTCTTGGTCGATATGGACTCGGGCCTGCTGTTCTTCTTCGCCATGGGTGCGGCAACGGAGCTTTCCGTCTTTATGGCCGGCTGGTCGAGCCGCAATAAGTACTCAGTGCTCGGCGCCATGCGCGCCGTGGCGCAAATGATCAGTTACGAAGTTGTGCTTCTGCTTTCCAGCGTGGCCGTGGTCATGATTACCGGCTCGCTTTCACTGCCCAGGATTGTTGAGGCGCAAAACCAATACAGTGGAATTTTTCCGCACTGGTACATCTTTACGCCGTGGGGCCTGGCGGCTTTTCTCATGTATGCCATCGCCGCCACAGCCGAGACCAATCGATCGCCGTTCGATCTGCCGGAGGGCGAATCGGAGTTGGTTGCGGGCTACCACACAGAATATTCTGGATTCAAATTCGCGCTCTTTTTTCTCGGCGAGTATCTGGCTATGTTCTCTATCTCGGGCCTCGGCGCCACGCTGTTTCTCGGCGGATGGTCCGCGCCGTTCTCGTTCCTCCAGTTCGTTCCCTCGTGGATTTGGTTTTTCGGCAAAGTGATGCTGTCGATCTTCGTCTTTATCTGGATGCGTGGCACGCTGCCACGCCTGCGCCAGGACCAACTGATGAACTTTGCCTGGAAATTCGTGCTGCCCTTTACGTTGCTCAACCTGCTTGTGACCGCGCTCTGGCGTTTTATGGGCGAAGGCTGGCAGCGCTGGGTGGTTTGCACAATCATTTTGGCCGCCGCATATATCGTCATGGGCCGGCTTGGCATGAGCGGTCGGCACATCGGCCGCAGGAGCTACCGCTATGCTGAGTGAGGCGCCGAACTGCGGGAGCGAACAGGAAAGGACGACTGAACGTTGAACGCGATGTTCTATTTGCTTGCAGCCATTACGCTGGCTGGTGGCTTGGCCACTGTGCTGCTCAAGCATCTTGTTCATTCCGCGCTGGCCGTCACTGTAGCCTTCGCTGGACTGGCGCTCATGTTTCTTCAGCTCGATGCGCAGTTCGCCGGGTTCGCGCAGATTCTCGTTTACATCGGCGCCGTCGCCATCCTGATCGTGTTTGCCATTCTGCTTACGCGCGGTGCAGACCTTCCCAAGCATGGCGTGTTCAGCCGGACGTGGCCCCTGGGACTCGTGATCGCTGCGGGGGTCTTTGCCGTTCTCGGATGGGCTGTGATTTCAAGCGCCGGCGCGATTCCGCAGCAGAATGCCTCGCCCTCCGTCACGGTGCACGACATCGGTATCGCGCTTGTGGGGCGCTACGTGTTGCCACTCGAGATTCTTGCGCTGCTTCTCACCGCGGCCACCATCGGCGCCGTGATCGTGGCCATGCATGAGAAGGAGAGGCCCGGATCATGAGCATGACGACGCCTCTTGCCGGCTATCTTTTGGTTGCAGCTTTGCTCTTCGCCATCGGCCTAGGTGGTGCGCTGGCCAGGCGCAACGCCATCGTAGTGCTGATCGGAATTGAATTGATGCTCAATGCCGCCAATTTGAACTTGATCGCATTTTGGCGGTACGGCCCGCATCCTGAGGCGCTCACCGGAATGATGTTCGCGATTTTCTCCATCGCCGTAGCCGCAGCCGAAGCTGCCGTGGGGCTGGGTTTGGTGATCGCCATCCATCGTCACACCAACACCACTGAGCTCGACAAGATCGACAGGATGAAGGGGTGAACGCTTGATCGGCCAATCCGTCGCATCCACTCCTCAATCCGGCATTACGGCTCTATTGTGGCTTATCCCGGCACTGCCGATGGTGGCCGCCGGAATCATCGCGCTGCTCAAGCAGCCGCGGCGTAGAACCGCATCCGCGTTGGCGACCGGCTCGCTTGGTTTCTCGCTCTTCTTGTCGCTGATCGCTTTTGGCCACGTCGTTAGCGGCTGGGCGCGCGGCGACGTTGTTCGCGAGACGGTCAACTTCTCGTGGTTCCACTTCGGCGCGACCTCGGTCGATCTGGGCTGGGTCCTCGACCCTCTTGCAGCCATCATGCTGGTGATGGTCTGCTTCGTCGGCCTGCTCATCTTCATTTATTCCGTCGGCTACATGGCCCACGACGAAAACTTCACCCGGTTTTTCTGCTTCCTTTCGCTCTTTGCAGGAGCCATGCTCGGCGTCGTGATCTCCAACAGCCTGCTGCTTCTCTTCATGTGCTGGGAGATCGTTGGGCTCACGTCGTATCTGCTTATTGGTTTCTGGTATCAGAAGCCCTCGGCAGCCGCGGCCGCGAAAAAAGCGTTCGTCACCACGCGCGTCGGCGACATTTTCTTTTTCCTTGGAATCGTCTGGCTATTTTCCTCCAGCGGCACGCTGCTTTTGTATAACCACGGCATCGGCTCGCTCGAGCCGCTTTCGATTGCCATTCTGCTCACCCAGCACGCGGGCCTCGGCCTCAGCGCTGCCGGCGCCATTGCTCTGCTCATCTTTGCCGGAGCCGTGGGCAAGAGCGGCCAGCTTCCGCTGCATGTTTGGCTGCCTGACGCCATGGAAGGTCCCACCCCGGTCTCCGCGCTGATTCACGCGGCCACCATGGTCGCCGCCGGCGTTTACCTTGTTGCCCGTGTCTATCCGCTGATGGCCGCAGGCGCTCCTCTCATGCAAATGGGCGCTGCTGCCGGTGGATCCACCGTCCCCCTCACTGTGATCACGTGGGTGGGGGCAGCAACAGCGGTTTTCGCCGCGCTCATCGCCATCGCGCAAAACGACATCAAGCGCATCCTTGCTTACTCGACGGTCTCGCAGCTCGGCTACATGATGGCCGGTCTGGGCATGGGCGGCATCGCCGTGGGCATGTTTCACCTGATCACCCACGCGTTCTTTAAAGCGCTGCTCTTTCTTGGTGCGGGGTCGGTGATTCACGGTTGCCACGAGGAGCAGGACATTCGCCGAATGGGTGGCCTCAAAGTCGATATGCCGCTAACTTTTATTACGTACACCATTGGCATGTTGGCATTGTGCGGTTTCCCCATCTTCTTCTCCGGCTTCTGGTCGAAGGACGGAATTCTCGAAGCCGCGCAACATTGGAGCGTTGCAAAGATCCCGTTCTATCTGCTCGTCTTCGGCGCGCTGCTTACCGCTTTTTATATGACGCGCCAGGTCTGCTACGTCTTTCTCGGTTACTGGCGCGGGCACGAGGCCGCGCACGAAAGCCCAAGAATCATGACCGTTCCGCTCGCGATTCTTGCCTTTTTCGCAATGGCGCTGGGCTTAGTCGGAACTCCGGCGTGGCCATGGTTTCGCGATTTTCTCGATGGCCGCAGTATCGCTTTCAGCTGGCACGGGTTCGCTGAGCCGGGTCTCGGCCTGCTCATGGTCACTTCGTCGCTGGTGGTTTTCCTCGGCCTTGGTCTCGGCTGGCGGCTCTACGGCAACAAATCACCCAAGCCGGAAGATCCCGATGCGCTTGAAAAATCCGTGCCCTGGCTCTGGGGTCCGCTTCGTGATCGCCTCTACGTCGACGAGTTCTACGGCGTTACCGTGATTGCCTTCTATAAATGGTGGGCGCGCGTGGCCGATTGGCTCGACCGCCGCGTTTGGGGCGGCATTGTGGCTCTGGTGGCACAGCTCTTCGCTCTCTGGGCGCGGCTCAATCGTCTGCTCGATGTGAACTGGGTCGACGGCGGCTTCGACAAAACATGCGAGGAGCTCTCCGAGGGCGGCGGCCTGCTGGCCAGCACCGAGAGCGGCCGTGTGCAGAATTACCTGCGCATCCTTGCCATAGCCGTCGTGGCGTTAGCCATCATTCTCTTTTGGAGTAGCCGGCCATGAACGCAGTTGCCAGCGGCCTTCCAATTCTGACCATCATCACCGTGCTGCCGCTCATCGGCGCGGTAATCGCGCTCTTTGCAGGCAGGCATGCGCGTGGCGTTGCACTTCTCACTTCGCTCGCCTGCCTCGCCCTGTCACTTGTCATATGGGTTAGCCTGCCTGCTAACGGAAGCATCGGCCTTGTCGAGTTGCATCCGTGGGCGCCTTCTCTGGGCATCGAGTATCACCTGGGCGCAGATGGCCTTGGCGCGCTCATGCTTTTGCTTTCCGCCATCGTCACGCTCATGTCGGTTGATGCATCGCATCGCGTGCATCACATGCCCGGCCTCTTCTATGGCCTCATCCTCACGCTCGAATCGGGTCTCTTCGGTTCGTTTACCGCGCTCAACTTCTTCCATTGGTTTTTGTTTTGGGAGCTGAGCCTGATCCCCGCATTCTTCCTCATCAAATTGTGGGGCGGGCCGCGCCGCGGCCCTGCGGCGACGCAGTTCTTCGTCTACACCATGGCCGGCTCGGTGGCGCTGCTGCTATCGTTTCTCGCCCTATTTCTCGCCACCGGCTCGATGGACTTCGGCAGTCTGACCGCCATGGCTGCCTCGGGCGCTTTGGCGCAGATGGTCGCCGCGCATCTGGGCGCTGTCATGCCGTGGCTTGCCATCGGTGTGCTGGCCGGCTTCGCTGTCAAAGTGCCGATGGCGCCGTTCCACACCTGGCTGCCCGCTGCGTATGCCGAGGCGCCTTCGCCCGTCACGATGTTGCTCACCGGTGCCATGTCGAAGATGGGCGTCTACGGCCTTTTGCGCATCGCGCTCCCAATCTTCGGCACGCAGATCGCCGCCATGCGTACTCCGCTTCTCGTTCTTGCCGTCATCACAGTTGTGATGGGCGCCTGGGCCGCTGCGGCGCAAAAAGATTTAAAGCGCGTCTTTGCCTACTCCTCAGTGAATCATCTGGGCTATTGCCTGCTCGCAATCTTTGCGTTGGCCATTCCGGTTTCAGGCGCGGCCCAGCAAGCCAGCCAGGCCGCCGCGCTCAATGGCGTCATTCTGCAAATGTTCAATCACGGCTTAACCGCGGCTGCAATCTTCTGGTTCATCGCCATGATTCAGTTCCGCACCGGTGGCCTGCGGGGAATCGACGATTTTGGCGGCCTGCGCAAGCCCGCTCCCGTCTTCGCTGGCCTCATGGGTATCGTGCTCTTTTCTTCGCTCGGGCTTCCCGGACTCAACAGTTTCGTCAGTGAGTTCCTCATCTTTCGCGGCGTCTTTCCCTTGTCATGGATCAGCGCATCGGTATCGGTGCTTGGTTTGCTCGTGACGGCAATCGTGATCCTCACCGTCATTCAAAAAGTTTTCACCGGCCCCGTCCCCGAGCGCTGGACCAGCTTCCCCGACCTGCATCATAGTGAGCGCCTGGCCCTCGCGCCGGTGATCGCGCTGATGTTCATCGTCGGGTTGGCTCCGAGATTGATTCTCGACACGATCAATCCCACGGTTGTGAACCTGCTCTCGCATTGGAGATTTTAGAGAATGGCCTGGGCGATTTACATCTCGTTTGCCGGAGCGCTGATCTCGTCGCTCCTGCCCTCGGCGAAGCCCAATCTCGCCCGCTGGTGGGCGCTCTGGGTCGCCTTTGTCGGCCTCGCCATTGGCATCGCGGGCTTCGCGGCGGGCATGGGCCAGGGCCGCCAGGTTTTCGTCGATGTGCTCTGGGTCCCGTCGATGGGCGTCCACTATCTGCTCGCCGCCGACGGCATCAGTCGCGTTCTGGTTCTGCTTACCGGCATCGCGTCAGTGGCCGGCGTTCTCTTCAGCTGGAACATCGAGCTTCGCACGAATCAGTTCTTCGCGTTTTATCTGGCGCTCATTGGTGGCGTTTACGGCGTCTTTCTGAGCGGCGATCTCTTCCTGCTGTTTGTGTTCTACGAGATTGCCATCGTTCCGAAATACTTTCTCATCTCCATCTGGGGATCCACGCGCCGTGAATACGGAGCCATGAAGTTGGCGCTTTATTCTTTTGTCGGATCGGCGATGGTTCTCATCGGCTTGCTCGCGGCTTACACGACCGCCGGCAGTCACTCCACCGCGCTAGGCTATCTGGCGCACGCCGGCCTGCCTGTCGAATTCCAAATGTGGTGTTTTCCGCTGGTCTTTGTCGGCTTCGCGATTCTCGCCGGCATGTGGCCGTTCCACACCTGGGCGCCCACCGGCCACGTTGCCGCGCCCACGGCGGCCTCTATGCTGCTGGCCGGCGTAGTGATGAAGCTTGGCGCCTATGGCTGCCTGCGCGTCGGCATCGGCCTTTTTCCGCACGGCCTCGATCCCTGGGGATTCTCGTTTATCGGCATTGGTTCGTGGCGCGACGTCTTCGCTTGGCTCGCCGTCATCGGCATCGTCTATGGCGCGCTTGTTGCCCTGGCGCAGACTGACTTCAAATTCGTCATCGGCTACTCCAGCGTGAGCCACATGGGCTTTGTGCTCCTTGGCCTGATGACGCTGAATCAGATCGGCCTCGACGGCGCAGTCCTGCAGATGTTTTCGCACGGCGTGATCGCCGGCCTGCTGTTCGCCATTGTCGGCCGCATCGTCTACGACCGCACGCACACGCGGCAATTTGCCGAGCTCGAGCCCATGCACCTTTCGCGGCGATTGCCTTTTGCGGCGTGGGCTTTCGTCTTCGCCGGCGTCGCCTCCATGGGCCTGCCGGGCTTTTCAGGATTCGTAGCCGAGTTGCAGGTTCTTGTCGGTGCCTGGCAAGCCAATCCCTGGTGGACCATTTGTTCCGGCGTTGGCATCATTGTCGGCATCGCCTACATCTGGCGCGCTCTGCAAAAGGCGTTCTTCTCTGACGCGCTGCCCACCCCGCATGAGCTCGAGTCGGAGCAGGCGCATAAATTTGCGCCCATCACATGGCCCGAGATTGCCGGCGTCGCGCTGCTTGGCGTCTCCACGCTCGTTGTCGGGCTTTACCCGCGCATTCTTCTCGATTCCATCGAGCCGGCCGTGAGAGCGCTGCTCGCGGGAGGCGCGCAATGAGCTACCTCGACCTCTTCGGGGCCACGCTTCCTGAGACAGTCCTCGAAATTGCGGCACTCGCCGTCCTGATCCTCGATCTAGGCGTGCTGCGCAAGACCGCTAACACCACGCGCATCGCTGTTGCCGCCTTCATTGGCGTTACCGGCTGCGGCATAGCTTTGTGGACGATCTCGTTCGCAGGCCCATTCAGCGCCGGAGACGATCTCCTGCTGGCTGCCGGAGGGTCGACGGGCGTCGCGCAGGCCGCCATCCTCGTCCTCACCGCGCTTACACTTTTGCTGCTGGTCGATTCCACCTTCACGCGCAACCCAGGCGAGTACGTTTCGGTGGTTCTGATGGCAGCTGCGGGCGGGCTCATCATTTCTGGCGCGCAGGATCTTCTGGTCATCTTTATCGGCCTCGAATTGCTGAGCCTCGGCCTCTACATCCTTACGGCTTTCAACAAGCAATCCGAAAAAAGCGCTGAGGCCGCCATCAAGTATTACCTGTTCGGTGGAATGTCCGCGGCATTTCTGCTCTTCGGCTTCAGTTATCTTTACGGGCTTTCAGGTTCAACCAGCCTGCCCAAGGTTGTGCTTGGCACGCTCGTAGCGTCAAGCAATGGGGCTTCGCCGCTGCTCCTGATCGCTCTGGTCATGATCGCCGCGGGGCTCGGCTTCAAGATTGCCGCCGTCCCGTTCCATCTCTGGGCGCCGGATACCTACGAGGGCGCGCCTGCTCCCGCCGCTGCATTCATTGCTTCCGTCTCCAAGGTTGCAAGCTTCGCTCTGCTCATCTCCATCAGCTCCGCCACCCTTCGATTCTTCTCGATGCTGCATATGACCGGACGCTTGAATTTCAGCCTGCATTCTTCCGTCGCACCGTCTGGCCATTTCTCCCCGAGCTTCATCACCTCGTGGCCGATGATCCTGATGGATCTTTCCGTGCTCTCGATGATCTTCGGCAATCTGGCCGCGCTGGCGCAGACGAGCGTTCGCCGCCTGCTTGCCTACTCGGCTATCGCGCACGCCGGCTACATTTTGCTCGGCCTCGCGTTCTTTTCCTGGACCAACGCCAGCGCGCAAGCCATTCTCTACTACATCGTCAGCTACGGCTTAACGACCATCGGAGCCTTCGGAGTGGTCGGCGTCGTTGAGCGCGCCACGGGGAGCGACAAGCTTGACGCCTTCCTCGGACTGCACAAGCGCAACCCGGCGCTCGCCGCCGTGCTTCTCGTGCTCTTCCTTTCGCTCGCGGGAATTCCGCCGCTGGTTGGCTTCTGGGCCAAGTTTAATCTCTTCGCTGCAGTTCTCAACGGCGGCTGGGCTGGCTTTATGAAGGGACCCTTGTCCTCGCTGCCGGCCGAGCAACTTACGCTGGTGGCCCTCGCCATCGCGTTCAGCGCGGTGTCGCTCTATTACTATCTGCAGGTTCTCAAGCGCGCCTATGTGATGCCGTCGAGCGACGAATCGCCCATTCGCGCGCATCCGGTCACTCTGACCGTTCTGGTCGCCATCGCCGCCGCCGTTCTCGTGCTCGGCTGCTTCCCAGCGCTTCTCCAAAACTGGATCGCAGGCTTTTATCTATCCATCTGACCCCGCACGCACTGGGGGTGCCCCAGGTCCCGATTCTGGGACCTGGGATAGCACGGACTCAAATTAGGAGCGCTTTTCATTCGCGCAAACAAAAACCGTCCGAAACCGATTGGCTCCGGACGGCACCTCCCTTACTCGCTAATTTTTTGATTCGCCAACTTTCTGACTCGCTGGCTCGCCGCCGTTCTAGTACTTCACAATCGCGGCGAATGAATCGGGCTTGAGGCTGGCTCCACCCACCAATGCGCCGTCAATCTCTTCCTGGCCGATTAGCGCGGTTGCATTATCCGGCTTCACGCTGCCGCCATACAGAATGCGCATCGCGGCGGCGACTTCGGCGCCCAGCAGTTTTGAAACCTCGTCGCGAATGATGCGATGTGCGTCGACGGCGATCTCCGGCGTCGCTGTTTTGCCGGTTCCGATCGCCCACACCGGTTCGTACGCGATCACGATCGGCTTCGCGGCCTCCGGCGCGATTCCCGCGAACGCGCCCGTCACCTGTGTCTTCAACACGCTGGCTGTTTTGCCGGCTTCGCGTTCCGCCAGCACCTCGCCAATGCATACGATTGGCACAACGCCATGTTTCAATGCTGTATGCAGTTTCTTGTTTACGATCTCATCGGTCTCCGCAAAATACTGCCGCCGCTCAGAGTGGCCGATGAGCGTATGCGTGCCGCCCACGGCCTTTAGTTGGCCGATCGAAGTCTCGCCCGTGTAAGCGCCTTCCTCGGCAAAATGGATGTTCTGTGCGCCGACGGCGACGTTCGAGCCTTTGCACCCCTCCACCACGGTGGGCAACAGCACAGGAGAAGGGAACAGCGCGATTTCGTCCCTGGTGTGCCAGGCAACAAGCGGCAAAAAAGCATCGACAAACGCCTTCGCTTCGGCCGGCGTTTTGTACATCTTCCAATTGGCGGCAATGAGTGCTTTACGAGACATGTCTTGGTCCCTTCGAAAGGTATCTGTTCGCAATCCAATTTTAGAGGATCGATCTTCGCTCGCTGGGTGATGGCTGGCACGTTACGAGATTGGGTCCTCATTTGAAGATGCCCTCCCAAATTGAACCCATTCAGGATTTGGCTTGATACCATTCTGTTGATTTGCCGTGAACTCTGGCTGGAGGTCGAATGAAGCGGAGCTGGATCGTTCCTGCTGTTGCTCTGATGTTTGCGATGGCTGCACACAACGCCTTTTGTGGAGCTCCTCTCAAGGGCGTCGACGTGAAGCTCGGAAAGAATCCTGGCGGCGGGTGCGCCGCGAAGACCACCGACAGCACCGGCGAGGTCAACTTCGGCGTTTGGCCAAAGGGAAGCTACACCGTAAACGTCGACATCGGAAATCTTCAAAACCCGAAGCTGACAAACCTCCACATTGAGATTCATGGTGCGGCGGAAGGCACAATCACGCACGTGCTGGCGGCGTCCTCTGCTGACAGGGTCGAGCCCATTGTGTTTACATCCGACGGCAAGAGACCGCTCGTCGTAAGGGTTCTCGACGGCATCAGCGAGCCCGTGGATTGGGTGGTAAGGGTGAAGAGTCACTCGAACTCGACCAATAACTAAGAAACAGTGGGCAAGTCATACCGTTCCTTCGTGATTGTGTTCCTGACCCACTGGGGTTGTCCGCATGCTGCCAAAACGCTATAATATGACCATGGTCAGTGACCATGGGAGAATCGCATGAAGACCGCCACTGTCCCCGCCGGGGAGTTCAAATCGAAATGCCTGAAGCTGTTGGATGATGTCGCCGAGAAGCGTACCACTCTCGTGATCACCAAACGCGGACAACCGGTGGCGCAGGTAGTGCCGATGCCGTTGAAACAGCAGGGTATTGTCGGTTCAATGAAGGGGAGTGTGTTGTGGGAGGGAGACATCATTTCTCCCATCGATGTTGAGTGGGACGCAATGAAATGACCGAAACGGAGATCGATCGGTCACGTCCGCTCCTGCTTGATACGCATGCGCTCGTCTGGATGGTCAATAAGAGCGCCCGACTGGGAGGCGCAACATCCAAGGCACTCGACGAGGCCTCATTCGAGGATCGGCTCGCGGTGAGCGCCATTACGCCTTGGGAGATCGCACTGCTAGTGAGCAAACAGCGTCTTACGCTCAATTCGGACGTGATGGTTTGGTTGAATGAAGCGATGGCAAAGCCCGGTTTGAAACTGGTGGAGCTCGAGCCTGAGATTGCTGTTGCCAGCACGAGGCTTCCTTTTGAGATGCATCCCGACCCCGCTGACCGGATTCTCGTGGCGACGGTGCGGCATCTGGGCGCAACGCTGGTGACAGCCGATAAGCCGTTGTTGGAGCTTGCGAAGAAGGGATATTTCAGAGCGCTGGATGCCGGGAAGTAGAGAGACAGCGAGGCATCGTCTGCTATGCCAAACAGGAATCTCGACGAAGAGGAACTAAAGCTCGCCAATTCTCTGCTGAGTGAAATTCGCCGAAAGATCGATGTGCTCGCTCGCGGCGACTCGCTCTTGCGGTTTGCCTATCGTCGGAAGATTTCAAAGGAGTTGATTTATGACGAACGGGGCAAGCCGATGGATTGCCGAAAGGTCAAGATTCAAAAACACGATCAACAGAGCGGCAGATGTGCGCATTGCCACTTGGAATTGAAGATCGGTTATTCAGAGTTGGATCGCAAAATAGCTGCTGACGGTTACACCTTGGAAAACACAGAGTTCGTGCACGCAGAGTGCCATCGGCGCGCCAGGCCGCTAAACGGTACACGTAGGATCGGCGCCCAAAAAATCTCATCCGCCGCAAATGCGCCGAATGCGACTCTATTTCCTTTTGTGCCGAAGGCGGGCTGCCGCACCGCAGCTGCTTACTTGTCCGTCAGCGCTTCCACGCCCGGCAGCTTTTTGCCTTCGAGGAATTCGAGCGATGCTCCGCCGCCGGTAGAGATATGGGTGATCTGGTCGGCAACTCCTGCCTGATTGATCGCCGAAACCGAATCGCCGCCGCCGATGATCGACGTCGCGGTCCGATTTGCTGCAACTGCCCGCGCGATGGCGTTGGTCCCCACAGCAAACCGCGGAAATTCGAAAACTCCTGCCGGGCCGTTCCACACGATAGTCTTTGCAGTCAAGACGACTTCTTCGATCGCCTTGATCGTCTTTGGCCCGATGTCGAGGCCTTGCCAATCGTCCGGGAAATCCACTGAGCAATCCCACACCTGGGTTTTAGCGTCGGCAGCAAAATTGTCGGCGAGAATGTTATCGGCCGGGAGCAGGAGCTTGACGCCCTTGGCCTTCGCCTTGGCCAGCGCCTCTTTCGCCATCTGGATCTTGTCTTCTTCAACCAGGCTTTTTCCGGTCTTCACGCCCAGCGCGCGCTGAAAGGTATAGGCCATGCCGCCCACGATCACCAGCGTGTCCACTTTATCGAGCAGATTCTGGATGACGTCGATTTTGCCGGAGATCTTCGACCCTCCGATGATGGCCACAAAGGGTTTTTCGGGGTCTTGGAGGGCTTTTCCAAGATACGTAATTTCCTTTTCCATCAGCAGTCCGGCCACGGCGGGCTTGAGGTAGTGCGTAATGCCTTCCGTTGATGCGTGCGCGCGGTGCGCCGACCCGAACGCATCGTTCACGTACACCTCGGCCAGCGCAGCCAGCGATTTTGCAAACACGGGATCGTTGGCCTCTTCCTCCGCGTGGAAGCGCAGATTCTCAAGCAGCAGCACCTGGCCCGATTCAAGCTGGCGCGCCATCTCCTCGGCAACCTCGCCTACGCAATCCGGCGAGAATGCTACATTCACGCCCTCGCCCAATTTCTTGTCGAGCAACTCGCGCAGCCGCTTCACCACGGGCTTGAGCGAATACTTCGGATTCGGCTTGCCCTTCGGCCGTCCCAGGTGCGAAGCCAGAATCACCTTGGCGTTTTGCCGCAGCGCGTATTCGATCGTCGGCAGCGTGGCCACAATCCGCGTGTCGTCGGTGATCGTGGCGCCGTCCTCGGTGAGCGGAACGTTGAAATCGACGCGGATAAACAGCCGCTTATTGGTCAATTCGATGTCTTGAATCGAAAGCTTGGCCATGATGCTACCTTTCGTGGGGAACGGAGGTCAGGGAACAGGTTTCAGGTGTCAGGGTTCAGGTGTCAAGAATCGGAGGCCAGGGCGCACCCGTCTTTCACTGGGCCGTGAAACCTGATCCCTGACACCTCGTTTCGCTTACAGCCCCTTTTTGGCCAGGAAGCCAATCAGGTCAACGACACGGTTCGAGTAGCCCCACTCGTTGTCGTACCAGCTCAGAACCTTCACGCTCTGGCCAACGACTTTGGTCAGCGGCGCGTCCACAATCGAGCTGCGCTTGTCGCCCTTGAAATCAGAGCTGACGAGCTGATTTTCGTCGTAGCCGAGAATGCCCTTCAATTCGCCATCGGCTGCGGCCTTCAGCGCAGCATTCACCTGCTTGGCGTCGGTCGTTTTCTCGCTGATAAAGGTCAGGTCGACGATCGAAACGTTTGGTGTGGGCACGCGAATAGCAAAGCCGTCCAGCTTGCCCGATGTCTCCGGGATTACCAGCTTCAGCGCCTTGGCGGCGCCGGTCGAGCTCGGAATCATGCTCAATGCGGCAGCGCGTGCGCGGCGCAGATCCTTGTGCGGCGTATCCAGAATCACCTGATCATTGGTGTAGCTATGGATCGTCGTCATAACGCCCGACACGATTCCGCAATGCGCAAGCAGAACCTTTACCACCGGCGCCAGGCAGTTTGTGGTGCAGCTGGCATTGGAGATCACGTTGTGCTTCGACGCGTCGTACTTGTCCTCATTCACGCCCAGCACCAGCGTAATGTCTTCGTTGGTGGCCGGAGCCGAGATGATGACCTTCTTGACGGTCGAGCCCAGGTGAGCCTTCGCCTTGGCCGCGTCGGTAAAGAAGCCCGTGGACTCAACCACGACCTGTGCGCCCACCTCGGCCCAGTTCAGCTTGGCGGGATCGCGCTCGGCATAGACCTTGATCTTCTTGCCGTCAACAGCGATGAAATCGTCGCCCGCGACAACTTCGTTTTTAAGATTGCCAAGGATCGAGTCGTATTTAAGCAGGTGAGCCAGCGTTGCCGGGCTGGTCAAGTCGTTGACGGCGACAAAATCGATGTCCTTATTGCCAAGCGCGGCACGAAACACGTTGCGTCCGATGCGCCCGAACCCGTTGATTCCAACCTTTACTGCCATGTGTCGATTCTCCTTCGTGGTCTTGTGGCTTAGGTATTCCAAATCCAGCTCGTGCGGCGTCTGAAGTGGGCCTCAAATCGGATTCCACCAAACCCTTGATCGTATCATTGCGGCCTGCATGGGAATACCAACCGCTGGGCCGCGCTGCGCACGATTCCTTACCAAAATGGTGGAGTTCCCGACATGAAACTGTATGTGACGGAGTGCACACGATTTGCAGCGGCCTCGCCCAGTGTGGTATTCGGGTGGGAGCAGTGGTTTCGGCAAGGATTGACAGCAGCATGAGAAGACGCTCCAGACGCGGTCCTAATACCTCAGAATCTACGGGCAAAATCGGACAGGAACTTCCATCGAATCAGCCGGCTCCGTTGGTGCCGCTCTATCCTGACGACACCCCGTCTCGCGCGCAACACGGGCAGGCACGGACCCACGAACCCCGCCAAGCCGCTCCAGCGCACGTGACCTCGCAGCCCAAACAGCAGTTGCCGGCAAAGCAAGATCGCCCCGCAAGAGAAGATCGGCGGGCGAATCAACAGTGGAACGAGCCGGCTGGGTCCGGACGCCTCGAAGTAGAGACACAACCGGAGATGCCGGCGAAGCCCACCCTGACCCCGGGTTCCGGCGAGCGCTCGCCTCAGGCGCCAAAAGGATTCGTCACCCTCGCCATCGGCTTGCCCGGCTCCGGCAAGACCACATGGTTCGGCCGTCGCGGCATCACGCCGCTCTCGTCCGACTTGCTACGCAACATTCTCTTTGACGATGTGGAGGAGCAGCGTTACCAGGGCCTGGTGTTTTCCACGCTCAGGTCGCTGTTGCGCGCGCGTCTCATCGCCCGCATGCCTGCCAATTATGTCGACGCCACCAACCTCTCCATCCACGAGCGCCGCCAGTGGATCAAGATGGCCAAGAGCTTCGGCTACGAGGTGCAGGCGGTCTTCTTCGATGTGCCGCTCGAAGTGTGCCTCGACCGCAATCGCCAGCGCGACCGTAGCGTGAGCGAAGACGTGATGCGCAAGATGGCCGAGAAGCTCAAGCCGCCAGTCTTCGAAGAAGGATTTGAGAAGATCACCGTGGTGCGGGTGAAGAGCGCCGGGTGATCGGCGACTCCACGCCAACCGAACAAAAAATGGGTGCCCCAGGTGCCTCGCATTTGGGCACCTGGGTTGCCATGAACCTCATCTTCGCGATGTCATCCTGAGCGGAGCACGCTTGGGGTCCCACGCAAGTGGGGTAAGCGTAGCGAAGGATCTGCTTTTGTTTTTCGATTTTCACTCCGCACATAACATGGGGTGCCCCATCCTAAAACGCGAAGCGCAGCGAGAGTTTTAGGGTGGGATAGCACGAACCTCATCTTCGCGATGTCATCCTTCGTCGCTCCGCTCCTCAGGGATGACAGGGCGCGGACGTTGCCGAACCGGGGCCATTAAACTGGCGCTATGAGAGACGCTCCCACCACCACTCCCTACACCGAGCCCTGGCTCCGCGGTACCCACGCTGAAGTTCCTGCCGCTGCCCGCGCCGTTCTGCACGCGCTCGAACTCGCGCTCGACGATCTGACGAAGTGGACCGCGGGCCTCACCGACGCCGAAGTGCGCTCCGCACCTTTAGGACTGACGCCTATTGCGTACCATTTGCGGCATATCGCCGGCTCCGTCGATCGCATCCTCACCTACGCTGAAGGCGGCCAGCTTTCCGCAGAGCAGCTGGCTGCGCTCAAGGCTGAGAATCGCGCGGATGAGAGGGCCGGCGCGGGACAGGGCGAGGAAGGGAAGCAGGAGACGCTGGCCGAGCTGCTTGCACAGGTTGAAGCATCGTTCAGCAACGCCGACGCGCGCATTCGTGTGCTGGCCACCGCCGACCTCAATATGCCGCGCTTCGTCGGGCGCAAGCAGCTGCCCACGTCAATCGGCGGCGCGATGATCCATGTCGCGGACCACACGCAGCGGCACGTGGGCCAGGTCGTCACCACGGCCAAGGCGATCAAGGCGCTGCGCGGGTGACGGGGCCGGCTCCGGCGGCCGCGCCAAATCCGAGAAATGGGCCTCATTCCGGCGGGGAATGTTTACTAGAAAAATAATGTTATTTTTCGAGTAAACTTGCACCAGTCTTGGTGCAGCACTCACTCTATATAAACGATTTAAATGTTAACCAATTTAACGCTTCCCTATCGGAAAGTGTTTTTTTGTTTTCGTCAAGAATGGCAGCATTGTTTATAGATCAGTAAACGAGAATTCGATCCAGATGCGCTGCGTGCTTCGACCGTGGTCGCTTTGTGGGCCGGGTACATTCTTTTCACCTAATACAAGGATACAGATTCAGGGGAAATAATCGGCAAACTTGGGGAAAACAGAGATGAGAGATAAGAGATAAGCGAGAAAGGAGTTAGGGGAGGTGGAAGGGATTATTTTGCGGGAAGGGGCTTGACAATGACGTATGGGGTTGACATGGAGGAAGTTCGTGGTGGGTGGAGAGTGAGTGGATGGGGTTCGTGCGATCCCACCCTTTCGCAAAGAACGCGAAAGGATGGGGCACCCTCAGATCGTGGTGGGTGGAGAGTGCGTGGATGAGGTTCGTGGTATCCCACCCTTTCGCAAAGTGCGCGAAAGGATGGGGCAACCTCAGATCGTGGTGGGTGGAGAGCGAATGGGGCAACCCAGAGTTTGCGAACTTGCGCTACTTCGGGTCGGCGGAGGTGTCAGGCGGTTCGGGGCCGGCGGCGAGATCGGCGCCGGTATTGATTTGTGTGGGCGGCAGCAGACGGTACCCGTCGCGCGAACGGATGTGATATTTCTCCGTGCCGGGGCCGACCAGCTTGACGCTGATCGATCGCCAGCCGCGGTTGGGGTTGGCCTGCGGATAGTAGCTGACCGAATAGAGGTGGCTGAGGTCATCCTGAATCGAGCTGAAGGCCTCTTTTTCCTTGCGCCAGTTGCCGGCGAAATAAGCCTTGCCGCCGGTGGCGCGGCTCATGCGCTCAAACGCCGCTGCCGAAACCGGATCGTCCTGCGCCAGCCGTGTGCTCACAATATAGATAATCGTGCCCGTGTCCTGCGCCAACTCCGCCACGTCTTCAGGCGGAACCGAACTTGCATTGTCGGGGCCGTTTGAAAACACCACGATGGCCTTGCGGCCGGTGAGGGCAGCCGCATCTTTCACCGTAATCAGCAGGCTGTTATAAAGCGCGGCGTCGTCGCCGGCCACTGTGCTGCGAACTCCATTCACCACGCGGAAGCGGTCCGCGGTGAGCACCGTAGCCCGCGAAAGATCGCGGCTGTAGGAATAGAACGCGATCTGGCTGGCGCTGTCCATGGAGCGCACAAAATCGGAGATTGCGTCTTGCGCATATACAAATCCGCGATACATATAGTTGCTGGTGTCGAACAGGATGAAGATATTGGCTCCGGTCACGGCCGAAGCCATGGCCGCCGCCGGGATGCGGTCGGGAGCCTGTTCCACACGGTCCGAATTCGGGTCATGACTTGCTTCCGGCTTTGCAGGAGACGTGACGGAGGCGTCGCTGGGCAATTCGCGGCTCTCGCCGGGACGGATTGCGGGCCCGTTGCCTTCCTCGAACGTGGAAATTCGCTGGGGGATTTTATCTTCGGTGATCTCGAAGTTCTCTGGCTTGAGGCCGCTGATGTAGTTCCCTTTGTTGTCGGTGACGGCAACATTCAACTGCACCAGGTTTACGGTCACGCGCAGATGCGTTCCTTCATCCTGCGCCGCGAACCTGGGCGCGCCGGCGACGAGAAGCAGCGCGCTCAATCCCGCGCCGATTCCTGCGATGGTTCTGTTTACCTTCTTCATCACCTATGAACCCCCGTTCGCTTTCTCGCTGCGTGCCAATGTGATTCCCGCGGAGCGGATCGCAATGCGGCCTTTGAGGAACTCATCCCCGGTTTGATCCATGGCACGCTGCAGCGCGGGCCAATCGTCAATGCTGGTTGCCGAGATATTGGCCACCATCTGCCGGGTCAAAATCGGTATCAACAAATTAAGCGCGGCCGGGTCGTACCCCTTTTCGTCTGCCAGGCGCGCCCAATACAGGTTGCCGGACTCCCACGACTCGCCGAACAGGCGGCTTTCAGGCCCTCCGGATACGGGGAACGGCCCGGTGGCCAGCAGACCGCGGGCCTCTGTTTCTGCCAGCGTGCGATGCGGCGCGCCAAAGTCCCGGGTGATTTTGGCAGTGGAAGTGTCGGCGGGGTTCTTGCGCACGAGCATGTCAAGCGCACTGTTGGCTGCGCCCCAGGCCGCAACCTGGTCCGGATACTTGCTGCGGAATTCGGCCTCAAGATAAAACGTGTCGGTGGGGAGCATCGCGGCGATTGCACTTTCTGCGCTCTCCCGATGCTCGAGCGCCTGCGCCAGCTCGTCTGTCCGGCCCCAGCCCATCCGTTCGCTGAAGATGCCGATCACCTTCTCGCGCAGCTCCGGATGGTCTACCGAAGCCTGCAGCAGCTCTTCACCGGCACGCTGGTAAAGATCCACGGCATGCAATTCGTCGCGGCTCAAACCCCACCAGCGCGGCACAGTGGCATTGACCAGCAGCTCGGGCACGGTTTCGCGCCAGATGAGCGCCTGCACTTTTTCCGGCGCGATGAAGTCCTCTTCTGTCATAGCCAGGACATAGGGCAGGTCGGCGAGCGAGCCGATCAGATACGCGCCGCCGCCGGCGGTTGCGCCAATGCCGATCAGCGCCGGAGCGCCCCAAATCTGATCGATGCCCTGAATCGAGCTAGCCGCAAAATCGTGCGAGCGCACAAACAGCGGATTGCTGTGCAGAACCTGCGCTCCTGGCGGCTCGTAGTAGGCATAGTTCAGGCCGACCAAAGTATCTCGCAGGAACGGCGCCAGTTTTCCGCGCGCGGCTTCAAATTGCGCCGGCGTTCCCGATGTTTTGATCACCTTGGTCAAGTCGGTGCGAACCTGCAACTCGGCATGGCGGCTGATGTAGACCGCGGGCGACCAATTCACTCGTTCGCCCTCGGTGAAGATGGGCCGCGGCAGCTCGAATTCGTGCAAAGTTCCGGCGAGCGGCAGCAGCTCGTCGCCCACATTCGCGCCTTTGGCCATTTCGCCCAGGCCGTCGTAGAGCCCGAAGAGCGTATCCAGTGAGGCGAGTCGCTGATCGTCGAGCACTGCGCGCATGCGTCGCGCCATCTCCTCATGAACCTGCTCCGCCTCGGGGCTGCTTTGCGCAGGGCCGGCCAGCAAGTCGACGACCTGATCTTCTGTGATGTCGCCTTTGACGCCCGCGGCTTCCACGATCGTGCGCAGCGATTGGCGCGCCGCGTTGAAGAGATCGGTTTGCGAGGAGATGGCCGTATACGGTTGAACCGCGGCTTTCCACGAAGAATTCAAATCACTCGCCGGGATCTGCCCTTGCCGCGCCAGGATCTGCCAGATTCCCACTTCGGCCTGAAAGGCGCCCAGCGTATTCGATCGCAGCGTTTGGTTTGAAATGCCGTCGATGCGGCCGGTCGCCGCGATGAAATTCCGGATGGATGCGTCGTCGAGCGCAGGAAACTCGACGAAGATCGGATACCAGTCGGAAAGATTGATGTATTGCGCGGCAAGCAATCGCGCGGTATCGCTGGGCAGGCGACCCTCTCCGGGCCGCGAGCCGTCGATTGCACTCAGGGCCAGATAGATCTGTGTGGGGCCGCCGGGAGTGGCAACGTTGGAATATGCCACCTGAGCTTCAAGAAAGCCCTCGGAGCCGTCGGCCGCGTGGACGCGCCGCGTCCAGTCATGCGAGTGATGAAGCCTTTGCTCGCGCGCGAATATTCCCTGCCAGACGTCGAGACCGCCCGGAATTAACGGTTCGCCGGCCGCATCCCATTGCATGCGGGTGAAAAGCAGCAAAAGCGTGGAGTTCCTGGCGAACACGCTGCTCGCCGCTTCCACGCCCGGCACCCCTGCCCGGTAAGCATCGTACAGGTTCCTGAGCCGGTTCCCCTGTGTAAGCCGCGCCTGCTGCTCGGGGCTCACGCGCGCCAGCGCATCGAAATATGCCGCCAGCCAACCCTGATCCTTGGCCAGGAGCCGGATGACGAAATCGCCTGGAGTGCGCGAGCTCGCGCCCACCAGGCTCTCCCACTGCTGCCTCGCCGCTTCGCCTCCCGGCAAAACTACGGCTCCGGATCGAATGCAGAGCCGGCTTCCGTAAAAATCGAGCACCGGCCCGTAGAACAAGAGGCGCTTGAGCCCGGGCGATTGGAATAAGGCGTTTCGGGTTTCCGGATCGAGCCTTGCCAGACCGGCGTAAAGGCGATCTGCATTTTCGTCGTTCAGCAGAAGGTCGAGCAGCGTTTGGCCGGTTCGCTGCTTTGCCGGAATCAGCGCGAGCCAGTCGCTTTCGTGAAACAGGATCGGAACGCGCGTCGCCGGATATGAGTACGAAAAAGCGGAGCCCTGCTGAAGCGACTGCTCCAGCCTGGTGAGTGGGAATCCCGAATCCATGGTGAGAAACGCGCGATCTGCATTGGCGGTAATCAACGTCGCGCCGTCGTGACCGCAACCGGTCTCAAACTGGTACCCAAGAACCTGAATCAAGGTTGCCGCATCGCTGCAACCCGCGACGTGGATGGAGCCATTCACGGCGGAGAAAGGCTGAAGCTCGCGCGCCTGGCGCACATACCGGTCTTCCAGGACCAGATACTCCGTCCTCTTGCCAAGTTGGTGGCCATAGAGGAATGCATTCCGAGCCATCAGCGGAAGCACTTCAGCCGGCTTGCTCTCCTGGCTGATACCGGCCATGCGCAGGAATGACCGCAGCGGGCCGGGAATGGCAATGGTGTCGGCGGGCTGGGAGACTGTTGACTCGTCGCTGCTTGCCGGCCCCGAAGAGGCAGGCCCAGCGGCGTGCGCCAGACAACAGGTTCCGAATCCGGCAAGCACGGCTGCAAGCACAGTTGGGAGACAATGTGGCAGTTTCATCGCGATACCCCTGATGTCGCGTTGCAAGGTTGTAGAGCGGAAAATGGCTTCTGTGCCGGCCCGTTGACCCCAGTGTTGTTTCCAGGCACGGGAACATTGCGTATGATGGGCCGCGCTGCCAAATCCGATGCCCTCGCCGCCTAAAAAAAGAGCAGCAGTTCTTCGCCGAATGGATTCTGCAAAGATCGAAAAACCGGGGCGGGGAAGCCGGGAGAATGAGTCGCCTGTTCCAGCGATCTCTCCATGTGAGGGAGAGCGTAGCAGGGAACAGCACCAGTGGAAAGTCATTTCTTTGTGTTTTTTCCGTCATCAAAAATCAGCTGCACGGAATCGCAGCCGATCGGGGCGCTGCAACAGCAAAGGGCCGGCTTGACTTGGCAGCGGTCCTCATTCGCTAAGTTCGTCGTTGGGCGATGCCCGGCCGGGGCGGGCTGCCGTGATGCTCAATCATCTGCGGAATTCCGTCCGGTTTCGTGCCATTTGGACGGTTCGCCGACGCCTCTCTACCCGTTACTTAGTTCTTAAGAAAATCGCTTTTCCTGTTGCCGGTGGCGCCTTCAGCCGCTAGACTGGTCTGCGATCTTTAAACGGCTGGTTGGGGTGCGGATTCTGGACAGAACAGTTTGGTTCGGGTAGGCTTTGTGCTCGCAGAATGAAGGCCCGTTCAAACGCCGCAGGCTAACCGGCAGCAAGCCACCAATAGGGGCCACGGAACGAGCGCGGCCGGGACATCCGGCGAAAGAAGAGGCAGCGATGATTGAGAAGCTCTCCTTTGGGGAAAAAACCGGGTACGCCCTCGGCGACATGGCTGCTAACTTCGTTTTCCAGGCGATGTTGGCCCTGCAACTGGACTTCTACACGCACACCTTTGGCCTTACGGCAGCGCAGGCAGGAACGCTCTTTCTCGTCGTCGGTCTCGGCGTGGCCTGCCTCAACCCAATCATGGGAGTGATTGCCGACCAGACGAACTCGCGCTGGGGCAAGTTCCGTCCCTGGCTGCTGTGGACGTCGCTGCCGTTTGGCATTATCTGCGTTCTCACTTTCACCACGCCGAATATCAGCCCTGGGGCCAAGCTCATCTATGCCTGGACCATGTACATTCTGCTGCGGGTGATCTACACGGTCAATAATGTGCCGTACGCAACGCTGAACGCGGTGATGACGTCGGACCCCGACGAGCGTACCAGCATCTCGACCTACCGCCAGATCGCGGCCAACTCCGCCGGCTTCATCGTCGCGTCGCTCGCGATTCCCATGGTCCGATTCTTCGGGCACGGCAACGACGCGCTGGGTTATCAGCTTACGATGGGGCTGCTTTCCGTCCTCAGCGTCATC
This sequence comes from Occallatibacter sp., assembly GCA_036489735.1. Taxonomy (GTDB): domain Bacteria; phylum Acidobacteriota; class Terriglobia; order Terriglobales; family Acidobacteriaceae; genus Telmatobacter. Next base: position 8,118 of record DASXFF010000143.1, on the reverse strand, counting down.
TTCTTTATCGTCGCCTTCTTCACCACGAAGGAGCGCATCCAGCCCGATCCGCAGCAGAAATCCGATCTCGGCCAGGATCTGTCCGACCTGTTCAAGAATCGCCCCTGGGTGGTGCTTTTCCTGGCCACGCTGTTTTATTTTGCAGCCATCGTGATCCGCGGAAACGTCATGCTGCCCTATTGCCGCTATCTGGCCAGCAACTTGAGCCTCTTCTCTTGGCTCAATGGATTCGGGCTGGCTGCATTGATTGCCGGTGTGACATGCTCAACGGCAGTCTCCAAGCGCGTGGGCAAGCGGCAACTGTTTATCGCCAGCATGATTCTGACCGGGGCTTTTGCAGCTGCGCTGATTGTGATTTCGCCTCAGGCTACAGTCCTGATCGTCGCCACCGAAGTGCTGCGCCAATTTGCCTACGGGCTGTCGGGGCCGATTATCTGGTCGATGATGGGCGACGTGGCCGACTACGGGGAGTGGAAGACGGGCCGCCGCGCCAGCGGCACAGTAACCTCGGCGGTGGTGTTTGCGCTCTGGGCCGGTCTGGCCATTGGCGGCGCCGTTGCCGGCTGGCTGTTCTCGTTCTACGGCTTCGCCTCCGAGGCCGCGACGCAGACGGCGCACGCGCAATCGGGCATCCTTCTCACAGCCAGCGTTTATGCAGGCCTCGCCTTCGTTGCTGCCGGCGTTTGCATGTTCTTTTATCCCATTACGCGCGACGTGAACCAGAAGATTGCCGACGAGCTGACGGAACGACGCAAGGGCTTTGCTGCCAGCAGAAATTGAGCTTGAGTGGGGCCGGCCCGGAGCTTGCTGCGGGCGGGCTTTGGGCTTGCTGCGAGCAGACCGGGTAAAGGTTTATGATGGGTCGCCGAAAATCTATGTTGGGAGTGATCATGCAAGCCAAGTTGCGCCCCGCTGTTCGCTTTGTCGCAATCACGTTTCTTGTTGCAGCGTGCGCCGCCACTGCTGCCCATGCACCCACTTCGCTGAAGCAGGCCTTCAAGGGCGACTTTGTCGTGGGCGCCGCAATCAACGAAGCACAGATCAGCGGGCAGGATAAGCGCGGCGATGCTCTCATCGAGGCGCAGTTCAACTCGATCTCGCCGGAAAACGCGCTCAAATGGGAGAGCATTCATCCCGAGCCCGGCCGCTACGATTTCGACGTGGCCGACCAGTACGTTGCCTTTGGCCAGGAACATCACATGTTTACCGTGGGCCACACGCTGGTCTGGCATAACCAGGTCCCGGTTTGGGTATTTCAAGACGACAACGGAAATCTGCTGACTCGCGACGCACTGCTGGCGCGTTTGAAAGACCACATCGACACGGTCGTCGGCCGCTACAAGGGAAAAATCGATAGTTGGGACGTGGTGAACGAAGCGCTGAACGACGACGGCACCATGCGGCAGTCGCTTTGGTACAAGATCATCGGTCCCGATTATGTTGAAAAGGCTTTTGAGTATGCGCACGAGGCCGATCCGCAGGCGCAACTGACTTACAACGACTACAACCTGGAGAATGAGGCCAAGCTCAAAGGCGCGGTCGCGCTGGTGAAGGATCTGCAAGCGAAGGGAATCCCCATTTCCTGCGTTGGCATTCAGGGCCACGATCATCTGGATTGGCCGTCCCCGGAACAAATGGATACGGCGATCTCAACCCTTGGCGCACTGGGAGTGAAAGTAGCGATTACTGAGTTCGACATCACTGTTCTGCCGAATGCAGGCCGTCAACCGACGGCGGATGTGACGCTGAAGGTTCAACAAAATGCATCGCTGAATCCCTACGTCAGCGGGCTGCCCGACTCTATCCAGCAGGCATTGGCCAATCGTTACGCAGCGCTCATGGGTGTGTTCGTCAAGCACCGCGACGTGGTTGAGCGAGTCACATTTTGGGGTGTCACGGACGGCGATTCCTGGCTGAATGACTGGCCGGTGCGCGGGCGCACGAATTATCCGTTGCTCTTCGACCGCGATGGCCGTCCCAAGCCGGCCTACGACGCCGTCATTAAGGTCGCATCCGATGCGAAAAATCACTGATCGATTGGTTCGGGGGTCCACTTCGGCGCGGCGAATGTTTGTCGGCCGAGACTCGGCTTAACTGGCAAACTCGCACAACCCAGCCACGATTTCGGCGGAGCCGTCGCGCAGCCAACCATCCAGTTGCGCCGGTTCTTTCAACTGCTGACCACGGACTCGCGGCACAATCACGTACTCGCACGCCATCTGCGGCAGGGCCGTCATATCTCCCCAAAGCTTTTCGAACTGCGCCACAGGATAAATATCTTCCTGCCCCTTGCCCCAGCGCTTTTTCACATCCTTCAGCGTAATGTAAGTGGGCATGCGCGCCGCCATTGCGCGTATCGCCGCCGCGACCTTGGCGCGGTCTCGCAGATCGCTCCGCTTCAAACTGAAAACCTTGAGCAGCGCGTCGATGTCGATCCAAAACGTGTTCGAGTTGTAATAAGAGAGCGCAAACTCGATTTCTTCCGACGGTAAGGCCATGCCCTCCACCAGCCGCACCCGCCCATCGACCGACGCCAAGCCTCCGCCGCGATCTTCGATGCGCCGCGTGACCACCTCCGCCGTCATGGTTGCCTTGGTCGCGATGTGGCGACCCAGAATCTCCGGATCGAGATCGACGCCCACCGTGTCCACGTTGTGAACCATCAAGATGCGCAATTGCGGACGTGCTTCCAGCATCTTTTCGAGGGCACCGCTCAAAAACAGATTCGGCACCTCGTACCAATGTCCCACCGGATGCATGCATTGCAGTGAAAGGTTATCGATGTAGCTGTTCGCTTCTCCCATCTGTCGCGCCCAGGCAACCAGCGCCTCACGTGTGCTTTCGCGCATTTTTTGCGCCTGCGAATCCAGCAACTGCTGCGGCGTACCCTCCCATGCATAGCGCAGGTCTCGCACCGTTGGAATGAGTCGCAGCCCCACGCTTTGCCCCGCAGACAAAACCAGCGGGCCGGTGTATCCGTATGCGTTTTCGCGGCGCATGAATTCTTCAATCGGCTCATGCGTCAGATAGCTCGTCGTGATGGCATGGGGGACTTCGCATCCGTAGCGCTTGGCCGTGCGCCGGCTCTTGGCCAGATGCACTTCAAGAAACGTGCGATGCTTTCCAGCCAGCCTGCAGAATGGGCTCAGAGCCTTCACCACTCCCGCGCCATGCGTCCATCGGCTGCCCGCGCCGCCGCTCAGCGTCACCACTGCGACTTCGCCGGCCGCAAGCGCCTCTTCGCCGAGCTTGCGGTGCTTCGCGTCGACTTTTCCGGCGGCGTCAAAAAGTTTTTCCGGGGCCACATCCTCAATCTGAACCGATGCCGGTAGCCGGTTCTGCGCCATGCCAATGTGACCGGCACGCAACTCCGCCTGGATCCGCTCGTGCTGCAGAGGATCGAATCCGCTCGCAGCAAGCAGCGATTCCAACGTTTCGGGCTGTTCCTCGCCGCCGTTGCCGTGTGGCAGAAGCCGGTCAAGCAATCCTCGCGCACGATCGCGCGAGCCGGCCACGTCGTGCGAGAGCGCGCTGAAGCGCTCGAGATCGCCTCGTTCGCAAGCCGATAGCAGCCGCTGATCTTTGCGTAGCAGAGCCGGCAGCATAATGTTGTAGTAGCCATCGGGCAGGATCGCATCGCTGCCCGTCCTTAATTCTGCCCACGTTCCACGCTCGTTGATCGAGAAGTCATAAACCACCGGCTTCATCGCGAACGCTACGCCGCCGGAAAGTTTTCCGCTCACCTCGTGCATCAATTCGCGCAGCCGCTTTTGCGCTTCGGGTTTGCGTCGAGGATCGAAGATGAATCCCATCCCGCCGCCCGACATTCCGCCCAGCATCCAGAATCCCCAGAACGCATCGCCAAACTCCGTGCGTACTTCGCGAATCAGCGTTTCCGTATACAAATTGCTGGCCCATGGAATGATGGCCTGGATGGGCCCATCGAAGTTGCGTTGCGTGGCGTTGCCAACTGCGCGCACGTCGCCCGCGCGCAAATCCTCGATGATTTCTTCGAGAACTTTGCAAGCGGTTTGGCGCGCCTTCCACTCCGCGTCCGAGCGCAGCAAATATCTTTCCGCCACCATCTCCAGGATCGGCCCCACATCCTGCGCCATGCCGCCATGCACCAGCACCAGGCTCTCCTGCAGCCGGCGCCTGGTCTCAGCGCTCACCTCGTCCTCGTTCAGGACGCGATGATTCGGCAGCAGGCGCCCGCGGCTCGCTCCAAACTCCGGGTCACCCTCACTGGCTTCGACACCCTCGATCAGCTTGATGCCCGGCCAAACGCCTCCCGAATCCTGCCAGCCTCCGCCGGAGCCGCCCAGCCACTCACCGAGAATGGCGCGTGCCGCCACCACGCGCCGCTCTTCTTCATCGAGCGCTCCGGTGAGCGATTTCGCCTGGCTGGTCGCGCGCATGCACACTGCAATCAATGACGCCAGCAGCGTGGTCGAAACCGCCAATCGCGATCCCTTGGGAATGTTGTTCACCTGACTGACGATCTCGATGCCCAAGCCCTCGCGCCCAGTCAACCGCGCCAGGAGCGAAGCCAGCGGCAGCCCCGAGCCTTCCATGCCCGGCGGCACAATGCCCGACGCAATCACCGCTCCCTTCAGCAGTCCCAGATAATCGCGGCCGAAATCGAACAGCTCCTGCAGGTCGCAGATCTCCGCTGTCGCATCCAGATCGACGCTCGCCAGCCGGATCACAGGACGATCGATCACGCGCAGATAAGTTTCAACTGGAGGCCCTGGCGTTTGCGCCTCGGCTCCATAAATGGCCAGATCGATCGAGACATTCAGCACGCGCGCCATCTCGGGCAGATCCATGCCCAGAAAAAAGATGTCGCTCCATCCGCTATGGCTCAGGTCCATGCGCACCGGAGTCGCCTCGTGCAGAATCGGAAACGGATCGCCGTTGTCGCGCTTCAGCAGTTCCGGACGCAGGCGCAGCGCATAATCGGCCGGGTGGCCAGAGCGAAACATCCATTGATTGCCGCGCACCGATCGCACGCTTCGCCGAACCTGGTCGGCAAGCGTTTGAAATGCAAGCCCGCGATACGCCGCAGCCAGGGCACTTGAAAGTCCATCGCTCAGTCCGTCGCGCTCCTGTGCGGCAAGAAAGATGCCGATCGCTTCCTCAAATCGTCTGTTTAGAAGTTTTTCGTATCCGTCGAAGGGAATCAGCGCTTTGCCCGTGGCGATGGCATCGTTCCGCGCCGGCAAATGAAAGCGATGAATGGCGTAGAGGAAGAAGAGCGCGCGCACGCGCTCGTAAAGATTTCGGCTTGAATGCCGGAGCAGTTCGAGCTCGTTCAATTCATTCAGAAGCTCTGCGGTTGAAGCGGCCCGGCAAAAATCATCGAGGGAGCGGTTGCGAATCCTGGCGTCGGTTGCGGTAATCGTCTTCCACAGTCCGCTCAAGCGCCCTCTCCCTTCGCGGAGAACATTTCACGCGCGGCCAGCACGTTCACCAGCTGGGTCAGGACGTTTTCGCGATCCTTCCCACTGAGCGCCAGAGCGAGCTGTGCGGTGAACAATCCATATTTCACGCCAACATCGAATCGCTGGCCCGTCTGGATCATCGCCAGATACTGTTCGCGTTCAGCCAATGCAGCCAGCGCCGCGGAAAGGCTCACGCGCTCCGCGCCCATCATGCCGGATAAAATCTCGAAGATCGCCGGCGTGAGCACGTGCATTCCGTAAAAGCAGAGATACTTCCCGCTGCGCAGTCCGGGAACGATCAAATGTTGTTCGGCTTCGGTCGGCGTCGGCTTTTCGCGCACCGTTTCCACGCGGTACAAACCGGGTTTGCCGGGTACCGGCTGCCCGCCGACGGTTCCGTAGAAGGGAAGCAGACTCTCGCGCGTCACCTGCACTGCGGAAATCGCGCAACCTTCGGCAGCCGCCGCATCAACCAGCCTTTTCGCGCTCCCGCCGGCTTCCTGCCCAACATAGATATGATCGCCAACGAAGTGCAGAAAGGGTTCGTCTTTCACAAAACCCTTGGAGCTGAACACCGCATCCGCATAACCGCGCGCTTCGGTCTGCTCGACGAACGTGAGGCGAGCTCCATCGTCGGCAAGGAGCCGCGCATAAGGTTCTTCGTCGCCCGGCGAAACGACGATGCACACATCGGTAATGCCGGCCCGCACCGCTTCTCTTACCACCAGGCTGAGCACCGAGCGCTCCACACCCTGCTGGTCAAACAGAGTTTGCATGGGCAGGTTACGCTGGCTTTTACCCGCCGCGGTGATTACGGCCTTCCTGATTTGCATGGGTATCATTTTAGCGCGCTCAAACCCATAAATAATCGGGCTTGAGAGAGCCCCTGTAAAGGCGGGAATCGCTCTCCGCTCGGCACTGCGCCGGGGAGCAGCCGTTTTATCCCACCGCCTGCACCGAACCCTTGCCGGCCAGCTCTTCTATGCGCTCCACCCAGCCGCGGTCCGCAGCCACATTCATGCCTTCCGGCTCGAGGATCACCGCGTACTCGCCCTTCTTCTCCAATTGCAGCAGCACTTTTCCCGGACCCGGCGCAGCCGCTGCGGCGCTCTTCAGTTGCGCAAGCACGTCTTCTGTCGCGCGGTCGAGGTTAATTTTGATCCTCACGCCGCCCGGCAGCTTTACCTGCACCTCTTCGAGCGCCTGCACCTGGCTCACCGCAATCTTCGGCGCAGCATCTTCCTCGCCCATCAGTTGTCCGCGCACCAGCACCGGCGCTTCGATCTTCAACTGCTGCGTCAACCGCTCGTAATCGCGCGCAAAGCAGATCAGCTCCATCTTGCCCGTCGCATCTTCGAGCCCGCCCTGCGCATACAGCCGCTGGTCTTTCTTGCTTTTCTTGGCAACCACTCCCACGAGCATTCCCGCCACCTGAATCTCATCCGCCGGATCTGATTGCCCACCCCAGCGCCGCTCTGGCGGTTTGCGCTCCAGCGCCTCGGCAACTGTGATCACGCCGGTAAGGTTGCGCAGCTTCTCCGCATACTTGTCGAGCGGATGTCCCGACACAAAAAATCCCAATACTTCTTTTTCATTGGCCAGCCGCTCGCTCTCTTCCCAATCGGCCGCGGCCGGCAGTGCGTCGGCATCGCGCCCGCGCGCCGGGGTCTCGTCAAAAAGCCCAAACAATCCGCTCTGTCCCTGCTCGGCATCGCGCTGCGCCTTTTGCGCCCGCTCCATGGCCTTGTCCACGGCAGCCATCAACTGCCCGCGCGTGCCCAGCGAATCCAGTGCGCCGGCCTTGATCAGCGACTCGATCACGCGTTTGTTCATCAGCCGCAGATCGACTTTTTCGCAAAACTCCCACAAGCTCTTGAACCGCCCGCCCGCCGTGCCATTCGCAAGCTCGGCGCGCGCTTTCAAGATCGATTCAATGGCATTTCCGCCCACATTTTTCACTGCGGCCAGCCCGAATCGAATAGCCTCGCCGTGCGGGGTGAACTGTGCGCCGCTCACCTGCACGTCCGGCGGCTCCACGCGGATGCCGATCTCGCGGCATTCGCCAATGTACTTCACCACGTTGTCCGGCTTCGAGGTTTCCGACGTCAGCAGCGCCGCCATAAATTCGACAGGATAGTGTGTCTTCAAATAGGCCGTCTGATAGGCCACCAGCGCATAGGCCGCCGAATGTGACTTGTTGAAGCCGTAGCCGGAGAACTTCGCCATCTGCTCGAAGATCTCTTCGACCGCAGCTTTTGGGTGACCGAGTTTCGCGGCGCCGCTTATAAAGCGATCGCGCTGCTCGGCCATGGCTTTCGGATCTTTCTTCCCCATCGCCCGGCGCAGCAGATCGGCTTCACCCAGTGAATAGCTCGCCAGGACATTGGCGATTCGCATCACCTGTTCCTGGTAGACGATCACGCCGAGGGAATCTTTCAGAATCGCTTCCAGCTCCGGCAGCAGAAACTCCACCTTGCTGCGTCCCCATTTGCGCTCGACGAAGTCATCGATCATGTCCATCGGTCCGGGGCGGTAGAGCGCGTTCAGCGCGGTCAGATCCTCCACCGTGTCCGGTTTGTAGCGCCGCAAAATGTCGCGCATGCCCGCCGACTCAAACTGGAACACTCCAGAAGTCAGCGCCGTATGAAACACCCGCTTGAACGTCTCGGGATCG
>DASXFF010000109.1:0-3591 GCA_036489735.1 Occallatibacter sp. | reverse complement strand
CATGGCACTTCCGCCTCCGCTGATCTCGCTTTGGATATACGCTTCAGTGCTACAATCGAAAGGGTAGACGGCGGCTATAGTTCAGCGGCAGAACGCCTGACTGTGGCTCAGGATGTCGTGGGTTCGATCCCCACTAGCCGCCCCAGCGTCCCCCAAAAATCTGAGGATGACCGTGATCATACTTTCGCTCCTGGGGGCAATCCTCCGTGATGCAGCCTGATGTGCTTGCTCAGGCGCCCGAGGCACCGCCGGCTTGGCTCACCCCGTTTGAGCCGCATCCATGGCTTAAGAGCGGACACCTTCAAACGATTGTCGGCAACTTTCTTCCTCGCCCCGCTTTTCGTTTGCCCTTTGTGGCAGAAACCGTGGAAGTGGACCCGTCAGACGGCAGTCGCGTCCTGTGCCACTGTCACTGGCAGCCTGAGCCCGTGCGCGCAAACCGGCTCACAGTTGTGCTGTTGCATGGGCTGAATGGTTCCTCCGATTCTCGCTACATTCGCGGCATTACCACGCTTGCCTGGGAAGCTGGAATGAACGTGATCCGCATGAACATGCGGAATTGCGGTGGTTCCGATGCGCTGACGCCGACGCTTTATCACTCCGGCCGCTCGGCCGATGTGGGCGCAGTGGTTCGCCACTTCAGCGAGCGCTTCCACCTGGAACGCGTAGCGTTGGTCGGTTATTCGATGGGCGGAAATCTGGTTCTCAAGCTTGCCGGTGAATGGGGCAATCGCGCGCCTCTGGTTGCGGTGGCGACCGTTTGTCCGGCGATCGATCTGGCTGCAGGCGCGGACGCGCTGCACGAACCGCGGAACCGGATCTATGAATGGCATTTTCTGCGTGCTTTGATGCAGCGCTTCCACGGCAAAGCCGAAATGTTTCCAGACGTCTATCGGAAAAACGACGTCGGCGCTATACGATCCATCCGCGATTTCGACCAGAACATCATCGCCCCTTACTGCGGCTTTCGCGATGCCGATGACTACTACGATCGCGCCGCCGCCGCTCGTGTCATCGACCGTGTAGCGGTTCCGGCGCTTGTTCTTCTCGCCCAGGACGATCCCTTCATCCGCTTCTTCCCCGAAACTCGGGCCAGGATCATTGCCAATCCTCATATCGACGTTATCGAGCCGCCTCATGGCGGCCATTGCGCTTTTCTCGGCCGCCGCTCATCGGTTAGCGTGCACTGGGCTGAGATCACGGTCGTTCGCTACCTGCAAGCTGTCAGCGGGCAGGCATCTGGCATTTCAGACGGGTCACGATAGTTTCCTGTGCGCCAATCGGTCTGCTACCGTGGATCGAGGCAAATCTGGCACCTTGGCGAAGTGAAAAGTTTGACGGTTCGTTCAGCATGGATCTAATAGACCGGCTTGCGGAGCACAAAACGCTGGGCAGTGCGCCCAGGGAGGAACTTGCGTGGCTCGCTGCGCACGGTACGCTACGGCATCTTGCCGCCGGTGAGGTGCTTTCTCACAAAGGCACTCCGGTTGATGGTCTCTACGTAGTCTTGTCAGGTCATGTTTCGCTGTCGGTCGATCGAGGATCCGGGCCGCAAAAGATGATTGAGTGGAGAACGGGCGAAGTGTCAGGACTGTTGCCTTATTCGCGGCTTGCGACGCCACCGGGAGACGCTATAGCGGAAGAGCCAACCGAGGTTCTGGCGCTGCCCCGCAATCAGCTTCAATCGCTGACCCGCGAGTGCTATGAAGTAACCAGAATTCTGGTGCACACAATGCTCGACCGCGCGCGGCTCTTCACTTCGGGCGACTTGCAAAACGAGAAGATGATTTCTCTAGGAAAACTTTCCGCAGGTCTGGCCCATGAATTGAATAACCCTGCGTCCGCCATTGAGCGAAGCGCGGCATTGCTTGAGGATCGGCTCGAGGAAGCTGAAACGGCCACACACGCACTGGGCGTGGCCCGCTTGAGCGATTCTCAACTGGCTGCTGTGGACGCGATTCGGACGGCATGCCTCGCGAAGCCGCCGCAGGGGACGCAGTCGCCTGTCCAGCGCGCTGACCGTGAAGACGCGATTGAGGATTGGCTTGCGGATCACAATCTTGATGCTGCCAATGCGGAAGCGCTAGCCGACACTCAGGTGACGTTTGAGGCTCTGGACCAGCTTGCTGCCACCGTGCAGGGGGCGACTCTCGACGCGGTTTTGCGCTGGGCTGCGGCGGGGTGCGCCGTGCGAAACTTGGCTTCCGAGATTCAGGAGGCGGCGATGCGGGTTTCGGGTCTGGTCGTGGCCGTCAAAGGGTTCACGCACATGGATCAGGCGATGGTGGCTGAACCTGTTGATCTGGAGCCGAACCTGGGAAACACAGTTGCCGTCTTAAGGGCCAAAGCCCGGCAGAAATCCGCCGCTGTCAGCATTGAGCTCGAAGCGGACTTGCCCAGTGTTCGTGGATTTGCCGGCGAGTTGAACCAGGTCTGGGGAAACCTCATCGATAACGCCCTCGATGCTGTGCAGGATGGTGGTTGTGTTGAGGTGAAAGCGAACCGCGAAGGTGAGCGCGTCGTGGTGCGTGTGATTGACAATGGGCCGGGTATTCCCGCTTCCATCCGCGAAAGCATCTTCGATCCCTTCTTCACCACGAAACCAATGGGGCAGGGAACCGGCCTCGGGCTTGACATTGTTCGGCGCCTGGTCCGCCACAACGACGGAACCATCGAAGTCGAATCCCAACCCGGCCGGACGGAGTTTCGCGTCAGATTGCCTGTCACAGAGCGCCACGGCGGAGCTCCGCGATGACCAAGCCTGTGTTGCTCATTGTGGACGACGATCCGCAGGTGCTGGCGGCTGTGCGCCGTGACCTTCGTTCGCGCTACCGGGAGAACTACACCGTAATGAGCGCGGCATCGGGCGAAGAGGCGTTGAATGCCATTCGCGAATTGAAGAGCCGCGGCGATGCGGTTGCGATGCTGATTTGCGATCAACGAATGCCCGGCATGATGGGCAGCGAGGTGCTGGCGAAATCGCGCGCCATCTACCCGCTGGCGCGCAGGGTTCTGCTCACCGCTTACTCCGATATGGATGCGGCTGTGAAGGCCATCAACGAAGCGCACCTCGACCACTATTTATCCAAGCCGTGGGATCCGCCGGAGGAACGCCTGTTCCCGGCGGTTGACGATTTGTTGGACGCGTGGCAGGCCGAGTCTCTTCCGGAAGCGAAGGGACTGCGGCTGGTAGGCCACCAGTGGTCGCCGCAATCCCACGCCATCAAGGATTTTTTGGCCAGCAATCTCATCCCTTACCGCTGGCTCGAAGTGACTCGCGATGGGGACGCCCGCGCTCTGCTCGATGCTGCGGGCGTGGGCGCGGAGCAGCTTCCTGCGCTTTTTTTCGACGATGGAACGCCGCCGATGACGAATCCAGAGCCGAGGCAGGTTGCGGAGAGGCTCGGCAAGCCGATGACAGCAGCCTTCGATGTGTACGATCTCACGATTGTGGGGGCGGGCCCAGCGGGGCTGGCAGCTGCCGTATATGGCGCTTCAGAAGGGCTGCGGACGATTCTGCTTGATCGGCACGCGCCAGGCGGACAGGCGGGCACAAGCTCGCGTATCGAGAACTATTTGGGATTTCCGGCA
>DASXFF010000081.1:0-9928 GCA_036489735.1 Occallatibacter sp. | reverse complement strand
TTGAAGATAGCCGGTCAGCGGCCTGTAAAGATTCTTTTCGATGAGCGGACGCAGGTCTTCCGCGATGGAAAGAAGATTCCACTTCGCGATTTAGGTGTTGTCGACCATGCGTCGGTGCAGACCATCCTCGATGGGACCGATATCTATGCGCTCAGCATTCATATTCTTTCGCAGGCTCCGGAGGGCGATTACGAGGGCAAGGTTCTGAGCTACAACCCGGCCAATGGCGAACTGACCATGAGTTCCGTCCTGTTTCGAGAGCCGATCAAGCTTCAGGTTCCGTCGGGCACTCCGGTAACACGCGTAGGGCAGCCTACATTTACTGCTGGGCAACAGGGTACGGGGGATCTGGTGAACGGAGCTCTCATCTCCGCTACCTTCCGGTCAAATAACCAGGAACGGGGAGTGGCGACTGGCATTTCCGTGCTCGCGCTGCCTGGCTCTTCCTTCGTTTTTATTGGAAATATCTCTGCTCTCGATCTGCACTCGGGCACCTTAGTTGTTATCGATCCTCGCGACAGCAAGTCCTATCGGCTTTCGTTCGACGCCAATAGCCTCTCGACGAGTCACAATTTGCACGTTGGCGACCATGTCATCGTCTCCGCGGAATTTGAAGGCTCTCGCTACGTTGCGAGTACGGTTACGATCGATAACTAAACTGGCGCGCTGCAAGTGAATCAACTCGCGTCGCCCCATTGCAGCGGCTTGCCGCCGCAGTTTGCAACGGTCTGATAAAGATGTAGATTAAAGAGCAGGCAGCGAAGTGAAACACGCTGCTCATCGCCAAGTGCGCACTGAGAATCCTGACACTCCTTTGAGCGGCTGTGTACTTTCGCGGTTCTCACCGCGGCCGCGAACTTAAGCCTGTCAGCAACATCATCCAGCGCCAACGCGTATTTCAACCGGTGCCGAATGGATCTGAAAGATAGACGCGCTTTTCTAAAGCTGTGCCTGCAATCGTTCCCCGTTGTTGCAATGGCCGGCCGCGTACCCGCACAAGCAATAAAAGGCACACCGAGCCAGCGCATTGCCGACCGCGTTCCCCCGCCGTTGGACAAGTTCATCGACCCTCTGCCGATTCCGAAGAGACTGGCGCCTTACGATACGCACCATGGCAAATCACTCTACCGCGTCCGCATGGTGGAGTTCACGCAAAAGCTGCACTCGCAGCTTGCACCCACAAGGCTTTGGGGCTACGAGGGTCACTATCCGGGGCCATGCTTCGACGTCACCAGTGGTGAGCCCATTGAAGTGCAGTGGGAAAACAACCTGCCATCTCAGCACTTGTTCGCGATAGATCCGCATATCCACGGTGCGATGCCGCCGACACCGACGGTTCGCACGGTACCTCATCTTCACGGGTCGCGCACCAGCTCGCAGAGCGATGGCCTGCCGGAGAAATGGTTTGTGCCGGGAGAGTCGGCTCACTACAGCTATCCGAATAACCAGCGGGCAGCTACGCTGTGGTATCACGATCACGCGGTGGGAATAACCCGCTTGAATGTCTATGCGGGGCTGTCTGGGTTCTACCTGTTGCGCGATGCGGAAGAACGAAGCATGCAGCTGCCATCCGGCGATTATGAGATTCCGCTGCTGCTTCACGATCGCACTCTCGATAGCAACGCACAACTCGCCTACTTGCCAACCCACGAAGATGGCATCGAACTTCCACAAGGAGTCTGGGGTCCGGAGTTCTTCGGCAATCTGCCGCTCGTCAATGGCGCCATCTTTCCCCATCTTGAGGTCGAGCCACGCCCATATCGGTTGCGCTTATTGAACGCCGCAAACTCGCGATTCCTTAACCTGTTTTTCAACCTCGCCAAAGAGCCCACCGACATTCCATTCCTCGTGGAATTCCACCAGATCGGTACGGACGGCGGATTGTTGTCGAAGCCTGCGGCGATGAAAAAGATGTTGATGGGACCTGCCGAGCGCGCGGACTTGATCGTCGATTTCTCCGGACTCGAAGGAAAGACAGTAACGCTTTCCAACGATGGATCAGCGCCTTTTCCGGGATGGGAAATGATGACCGTGCACCACGCACCTCTTCATGAGTGGATGCAGTTTCGGGTAACCCTTCCGCTATCCGCGACACGCAAATCCATACTCATGGCCGCGCCCCAGCCCATCTCTCCGCTGAAGGAATCCGATTCCGTTATTACGCGGGACTTTGTGTTGACTGAACAGGTGGACGCCGACGGGCGTTCGCTTGGCGTCAGAATCAACGGCAAAGGATACGATGACCCGGTCACTGAACACGTGAAATTGAATTCTGTTGAGAAGTGGCGCTTCATCAATACGACAGATGATGCTCACCCAATGCATCTGCACCTGGTCCAGTTTCAGATTCTTCATCGTCAAGGCTTTGATTTCGCTACGATGCAGCGCGGCGTGGTCACGCCGGTGGGTCCGCTGCGGCCCCCTGCACCGAACGAGGCAGGTTGGAAGGACACGGCCGTTGTGAACCCACGCGACGTTCTTACGATATTGGCCCGCTTCGAGGGCTTCACCGGCCGCTACGTATTTCATTGCCACATGCTTGAGCATGAAGATAACGACATGATGCGTCCCTACGAAGTAGTCTCGTAGATTCGCGCCAAGCGCAGCGCAGTGTCGTCGTTCTATCTCCCCTGAACCGCAATCGCACCAGCGATACTTACTTTTTCGATGATGGCGGCGCTACTGAGAAATGCTCCGGCGTGCATGAGCTGCTGTTCGAGACAGGCACCGGCGGTGTGGGCGGCGTCGCCCACGGAACATTGTTGAAGTCGAAGAACTCCAGCAAGTCCGGCTGGGCCGCATCGCGATTCGTGAGGTGCGCCGATGGGCCGATAAATCGGTTCTCGACAAACTTGATCACAGCGGTGTGGTCGATTGGCGTGTGCGACACGTAGTGCTTGATGGTGAAGGGAGAAACGATCATGTTAGGCAGACGGAAGCCAAGTTGTGCCGCAAATCCATCTTCGGCAGCCGCGTCTCCAGTTGTCGCTCCGGGATCTCCCGATGCCAGGTCGCAATGTGTTGTCGGCGTTCCCGGCGTTGCCGGCAAGCATGGGAAGAACATGTTTGGATCACCGGTAGTCGCATCCGGGTTGACGGCGATTTGAGAAATATCTCCGGGCGTCGCACCAAGCGTTGTCGTGTTGGTGTCGTCGTTGGAGTGGTTAGGCACGGGAGGCACGTGGTCATACGGACCGCCGCCCTCATCGTAGCTGAAGAAGAAAACAGAGTCGGCCCATGAAGGGCTCTTCATCAGCTCATTCATGATGCTGGCCACTTGCGCCTGACCTTGCAGGATCGATTGGCCCGATCCCGGATGTTCGTCGTTGTTCCCGTATCCAGCTTCGATAAACGCAAAGCTCGGCAGCGTGCCCGCATCGACATCGCTGAAGTAGGTTGAAATCGGCGCGATGTGGTCAGTGTCGATGCAGAATGAATCCGTCGAGTCGCCCACAACGCTGGAAGGCTGAAGAGGCGCGGGGCAGCCTGTCGCGGAGCCGCCTGGATTTTCGCGGAGGAAGTTATACGAATAGCTGAGGTCGGAGAAATCCGTAGCCGGGTAGCGATCGTCTCCCGTGGTTGGGCAGTCGTCCTCATCGAGGCAAAAGCCCTGTGTCACCGTGTAGTAGATCTTCCACGAGACTTTGTGCGCATCGAGTTCCTGGAAGATGGTCGGGATGTCGAGTTGTGAAAGATGGTCGTCTCCGCCCGGATCTTTGACCAGGCCCTGCGTCGTGCCGCCGGTGAAAGTAGCAATGCGGTTGTCGATGCTCTTGCTGGCGACGGGCGAAAACCACCGGTCGGAAACGGCAAACTGCGACGCCATGTAGTAGTAGTAGTTGAGGGTGTTCTCGTCGTAGTAGCCCATGGAGCGCTGGCCCGTAGTGTCCGTGAATTCGCCGGAACAATTGCCTGCCTTGACGCAACTCTTCGCAAAGCCTTCCGCATTGTGTACGAAGCCGTCCATAAGAATGAAGCGCCCTTCAAGGAAGTTATAGGTGTTCACGTCTCCATAACTCGCCAGCCACGCCGATGTTTCATCGTCGATGCAGGTGCTGGTGAAAGGAAACAGCTTGTAGGTGGTTCCTTCGTCATCCGTGTTGCTGATCGTATCCAGCTTGTCGTCAATGCCATCCACGTTGTACGTTGTGCCGTTATCGCCAACGTTCATCCCGTTCTTCTGGCGATATGGATTGAGCATGCCGAAATAGTTATCGAAGGTGTGATTTTCCTGCAGCATGAAGATCACGTGGTCGATGGATTGAATCGATCCCCCCGCGCCTACTGTGACTTTAGCGCTCGCGGAGGCATTTCCGCCGGTTCCAGTTGCGGCCGCGGTGTAAGTGGTTGTAGCCGCCGGGCTCACAACCTGCGTCCCGCCGGTTGCGGCAAGGTTATAGGAACTTCCGTCCGTCCCAGTAACAGCAACGGTGGTGGCATTGGCCGCAACAATAGTCAGGGTTGAAGAGTTACCGGCAACAATCGAAGCCGGATTCGCAGTTATGGTAACTGTTGCCGGTGAGGCGGAAGCCACCGTTACCGTAGCTGTGGCAGTAGTTGTGCCGCCACTGCCCACTGCAGTCGCAGTATAGGTTGTTGTCGCAGCAGGATTCACAACCTGGGCGCCACCGGTCGCAGCCAGGCTATAGCTGCTTGAGTCGGTGCCTGTCACCGTGACCTGAGTTGCATTGGTTGCAGTGACCGTAAGTGTCGACGAAGCACCTGCCGCGATAGAGGCTGGATTGGCAGTTATGGTGACGACCGGCGCAGCGGCGGCGGTTACCGACACCGTTGCTGCCGCGGTAACCGATCCGCCAATGCCGGCGGCGGTCGCCGTATAGGTGGTAGTCGTGCTGGGACTAACACTCTTCGAACCGCCGGTATTGCTCAGCGTATAGGACGAGCCGTCGCTTCCGCTTATTGTTACCTGCGTTGCGTTTGTCGCCGTCACTGTCAGCGTTGAGGACGTCCCTGCCGCAATTGAAGTTGGATTGGCTGAGATGGAGACCGTAGGCGCGTTCGTCGATCCGGTAAAGCTCTTGCCGCTGCATCCGGCGAGCATCAGTGGAAGAGCACAGCCAAGAGCAATCCAGGAAGCAACCAAGGGTAGAGTGTTACGCAGGCGCAGGGCTTTCACCGTGTTCTCCTTTGGGTCTTTGCGGGCTGCGCGCTGATTCCGCGTTTCATTCGATAGCCCTCACGACCACTTCGCCACAGCAGTTTGTTCGTTGTTTTTTCGATTATTCCGTTGTCACCATTCGGCTTGACGGCACAACAATTTCTTTTAGATTCGATGCGCTCAATTCATGCATAAGATGCTTGCTTCGTGTGCACGCCAATGCACCGCAGGTAACCTGGTCAACCGCGCTGATTGAGGCAAAGACGAGCATCTGCCGCGTTGCCGTAGCAGCAGTGGAGAGCGCCGTATTTTCAATGCTTGAGCGTGGAGGCAATCTATTACGGCTTCGCGTTCGCGGCTGGGTTGCGCTCTTCCTGCTCGGCCCGTTTACGCCCGCCGCGTGCCCTTGACCAACTCCATGCAAAACGGTCCGCTATGTCCTCGGCATGGCGATAACTCGCTGCCGGAGCGGACCCTCGCAGTTCATCCATGCCGTCTTTTCGCTGGGTAAGCAGCGCCGCCTGCAAGTTCCAGTTGGGAGCCTCCGTTGCCCTCAGAGCCCCGAGCACAGCGCGTCCCGATCCGGTGAGGTTGCGTCCCTTCTTAATGGCCTGTTTGCACTTGTGCAATTCAAACCAGCGAAGATAGTTGTTCACCACACTCGTCATCGTCATCTCCACTCCCGCTCTGAAATTGTGTTCCGCCATTTCGCGCTGCAGCTCCGGCGATTCGAGAATGGCGATAAGCTGCTCTGCCAGATCCGCGGCATCGCCTCGATTATGAAAGCGGACCGCCATGCCCTCACCGGAGGCCATCCCGCGCAAATCGTCAATGTCGGCGCACACAATAGGCACACCGTATTCGCAGGCTTGATGCGCCGGCCCGCTCGATCCTGTTGCCGAGTCATACGGCATTACAACAACCGAAGTGGTTCGGAACAGTTCTGGAATTGCGTCCTCTGCGACGTATCCACGGAATTCGATAGGAAGCCCCGCCGGTTGCGCGTCGCGAATTGATTCCCAGTATCCGGCCTTGGTGTGATGGTTCGCGCCGGCAACAATCAGCCGAGCATTCGGTATCTTTTTCAGAACCATCGGAAAGGCTTCCATCAGCGTTTCCAGCCGCTTATAAGTGCCCCAATGCCCTATCGCCAATATCCGGTGATCAGGGTTGCCGCGCTCGCCAAAATCGGGCGGGCTTGGGAGGGATGCAAAAGTGCCGTGGGTACCTAGCAACACGTTGCTCGCCGAATACTTGGTAACGAGGGTATGCCGGTAGCCGGGCAAGAGGACCGAGACAGAGTGAGCCTTGAGCAGTGCCTTGGTTGCCAAGTTAGTTCCCAGCCGATAGAGCTTCTCCCGCTGAACTCCCGCTGCCGCAAAATCAACGTGCTCGATGATGTGGTGCAAGGTGATATGTGTGAAGAAGCCCGCGGCCTGTGTAAGGGCGGGCGCCGCTAATCCGGCAAATGCCGCGAAAGGTTTATCCGGCGTGGCAAAACTCGAGAACACCAGGTTGTACCACACAACGTCGGGCTTGAGACGTCGAATGGTATTCAGAAGACGAACAGGAGTGCCAATGCCGCCAAACTTCCAGCAGCGGATAACTTTAAAGCCGGGCAGCTCCGACAGCTGGTCCGCCTTCAGCGAGTTACCGTTCTCATCTGTCGCAAAATCATAATCGGTCAGCTCATCGGCCAGGATCGTAAGCTCGATGCCGGGATTGCTTCGCAACTCTCGAGCAATATGAAAAGCGTATTCATTCAACTGGCGTCCACTGGGTGGGAACGTTGCAACTAAACATATTTTCATTCGGATTCCGCCTTCAAAACAGACTGATACTTATGTAAGGTCTGAACTGCTGATTGTGACCACCCATGAAATTGAAGAAGGTCTCCTGTTGTATGCCACCCGAGAACCGGATTGGATACTGAAGAACGACTTGCCCCGAATCGTCATTGAATTTGCGGCGAAACGGCCGTGCGTATGAGAGTGTGAAGCCGTTCTGGATTGAGTCATAAGCATGAAAGCTTCTGGTGCTGGAATAAGCGCTCGACACCTGAACATCCCAACTGCGGTTCGGAGTAAAGTCCACTGTCCCGGCTGGGCGCAGGTTCTGGGCGATTCCTGAATTTGTTCCCACAACGCGCCATGCACGGAGATCTTCGACCATCGCACGGACATCCAGCCGTTCGCCAAACCGGCGATCGACGCCGATATAGGAAGAGGTGAGATAGTCTTCGTAGTTAGCTGGAGAAAACTTCTGGTCGTTGGTACCCCAGCCAGTGATCAAGGCCGTCTTTCCCCACGGCGCGCCTACGCGAAAGTCGACGCCGCCGGTGAGCGCGGAGGAATGAATGTTGCTTTCCGTAAACGGCCCGGTCTCATGGATCACATATCCAGTCATAGAGAGAGCGTTGAAGAATGAACTCGTCGAAACATATCCAAATACACGAAACAGGTTTTGGTTCATGGCCACGGGAGACTGCGAATCGCGCCGAACAATCTCCTGAATTCCTCCGTCGAATGTCAGGACGTTCCTGCCGATATTGATACTGGGATTCACGCCTACGTTGAAGGTGTAATCGGTAGTGTTTCTGCTGACGATGGAGTTGGTCGCAGGCACAGATATCTGGCCGCGTGCATTGCGCAGTTGAAAGAACCCGCCAACGGTTGGAAAGTGACCGAGATGCAAATGGTATGCGTCCGTCCACTGCGTTTCGAGCGATGAACGCGGCGGAGGCAGCAATGCAGGCTGGGAAGTTGTCACGGGTTGGGTCGCGTCCAGTTTTGAATCCAGTACGTAGACTGTCGAGTCCTCAAATACGGGAGACAGAGAGACGAAGGACAGAAGGCTGAGGTTCGGCGTAACGCGCAGTCCCTCGTCCGCACCCGCCTGCAGCAAGGCTAGTTCAGCAGTCTGGTCTTCTCCCTCGGCATTCGTAGCCTGCGCAAAGGAGGTCAGCGCCTCGGCGCCGTGATGCTCCTGCCGATAGACATTTGCCTTGGCGAGCAGGTACTGGTAGTCCGGCGCACTGTCGGCCACCGCGCTCACCGCCGCCAGTTCTGCCTCTGCCCTTGACGTGTCGCCCAGGGCGAGATAGCTGTTGGCCATGCCGATCCGCACTTCTGTGTCCGGTGCACCGGCTGCCTTCGCGCGCTCAAGGTACGACTCCGAAAGCTGGTAGTCGTGCATCGAGCGAAACACATCGGCCGCTGCAATGTATTGGCCGCCGGTCGGGGCTGCGGTATCGCCCGCCGCGCCTTCCATTTGCGCCAAGGCGATCTGCCTCTCCGCATCTTGCGAGTGGCCTTGCTGCGCCATCAATTGCGCAATCGCCAGCCGAACACCCACGCGGTCACTATCCGTCGCTTCCAGCGCACTGCGGAAGCGGTCCATTGCAGCTGTGTGATCTCCGATCGTATCCAACGCCTCACCGGTGGAGACAAATATCTCGCCCCGAGAAGATGTGGAAGTCTTCTTCCCTGCCGGAATCTCGCCGGCGTGCGCCTCGGCCAGCTTCACATACTGCATTGTTTCGTTGCGGTCCTGCAGGTTGGCGTACGAGCGCGCCATCAGCGCATAAGCATCCGCGTTGTCCGGGGAGCTCTTCACCGCAATCTGCAGTTCATCGATGGCGTCGTGATAGTGCCGCTCTGCAAAAAGCACATTGCCCAATCCCAGATGAAGCGCGCTTTCATCGGGTGCAAACTTCAATGCGGCGCGGTATTCAACGGCGGCCTTGATGAGCATGTCCTCGCGGCCATAAGCTGTAGCGCGAATCACGTGAAGATCTTTCGAGTCACCGAGAGCCTTCTCCGCCAGATCCGACTGATGAATCGCACTCTGCGGCTTCTTGAGATCGAGGTCTGCATAAGCCAGGCCCAGATGAGCTTCGCCGTTGCCGGGCTCCCGCTTCAGCGCGGACTCAAAGTCATCCGCAGCGGATTGGGGTTGGCGCAGATCGTTCAGCATGTATCCGCGATTCACGTACGCCGTCACAACTTCCGGATTGCGCTTGAGCGCTTCTGTAAAATCCTGCCTTGCCTCTTCGCTGCGGCCCTCGTGCTTGTCAACATAGCCTTGCAGGAGCGGAATGTCCGGTTCCTTGGGAAACACATTCCCGTATTGTGCCGTTAGTTTGCCTAGGTCCTCATACTTTTCCATATGGAGTAAGTCGTATCCCAGATACACGACCACATCCCGATCATGAGGGAGAACTTTGATCGCTTCCTCACCCACCACTGCGGATTGTTGATAGTCGCCGCGGAAGCTAAGATATCTTTCCTTCTCGCGAAGAATTTGGGGTTCCTGACCCATTGGCCCCGTAACCCGGCCCAACCAGCGAGCCGCCAGATTCAGGTCATGAGCTTCGATCGCCGCATTCATGCCGCCTGCCATGATCAGCGGCCGGCTGCCATCCAGTGCGTAAGCCTTGCTGTAAGAGGCTTCCGCCTTGGCGAAATTCCGTCGAGCCGTGTACAGATCGCCGAGTGCGAGATAGGGAATGTAGAGCTTGGGATCGACTTTCTCCAGGCGCTCGAAATACATCTCGGCATCCTGGTCGCGTCCGGCCGCACGCGATGCATAGCCTAGCGAGATGAGGGCATACTTGTTATCGGGCGCGGATGCCAGCACTTGCTTGTAAGCGGCAATGGCCTCATCGGTGTGGCCGAGCCGCATCAGCACATCGCCATCCAACTGCAGATCGTCGCGATCGTGCGCGTTCAATGCCAGCGCCTTCTGCACGTCGCTAAGCGCCTTATCCGGTTCGCCCGCACTCAATTCGATAAGCGCCCGCAGGCGCAG
>DASXFF010000016.1:0-3582 GCA_036489735.1 Occallatibacter sp. | reverse complement strand
TAACAATGAGATCGCGGCAAGGCTGAACATCAGCGTCAAGACCGTTCGCAACCATCTGTCCACGATCTTCAGCAAGCTTGGAGCCAGCACCCGCGCGCAGGTCATCGTACAGGCCCGCGATGCGGGCTTCGGGCGCAGGCGATGAGGTCCGCTCAGGGTCAGGCGCGTCCCGATAGTAGCCTCGGTCAACTACTCTAATGTCGGTTCTTCCCCGTTTGCGACCGAAGTGGTCCGGCGTCGCACCATGTTGAAAAGGACCAAAAGCGACCGAATCTTCGCGCTGCAGCGAGATGACGCGATGCGCCATCGAGTGACATTCCGTCGCCGGTTCATACGGAATTGCGGGAGCCCAATCCTTCATCAGTGGGATTCGATGCCCGCGACCTTTACAGCTTGAGACCAACGAGCGTTGTCGGCCAGGATCATGGCTGCAAATTCTCCGGGGCTGTTACCCACTGGCTCGACACCGAAGTCAGCAAGTTGCGATGCAATCTTCTCTTTTTTTATGGCGAGGCCGACCTCTAATGCGAGCCGATCGATGACGGATTGCGGCGAGCGCGCAGGCGCCAGCAAACCCCACCAGGACAAAGCCTGATATCCGGGATACCCGCTCTCAGCCACCGTAGGTATGTCCAATGCCTGTACAGAACGGTGCTCGCTGGAAACGGCGAGCATATGAATAGTGCCTGCCTTGGCTTGCACCATCGCATCGCCAAGTAGGGAGAACATCGCTGGCAAGTGGCCTGCTACCACGTCCATTAGGGCAGGTCCGTTGCCTTTGTAGCTGACGTTGGTCCCGTTGACGCCGGCGCGATCTAAAAACACTGCCATAGCAAGGTGATTAATGCTTCCAAAGCCACCTTCCGCGTAGGCGAACCCTTTGCCCTGCTTGCGCACGAAGTCGACAAACTCAGCCACGGTGTGGACCGGCAGTTTGGCATTCACCACCAATGCAAAAGGGTTCATGCTGACGGCACTGATTGGAGCGAAGTCCTTTATCGGATCGTACGGCACACTCGATATCACAGGGGAAATCGAAATCTGAGGCGTGGTAGCGAAAAATAGCGTGTAACCGTCAGCGGGCGAACGTGCGACGCTCGCGGCTGCAAGAATGCCGTTGGCGCCGGTCCGGTCCTCGACGATGAAGGGCTGTCCAAGCGCTTCGCTCAAACTCGCGGCGAGGAGCCTCGCGGTGGTGTCTCCGCTACTACCGGCAGCATAAGGGTAGAGGATGCGCACCGGTCGCCTTGGCCAATCTCCGGCAATGGCCGCGCTGGCTGCACTCCTTGTTAGCGGTGATAACGCTAATGACGCAACAAATGATCTACGGCTCAGCATCGGACGCTCCACGATTTTGGTAACGGGGACGTCGGGCATTCCAAGCGGAAGTACACGTGAAGGTAGCCAGATTAGCCATAGTCGGAAGTTCGATTTCGTGATACGGGTATAGCTGATCAGCTAATGGATGCATCATGCAGTGGACAGATCGCATTGGCCGAAGAGTGAAGCTGCGTGACCTCCATGTCTTTCTTGCTGTTGCCCAGGCCGGCAGCATGGCCAAGGCTGCGGAGCAACTTGGCGTTTCCCAGCCGGTAGTTTCAAAGACGATTTCCGATCTCGAACACGCTCTCTCGATTCGCCTTCTCGACCGTAATTTTCGGGGCGTCGAGCCAACTGCGCATGGCGACGCGTTCGTCAACTGCAGCACAGCAGTGTTCGATGAGATCAAGCGCGGCGTGCAACAGCTCACATTTCTGTCCGACCCCACTGTGGGCGAACTTGGTATCGGTTGCACAACGCCTCTGGCGGATGGTTTGATCCCCGCGATTCTGGAGCGGTTGACCACTCGCTATCCCAAAATAAGCCTTCATGTATCCGACGGAGATTCGCCGACGCTTTGCCGTTTACTGCGCGAGCGGAATGTCGATTTTGTAATTGGCCGTACGTGGGGCAAAAACTATGGCGATGATTTCACAGCAGAGCCACTGTTCGACGAAGCTTTGTTCGTCGTTGCCGGCCTGGAAAGTCCCTGGCTGCGCCGGCGTAAGATCGAATTTACCCAGCTTTTGGACGAAGCTTGGGTTTTGCCGGAATCCGAAAACGTCGTTGGTATGTTGGTTGCTGAAAGCTTCAGGCGCGCGGGAGTTTCTCTGCCAACGGCCCGTATTGTCTCCAACTCTATGTCTGTCCGCGTGCGCCTTGTTGAAAGCGGTCCGTTTCTAAGCTTGTTACCAGGCTCTATGCTGCACTTCGGCGTGCGTCGCCTTAAGCTCAAAGCACTGACCGTCCGGTTGCCACTCCAAACCCAGCCGGTAGAAATCACGGCGTTGAAAAATCGCACCCCCAACCCGATTGCGCGCCTGTTTATCGAAGAACTCCGTGATTTAGTTCGCCCGCTGACGAGAATTACGTCCAGGGGGTCCAAATAAGTGGCCGCCATTTACTGCCGGGTGCATCATGGCTGGTCAGCGAAGATTGACGCCGCGCTTCCGGTTTATCCCAAAAGCCGACTTAAATGCAGAAGGCCGAGAAATGCAGCGAAGGGCCAACGCACTAAATCGCTGCGCGATAGCCAGCGGCGGAGAGCGGCTTATCTGAACGGGTCCTAAACCGGTCGAGACCACTGATGGCGGACGGGAGGTCCTGTCGGGAGGATCGAGGTGTCGTCAACCTCATCCTGGACGGGAGTTTCCCATGAGCATCGATGTCGTTACCCCGCCTCGCCGGCGGATGATCGAGGACATGACCGCGCGTCAACTCGGCCCGCACTCGCAGAGGAGCCACATCTACAGCTGCAAGCGGTTTGCCGCGTTTCTCAAGCGCTCTCCGGACACGGCCAATGTCGAGGACATCCGCCACTTCCAACTGTATCTCGCCGAGACGAGGACGAGCATTTGCAATCGCAACCGCATCATGACCGGGCTGCGGTTTTTGTTCCGCGTGACGCTGCGACGGCTGGACCTCGCGGCCGAGATCTACCACCTGCGCGAACCGCAGAAGATTCCGCAAGTGATCAGCCCAGACGAGGACGTCGGCTTTTAGCCGTTGCCAACAGCCTGCGGACGCGCCTTTTGCTCAGCTTGGCCTACGGCTGCGGATTGCGTGCCAGCGAAGTGGTCCGGCTCAAGGTCAAGCACATCGACAGCGCGCAGAACATCATTCGCATCGAGCAAGGTAAGGGCCGCAAGGACCGCAATGTCATGCTGTCCCCTGAGACCCTCGACCTGTTGCGGCAATGGTGGAAGGAGCGGCCGTCGCGTCGCGATGCGACAATGCCCCAGCAGGAACGTTGGCTGTTCCCCGGCAAAAGGCCGGGCAAGCCGATGACCACGCGGCAGCTCGCGCGCCTCTTCCATGAGGCCGTCGACGCCGCCGGGATCAGGAAGAAAGTCACGCTGCATGTGCTGCGCCACAGCTTTGCAACGCATCTGCTGGAACGCGGCACCGATATCCGCATCATCCAGGCGCTCCTGGGTCACGCCAAACTCGACGCCACGGCCCGCTATACCCGCGTCGCCACCGGCATGATCGCCAGCATCGCGAGCCCGCTCGACCTGCTATCGCAACCGCGCAAGAAGCCGA
>DASXFF010000014.1:0-2494 GCA_036489735.1 Occallatibacter sp. | reverse complement strand
GGACGCAGTGATGATGCGCTTACCGTCGGGACTGAATGCTGCGGAAAAGACCGCGCTTTCATGACCGTGCAGGATCGCTATTAGCTGTCCGGTCGCGGCGTTCCAGATCCGGGCAGTCTTATCTACTGACGCTGTTACGATGCAGATGTTCGATTCCACTGTGATACGCGCCCATGTTTCGGCGGCAGGCGCAAAGGGGGGCAGCATGATCAGGCGCTAGGCCGCTCGCGTGGCGGTTTCTCTACTAAGGTTCATTTGAAAACCGACTTCGGTGGCTTGCCAATCGCCTTCCATCTCACCGGCGGTGAGGCCAGCGACAGCTGCAACTTCGAGACGCTTCTCGACATCGGCCCCGATATCAATCCGCGTGCCGCGCTCGGCGACAAGGGCTACGATTCCAAATCAAATCGCAAAGCCGCACGCCAACGCGGAATATGCCCGGCAGTCCCGTATCGATCCAACACCAAAGACATACCCGCCTTCTTTCCGAAAACACTCTACAAGGCGCGGGCACGCATCGAACAAGCGGTCGGCAAGCTCAAGCGCTTTAAGCGTATCGCGCTTCGATGCGAGAAGACGGCGCAGAATTACGGCTCGTTCATCGCGCTTGCTCTCGGCTTCATCTTGATCAAATCCGTACACACGGCCTAGGTGTGTTCTGTGCGGGGCTATTATTGTGCGATCCACAAATTGATTTGGACGCTGTCATTAGCATCCGCCATTTTTGGCCAGCGAGGCTGATATTCCTTCTTTGGAGCGGTATTTCATTCGGAGTAGCGGTTACGCTTGCTGAAATTATTTGAGGCCTGCGGTCCAAACAGATGCAAGCAGAGCGTCACTGGATTCAAGCTTTAAGGGGTTGCTGTAGGCTGCAGTTCCCCACAGCAAATTAGAAAGGCGGACCCGGCTCGACTGGAAACCCTGTCCCTAAGTCGGGCGATCTGGGGATGGTGTCGGAGGCATGTAAAGTCGATGGCTGCACCTTCGATGCGTTTTGACCTTTCACCGGAACGAAAATGCGAGGGACGAGACTTTCTCGACGTGAACGGCCGTCAGGATGTTCGATGGCCCGTCCCGTTGATGTCTTGACCGCCTCCAGCGTCGCCGTTGTGCTGCGATGCAGTTCGCCGGATATGCTCGCAGTAGTGGCGGACGCTCTCTTCCAGGGAAAATTGGTCCCGGCTGATACGTACCAGGATCCCGGCCTTCGCCAAGTCGTACACCGCCTTCCCGGATATTCCGAGCCAGCGCGCCAGCACGGGGCCACTTGCTACCAGATCGGCGCCATCAGGTGGGGTATGTTGGTCTTTGCTCTCACCCGACATGCAAAACTACCTAACATAACCGCCAAACGGACGAGTAGCGTCACGTTGGCAACGCTGACTGTACACTTTCACAAATGCCGTTTGCAATCGCAGCTGGAGCAACGTCCCCGTGAAGCCAAAGTGCGCAGGGCCGCCCCAAGGCATGGGCGGCCCCGCTTTCTCCGACTTGTTCACGCCGGATTCACTTGGCTCACTGCCGGGGCTCAGCCGATGACGGAGACGCGATCGCGCTGACCTGCTTGCAGACGTCGGCGAATATCACGCTGCCGTCCGGCATTTTCTGCTCGGTCAGGCAGTTCTGCGGGCCACCGGAAGCCTGGGCCGGAGCGGAGACCGCCGCCGGTGCAGCAAACGAGACCGCGCCCGGGTGCTGTACGAAGCCGTAGCGGTAACGATAGCGGTCCCAGTACCAGCGGTTATAGCCATAGCCCCAGTTGTGGAAGCGCCAGGGGTGGTTACCCCACGTCGGGTGCGGCCGCGGAAGGTTGCAGGCGAGGCACGAGAATACGGGCCGGTGCACCCTGAAGAACGGTAGACGGTGGGCTCCGTTCAGCGGATGGGCGGTGAACAGCGGTAGCCGGTGGGCTCCATTCAGCGGATAGGCGGACGCGGCGCTGCCGCTGGCGAGGGTGACTGCAGTGAGAGTGGCCGCCGCGATTGCGAGGGCCGACACGGTCTTGAGGGTCTTACTCATGGTGATCTCCTGTGTGTTGCTCCATCTCATGATGGGGTCCCTCATTGGTCGCGGCAGACCGGGCGACGGCGTGTGATAGCCATCACGTATTGTCGAATTCCCGGAGAATAATAGGACGCCCCTGCGGTCCGACAGTCACGCCCGCGCTAGCCGAATTAGCCACCCGCCAACGCCGAAACGAGCGTCGCGAAGAATGCGGCAGTCGTGCAGACAAAGAACAGGTTGTGTGTATGGGCGGCCGTCTCAGTTGATGGCCTCAGCTTACACGAGCAGGCGGTCCTAATTGTCCTATCACATGGGCACAGCCCCAAATCATTGCTGCTGCGAGGGGGAGGTGTGAATCGGCATGCAACAAGGACCCCCTTTGGGGGTGATCGGCATCCAATAGGGACCCCCGAACAGAGGGGCAACATCGGCTTCTATGATTCTTGGAAGCCGAGGTTGGAATGCTGGTCGTGGAGACAATTGCAAAGAT
>DASXFF010000210.1:0-3268 GCA_036489735.1 Occallatibacter sp. | reverse complement strand
CCGTAAACCAGCGCGCACTTTGAATCCTGCCATTTGCCCGGATTGATCACGCCCGACTCGCTCATTTCGAGCCACAAGTCGTTGCCCTCGCGGGTCCGCTCGCCCACGCCGCCAAACACGCTGAAGCCGCCGTGGTTCTTCGCGACGTTGTTGATGAGCTCCATGATGACGACGGTCTTGCCCACGCCGGCGCCGCCGAACAGGCCGATCTTGCCGCCCTTCAAAAAGGGTTGAATGAGGTCGACGACCTTGATGCCCGTCTCAAACATCTCCTCCGATGTCGACTGCTCGTCGAACAGCGGCGCGGGGCGATGGATGGGCATGCGCGTTTTCTCGCCGATGGGGCCGAGATTGTCCACCGGCTCGCCAATCACGTTCAGCACGCGGCCCAGCGTCTCCTTGCCCACGGGCATGCGGATCGGACCGCCAAGATCGATCGCATTCATGCCGCGAACCATGCCGTCCGTCGCTTCCATGGCGACCGTGCGCACGCGCCCCTCGCCCAGGTGCTGCTGCACTTCCAGGATCACGTTGATGGGGGTGGGGACCGTGAAGCCGTCGCTCACGACGCGCAGCGCCTGATAAATCGGCGGCATGGTGGCTTCTTCAAATTGAACGTCTACGGCTGGGCCGGAGACCTGAATCACTTTACCGATGTTTTCTGCCATTGACTACAGCTCCTAGCTTTTAGCTCCCAGCTTCCAGCCTTTTCCTCCTCAACCTCGACTCTGCTTTCTTCTCGTGTCGAAGAGCTAGAGGCTGGAATCTAACTGCTGGAAGCTGCCTTACAGCGCCGCCGCGCCGCTCACAATCTCGATGATCTCCTTGGTGATCGCCGCCTGGCGCACACGATTCATGTGCAGCGTGAGGGCATCGATCATGTCGGAGGCGTTATTAGTTGCCGAATCCATCGCCGTCATGCGGGCCGCATGCTCCGCGGCCACTGATTCCGTCATAGCGTGGAACAGAACTGCAAAGATGTACTGCGGCAGCAGGCCCGCAAATAGCTGCTCGGCCGGCTGCTCGTAAATGTAATCGACGTTGGCGGTGCCGAACTTCTTGGCTTCCTCGTCGGCTTCTGTGGTGTCGGCCGCTTCAATATCGATGCCCGCCGAAAGTGCGGCCTCGGCAGCGCGCTCCTTTTCTTCGACGGAGGGCTCGACCGCGCCTGTGATCTGCGGAGAGCCGAGATCGATGAGCGGAAGCACACGCTCGACCACGACGCGCTGCGCAATGACCGACTTGAACTCGTTGTAGACGATGTATGCGGCATCGATCTCCTCGTGAATGTAGCGCGAGACGATGGAGTGCGCCAGTTCCTGAACGCGTGAGGCTTCGAGCTTGACCAACATGCCGGGGTAGTCACCGGTGACCTCGACCGACCCCTTGCGCTGCGACCTGACCGGTCGGGTCTGGCCGCTCTCATCCGTCTGCTCGGTATAACTCGCAGTCGGATAGCGACGGCGCATCTGGTCGCGGCCCTTGCGGCCGATGGCCTCGATATCGATTTCCTTGTCCGGATTGCCGGCGATAAACTGATAGGCCGTCTTGAGAATGTTGGCGTTGAAGGCGCCCGCAAAACCCTTGTCGCCCGAGACGACGACCACGAGCACCCGCTTTTCGGGCCGGGTCAGAAAGAGCGGATTCGAAAGGTTGCCGGTCTTCTCGTCGTAGAGATCGACCCGGCGCCGCAGCGACTCAAGCACGCTGACGATCATGCGGGCAAAGGGACGCGCCGCCAGAGCGCGCTCCTGCGCGCGGCGCAGCTTGGCCGCCGAAACCATCTTCATGGCCTTGGTGATCTGCCGCGTGTTCTTCACGCTGCGGATGCGTCGCCGGAGATCGAGTACGTTTGCCATTTCTGTTCCAGGGATCAGAGGTCAGGGATCAGGGATCAAAAACCCAATCGACACCGAACCCTACTTCTTGATCCTTTCCAGGATTCCGAAAATCATCTTTCCCACCTCGTGCGACAAGCCTTCCGCTTCAATCCAACAACTTCGATTCACCGATCTCCAGCTTGCGAGCTATCTCAATCTGAGTCTGCAGTTCGAAATTCGACCCTCGGGAAATTCCAAGAAAGTGCCTGTATTCGGGGGTATTCAACCTCCCATGCCCCTCCGCGATATTGCTCGGAATCGAAACCGCCGCACGCTTCATCTGACTTGCGAGCCCATATGTCTCATCCTTCGGGAATCCCTTAGTCAACCGATAAACAATAACTGACAACTGAATAGATTTCTGCCAAACTACCAAATCCCGATACGACCGTACCATCTTCCATCTGCGCTTTCTGACCCCACCTTGATACCGAATGTTCCCTAACGCCTGATCCCTGACCCCTGAACCCTGATCCCTAAACCGCGGCAGCCAGCTCCTGCTTGAAATTCGCCGCGTACTCCTTAAGCGCCGCATGCAACCGGCTGCGCAGATCGTCGTCGAGAGATTTTTTCTCTGTGATGTCGGCCACGAGCGCCTGCTGCGCGTCCGCAAAATATTTGTGCATGCCGTCCTCGAAGGCGCGAATGTCGGCAACCTGAAACGCGTCGAGATAGCCTTGCGTGCCGGCAAAAAGAACGATCATCTGCTGCTGCCAGGTGAGCGGATGAAATTGCGGCTGCTTGAGCAGCTCGGTAAGGCGGACGCCGCGGGCAAGCTGTTTCTGAGTGAGCGGATCGAGGTCGGAGCCGAACTGCGCAAACGCCGCCAGCTCACGATACTGCGCCAGATCGAGCTTCAATGTCGAGCCCACCTGCTTCACGGCCTTGATCGCTGCCGAAAATCCGACGCGCGAGACGGAAAGGCCTACGTTTACGGCAGGCCGTACACCGGAGTTGAACAGATCGGTCTCCAGGAAAATTTGTCCGTCGGTGATCGAAATAACGTTCGTCGGAATGTAAGCCGAGACGTCGCCGGCCTGGGTTTCGATCACCGGCAGGGCGGTGAGCGATCCGCCGCCGCGCTCTTTGCTCATCTTCGAGGAGCGCTCCAGCAGGCGTGAGTGAAGATAGAACACATCGCCGGGATACGCTTCGCGGCCCGGTGGGCGGCGCAGCAGCAGCGAAATTTCGCGATAGGACATCGCGTGCTTGGAAAGATCGTCGTACATCACCAGAGCGTGCTTGCCGTTGTCGCGGAAGTATTCTCCCATCGCCGTTGCGGCATAGGGCGCGAGATAGAGCATCGGTGCGGGCTCTGAGGCCGAAGCAGCAACGATGATGGTGTGACCCATCGCTCCATGTTCAGTGAGCGTCTGCACCACCTGCGC
>DASXFF010000196.1:0-15161 GCA_036489735.1 Occallatibacter sp. | reverse complement strand
CGATCCGCCGCTGGCGGCCACGCTGGCAATTGTGTTCTCTAGAGACTTGCGGGTGATGATCTGGGAAGGGCGCCGGTTCGCGCGTACAGCGTCCATCAAAATGTGTCCGGCCTCGCGCGTGGCCTCAAGCTTGTTGGGGGCCGTGGCGGGAACGCCGGAAAGCTCAATCGGCGAAATGCCTAGAATCTCCGCGCTCATCGCCATCGTGTTGGCGGTGAATTGTCCGCCGCATGCGCCCGCGCCCGGACAGGCATGAGCTTCAAGATTCTCTAATCCCGCATCGTCGATCCGCCCCGCTGCGTGCGACCCGATGCCTTCAAAAACATTCTGAATCGAAATGTCGATCTTCTTGCCGTCCGCGCCGTCAACCTTGCCCGGTGCGATCGACCCGCCGTAGAGCATCATGCCTGGAGTATCCAGACGGCAAAGCGCCATGATGATGCCCGGCATGTTCTTGTCGCATCCGCCGATGCCGACCAGGCCGTCAAAAAGATTTCCCCGAGCCATGAGTTCAATGGAGTCGGCGATCACCTCGCGGCTCACCAGCGACGCTTTCATGCCCTGCGTGCCCATGGTGATGCCGTCGGAGATGGTGATGGTGTTGAACTCCATCGGCGTTCCGCCCGCCTCGCGAATTCCCTGCTTCAGCGCCTCGGCAATCTCGCGCAAATGCACGTTGCAGGTGCCGATCTCGGTCCAGGTATTCGCCACACCAATGATCGGCTTGTGCAGATCGTCCTTCTTGAATCCTGCGCCGCGCAAATAGGATCGCGCTGCCGCGCGGCTCGGCCCTTCGGTCAACGGAATACTTTGTCGCTTGCCTTCAATCGCCATGTGCTCTTTTACTTCGCTTTCAGCCAGCCGGCTTCGTTGTGTTTCGTTTCAAACGCATCCAGCGCCGCAGCGTGCCGCAGCGTCAGGCCGATGTCGTCCAGCCCTTCCATCAGGCAGAACTTGCGGAAGGGATCGATCTCAAACTTCGCCGAAAATCCGCGGCCATCGGTCACCGTCTGCGCTTCAAGCGAAACCGTTAGCTGATAACCCGGAATTTTTTGCGCGTTCTGGAGGAGCGTTTCAACTTCCGAATCGGACAGCCGCGCCAGCACGATGCCGTTTTTGCCCGCATTCGAAAAGAAAATGTCGGCAAACGTCGGCGCAATCACTACGCGAAAGCCGTAATCGCTCAACGCCCACGCGGCGTGTTCGCGACTGGAACCGCAGGCGAAGTTCTTGCCCGCAATCAAAATCTTTGCGCCCTGGTATCGCGGATCGTTCAACACGAAATTCGGATCGGGATCGCCCGACTCCGTGCGGCGCCAGTCGAAGAACAGAAAATCACCATAACCAGTCCTTTCAATCCGCTTCAAGAACTGCTTGGGAATGATCTGGTCGGTATCCACGTTGGCGCGGTCGAGCGGCGCAGCCAGTGCGGTTAGTGTGCGAAACGGTTCCATTAGGCTTCTACCTCCTCGTTCACGCGCCAGTTGCGAATGTCGACAAAATGCCCTGCGATTGCAGCCGCCGCGGCCATCTCCGGCGAGACCAGGTGCGTGCGTCCGCCGCGGCCCTGCCGTCCTTCGAAGTTGCGGTTGCTCGTCGAGGCGCAGCGCTCGCCCGGCGACAAAATATCGGGGTTCATGCCCAGGCACATGGAGCAGCCCGGTTCGCGCCAATCGAATCCGGCCTCGCGAAAGATGCGGTCCAAACCTTCTTTTTCCGCCTGCGCCTTTACAATCTGCGATCCCGGAACCACCATCGCACTCACATGCGTGCTCACCTTGTGGCCTGCAGCAATCTTCGCTGCGGCGCGCAGGTCCTCAATGCGTCCATTGGTGCACGATCCGATGAATACCCGATCGATCGAAATCTCTTCAAACGGCGTGCCCGCCTTCAGGTTCATATATTCGAGCGCCCGCTCAAACGATTTGCGGTCGATCTCGCTTTCCGCATTCGCCGGGTCGGGCACTTTGGCCACCACGGGAGCTACCATTCCGGGACTCGTTCCCCAGCTCACATAGGGCACCAGCGTCTCCGCATCGATCACCAACTCGCGATCGAACTTCGCACCTGGATCGCTGGGCAGCTTGCTCCACTCTTCGACCGCGCGTTCCCACGTTTCTCCCTTTGGACTGAACTTGCGGCCCTGCAAATATGCAAACGTCGTCTCGTCCGGCGCGATCATGCCCGCGCGCGCGCCCGCCTCAATGCTCATGTTGCACACCGTCATGCGGCCTTCCATCGAAAGCGCGCGAATCGCCGAGCCCGCGTACTCAATCACGCAGCCCGTCGCGCCGTCCGTTCCGATTTTGCCGATGATGGCCAGGATCACGTCCTTGGCGGCTACGCCCAGCGGCAGCTTGCCTTCGACCGCGATGCGAAAAGTCTTGGGCTTGGACTGCGGCAGCGTCTGCGTGGCCAGCACGTGTTCCACCTCGCTGGTGCCGATGCCGAACGCCAGCGCTCCGAACGCGCCGTGAGTGGAAGTGTGCGAATCGCCGCACACAATCGTCATGCCCGGCTTGGTCAGTCCCAGCTCCGGCCCGATCACATGCACAATTCCCTGCTCACGCGAGTTCACGTCGTAGAGCTCGACGCCGAAGTCAGCGCAGTTCTTGCGCAGCGTAGCGATCTGCGTCGCAGAAATCTGGTCCACAATATTCAGCCGGCCCTCGATCGTCGTCGGCACGTTGTGGTCCACCGTGGCAATGGTCCGATCCGGCCTGCGCACCTTGCGCCCCGCCAGCCGCAATCCTTCAAACGCCTGCGGCGAAGTGACCTCGTGGACTAACTGCAGGTCGATATACAGCACTGTCGGCTCGCCTTTCGGCTCAACCACCACATGCTGCTCCCACACCTTCTGGAATAATGTTTTCGCTTCACTCATCAATGCAGCTCCTAGCTGCTAGCTTCTAGCTACTAGCTTTGCCTTGCTGATCAAAACCTTCGCGACTCCATTCGGAGCCGATTTGAATTCTGCGCCCAGTGCCGGTGCTTCCTCTCACCTCAAAAGAGCTGGAGGCTAGCGGCTAGGAGCTAGAAGCTGTTCCTTCACCGTCTCCCGCACCTTCGCTCCCATTTCTTTTGTCGAGAGCACGGTCACTCCCTGCTTTTGTCCGCGCGCCAGGTCCGGCGTGCGAAATCCCTGCTCCAGCACCTTGCGCACCGACGATTCAATCGCGGCGGCCTCAGCCTCAAGCCCGCCCGAGTAGCGCAGAATCAGCGCTCCGGTCAAAATCGCTCCCAGCGGATTGGCCAGTCCCTTGCCCGCAATATCCGGCGCCGAACCGTGGACCGGTTCATACAAATTGACCTTGCCGCCGATCGTTGCCGAGGGCAGCATGCCCAGCGAACCGGTGATCACGCCCGCCTCATCGCTCAGAATGTCGCCAAACAAATTCTCCGTGAGCACCACGTCAAAGTCGCGCGGGCGATTCATAATGTGCATCGCCATCGCATCCACATACTGGTGCTCCAGCATCACGCCTGGAAAATCCTTGCCCACTTCGTTGACGGCCGCGCGCCACAGCTGCGAAACCTCGAGCACGTTGGCTTTGTCAACGCTCGTCAGTTTCTTGCGGCGCTTAGCGGCCAGCTCAAACGCGATGCGCGCCACGCGAACAACCTCGTCCCGCGTGTAGATCATGGTGTTGTAGCCGACGCCTTTTTCCTTGTTCCACTCGCGCGGCTTGCCAAAATACGCCCCACCCAGCAGTTCGCGCACAAACAAAATATCCGTGCCTTCGATGACCTCCGGCCGCAAGGGACTGTTGACCGTGAGTTCCTTAAACGAGAAGCACGGGCGCAGATTCGCAAATCCGCCCAGAGCCGCACGAATCTGCAGCAAGCCTCCCTCGGGCCGCTTGTCTGGAGCGAGGGAGTTGAACTCGTTGCCTCCTACCGCGCCCAAGAGAACCGCGTCGGAAGCGAGCGCTGCGTCGAGCGTGTCGGCGGGCAGAGGCGTACCGTCCTGCACAATCGCCACGCCGCCGATCCGCTTTTCATCGAACACAAACTCGTGCCCACCCAGCGCCGCGATTTCTTTCAGCACAGCAACTGCTTCATTCGTGACTTCCGGGCCGATGCCGTCACCGGCGGTTACAAGAATCCTCAGCTTCATTTTTTCTGATCTCAGTTCTTAGTTGTCAGTTATCAGTTGTCAGAAGTTGCCGGCGGTCTTTCTGTTCCCTGTTCCCTACTGCCTATTCCCTGCTTCAATCAGTCCAGTTCGCTCACCGGCTCGCTCCTCCGCTCGCGAATCCCATCCGGCAACAGCCCAATCAAATCCTGATCGTAGATGTTTTTCTTACGATCGGCCAGCGCCACAAACCGGTAATAGACGTGCTGCAACTCCTCGCGCGAGACCGTGAAGCCAAGTTGCTCTAGCCTGTGCCGCAGTGCCGCGCGGCCGGAGTGCTTGCCCAGGACCAGATGCGTTTTGGCCACGCCCACCAGTTGCGGCGTCATGATTTCGTAGCACAGCGGATTTGCCAACATGCCGTGCTGGTGAATACCCGACTCGTGCGCAAAGGCGTTGGCGCCCACCACAGCTTTGTTGGGCGATGGCTTAAACGTGATGAGTTGGCCGAGCACTTCGCTGGTGGGGTAAAGCTGGTCGAGCTTGATCGCGGTCGACAGCCCATATAGATCGCCGCGCACGTAAAGCGCAGCCGCAATCTCTTCGAGCGCCGCGTTGCCGGCCCGCTCACCGATGCCGTTGATGGTGCACTCCACCTGGCGCGCGCCGGCCTGAATGGCCGCCAAAGAGTTGGCTACCGCCAGACCAAGATCGTCGTGGCAATGCGCCGAAAGTACAACGCCCTTCTCATCGATCGCGGGAATGCGCTCGCGCACTTGGCGAAACATCGCGCCGTACTCCTCGGGCATCACGTAGCCCACGGTGTCGGGCATATTGATGGTGGTTGCGCCCGCCTCCACGGCAACGCGCACCATCTCGACAAGGAAATCGCGATCCGAGCGCGTCGCGTCCTCGGGAGAAAATTCCACGTCGTCGCAAAGCGACCGGGCGAGGCGCACCGATGCGCCGCACTGGTCAAGCGCTTCGGCGCGGCTCATTTTTAATTTGAATTCCAGATGCAAATCGCTCGACGCCAAAAACACATGGATCCGGGCCCGGTCGGCGAATTGAAGAGCCCGCGCCGCCATCTCGATGTCCTCGGTCTTGGCCCGCGCCAGCGACGCGATGCGCGGCTTGCGGATGGCCTGCGTAATCGTCGCGATCGCGGCAAAGTCGCCTTCCGAAGCCATGGCAAAGCCGGCTTCAATGATGTCCACTCCCAGATCCTCGAGGGCGTGGGCCATGGTGAGCTTTTCCTGCGTGGTCATGCTGCAACCCGGCGACTGCTCGCCGTCGCGCAGAGTGGTGTCGAAGAAAGCTACGTGATTGGTGCTCATGGTTGTGCCTGCCGGGGTTGTGCCTGCCAGGGAAGAACTGAATCGTCCAGCGTTCTTATTGTCGCCTATCGTGCAGTATAAGGCAAAGTTATAATTCTTTGGTAATGCATTAGCATTGCTTATGACGGAATCGCTTTCAACCTCAGCCGTCACCCGTCAGCTCACAGCTTGATCGTGGCGCCCGAAGATCGGTGTTTCGCCTCGAACCAGCGCGTTTTGGCCGATGACACCGGATTCTGCCGAGCAAATGTCGCGGGCGGAACTGAAAGCTGAAAACCGCAAGTCGGAGAACAGGATATGGAACTCAGCCAGCTTGAAACCTTCCTCGCCGTCGCCGAGGAGCGCAGCTTTTCCGGCGCCGCCCTGCGCCTTCACCGCACACAGCCCGCCGTCAGCCAGGTCATCCGCAAGCTCGAAAGCGCTGTCGGCGAAACGCTTTTCGACCGCACTTCGCGCGACGGCTCGCTCACCGCCGCCGGCACTTTGCTGCGCGACTACGCGGTGCGGTTGCTGGCGCTGCGCCGCGAAGCTTCGAGCGCGCTGGACGAGCTGAAAAGCCTGGAGCGCGGCCACCTGCAACTGGCGGCCAACGAATATACCTGCATGTATCTGCTACCCGCCGTCGATGCCTTCCGCCGCGAGTTTCCGCATGTGGGCGTCACTGTGCAGCGCATGCTGGCGTCGCGCATTCCCGAAGAGCTGAATCTGCGCACCTTCGAGCTCGGCGTAATCTCATTCAAGCCCGATCCGGCGCAGGTGCGCAGCATCGCGGTCTATGGTGACAGCCTGGCCTTCATCGTCAGTCCGCATCATCGGCTGGCGCGGGCCGGGCGCGTCTCCATCCGCGGCCTGGGCAATGAAAACTTCATCGCGCACAACGTGGCCTCGCCACTGCGCCGCAAGGTCATCGAGGCCTTTCAGCGCTACCGCACACCGCTCAACATGGGGATCGAGCTGCCTACCATCGAGGCCATCAAGCGTTTTGTGGCGATGGGCAACGGTGTGGCTCTGGTGCCTCACCTGACCGTAGCGCGTGAGCTGGAAACCGGCGACCTGGTACAGGTGAAAGTCGAGGAGCTGGATGTGCGGCGCGTGCTGCGCCTGGTTCACCGCCGCCAGGGCGCTCTCTCCTACGCCGCCAAGGCCTTTCTGCACACATTGAGAACCATGGCCAAAGAACAAGGGCCGCCCTTCTACTATCACGTGGAGCGGGCGGGGTGAAGAGACAGGCAACTGGGAATAGGCAACAGACAACAGGAAAGCAGTCGGTGCGTTCGGTCTCATCTGTTTTCTGGCCTTCGCGAGATACGGAGAGCTACTGGCTCACTACTCACCAATCCCTGTTCCTCATTCCCTATTGCCTATTCTCTGTTTCCTGCTCCCAGTTCCCTATTGCCTATTTGCCGGGTATGCGTCTAAGGCACCAGATGTTTACCCTTTCGGTGTTTGAATTCGGAGGCTCAGGCCCACCCGCTCCGGCCATTTACAATGCTGAGAGCGGGGCACGGGAACTTCCGGTGCGCGTAAACGGCACGGATGTTGCCCAGTGCGCGGGAACCGGCATGGATGTAGCCACCCGCGGAGTTGTGCAGTCCAAGAGGATCAGGATCGAATGAAGAAGATCGCTTTTTTTATCTGTTTGCTGGCCGTTTCTGTGGCCGCAGCCCGCGCCCAGGAAAGCCGCCAGGACATCAGCCTGAGCGGGTCAGCGTTGATCGAGCCGTACAAGGCTTCGTCCACCGACATTCAAGTCCACTCCACCACAGCGTACGGTGGATTGGCCAGCTATCGTTTTATGCTGACGCCCACCAGCGCGCTTGAGGCCAACTACGGCCTCACCTATCAGAACAAGATCAACTACTACTCCATAAGTTTTTGTGGCACCGATCCCTCCTGCCCAGGCATTAATGTACTCACACGCACGCAGGAGATCTCAGGGGCTTACGTACGCTCCTTCGTCTTCAAGAACTTCAATCCCTTTGTCGAGGCCGGACCTGCGGCAATCATCTTCATGCCCATCCTGAACTCGGGGACCAAACTTCTTGACGCTCACCGGGAGACGACGATCGGCGCCATGTACGGCGCTGGTTTTGCCTACGAAATCAGCCCCAGCTTCGACCTCCGCGTGGAGTATCGCGGACTGGTGACGAAGGTGCCCACCTTCGGCGTCGGAACACAGAACTACAATTTCACCACCAACGAATGGTGGAATATGTCTGAACCCCTGGTTGGCGTGGCTTACCACTTCTAAACGCAGGGACCTAGGGAACAAGGCACTAAAAAGAGAAACAGAAAGGGGTGGACATCAGATCCGCCCCTTTTGATTTTCGTCCTCTTCTCTTCGTCCCCTCATTCCCTGGTTGTTCAGTTTTCCGCTTCGCGGTAACGCCCCAATTCCTTCACCGTGCCGCAGTGCGCCGCAAGCGCGTCCAAGGCGCGCTGTCCGTCATCGCTTGAGCCGATCTTGCAATCCACGTAGAAGATGTACTCCCACGGCGTGCCCTTCACCGGCCGCGATTCGATCGCAGTCAAATTGGTGCCTACGGCGCTCAGCGCGCTCAATGCGGCCACCAGCGAGCCGGGCTTGTGCTCCAGCGTGAAAGCCACGCTCATTTTGTTCGCTGCGGGATCGGTCTTTGCGTCCGCGCTGCGATCCACCAGAAAAAATCGTGTGTAGTTTTCTTGATCGTCTTCGATGCCGCGAGCCAGAATCTCCGCGCCGTAATAAGCGGCTGCCTGTTCGCTGGCAATGGCGGCAGCTCTTTTGTCGCTCGTATTCACCAATTGCTTCACGCTACCCGCCGTGTCGTAAAAAGCAACGGCTTTCATCTGCGGATGCTCGGCAAGGAAACGCCGGCACTGGCCGAGCGCCACGGCATGCGAATAGACACGATCGATTTCGTTAAGCGACGCTCCGGCAACGGCGATCAGATTGTGCCGAATGCGCAGCAGCGTCTCTCGCACCACTCTCACATCGTGGTGCAACAGCAAGTCGAAATGCTCGAGCACGGACCCAGCGAGGCTGTTTTCGATCGGAATCACGGCGGCATCGGCTGCTCCCGAATCGAGCGCGGCGAACACCTCCGCCGAGAGCGCGCAAGGAAGAATCTCCGCGTCCGGAACAAGCTTCAGTGCCGCTTCGTGGCTAAACGAGCCCGGCTCCCCCTGAATTGCAATCTTCATGCTGCTTCTTTCATCCATGAATCCGCCGGCGCATACAAATGAAGCACTCAATCATAATGGCTTGTCATCCTGAGCGAGTCCCGCTTAAGCGAGGACGAGTCGAAGGATCTGCGGTTGCTTTTCCCTCTCGCACGATATCACACGCGATCTGCCTGTAATTCTCGCGTCGCGCTCGCTATTGCGCCGCGTCGGCCGCGGCTTCTTTTTCCACCTGCCCCACCATCGCAGGAATCAGGTCGCTGTCGTTCGAGGGGACCCGCGCCGACAATTGCACCAGATCGGTGTCCGCTCCAACGATGATGGCAACTCCCTCCATTGGGCTCGCGTTCTTTTGCAGGCGAGAATCCGTCCCCAGCCCATCGGCATTTGCCGGAGTCTCAAACTCGACCACATTCTTGCCGCGATAGGTCAGCTTGTCACCAGGGTACGGGCCAGAGGGAAAGTCGCTGGCCGGTTCGATACCTTCCGCAATCACTTTCTGCGCAAATGCCTTGAATGCGGGAAACACGCGCGCGATGATTTTCGCCACTTCAAACCTTCCACTTGTCCCGCCAACCATTTCCGAGATCTCGATAACGTTTCCGGTAAATCCCTTCCAATCCATCGAGAACAACTCGCCGGTGTTGATCGGGTCGGGACTCACGAACAGACTGCCCCCATCGGAGCCGTAAATGGAAAAGCATTTCCAGCCGCGCGGCGCCAGTGTTCCGGGACCGTAGTCCGATTTGTAGTAGGCAAGCCGCTGCGCCATGAGGGCGGGAATTGCAACCGCGACGCTTGGGCCGATTGGCGCGGCCTGCGGCCCTGCCTGCCCATCCGACGCGCAACCAACGAACGGGACCATCACGCCCGGCGACTGCGGGGCTCCGCCAGAGGGCTTTGCCTGCGCGAACGCCGCACCGGAGTCCGCCAGTCCCGCGACGAGAGTCAGGCTTGAAATCAGAATTGCTTGTGCTTTCATGCGTGCAATGATAGCAATCGCCCCTCGACGCCAAGGCTCCCTTGTCGTCTGTTCTCTATCTCTTCATCCACAAAGCCGCGGTCACAAATCCAGCACGCCGATCAAGGCCTGGCTGATAGCAGACAGTAGGCGCCGCGGGTGCTCAGGGCCCTGTCAAACGTCACCAAGACCCCGTCCGCGGCTTGAGCGAACGCAAGCAGCCATGCATCGGCCCAGACCTTAGGTGAAACAGTTCGCCCCATCGCCTTCTCACGGAATCTCGCTTCCACTTCTGGAGGCTCGGAGATCAATATCACGCGATCGTCTTCAAAAAATCGATCGTAGACCCCCCAGGCCTGTGCAATAGTGAGGGGTTTGCCGTCCATGGCGGCCGCTGTGGTCATAAGACGAAGAAGTCCGAGCTGCGTCAGGCGACAGAACGCGATGGTCCCAGATTCCTGTTCCCACCATCGCCTCGCAAGGCCTGCGTGCACATGCTCCGGCGTGGCCAGCGCCAGCCAGACATTCATGTCAGGGAAGCTCAATAAGCTCATAAACTTCTTCATTTGTAAGATTGATGCGACGCCCTGCCGGCCGAATCAAGGGCGGGCTGAGGCTTAGGCGGCGGCTCGGCCGGGAAGGCTTAGTCTCTTCTACCGCGCGCTCAATGCCCGCAAGGATAAGCTTGCGAGCGGAACAGCCTTTACGAGCAGCCGCTTCGTGCAGACGGCGATGGAGATCGCGGGGAACGTCGATCGAAGTGCGGATGGCCGAGGGCTTCATGTCCAATCATCATATCCAAACGACTTAAATAAGTCAAAGCTGCATTCAATCCAAAATCCTCCCTTTGTGGAGCCCCCCTGTTCCCTGTTCCTTGCCCACTGACCACTGATCACTGACCGCTGTTCTCTCTTCTCTATCTCTTCATCCACAAATCCGCCGTCACAAATCCCAGAAACACCATCGCGATCACGCCGTTCATGGTGAAGAAGGCGGCATTCATCCGGCGCAGGTCGCGTGGCGAAACAATCGAGTGCTCATAAGCCAGCAACAGGCCTACCGCTGCCACTCCCAGCCACCCCGTCAGTCGAAACTCAAAAAGGAACCCAAACCACACCAACAAACCCAGCATGGCCAGATGCATCGCGCGCGCCGTCCAGAACGCTGCAGTCACCCCGCTCGACTGCGGCAGACTATGTAACCCGGCAACGCGATCGTGTTCGCAGTCCTGGCAGGAATACAAAACGTCGAATCCGCCGGCCCACAACGTGACGGCCGCGGTCAACACCAGGATGCGCGGATCGAGACTGCCGCGAACGGCAATCCATGCTGCAGCGGGCGCCAGGCCCAGCGCCAATCCCAATCCCAGGTGCGACCATCGCGTTATGCGCTTCAGGTAGCTGTAGCCGAGCAACACTGCAAGCGCAACTGGCGCCAGTTCCAACGCGAGCCGGTTCAGCTCTGCCGCAGCCGCCAGAAAAACAGCGACCGCCACGCAAGTAAAGCCCAGCACAAATTGTTTCGAAAGCAATCCCGCCGGAATCGCGCGGCTCCGCGTGCGCGGATTTTCTGCGTCAAGCTCAGCGTCGGCCCACCGGTTGAATGCCATAGCCGCAGATCGCGCAGACACCATGGCCACCACAATCCAGGCCAGCGTCCGCCAACCGGGC
This sequence comes from Occallatibacter sp., assembly GCA_036489735.1. GTDB lineage: Bacteria > Acidobacteriota > Terriglobia > Terriglobales > Acidobacteriaceae > Telmatobacter. The sequence goes on along the minus strand of DASXFF010000196.1, from coordinate 3,956 downwards.
CACCCGTCCGCTGCCAGCAGCATGGCTGTCACCGCAAACGGCAGCGCAAAGATCGAGTGCTCCCACTTGATCATCTCGAGCGTGGTGCCGATCTTGCTCAAAGTGCCTGCCATCGCGCGGGTCTCCTGCCTTCAGTCTAGCGAACGTCGCGTGCAACCCGTTTACTCGCGGGCGACGGCCCAGGACCGTTGCCGACGCCGGCCAATTCAAAATGTCCGCTCCTTTGTTAACCTAGAGAACGTGATACCAATCACAATTTCTGGACCCCGGCTGATGCAATCATGGCTTCGATGATCGTTCGTCGAAGCCCAAGTTTGAAGAAGTCATCTCCCGATGGAGACGTGCACGTGCGGCTTGACCCCAATGCGTTTGTCGGCGACCCGGATCTGTTGCGCGCGCTCAGCGAGCGGGCCACTCCCGTTCCTTGCCGGTCTGACGGCGTGCTATTCCGCCAGGACGAACCCTCCATCGGCGTCTTTATCCTTCATGATGGCGTGGTCACGCTCAGCATGATGTCGCAGGATGGTCATTCGCTCTTCGCCGTGCAAGCCAAGCCGAATTCCCTGCTCGGCCTGCCCGGCGCCATCAGCAATCAGCCTTACACGATCAGCGCGACAGCCCGCGCCGGAGCCAAAGTCAGCTTCGTCGGCAACGCCGATCTCACTGCCCTCATGCATTCCGATCCTGCCTTGTCGCTCAAAATGCTCGCAGTGCTCGCCGCCGAAGTTCGCGCCGCCCGCAAAGCGCTCTATTAGTCCCGTAGTCCCGCCTCAACTCCCGCAAATTTGGCAGAGGAGCCGGGAGCCAATGTCTTTGAGTTCCCGGTTTTTCTTGGTTGCGCAGAGAGGAGCAACGCAGATCATGTGTCTGCTGGCGGCGAACGACAGTGAAACGAGAGAAGTTGACCGTGTGGGCGTGCTTGCGCTGGCCGTTGCACCTTACATCACGGGAATGCCCGGCTCGCGCACAACCCATGCGGCGCGCCCGCGCGTCCAAATGGTGTGCCCTCACCTGCTAAACTCAGTCGTTGTGCCACTTGCCGGCATCGCCATCGCCGCTTATCTGCTCGGGTCCATCCCGATGGGATACCTGCTTTATCGAACCTTTCGCCGCGAGGACATTCGTTCCTTCGGCAGCGGCAACATTGGAGCGACGAACGTGCTTCGCGCGGGCGGCAAGGGACTCGGCGCGGCAACATTTGCTCTCGATGTACTCAAAGGCTGCGCGGCGGTTTGGTTGGGCGCGTGGCTCGCGCCTCACTGGATGCCCTCAGTTCCGCTCCGCACCGTCGAGGCGCTCGCTGCCCTCTCGGCCGTACTCGGGCACATATTTCCCATCTGGCTCAGGTTTCGCGGCGGCAAGGGCGTCGCTACCGGATTCGGAGTTTTTCTTGTGGTTTCGCCCATCGCCGCATTGGCTGCGATCACCGTCTTCGCCATCATCCTGGCTCTTAGCCGTTACGTTTCTGTCTCTTCCATCGTGGCTGCGGCCAGCTTTCCGGTTTTTGCATGGCTGCTCGTCACCGGATCTCGACCACCCTTTTACTTTGTTGCCGCGGCTCTCGTTTCTTTGCTCATCATCGTCAAGCACCACCAGAACATTCGCCGCCTGATCGCAGGCACTGAATCCCGAATCGGAGCTGCCAAGCCAGCATGAGCCGCATCGCAATCTTAGGTTCCGGCGCCTGGGGAACCGCTATCGCGCTCTCCCTCGACCGCCGCGGCGGTCAACAAGTATCGCTTTGGGCGCACACGCCCGAACTCGCCCAACAGATTCTTCAGGCCGGTGAAAACGCTCAGTTTCTTCCCGGCTTCCCCATTCCGCCCAGCGTCACGGTCACCGGCGACCGTGATGCTATCACCTCAGCAGACATTATGATCTCTGCGATTCCGTCGGAGTTTCTCCGTCCCACGCTGCTCCGCGTGCGCGCTCACATGCGTAGCGGACAATTTATTGTCAGCGCGACCAAGGGCCTTGAGGACCGCACTCTCTTCCGCATGACCAAAGTTCTCTCTGAAACCCTCGAGCCTGCCGGGCTTCTGCTTCCCATTGGCGCGCTGTCAGGCCCCAGCTTTGCCCAGGAAGTGGCGCAGGGCCAGCCGACCGCGCTCACAGTAGCTTTCAGTGACCCGGATGTCGCCGCGCTCATTCAGCAGGAATTCTCGTCGGAAACTCTCCGCCTCTACACGTCGACCGACGTCGTCGGAGTCGAGCTTGGCGGCGCGCTCAAGAATGTGATCGCCATCGCCGCCGGCATCGCTGTTGGCGTGGGTCTCGGATACAACTCAACCGCCGCACTCATCACACGCGGCATCGCCGAAATGACGCGCCTCGCCGTGGCCTGCGGTGCGCGCCGCGAAACCCTCGCCGGACTCTCCGGCATCGGCGACCTTGTGCTCACCTGCACCGGCTCGCTCAGCCGCAACCGCACGGTCGGGGAACAACTGGGCCAGGGCCGCAAGCTGCCTGAGATTCTTGCCTCACTCGGCGGCAAAGTGGCTGAAGGCGTGCACACCACCCGCGCCGCACTCGGCCTTGCCCGCAGGCACGGAATCGAAATGCCCATCGCCGAGCAAATGGAACTGATTCTGAGCAAAGGCAAGGACCCGCGCGAAGCCATCCGCGATTTGATGCTGCGGCCGGGGAAACACGAGCAGTGACTCGGACCAAAGACTACGACCTTGGTCTCCTTGTCCGCTTCACTCCGCGCCATCCTCCAAGCTGAAACGCCACGGTCATACACGCATCGCGGAGTGAATCGGCTGCGGCGCGATCTTCCATGGCGCGCGCCACCACCATGCCGCCCACGCACAAAGCCGCCATGGCCTGCGCGACAGCATGGCGGTTCCTTGTCTTTCCGCGAACGCTGCGTTCAAGCAGGCTGACCATTGCCGAAAACACCGTCTCAAATGCGCACCTTGCCTTGGTGCCGCTGCGCGTTACGTCCGTCGGCAACGCCACCATGGGGCACGAATCTTCGACATTCTCAAAATGTTGACGCGAAAGATAGGCACGCACAACCTGCGCGCCGACGTTAGACAACTTTAGGTCGACCTCAACTCCCTCCCAGCAATTTTTCCAATTGGGATCGGTGAAAAAGCAGCCAAGCACCTCGGAATAGAGTTCGCTCTTGCTCTCGAAGTAGCTGTAGAATCCACCCCGCGTAAGTCCAGCTCCAGCCATGATTTCATCCAGCGAAACCTGTTCGAATCCATAACGGTTGAACAAGCGGCGCGCGCTATTCACGATTTTCCTTTTCACTTCGTCACGATGGCCTGCAGGATACGGCATATCGCTCCCTCCACCTTCAAGTGCCGGCTGCAATTATCGGCAGCGAACGATGCGCCTGTCGATCAAAATATGTTCTTGAACATAGTTTTCCGGCGTGTTCCCATCGAGCGAACCGCAACTTTCGATCGTGTGAGGTCATTGATGAAAAGCAAAATCGCCCGGCTTACGCGCCGTCAGGCCACCGCCGGAATTGCCATCGTACTTGGCAAACTGACTATCGGCGGTTACGCCGGCGCCCAACAACCTGCGACGGCAACTACACCCTCCGCAGCCAACGAGACCCGCACTTCGCTGCATCAGGAGATCGAACTCCCGGCCGCGCCCAAGCGGGTCTTTGAGATTCTTCTCGACTCCAAATTGTTCGCGGCATTTACCGGGATGGCCGCGCAGATCGATCCGCATCCGGGCGGAGTCTTCACGACCTTCGGCGGGCTCATCGAAGGCCGCAGCGTTGAACTCATTACCGGCCAGCGCATCGTACAAGCCTGGCGCCCAACCTCTTGGGATCCGGGCGTATATTCCATTGTTCGCTTCGACCTCAAGGCTCGAGATGCCGAAACGAGGCTCGTGCTCGATCACACAGGATTTCCGCAGGGCGATTTTGATCATCTCGATCCCGGCTGGCATGAACGCTATTGGAATCCGCTGATAAAGTATCTCGCCGG
>DASXFF010000178.1:0-97053 GCA_036489735.1 Occallatibacter sp. | reverse complement strand
CTCCCGGCACCAGCCTTAACTTGTTTCAAAATTGATCACTTACGAAATACGCAAATCCTTTGTGCCCAACATTGTGCCCAGACTGTGCCCAGGTTTTCCCTTATAGGCATCACTTCCTTCGGATTTCAAACTGTTTTTCGTCAATGTTGCCGCTCATTCACACGGCACACCTTCCGCACAGCAGATTGAATCGCGACGCAGCATGATTCGCGACCAGAAACCGAGATGTATCAGTTGCCGTTTCGGGTGATCGGAAACGCCTGATTGGCCCTACCCGGATCTGAGAGCCACTGGCTTACGTTTTCGCCGACAGATCAAAATTTGCCTCCCCCTCCAGCTGACGTAGGAAGACGTATGGCCGTATATCTAGGGTCGTGCAGATGTCGAAGATCAAACTCAGGGACGTACTGGTCTTTGTACCGGCTAAAATGTTGATTCAGCGTCAGTCTGCCACGGCCATCTGGTCAGTCTGCCACGGCCATCTGATCGCAGCTACGCGAAGCGACGACGGTTCGTTTTGTTGCGCACACACTTCGCACATCAGAGCTACGGCCGCCTATGAGAACGGCCCAAGTAGCGCTAATACCAGCTTACTTGTCACTGATTAGGCGAATCAGTGCCCATATATGGCGCCAGATTAATTTGTCCGTCTGCGGAAGTGCGCAGCCCTCCCTGCGAAGCTCATCCATATATATGTCGTCGGCGGCCGTAATGGGACCTGCCGTCCCCGGTTTCACATGTCCGACATGGCGACTTTTCGGACATGTGGATTTCCGGGCCCCTCGTGCCAGCTGCCACCGTGCGAGAGTTCCAATCTAAATGAGTGGGTTGGCTTGTTGTCATCAGTTCATAAACCACTCTAAAGCGAGCCGTGAAGCCATCCTTCTCCGGATTACGATTGCCATCCTCCGCCGAGCGCGGCGTAAAGCTGCACGATCGTGAGAGCCTCGCCTTGCTGCGCCGCTACCAGATTCAATTGGGCTGTGTACAGGTTAGAGTCGGTGGTGAGCACTTCAAGATAACCGGTTGATCCGGCCTGGTAGCGAATCCTCGCCAGACGAGTTGCGTCCTGCGCTGCGGCAACAAGCTTCTCCTGCTGTTCGCGATTCGACCGTTGTTTGTTGAGCGCAATCAATGCATTCGAAGCATCGCGGAAAGCGCCGGCGATGGTCTTTTGATAGTTGAGCACCATTTCTTCCTTGGTTTCCTGCGAGAGTTGCAGTTGCCCACGGAGCTTGCCGCCTTCAAAGATCGGTTGAACTAACGAGCCGATGCCGTAGATTGTCTTTCCAGCGGGATCGAAGAGGCTCGCGAAGCTGTCTCCTCCCACTCCCCCTGAGCCGCTGATCGTCAAGTTTGGAAAGAACTGGGCGCGAGCAACGCCAATTTGCGCATTGGCGGCGATCAGCGTAGCCTCTGCCTGTTGAATATCCGGCCGCCGTTCGAGCAGTTGCGAAGGTACTCCAGTCGGAAGATCCTGCAGCGGCGGCGCCAAGGCGTTCGGATCAGTATGCGCTACTGGGCCGGGATTCTCACCAAGAAGGAGTCGAAGTGAGTTCTCCTGCTGCTGAATCTGCTCTTCAAGCTGAGGCACCTGTGAAGTCGCCGTATAGAGCAGTTGTTCTGCCTGGCGAACATCGGAGAGCGGCGCAGAGCCGCCGCTCTCCAGAGTCTTCGTCAAATCGACAGACTGCTGGCGAACCTTGATCGTCTCTTTCGTGATCCCGAGCTCGCGATCGAGGGCGCGGAGTTGGAGATAAGTGGTTGCGACCTGCTGAACAAGTGTGAGACGGACTTCTCGCCGTGCCCAGGTCTGCGCCAAAAGCTGAGCGCGCGCCGCTTCGGTTTGTTTGCGGTAGAGTCCCCAGAAATCAGGCGTCCACGATGCCGACACCGACAGTGATCCCTCGACCAGCGGATTTGGTAATTGCGTGCCGAGCGAGGAAGGCAATGTGGCGCCGATGGCAGTGCCGCCAACCGTAAAGGACGGGAATTCCTGCGAGCGCGTGATGCGGACCTGCGCCTGCTGTTCAAGAATCCGCTGAGCTGCAATGCGCACATCGTAATTATTGGCAAGGGCTTTGCGGATCAGGTCCTGCAATTCCGGTTCGCGATAAACGGATGCCCACTCTTCGTCACCGAGAGAGCCTTTGGCATCCGATGTCACCGCTGTGTCGTCGGCGCCACGGAATGCCGGCGGGGCCGTGTAACTAGGTCGAACGTACTTCGGCCCCACGGAGCATCCCATCAGAATGCTCATCCCAACTGCGAGTGCTTCCAATAAAACGAATCGAGAAAAGGACGTGAGACGACTCATGCCTTGCCTCCCTCTGGCTGCGCAAGAGCAACATCTGGCGCTGGCTCCGAGGTCGGCCCGCATAGACCGTGACTGGAGTCCATCGTGGTGCCTCGGCCGCCCCTCACGAAGCGATGCGAAAGATACTCGACCACGGCAAAGGTGACCGGGATAAAGATCAGACCGAGGGCAGTTGAGAGAGTCATGCCGCCGACGACGACGGTGCCAAGAATGCGTCGTGACGCGGCGCCTGAGCCAGAGGCAGCCCAAAGCGGTAAGCAGCCAACGATGAAGGCCAGCGCAGTCATGACAATGGGCCGGAGCCGAAGGCGCGCGGCGTTGAGCGCGGCTTCGCAAATGCTCTGTCCGCGCTCATAATTCAACTTGGCAAACTCGACAATCAGGATGGCGTTCTTCGCCGAGAGACCGACCAGCATGACCAGGCCAATGGTCGCGAAGATGTCGTTCTCGAATGCCCTCGCATGAAGCGCGATATAGGCGCCTAGAATCGCGACCGGTGTGCTGAGCAGAACGCTGAATGGAAGGGTCCAGCTTTCATAAAGAGCCGCCAGGATGAGGAACACGAACACGATGGAGAGACCGAATACCACCCACGATGGGATTCCCTTTTCGGCTTGCTGTTCCTGGTATGACATGCCCGAGTAATCGAAGCCTGCGCTCGGCGGCATGGTCTGATGAAACACTTCTTCCAATGCCTTCCTGACCTGGCTTGAGCTGTATCCCGGTGCGCCGGTGATGTTGATTTGGGCGGCCGGGAACTCGTTGAAGCGGTAAATGAATTCGGGGCCGGTCACTCGGCTCACCTTGACCAGCGAACTGAGCGGGACCTGGCTGCCATTGGCGCTGCGAACATAAAACTGGTTGATATTCTCGATGTTGGTTCGAGAGGTGCCGTCAGCCTCGACGTATGTCTGCCACTGGCGCCCGAAGCGGTTGAAATAGTTCACGAGATAACCGCCCATGAACGTCTGCAATGTGGTGTAGATATTTGAAAGATCGACTTGCTGCTCCAGAGCTTTCTCCTTATCGACATCGGCATAGAGCTGCGGCACAGCAGGCTGGTAAGACGGAATCGCAGCCGCAATCTCCGGACGCTTGGAAATTGCACCGAGGAATGCAAAGACATTCTTCGTCAAGGTTGTTGGATCGTCAGAACCGGAGCGGTCTTCAAGAATCATGGTTACGCCTCCCGAAGTTCCGATGCCTGGAATGGAGGGCGGCGGAAAGGCAAATGCGATCCCATCCGGATTGCCGGCAAGCTGCTTCTGAATACTCGCCTGGAGATATTGGAGTTGCTCATCCTTTGACTTCCGTGCCGCCCATGGCTTCAGGTTGACAAAGAAGAATCCGGCGTTGGTGCTTTGCACCTGCGTGAGGAGTGAGAAATTGTTCACAGCGATCACGCCCTCAATCCCGGGTGTCTTCAAAAGCGCGTCAGTGATCTTCTGCTCGGCGGCATCGGTGCGTTGGGCGGAGGCGCTATCCGGAAGCTGGAGAGCGAGGAACATGTAGCCCTGGTCCTCAGTGGGAAGAAACCCGCCCGGCAAGCTGGCGCCGAGAAACACCGCCAACACTGCGATCAAAGCGAGGCCGAGCATTGCAAAAACCGATTTATGGATCAGAACGCGGGAAGTGCCGATGAAATTATCGGTGGCGCGCAGGAAAAATTTGTTAAAGAGATCGAATCCTCTGCCAAGCAGGCCGCGCTTGCGGCCTTCCTCTTTGGGCTTGAGAAGAATCGAAGCCAGCGCCGGAGAAAGAGTGAGCGCATTGAAAGCCGAGATCAGCACCGAAATGGCGATCGTGACGGCAAACTGCTGATAGAGCCGGCCGGTGATTCCAGGAATGGCCGCCGTGGGGATGAATACAGCTGCCAGGATCAGCGCGATTGCGATCACCGGACCGCCCACTTCCTCCATCGCTTTCTCGGTAGCCGCCTTGGGATCAAGCCCCTCGTCTATATGATGTTCAACCGCCTCAACCACGATAATCGCGTCGTCGACAACCAGGCCGATGGCAAGCACGAGGCCGAACAGCGAAAGTGTATTGATGGAGAACCCAAGCGCCGGGAAAATGATGAATGTTCCAATCAATGACACAGGCACAGCCAGCAAAGGAATGAGAGTGGCACGCCAGCCCTGCAGAAAGATGAAAACGACAATCACCACCAGGCCGAGCGCTTCGAGGAGTGTGTAAATTATTTCGCGGATACCTGATGTGACAGCTTTGGTCGTGTCGAGCGGAATGCTGTAAGAGATGCTTGGCGGGAAATTAGCCGAGAGCTCCTTCATGCGCTTCGTCACCGCAGCAGCAGTTTCCACGGCGTTGGAACCGGGAAGCTGATAGATCGCCATCACGCCCGACGGCGCCTGGTTATAGCGGGCCGAAACCGAATAGGCCTGGTCGCCCAACTCGATGCGGGCAACGTCGCGAAGATGCAGGATGGAGCCGTCGGGATTGGCGCGAAGAATAATGTTGCCAAATTCCTCCGGCGTTACGAGGCGCCCCTGCGTGCGCACGGTGTAGGTAAACTGCTGTCCCTTTGGTATGGGCTCGCCGCCGATTTGTCCTGCGGGGTTCACGTTGTTCTGCGTCTGAATTGCAGAAATGACCTCGGGCGCGGTGACTCCCAGCTTCGCCAGCTTGTCAGGTTCGACCCAAACGCGCAGCGCGTACTGGCCGCCAAAGACTTGCACGCGCGAGACACCCTTGACGCGAGCGATCTGATCCTGAAGATTGATGATCGCGTAATTCGTCAGGAAGTCCTGGCTCGACTTGCCGCCGGGTGAATTGATGGCCACCAGCATCAACGGTGAAGTAAGTGCCTTTTGCACTGTTAGCCCGGCCGACGTCACCTCCGGAGGCAACTGCGATTGGGCCTGGTCGACGCGCAACTGCGAGAGCATCTGGTCGATGTTGGGGTCTGTCTTCACATCGAAGTCGACAAAGAGTTGAGTTACTCCGTTGTTCGCGCTAACGGAGTTCATGTAAATCATGTTATCTACGCCGTTCATTTGCTGCTCAATGGGCGTTGACACGGCCTGTGCAAGAGTTTTGGAATCGGCGCCCGGATAAGTTGCAGTGACAAGAATCTCAGGCGGAACAATGTCGGGGAACTGAGAAATCGGGAGCCGAAGCATTGAGACCAGACCGATGATCACAGTAAGAATGGCAATAACGATGGCCACGATGGGCCTGCGTATGAAGAATTTGGACATGGGTTACCTGCCAGCGGGGTTGGATGCCTGAGCAACGGTGGGATCGGAGTATTTCGTAAGCTGCGGATTGACGGGTGCGCCCTCGCGAAGCTTCTGCAGATTGTCGGTGATCACAAGAGAGCCAGCAGCAAGGCCGCTGTCAACCACCCAACTGTTTCCGAATTGAGGTCCCAGTGTCACGTTGTTCACGTGCACCGTATGATTCGCGGCGACGGTGTATACCTGTTCCATTCCTTGAAATTCTGTGACGGCGACCTGAGGCACTAGCACCGCGCCCTGGCGCATCTCCGTCTCCGCCCGTACCCTTCCAAACTCCCCGGGGCGAAGAATATTACCGGGATTGGGGAAAGCAGCCGCGATTCGAATGGCCCCGGTCTGCGCATTCAGCTCGCGATCGACAAATTCGATGCGCCCTTTATACGGATACGCCTCGCCATTCGCCAGCGTTAACGTCAAAGGGATCTTCGAGCTTCCCTGTAGCAGATCGCTTCCGCTCTTGCGGGCTCGCTGCACCAGCCCAAGATACTCGGCGTCACTGATGGAGAAGTAAACCTTGATGGGATTGAGCTGTGACACCGACGTCAGTACAGACTGTGTGTTGACAAGGTTGCCCACCTGGGTTGTGGCCTGTCCAGCAACGCCCGTGATCAGCGATCTCACCTGTGTAAAGCTCAGGTTCAGTTTGGCCGTGTCCACCGCCGCCTGAGCCGACGTAACCGCCGCTTCAGCCTGAGCCTGCTGCTGGACCTCATTGTCAAGCTGGCTTCTTGCAATCGCGTGCGCATCCGCGAGCGGCGTGTCCCTATTCACATTGATCTTTGCCAGCGCGAGCTGCGCTTGAGCCTGGCCCAGTTGTCCCTCTGCCTGTTGCAACGCGGCGTCGAACGGGCGGGGATCGATTTCGAACAGAACCTGCCCCTTTGTAACCTGCGAGCCCTCACGATAATCCTGGCGGATCAGGTAGCCATTCGCTTGTGGTTGGATTTGGGCGTTGACATATCCATCGAGCGTCCCAACCCACTCGCCGATCAGCGGCACGTCGCTTTTCTCAGCTTTCACAACCGACACCGGCATTGCCGGCGGGGGGCCTGACTTAGCGGAAACTTTTTGGCTGTCGCAACCCGCGAGCAGCACAGAGCTTATACCTAGTACTCCCAATGAAGCAGCAAGCACCGCGACACTGACGACAGTAGTCCTTGGCCTGAGAGTTTTATTCACGACCATCCTGATCTCCAATACGCCCGAGATTTTCTCAAATATGTGGTTGTCCGCTTTTGGGGAAGCCTGAAAACCGATGTTCTCTTGAGATGTATTGGGCGAGATTACAGATTCACGAAAGCAGTAAAGAAACCTAACGCTTGTGGAGCGACGCCGGTTTTGTATTAAAAGACGATGACTCGGTCGGCAAGAACAGCAATCGCAGCCAATCGACTGGCGGGAACGTTTTTTCCTTAATCGCTTGCTCCCAACAAATCAGTGCCGCATCCTATGCAGCATACGGAATATGCTGGCGTCACCGCCAAAAATCATATCCGGAGGAGAATCGCCATGAATAACCTCGACATCATGTTGAAACGCAACAAGGAGTCCGCTGCCCCTATGCCATCGCTTCCGCAATCTTTGCAAACTTTAAAAGCGGTCATCATTGGCTGCGCCGATATGCGCGTTGATCCTGCACAAGTGCTCGGGATCGAGCCCGGTGAGGCTGTCGTGATGAGAAACATCGGGAGTCGTGTCACACCCGGACTCCTGGAGGAGTTTGGTCTTCTCGGGCGAATCGGAGAAGTTGCCGGCACGATTCCAGGGGGCGGCGGTGAGTTTCACCTGATCGTGCTTCATCATACGGATTGCGGCAGCACGCGCCTTATTGGAGATCCAGCCTTGCTGGCAAACTACTTTCAGATACCGGAAACGGAAGTTGAGACCAAGTCAGTCCGCGATCCACGCAAGGCGGTGGCTGTCGACGTTGCCGCACTTCGGGCGATTCCGGCATTGCCTGACCAGTGGCTCATTTCCGGCCTGGTCTATGACGTCTCAACCGGGCTCGTCGAGATTGTCATCCCTGCAGCGCCGATTCGCGGCACAAAAGCAGCCTGACGATCGAGAGAATTCACAATGAGCATTCCTTTATTTATCAGTAAGAGACCCAAGCCAGAGCAGACCGCGCGATCCATCTCCGTCGGCTGCCTCATTTTCGAACAAATGGATCAGATCGACTTCACGGGACCATTCGAAGTTCTTTCACGTATGCCGGACACCACAATCCAGATCATTGGGAAAGAGCTTTCGCCCGTTCGCGACGTGCAAGGGCTTCGGCTTTCGCCGGATCTGAGCATTGCGGAAGCTGAGCTGTTCGACGTGCTACTCGTACCCGGTGGCTATGGGCAGCAGGCGCTCATGCACGACGAAGAGATACTTGAATTGATCCGAAAGCACGTTGAGAGCGAGAGGCTTTTGTTTTCGGTCTGCACCGGGGCCCTGCTTTGTGGCGCGACCGGTGTTCTCACGGAAAGACGGGTAACGACGCATTGGAGTGCCCGGCATCTGATGCAGTATTACGGCGCAGTTCTGGCGGACGCACGGGTAGCGGTTGACGGCAACATCATCAGTGCCGCCGGAGTCACAGCGGGACTGGATGCCGCTCTTGTGCTGGTGTCACTTCTGCGAGGCGATGCAGCAGCGCAGGAAATTCAGCTCGCCATTGAATATGCGCCGAACCCTATCTTTGACAGCGGCACTTTCGAGAGTGCGCCGGCCAAAGTGCTTGAAAGCTTTCAGAAGAAATACGAACCGATCGGAACCGCAAGGGAAACCGAGGCAATTCGCTATGCGGCGATCAATCGTGGAGTTCGGTGAAAGAGCCGGTGCGGCCACGCCGAGCCTCAGTAACCCAAGTGTCGAAGGGCCATCTGGGCCGTCCGCTTAAGTTCCGCCTTCGTTGAACCATTGGCTGCCTGAATGGATAGACCGGCGACGATGGTCGATAGATACCTCGTGTAGTCGTCCAGGTCGATATCCTTCGACAACTCGCCGCTCTTTCGCGCTTTAAGAAGGCGCTGCCTTAAAGCGATTTGATTCTGTTTCCGCATTTCCGTCATGAGATCTCGGGCAGGTGAAGCATCTACGCTGCAGCCAGCAGCCCCCGCTAGCGTCATGCAGGTCGGCGGATGACCGGGCGTGGTGAGAAACGCAACCGTGCTGTCGAAGAGTGCACGAATGAATTTCTCGAGTGTCGGTTCTTTCAGGGCCTTACCTGCATATATCGCTCGCTTTTCCATATAGCGTTCTGCCGCGAGCTGGAACAAGGCGCGCTTGTCACCGAACGCTGCATAGATGCTCGATGGATTTAGACCCATCGCCTGAGTAAGATCGGCCATGGATGTTCCCTCGTACCCGCGCTTCCAAAAAAGCAGCATGGCCGCGTCCAGAGCTGCTTCCTTGTCAAAGCTGATCGGTCGTCCGGTCTTTCCAGTTCCTTTTTTCATCGTTCCTACCCGCCGCTCAAATATTAGATCGCGAAATCGTGCATCCGATGCGCGATTGAACACATCTGTAACGAGTGTTCCGGATTACCCCGGATGGACCGGGCAAAATTCAAATCCGGTGCAATGGCGAGTTTATTTCATGAAGGGAGCAATGATGGGAAAGCTTGAGGGTAAAGTTGCAGTCATCACGGGTGGATCGAGCGGCATGGCGCTGGCGAGTGCCAAGCGCTTCGTTGAAGAAGGCGCCTACGTTTTCATCACGGGTAGGAGGCAGGAGCAGCTCGATGAGGCCGTCAAGCTGATTGGCCGGAACGTGACCGGCGTGCGCGGTGACGCAGCAAATCTCGACGACCTCGACCGTCTGTTCGATACGGTCAAGCGAGAAAAGGGCAAGATCGACGTCTTGTTCGCGAGCGCTGGCAGGGGCGAGGCACTACCGCTGGGCGAGATTACCGAGCAGCACTTCGATGCGGCCTTCGGCCTGAATACGCGCGGAACCCTGTTTACGGTTCAGAAGGCGTTGCCGCTGTTCAAAGATGGCGGATCGATCATCATGACCGGATCAGTTGCTTCGGTGAAGGGTTTTCCTGGTTTCGGCGTGTATGCGGCGAGCAAGGCAGCATTACGCTCCTTCGCACGCACGTGGCTCAACGAACTGAAGGGCAGGAAGATCCGGGTGAACGTGCTGGGCCCGGGGCCGATCGCCACTCCGATGCAGGAAGAAGTTCTGACCAAGGAGGCGAAGGAGATGTTCGAATCCCTGATCCCGCGGGGAACGATGGGTCAACCTGAGGAAATCGCGACGGTCGCGCTGTTTCTTGCTTCAAACGATTCGAGCTTCGTTAATGGGGTGGAGTTGTCCGTCGACGGCGGCATGACGGCAATCTGAATCGGATGATTCTCGGTGAGTGCATCATCGCCGAGTCACTCACCGACCGTCTCTTCGTCTGGAAAGGTGAACATCGCTACGGCGACATCCCCGGGGCCATCATAGCCAAGTTCCGGGAGGCCAACGCGGTCAATCAATGTCACGGATCGCGGCTGTTGTTATATTCGGATTCCGCATGGGGCCGAGAAGTGGAGAAATGAGCTCAGTCCGACACGTGCGATCACATAGTCGTAATATCGCCGGGTGTCGCCCGCGTCGTGGCTTTCCTGTCGCTCTCTGTCCGGGTACGATAAAGACGAGGTCTTCGCGATGAAAGCTTTGCTACTTACTGAATATGAGCATCTTGAGTTGCGGGAAATCGCGGATCCGTCTCCGGGCGTTGACGAACTATTAATACAGGTCGCGGCTTGCGGAATCTGCGGAAGTGACGTTCACGGCTACGATGGGTCGACTGGCCGGCGCATTCCTCCAATCGTGATGGGCCACGAAGCTGCAGGAACAGTCCTCAAGGCAGGAACAGGAGTGAGCAGCTTTAAGCCGGGTGACCGGGTAACGTTTGACTCCACCATCTTCTGCGGCGAGTGCGAGTTCTGCGAAAGAGGTGAGGTCAACCTGTGTAACAACAGACAGGTCATAGGTGTTTCCTGTGGGGAATATCGGCGGGCCGGCGCCTTTGCAGAATTGCTGACAGTGCCCGCCCGCGTCGCATATAAATTGCCGGACAGTGTCTCCTTCTCCGAAGCCGCCATGCTTGAGGCTGTATCGGTCGCTTTGCATGGCATCCGTGTTTCAGCCATGACCGGAAACGAAACCGTCCTGGTTATTGGCGCAGGAATGATCGGTTTACTGCTTTTGCAGGCTGCGCGTGCGGGGGGAGCTTCCATCGTGTATGTCTCGGATATCGAGGAGACGAGATTGAAGCTTGCCAAGGGACTAGGGGCCGATGCGACGTTTCTCGCGTTGGGCAATACACTGAGCAGCGAAATACTGAAAAGGACCGAAGGTCGCGGTGTCGATCTAGTGCTCGAGGCAGTGGGACTTGAGGAGACTATCTCCACCGGAATCGATTGTGTTCGTAAGGGCGGAACGGTGACATTGGTAGGAAATATCTCTCCTCAGATCACACTGCCACTTCAAAAAGTTGTGTCGCGACAGATTCGTCTACAGGGATCATGCGCCTCGGCCGGAGAGTACCCTATTGCAATGGAGATGATGGCATCCGGCCTGGTCAAAGTCGCGCCCCTCATCACAGCCATTGCGCCTCTCAGCGATGGCGCATCATGGTTTGCCCGACTCCATGCGCGTGAACCGAACCTAATGAAGGTCGTGCTGGATCCAAGGAGGATCCCCTCGATCGAAACGGCGACACACTCGTGACGAAATCTCCTCTCTTCGACCTTACAGGCCAAGTCGCTCTTATAACTGGCGCGAGCCGCGGACTGGGCCAATACTTTGGACGCGCATTGGCGTCTGCCGGCGCCGACCTGATCGTGACCAGCCGCCGCAAAGGCGATTTGCAACCGTTCGTAAATGAAATTGCTCGTCTCGGCCGGGAGGCCACCCCACTTGAACTCGATGTACGAGATCAGAAAAGCATCGAGGCGATGGCAGAGTCTGTGGCTGCCATCGGGCACGTCGATATTTTGGTCAACAATGCCGGATGTAACGTGCGAAAGCCTGCGCTCGAGGTGACCTGGGAAGATTGGAACCTCATCCTCGATACCAATCTGCGAGGCAGCTTCTTTGTTGCTCAACATATTGCGAAGCAGATGAAGACGAACGGCTATGGACGAATCATCAATATAGGTTCCGTCACCAGCGTCTTCGGTTATGGTGGCCTGGCGCCATACTGTGCGAGCCGCGGCGGCATCCGCCAACTGACGATGAGTCTTGCCGATGACTGGGGACGCTACGGAATCACTGTCAACTGCCTGGCTCCGGGTTGGTTTCAAACGGCTCAGAATAAGATTCTCTACGAGAACAAAGAATGGGTTGACTATCTGATCGACCGTATCCCGCTCAAACGCCCGGGTGAACCCCAGGATTTGGACGGAGCGATCGTGTTCCTGGCATCTGAAGCGAGCCGTTACATTACAGGCCAAATCCTTCTCGTCGACGGCGGCATTTCAACGGGATCAACTCGAGCGACCGTTCAACCCGCCTACAAGCCGGACGCGGTTGAAAATGGAGAATCACCCGCGCTGTGATTCGGCGGGAATCTGTTCTATCCGGCCCAGTAGGAATATGTAGCAACTTATGCCGATGATGAGATAGATGGTCGCGACGCCGAAGGCCCAAGCATAGGCATTCGTAGTTGCGACAATATACCCAGTGAGAATCGGGGCGGCGATGCCCGAGAGTTGATTTGAGAAGTTCACGATCCCACCGACCGTTCCGACACTGTCCCTGGGAACGATCATTGAGGGTATCGACCAACCAATCGGAGAAGCCGCAGAGAGACCTCCAATTGACATGCTGATCCAAAGTAATGCGGACGCCGCCGTGTGCGCGTACGCCGTGCCGAGGATTCCAAGTCCGAATGTCGTGCCACCGATGAGGACTGCCTTTCGTACCCGGCTTGCGTTCCATCCGCGCTGAATCAACGCGTCACTGATAAGGCCTGCCGCCAAATCCGTAAATGTGGCGAACAACCAAGGGACGCTGGTATAGAGAAACGAATGAAGAAGATCGATGTGGAGCGCCGCCGAAAGATAGCTGGGCAGCCAAGTCAGCAAGAAATAGAAAACGTAGTTGTAAGAGCCGAATCCAATGGCAAGTCCGAGAACCTTCGGTTGCGTCATCAGATATGCCAGAGAAGCCTTTGGCGGTTCCTGTGGTGATGGCTCCAGATTTATCACAGCTGCAGGCAGTTCTTCTTCGTCAATGTACCGCCGCTCTCGTTCAGTCAAACGTAGTTCATCGTGAGGATCGCGATAGATGCGCGAAAAACATGCAAAGTAAAAGAGGCTGATCGCGCCTGTTGCCGCAAAGCTCCACCTCCATCCGATCTTCAATAGCATGACGCCGATGAGCGGGACGCCGATCGCAGACGCTAGCTTTGCTGCGGAGTCGAAGATCGACGTTGCGAAGCTACGCTCTTTCGGCGGGAACCAACGACCAATAGCTTTGGCATTTGCAGGAAAGCTCGGCGCTTCACCAATACCCAGAAGAAAGCGCGCAGCAAAGAAACCGGAGATAGTGGTCGTGAGTGCGGCGCAGAACGATGCGAGACTCCAAAGCAAGGTACTAATGAGTCCCACGCGACGGACGCCAAACCGGTCAAGCAATATACCCATCGGGAGCTGGCATATCGCATATGTAAGGTTGTAAGCACTCGAGAGATAGCCGAAGGTGACGTTCGAAATACCGAACGTCGCATAAAGAGCCGCGTGGGCGACCGTAAGGTTCACGCGATCAAAGTAGTTAACCAGGACTCCGAAACCGAGGAGGCAAGCGATGAGCCATCGACGCCGGGGCATCCGACCGCTATGAGCCAAACTTGAATGACTCTCCAACCCACAAAACCTCGCTTCAGTCTATAACGCTGCCTGCTATGCGAGCGTGCATCCCGCGTCGCTCGGTCCAGCTTCGGAGGCCAACGTGCATTTAGGCGAGAAAAGCCTATCGACATTGATCGTGAGGCGCGGGATTAATGAAGGTCGGGATAGGATCTGTAGGCAATGAGTTCGGCGTTGAATGAAGTCCCACTGATGCGAGAAGTCTTGAGAAGCACTTCAAAATAAGGAAAACGGTTTACGTGAAGGATGTTTCGAAATCGTTCCATCTGTTCTTCCGATGTTAGAAATTCGGCGGCGGCGCCAGTGGCGTCTGAATCTGTTCCAGCCAGGATGATTGAGTTGCCTGTTCTGCTCGGATTGGGCAGGTACGCGATGACGCTATAGCCGAAAAGACTATTTGAATCGCGTGACACGTCGTAGATTGCTTGTTCGCCGGGCTTCGGATTACGGTTTCGAACAAACTGTTGCGCATTCTTGTCGTCGTAATCCGTAACAAAATTCACTTCATCATCGAAAAGGTGATCCCACGGGTCCGCCTTCTTGCCGCCGATCAGCACGACGTTGTTGCGCTTGATTTCATCTGCAGTGTAGTATCGCGCGAGCGTGAGGTAACGCGCATCGGGCGCGGGAATCTCATTGAGAATGTGCTGTGCGGCGCGCACCGCTCCGAAAGTGACCAGGTTGTGATTCAGAATCTGGTACAAGTCCTCTTTTCGGTCGGCGCTCAAATCTGAAGTCTGGATCCAATTGTAGTTGCGGCTAAGATAATTTCCCAGCGCATTGGGACGGCCTGTGATGTCCTCGATCACGCTGGCTGAGTCATCTGGCAAGACGATGTCAGTCTGCTGATGCGAACCGAGGAAGCCGGTCCAAAAGGTTTCGACTGCCGGTTCGCCTTCCCATGGTTTGAGCGCCTTCCGCATCGTGCGGTTCTGTTGAACGAGCACTACACATGCGACGCCGAGGGCCAGACTCACCATGGCCCAGACTGCATGCATCAAGAAACGAGTTCGATCTCGCGCGAGGGCCGGGACGCCGGGAGGTGGAGAAACCTTCGGCGGAGACTCCTCAAGCGATGGCGCCGCAAGGTTCGCAGCCCCGAGGAGCCTTCGGCGAAAGACAGGTGTATAGCCGCCGCGGGGGATCTCGAAGATCAGGGGCTCGTTCGCGCCAGTCGACTCAAAGTACGATTCGATCCGTTTTCTCAGCTCGGTCGCATTCACGCGGACAATATTGTCCGCGGTGCGGTCGTATGAGTCGGGCCTGCCAAATACCTTGGCCCCGATCTCCTGTTCGTGGATCTCGCGGCACCCCTGTTTGAGCGATTGTCTTCCGACATAGAGCAGAAAATCGCGCAAGCGAGCCGATCGGCTGAATTGTTCGCTGGCAGCCACGCGCTCAATCACGGCGCGCCGCTCATCCACGCCGGGGTCAGACTCCGCCGCCTGCAGCACCGGTTTTTCCTCAACGGATCCCATCAGACACCGCCAGCGTCCGCTCCAAGTCTAGCGCCTGTATAAAAACGGAGCAACGGAGAAGGCAAGATCGAAAGCATGCAGCCGTTTCCTGGCTTTTAACCTGCGTAGCCGTCAAAGAATTCGCGCGGCCTATCCCTTTGCTGAATCGATAGTTACAGAACTTCTAGCGGTTAAAACAGCAAAGCTCTTCCGGTGAATTAACTTGCCAGCCCTAATCGAGTTTATGAGAATCCGTCCCCGGGGTCATCAAAAGGGAAATTGTTTCATGAGAGCCCCGCTCCGGGATGCAGAAGGGGCCAGTTGGCCTCCAAAATTGGGCCTCCTCCCCATGAATTTATGCCGCGCCCAAATCAAGCCCGGAGCAAAGTGGATACCCCGCAATGAAATCGTTTTCAAAAGAATTGGAGGCGTTATGCGATTGACGGAAACACCTGACTTCGTGCCAACGCAGAAGAGAATGATCAGATTCGGTCTTTTGTTCTTGGCGATTGCGGTGGCGAGCCTTACAGCTCCGTCATCGATGCGAGCCCAGCGATATCTGGGCGGATTGAACGGCACGGTGGCCGATCAATCCGGAGCGATCGTTCCTGGCGCGCAAGTCGTAGCCGTCGAAAACAGCACGAATTTCAAGACCGCGGTTACCACTACCGCCGACGGTACATTTTCCGTACCCTCGCTCTCCCCAGGCACCTACACGGTGTCGGCAATGGCCAAGGGATTCAAGACGACGACGCGAGTCAATGTCATATTGACCGCTGGACAAGTCGTCCAGCTCGACTTCAGTCTGTCCCCGGGCAGTGTCACCCAGTCTATCGAGGTAGTCTCTCAGACGGCGTCGTTAATGGACACGAGTTCGCCGACAGTTGCTACGACAATGGACATGCAAGAAGTGGTGGACCTCCCCAACGAGGGCCGCAATCCCTACGTGCTCGCAACTCTGGCGCCTGGAGTCGTGGATACCGCCTCTGGCGGCTACTTTAACGGTCATGCGAGTCAGTTCACGAATCCCTACAGCGGAGTCGCGGTGCAAATTACCGCGTTTGGCAATTCCGGGCACAATCGGCTGACGCTCGACGGCATCCCCAACGACGCGCCGGAGCGCTTCTCCGGAGCCAGCTACACCAACTTCGTTCCTTCGCCGGAAGCGGTGCAGGAAGTCAAAGTTGAAAATGGCATCTTCGACGCGCAAATCGGCCACGGTAACGGCGTGCTCACCAACACAGTCATCAAAAATGGCACCAACAGCCTGCACGGCGCTGCGTACTACGTCTTTGAGAATACCTATCTGGATGCCAACACGTATGACCGGAATGCCGCGCACCAGGCTCGCTCAAACAATCAGGTCAACCAGACCGGACTTGTGATGGATGGTCCGGTGGTTCTGCCCAAACTCTACAACGGGCGCAACAAAACTTTCTTCATGTTCTCGTTTGAGCGGTATGCTACGCATTCCCCGATACCGCCCTCGCAAAGCTTCTCAGTCTTTCGCGTGCCCACGCAGACGGAATTGGGAGGCGATTTCTCGGGCCTTTGCCCCGGCGGCTTCAATTCGGCCGGCTTCTGTACCTCGAGCGGCGGCGTTCAGCTTTTTGTTCCGAACTCGCCTGTGGACGCTAACGGCAATCGCACCGAGTACTTTATGAATAACAACATCGTTGCGTCCAGTTTTGGCACGGCCGCGTACACCTGCACCAGCGGTACCTGCACGGTTGCGAGTGAAGGAACTCCGGTTGCTGGATCGTCGACCGTCAACGCCACAGGCGCGGCCCTGGCCAGCTACATTCCAGGCCCGAACGTTACGGGTTCAACGGCATTCAGCTCGGCTTCCCAGTCCAACTATGTGCCGGCGAATGATTCTTACCCGGCCACCTATCCGTCCTTCATTGGCCGTTTCGACTTTGAACTTGGCCGGAACGACAAGCTGAGCGCAATCGGATTCCGTTCCGGACTGACGCAGAGCTATCCCATGTACGACTACCCCAAGGGGATCGGGCCGAATGGGTTTGGCTACTCGGTCTACCGCAACAATCGCGGCGGCAGCCTGGACGAAGTTCACCAGTTCTCATCGACCTTAGTGTTGGACTCGCGCTTCGGCCTGGACTTCCACCCCTTCGGTCTCCTTTATCCGGGCAATGCGGGATTCGATCTAACCAAGCTCTCAATGACTCAGGCGGGCCTGCCGTATAACTCATTTCCCGGTGTCCAGTTTTATTCGGGCAGCACTAACGCCGACCACTATGTAGGACTGGCCCCCGGCGCCGGCGGCCAGATCAGCACCTCTGCCCTCGGTTCACTCGATGAAATCGTGTCGAAGGAGTTGGGACGTCACTCGTTCCGGTTCGGATTCCAGGGCGAGATCCTGCGCTACAACGTACAAAATCCAATGAGCGGGTTCGGCAACGGCACCACTCCGGGCTTTGTCTTCGACCGCCGCTTTACGCAGTCGAATTCGGTCCTCTACGGCGCCGGCTCCGCTCCGGCTACCGGCGGCGTCAATTCCGGCGATGCAGTTGCTTCCATGCTTCTGGGGGCCTTTACGACAGCCAACTATAACGTCGCCATCGCCTACGCCACGCAGCAACTCTACATGGCGCCTTTTCTGCAGGATGACTGGCGTGTAAACAACAAGCTGACGGTGAACCTGGGTTTCCGCTACGATTACGAGTCGCCGTTGACCGAACGTTTCAACCGGCTGATCTCGGGCTTCTGCGCGCTCTGCGCTAATCCACTGCAAAGTTCGGTTACCGGCCTCACGCTGAACGGCGGCCTCCAGTTTGTAAATCCGTCGAGCCGTTTCCCGTTCCCGCACGATACGCACAACCTGCAGCCCCGCCTCGGCGCGGCCTGGCAGTTGCGTCCTAACACCGTGGTCCGTGCCGGCTTCGGCATCATCTTCTTCAACACCATTGAAAGCCCCTACTCCACGGGCTACAGCCAGGCCACAAGCTACAACAACTACACCACCTCGGCCCCGCTCAACTCGTTGACAACGCCATTCCCGACGGGTGTGGTTTTGCCCACAGGGAGCACACTGGGCTTGAAGACAGGACTTGGCCAAAACATTAACTTCAACGACCAAAGACATGTGCAACCACGCGCCGCCGAGTACACGCTTAATATTCAGCAGCAGCTTCCTTTCAACATTGCGCTGCAAGTCGGATATGTCGGCTCCCGGCCCACACGGCTTGAAGTGAGCGGCTACAACATCAATACCGTGCCAACGAGCTATTTCAACCAGGGCTCCGCCGAGGTCACATACCTCAATACGAAGGTCGCCAATCCCATGGCGGGGCAGTTCGCCAGCACGTACGCCAACAACGCAACTCTGAACGCCAGTACGATTCAGCAATACCTGTTGTTGGTGCCATTCCCTGAGTTCGGTACCGTCACCGAGCAGAACTCCTCGCTCGGCAGCGCGCCCTACAACGCGCTGCAGGTCCAGGTCAGCCATCCCATGACGCACCACTTTGCAATCCAGGGCAACATCACCTGGGACAAGCTGATGCTTCACACCGCATACCTCAACAACGGCGGCAGCCAAAACACAGCGCTCGACACGCGTCTGGAATCGGTGCAGGACAACAACTCCAACGTGCTGGCGAATGTTTTCGGTACGTATGAGTTGCCCAAGTTTGCCTCGGGCCCCTACCTGGAGCGGCTGACGATCGGCGGCTGGAAGCTGAACGGCATTCTGCGCATGGCCAATGGCAACCTGATCTCCGCGCCCGGCGGGGTGAACATCATTGGACCGACCGGCATTTCCAATCGCACTTACAGCCACTTCATCAACACCTGCTACGAGAACACCAGCGGCACACCCGTGGTGGGCCCCGGAGCCTGCAGCAGCGCAACGGACACGCCGGCGTACCAGCAGCGGCTGTCCTACACTACCCAAACCAATAGCCCTTACATCGGGGTTCGCCAGCAGTTTCACCCGCTGATGGATGCCTCGCTCTTCAAAACTTTCCCAATTCACGAAGCAACGAGCTTCGAGATTCGCGGCGAATTCTTCAACGTGTTGAACTCGCCAATCTTCGGTACGCCAAGCACGTCGCTCGGCAGTTCCAGCTTTGGCGTAGTTTCATTGACGCAGGTCAACGACCCACGCTTCGGCCAACTTACAGCGCGATTGAATTTCTAACTGCAGTCCTCAAACACCAGTGGACTTCCGAGGGTTGCAACCACATCGGGAGTCCACACTTTCCTTAACTTATTTTTGCCGGTCTCGTATCGCCCAAGCTTCCTGTGTCTATTTTGCCAACATGAACGGGTCGAGATGAACGTGAGGATCAAAGTGCAAGCCGGGATGATTTTAGGATGGAAAAGGCGCACACTTCAGATCATTTTTACCGTGGCGTTCGTCAGCGCCCTGCACGGACAGGCCATCGGAGTGGCCTCCGACCCGTTACGCGCTGGCTTTGAACAACCACCCAAGGTTGCGGAACTCCGTTGCTATTGGTGGTGGCTCAATGGCAATACCACCGCCGACACGATCACGCGTGACCTGGAGGCAATGAAAGCGAAGGGATATGCTGGAGCCATTCTTGTGGATGCCGACGGTTCCGGACAAGAAGGCAACCAGGAAGTTCACTCGGGGCCGGCGATCGGTAGTCCACAGTGGATCGCTCTGTTTATCCACGCGCTTGATGTTGCGCAGAAACTCGGGCTTGAAATTAGTCTGAACGTTACGAGCCGTTCGGACGTGGGCATCATCGGGGGATCGACTGTCGCTCCTGAAGATGCGCTGAAGCTTCTCACCAGTTGGCAACAGATCGTAGAAGGCGGCGGCCACAAGACGCTTCAACTGGGTTCTCCACCGCTTGAGAACCGCTTCTATCAGCCCGTTGCAGTTCTCGCATATCCCCTTCGCCACGGTGCCCCGCTCGCGGGGACCCCAGGCAGCGCGCGCCAAGTCATTTTCAATCTGCGATTCAAGACGGCTTCGGTGGAGACCGGCTTTTCCATGCCGCCTTCCAGCGAGATCATGCGCGAGGTACCTGCTGTCGCCGGCGAGCAGGATGCCGATATCAACGAAGTTGTCGATCTTAGCGCCCATGTCAGTTCGGACGGCGTTCTCGACTGGACGTTTCCATCCGGGACGTGGGAAGTTCTGCGCGTGGGCTACACCGATGCCCCGACACCACAGACCCTGCTGGACGGAGCAGGAGTACCGGTCGGTCTGCCGGTCGACGCGATGAGCGCGCAATCTTTCGACCATTACTGGCGCGATTTTATTGCGCCGCTTCTCGTTGCCGCGAAACCCTATATCGGCACCAGTCTGCGCTATCTGGTCACCGACAGTTGGGAGGCGGGTGGCGCCAACTGGACGGCCGGTTTTCGTGAAGAGTTCATACGCAGGCGCGGGTACGATCCGGTCCCTTATCTGCCGATTGTCGCCGGACGCATTCTCGGCAGCCGCGATATCAGCAACAAATTCCTGTTCGATCTGCGGCGCACCGTTGCTGATTTGATCACGCAAAACTACTACGATCGCTTCGCTGACCACGCCAAAAAGAACGGGCTGGGAACACATCCGGAGTCCGGCGGTCCGCATGGCGCGCCAATCGACGCGCTTGAAACCTTTCGCAGTTCAAGTTTCCCGCAGACAGAGTTCTGGGCTGCTACCCTCGGCAATCACCGGGTTACTGACGACGAACGCTTCTTTGTCAAAGAGGCTTCCAGCGCTGCGCACATTTACGGCAAGCCGTTCGTGCTGGCCGAAGGGCCGACCATCATGAACCCAGCTGCATGGTCAGAGTCTCCCGGCAGAAACTTGCAACCCACCATCGACCATGCTTTCACCGAAGGACTGAATCGCCTCTTCTGGCACGAGTTCACGTCGTCGCCCGCGGCGTACGGATTGCCCGGACAGGAGTACTTTGCCGGGACGCATCTGAGTCCGAATGTCACTTGGTGGCGCCAGGCGGGGCCTTTCTTGCTGGCCTTGAATCGCGCGCAGTATCTTTTGCAGCAGGGTCGCTCGGTTTCCGATCTCCTGTACCTTTACGGAGATCAAGTTCCAGCATTTGTGCGCGTAAAGACCGACGATCCTGCTCGTGTCCTTCCCGGTTACGACTACGACGTGATCGACGAGGATGCTCTGCTTCATCGGATGCAATATTCTGGCCCGGACTTGCATACACCGGAGGGCCTACATTACCGGGCGCTGGCTCTGCCTGCGTCACGCGATCTCTCCTATCCGGCGCTTCAGTGGATCAGCCGATTTGTCGATCAGGGTGGGATTGTGATCGGTCTTGAGCCGAAGGGAATGCTCGGCATTGTTCCTGCCGAGGAGCAGGTTGCGTATTCGCGTCTCGTCAAAGCGATGTGGTCCGGCTGCGAAAGTGGTGCGAGCGAATCTCAATTTGGGCACGGGCGTATTGCCTGCACGGTAGAGGCAAGAACCGCCCTTTCCTCCCGAGGAGTAGTCCCCGATTTTTCTTATCGAACAAGCGCTAAGAACACAGACGCCGATGCCGGACTCGCTTTCGACTATGTTCACCGCAGAACAGCCAACGCGGATATCTATTTCGTTCGCAACACCCAGAATCAAAGCGTGGCAGCAACTCTGTCCTTCAGGGTCCGCGGCCGCACGCCGGAACTTTGGATGCCGGATGACGGCTCTACGACTACCGCGCTGGTTTACAGAGAAACGAAGGATGGCCGCACGGAGATTCCTCTCACGTTCCCTGCAACGAGGTCGGTCTTCCTGATCTTTCAGCGGCCTCAGGCTCTTCACCTGATCGAAATGTGGAAGGACGGGAGCGAAGTCTTTCCATCTGCGCGCCTGGGGGTCGGAGTTTTTCGAAGCGGATCCTCCGGTTTGATTGCATCCAGCCCTGGCAGCTATCGAACCACGGATTCTACCGGGCGCAACAAATCCTTCGTTGTGCCTGAGAACTCACCAGCGCCGACCATCGGGCCATGGACGCTTTCGTTTCCGGCCGGCTGGGGCGCGCCGTCTTCAATCCCTGTTGATCGATTCCAATCCTGGACCACGTGGCAGGAAGCCGGAGTCCGGTACTTTTCAGGCACGGCAACTTATCATGCGACATTGCATGTTTCCGAAACTCTTATCACCACGCAAAGGCAGGTTTGGCTGAACCTGGGCGACGTGCGCGAGATCGCTTCCGTCGTGGTCAACGGCATCCCCTTGCAAACCATGTGGAGGGCGCCATTCGTCGTGCGCATCGATCCCCAACTCCATGCGGGAGACAACACTTTGGAAATTCAAGTGACTAATCTTTGGCCCAACCGGATCGTCGGCGATCTGCAACCCTCCGCCACCGTCCAATACACCCATACGAATGTCCGTGCCTACTCAAAAGATTCTCCGCTTCTTCCTTCTGGCCTCCTGGAACCGGTGAAAGTACAAGTTTGCACTGTTCAACGATTGCCATAATCGGCAGTGGTCTGACAGCCGAACGCACAACTATCTTGCGCAGATCAGGGACCGCGGAATCATTCTTGGATTGTCGACCACATGAACTGGGCACTGACTACTCGCCTATCGACGAATTAGGCTTTCTTCGTTCCGCGCCGATCAGGCAGGAGGCGATCACGCACTTTTCAGCAGATCGGTTATGCCAAGCGTGGCGGGTCCCGTTCTGAACGACACAATCACCCGCTTTCGGCACGGCCTCTGCTCAATCGCCCGCCTCCAAGACCACGTAGGCCTCCCGTACGAGTCTGTGCCCCTGGAATTGCGCGATCAGACGTTTCACTGGGCCGGCAATCCACTGACCCTGAGCTACGGGGGGATGAAGACCACCGTCCTGAGCCGTGCCCGACTTCCCAACGATCAGGACTGGGCCGAGGAGACGCTCGGCAAGGGTAAGATTCTCTTCTCAGCTCTGCCACTCGAACTCAATGACCGACTTGACGCCGTCGCGACCGTATACGCATACGCACTCAAAACTGCAGACGTCGATGTAGCTTATACCACCACTACGAACGACCCCGGCATCCTGATCTGTCCAACCCTTTTGCCCCACGCCACGCTCTATGTGCTGACCTCTGAATCGAACCAGACTGCGGTGTCCTTCCACGACAAGCGCAGCGGAAGGGATTTCACCGGCATCCTCGAAGCAGGACGCCCGGCGTTACTGCTGGTGGGACTGGATGGTTCAGTGTTTGCAAGCTATCACTGGCAGGACCGCTGAAATTCGGCATCTCCGTCACCGGTATGATCACTGATTGGACCGCGAGAATTCGCTTTTATCCTTGAGTTTCGAGGAGTCACTCTGTATTCCGAAATTTTAACTTGGGAACAAAATACTCGTCATTGCTGGATTCAAAATGTCAAACCTATGAGTTATCTGGCTATGGTGAGCTCATACCAGGTGGTGATCGTATTCCCGAGCGGCATCCTCCAGTCCCCACCGGCCTTGGTTGCCGCAACCGGTGGACCGACCGGCTGTCCTGCCCCATCAATCGCTTGCAATCGAACTTCGCGCGCCGGCGCCAGATGTTTCAACACAAGAGTGCCCTTTACCGGCTCGATAAGCGTCGGCGATTCGCCCCAATTGGTCACATCGGTTCCCGCCGTGTTCCAGCGCTGGCCCGTGTTCTCAACACGTCCCCCGGCCACGAGCAGTATTTTCGAGGAGTGAGAAATAGGCTTCGCGTCGAGGGAGCTGAGTTGAATGGTGCAGAAGGTGTTCTCGACTTCGGCCGCGAGATTGGAGTCCGCCGCAGCGTGCGCCCGCACAAAGCCGATCAGCGCCTGTGTTCGCGGCGAATCCACACTGACCAAGCCGGTTCCCGGTGCCGAATGCAGCCAGGCAAGTTGGCCGGTATCGGAGCGAATCGGATTCGGCACAGCTGTGGGAGCGGAGGCGTGTGTTGGGGGGCCGGTGAAGGACGAGATTCGCACTTCGTGCTCCAGTGGAAGCTGAAGCGGAAAGCCAGGCGTGAAGTAAGGGCGCTCTGTTTCCGGCAGCAGTATGCTCGAATAAACCTGCTCCGCGGCATAGGTGCGATTCACAACCGTCTTTGCCGTGGCCACGTCTCCGCGCAGAAACAAGAGTGCACCGGCTGCGAGCTCAGGCATCTTTAAAGGGTCGAGCGAGATGTCGAAAGGATCGCCAACATATGGCTTCCACGCGGGATCCTGCTTGGGCTCGAATGTGTACCACATGATCGCGTCCCAATCCTGCATGGCTCCGTAGGCCGCCAGAATCGGAATGCCTTCACCGGCGTAATCATTGGGAAAAGGCTCGTTCACTTCGCTGACCGTGTAAGGCTTGCCGGAAATGGCCGAACGAGAAAGCTCCACAACTGTGGAGTTGAACGGATCATCGACCATCGGCGATTTGCGCGAGTACACCCCAGGGTGTTCCCAGTAGTCGTGCCCATCGATGGCGTCCATCGCGCTCGTGGCCATCAGAATAGGGTACCCGCTGCCGGAATGGCTGTGATCGGCGGTCGCAATCACCAGCGACTTCGATCCCAACGTCTGCTTCAGGTAGTCTTCCATCCCGGTAAAGTAGTCGCGCTGCGTGTCGATGAAGAACTCAGCCTCGGCATATAAACGCTCCGGCGGCGCTGTGGCTGCCAGTCCCCGCCAAGGTATGAGCGGCACGTCAGTGTGGTCGCCGTTGACGCCAGCCATCTGCCGCAGCTCTGCGATTTGCTGTGGCGAGCGGTGCGCAGCCAGCCATTTGTTGTACATGCCGGTCAATTCCTGCCCATAGAACGGCGAGGGCGGCCGGTATCCGATATACAGCGCATTCTCATTGTTGATCTCCACCAACGCCACGGCTGGATCGTGCGTGTACTCAAGGCTGGTGTAGGGATTGCGATGACCAAGCAATTGTTGCGCGTACTCCTTTTGCAGCTCGATCATGCGACGATCGAAAATCGACGTTCCTTTGGCGCCTTCGTGCAGCAGGTTGGCGTCTTCTATGCCGTCGCCTGGTTTGAAAGGTCTTCCGACAAGGAGATTAAAGTCGATATAGATTCCGCGCTTTTCGAGTTCTGCAATAAAAAAATCTTCACGATCGAGCTGATCGGGGTCCAGGCTTCGCGAGTCGGATCGCCCGGCTGCAATGAGGCCGCGCGGAGCCTCGAGATCGAGAAACTGAAAGCGCACGCAGTTCACGCCAAAGCGCGCCAGCGTTGCCGCCCAGAGCGGCGCATCTTCCTTCGATGGAATCTGGCGCGAACCCTTGCTCCAGTCGGTGATATTGACGCCCCACAGGCGAATGCGCTGGTCGCCGGCTGCCAGATGACCGTTCACCACCTGAATAAAACCGTGCTTGCCCGCCGGCGCATCGAGAAGAAACGAAACGTCCACGGGTGAGTGCGACTCCATCGCCCGCCGGTGGTTGAGCGCGAAGGGGACCATTTTGGGCGCGACCTGCGCTGGTGCGTTGACGGACAGAAACACCAGAGCGGCAGCAATCGATGCAATGGGGCGGAAGCGCATAGCGCTCCTTTCGGAGGGTAATTGGCAAGTCGCGCTTCGCAGCAGAACGGCGACACGGTCAAACAGAATCCCGATTCGCGGGACGCTGCCACTATATGCCATTGAGGCATGCCAGGAATCCAACCAAAGTCGGATTGCAGGGGCGGTGCGGCGTGTTCGAATGCAATGTGCCAGGCGATGTGCGGAGCCGCATAATTCCAAATCTCTGATTTAGCAGGCCCAACTTCACGGCTTCGGCCACCTTCGCTTCGATGCAACGATGGGAAAACCGCCAATGGCCAAGAAAATCGACGGGGCGATGCCGCAGCTTACCCGGCGTGAACTTCTAACGCAAGTTGCTTGCGGCGCTGCGGTTGTTTCCGCGGCCCCTTATCTGAAAGCGCTCGAAACTCCGCTCGCCACGCATTCTTCATCGCCCCGCATCACGGAGAGTTTCGATTTCGGCTGGAAATTTTCGAAGAGCGACGCATCCGGCGCGGAACTGCTCGAGTTCGACGATGCCGGCTGGCGCGCCCTTGACCTGCCTCACGACTGGAGTATCGAAGGGCCCATTCACGAGCACGCGCCATCCAGCGGGCCGGGCGGTTACATGCCTACCGGCATCGGTTGGTACAGAAAAACATTCATCGTCCCGGAATCGTATCGGGGTAAAGTGATCACGCTTGAGTTCGATGGCGTTTACCAGAACAGCGATGTCTGGATTAACGGGCACCATCTGGGCCGGCGGCCGTATGGGTACATTCCATTCGTTTACGAACTGACCGGCCAGATGAAATTCGGCGCCGACAACGTGGTGGCCGTGCGCGTAGACAACTCCAGGCAGACCAACTGCCGCTGGTACTCCGGCTCTGGTATCTACAGGCACACCTGGCTGCACGTGCTCAATCCCGTGCACGTCGCGCAGTGGGGAACCTTCGTCACATGCCCGCGCGTTCAAGCCCATGCGGCCACCATTGAGGTGAGAACCGCTGTCGCCAACTCTCGCAATTCAGCGGTGCTGTGCAAGCTCCTGACGGCCATCATCGATGCGGGGGGCGCCACGATCGCATCTCTCGAGACCCCTCAAACCATCGCCGCCGGCGACAGTACGAAATTTTTCCAGCAGATCGAGGTTCCCACTCCGGCTCTGTGGTCGCCCGGCCAGCCCAATCTCTATTCCGTGCGCAGCACACTTCGCGATCGGGATGATGTAATCGATGAGTACGATACACCTTTCGGCATCCGCGAAGCGATCTTCGACGCCGAGCACGGCTTTTTGCTCAACGGAGAACACATCAAACTGAACGGCGTGTGCATTCACCACGAGGCGGGCAGCGTCGGCGCCGCAGTACCTTTGCGCGTCTGGGAAAGGCGCCTGGAGATTTTGAAAGAGATGGGCTGCAACGCCATCCGCACCAGCCATAATCCCTACGCGACCGAATTCCTGGATCTTTGCGACCGGATGGGCTTCCTGGTCATGGCCGAGGCGTTCGACGAATGGAAGATTCCCAAGGGGCAGATTCGCTACGGCTACAGTATGTATTTCGACGAATGGCACGAGCGCGACCTGGAAAACTTTCTGCATCGCGATCGCAATCATCCTTCCATCGTTTTGTGGAGCGCTGGCAATGAGGTTCCCGATCAATCGGCTCCGGATGGCGCTGAAACCCTGCGCCAACTGCTCGGCATCTTCCATCGCGAAGATCCCACGCGGCCAGTAACCGCGGCATGCGACCGCATCGCTTCCGAGCCGCCGTCAAATACGGTGAGGCCGGAATTCCTTGCCGAGCTGGACATCGTGGGTTACAACTACGTGGACCGCTGGCGCGATCGCGCCGAAAAATACTACAGCATCGATCATGCGGCCTTTCCCAGTCGGCGTGTCATCGGCACGGAAAGCGGAGGAATGGGCGGCATCCGCGGCGACTATCGCAGCCTGTTCCCGTCGGATTTGCCTGCCGCCGCGAGGCGCTTCCTCTTTCAACAGAATCGCGCCATCGATACCGAGCAGCTTTGGCAATTCGTCAGCACCTACGACTACGTGGCGGGCGATTTCATGTGGACCGGCATCGATTATCTCGGCGAATCGTTCTGGCCCATGAGGATTTCGCCTTCCGGCGTCCTGGATACCTGCGCCTTTAAGAAAGATGGTTTCTATTTTTACCAGAGCCGGTGGACCGAGAAACCAATGATCCATCTCTTTCCGCACTGGAACTGGGCGGGTAAGGAGGGGGAGATCGTTTCTGTCGCGTGCTATACAAACTGCGACACGGTGGAGCTATTTCTGAACGGGAAATCTTATGGCGTAAAAGGCTACGAGTTCCCGCGCCTGGGAATGGAGGGCACCTATGGCAACTATCCGGCGCGGGCACGAGCGTTACGAACGACCGCCGATCTCCACTTATCCTGGGATGTGCCTTACCAGCCGGGAATGTTGAAAGCTGTCGGAGTAAAGGATGGAGCGGTCGCCGTTACAGTTGAGGTCGCGACCGCCGGCGCTCCTGCAGCCATCGCCCTCTCAGCCGATCGCATGAGCATCGCGGCGGATCGCCGCGATGTTGCGCACATTGTTGTTGAGATTCACGACGACAAAGGGCAAATTGCGCCAACCGCGATGAACCAAGTCACATTTACCGTTGAGGGCGAAGGCAAACTCATTGGCGTGGATAACGGCGACCCTTCGAGCCACGAAGATTTCAAATCGGATCGCCGGCGAGCGTTCAATGGAATGTGCATGGCCATCGTGCAATCGACCGCCAGCGCCGGCACGATCGGAATCACGGCAATCTCTCCCGGTCTAAGGCCGGCGAGCATCGTGATCCATACCGGAACCTACGGCGCTTAGTGTGCCTCGCGAGGCAGGTGAACCAGCCCGCGCTGCAGGGCGGCGACGACGGCTTGCGTGCGATCTTCCACCTGCAGCCGCATGAGAATCACGCTGACGTGGCACTTCACGGTCGCCTCGGTAATGCCGAGCTGGGCCGCGATTCCCTTATTGCTCTCGCCTTGCGCCAGCAGTTGCAGGACCTCGCGCTCCCGGGCGCTGAAATCCGAATCAGGTGTGCGCGAAGCCAGCGCGCGTGAAACCGGCTTGGGCAGAAAACGGCCGCCCGCATGAACGCGCCGCAGCGCATCGATCAACATCTCATGCGGCATGCCCTTGATGATGTAGGCATGTGCGCCCGCCTCGAGAGCTTGATAAATATCTTCATCTCCCTCGTATGTCGTCAGCACCACGAAGCAGGCCTTCGGATGACGAAGGCGAATCCTGCGAATGGTTTCCACTCCGCTCATGCCTGGCAGGCGAAGATCCATAAGCGTGACGTCCGGACGATGCCGCTCGAAGAGTTCCGTGGCGACTTCGCCGCTTCCGGCTTCGCCGACGGTCGTCATGTCGGCGCAGGCATTGATAATTGCTGCCACCCCTACACGCATAATCGGGTGATCGTCCACAATCATCACTTTGATTTTCGCGGTTTCATCCATCGTCATGCACCCAACATCGCGCTCTGCGCCATCGAGATCTTGCGCGGAATCTGAATCAAGACTTCGGTTCCTTTGCCCGCCGCGCTTTCGAGCTTGAAGCGGCCGCCGACCGATTGCACGCGCTCGCGCATCCCCACCAGTCCGTAATGGTGGTCCTGGTGCGTTCCCAACGCCGCGGGGTCAAAGCCCATCCCGTCGTCGCGCACTTCGAGAGTGAGGTCGTTTCTCGCAAAAGCCGCGCGAATTTCGATTTTACCGGGCTTGGCGTGCAACACTGCGTTGTAGAGCGCTTCGCGGACCATCATGAGCAGCTCGTGTGTAGCGAATTGATTCAGCACAAACGGCTTCCCCGTCATGTCGCAGGTGACCGGAATGCCGAACTCCTTTGCGATTTGCTCGGCCATCCCCTGCAATGCCGTGCCGAAAGAACTTTGCGCGGCCTTGTTGCGACGCAAATTCCAAACCGCCTCTCTGGCTTCATCGATGGTGGCCCGAATTTGCGTGCGCGCGTGTTCGACAAGGTTCTGCGTCAATCGATCTTCCTGCTTGAGCAGGCTGGATAGCGCTTCAATCAGGGCGGAGACGCTGGCGCATCCCTGAATCACGGTGTCATGCATCTCGCGCGCCAGCCGGCCGCGCTCATCGAGGACGGCCTCAAATCTCATTTTGATCTGCCAGAGCCGGAACCTGTAAATGCCGAGGATTGCCGCGGCCAGAGATACAACGCAGATCGCGATGAACCAGGGCGTGCGGTAAAAGAGCGGCTTTTGAACGATTTCGAGCGAGGCCTGCGACGCTCCGAGGGTGCTGCTGCCTTCAAATGCCGCCACCTGAAATATGTATTTGCCCGGCGGCAAGTTGGTATACGTCGCGACGCGGCGGGTCGCGGAATCGATCCAGTTGGCATCGAAGCCTTTCAGTTGATAGCGAAACCGCACTCGATCTTGCGACCGAAGCAGAATGGGTTCGTAAGCCACTTCGAGCCTGCCATTGCCGGGATTGAGCACCACCGGATGATCGGCCGCCACCGGCCGTCCGTTGACCAGGACTTCTGCGATCGCAACCTGCGGCGCCACAGGCTGAGATGAATCGCTGAGAATGTGAACCGGTCCTCGATTGGTGGGAAACCATACGTTTCCCTGGGCATCGACACAGCCCGATGGCTGTCGTCCCCCATAAATCTGGGCCGCGCCGACCTCATTTGAAATGCCGTAGAAAGTTACCGAAACGCGGCGTTCCGGATGGTCCGCGGCGGCATCGAGCTCGCGGCGGCTGAGCAGCGAGATCCCATTCGGCCCGCTAATCCAAAAGCCGCCCCTGAGATCCTCGATTACCTGGTAGATGCTGTTGCTTGCCAACCCCTGATCTGTTGTAAAGTGCGCGAGCCTGCCCTGCTTCCAACGGTAGAGCCCGTCGTTGCGGGTGCCAAACCACAGCCCGCCGTCCTGATCCTGATGAATGGCCCACACTTTTTTCTGGCTCAGGCCTTCCGTTGCTGCATCGTGCACGAACGCTCCCGCATGAATGCGGTTCAAGCCGCGATCGGTGCCAACCCAGATATCGCCATTGCGGTCTTCGAGCAACGCGCGCGTGCTGAAATACGATAGCCCGTCGCGCATCCTGTAGTTTGTAAAACCGCGCTGCGTCCAGTGGCTCAGGCCTTCATCGGTGGCGATCCACATGCTTCCGTCGCGGCTCTGCAGCATGGCGCGAACAAAGTTGTTGGTCAGCCCGTCCTTCGTCGTCATCCGCATCATCTTCTTGTCTGCCAGACGGATGATTCCATCGCCATCGGTCCCGATCCACAGTGCGCCGGCTCGGTCGCGAAACACGTTACGTACTGAGACGTCGCCCAGGCCGGGAAATCGGTACGGACGGACGATGCCATCGCGGATGCGAAATACGTCTGTGGAGACGACCCAGATGGCGCCGTCGCGGTCTGCGTAAATGGTGCCGAAATCCGAATCCACGGTCTGCGGCAGCAAAGCGATCCTCACCGGCGTGCGCGTAAGGCGCACCATCCCGGCCTGCGTTCCAATCCAGATGTTCCGCTCATCGTCTTCAAAGATATTCAGCACCGTGTTGCTGGGAAGTGTGTCGGCAGCGGTCAAGGTGATGGAGTCGTACCCGCCCACGCTGCGAATGCCCCCGCCGATCATCCCTATCCACAACATGCCATCGGAGGTTTGGCGCAAAACGCGAACCGTCCCCTGTACGCCCGGTACGCGCTCGAACGCGGAGGAACCTGGACGCAGCCGGTGCAATCCGGAAACTGTGCCTACCCAAATGG
Source organism: Occallatibacter sp. (assembly GCA_036489735.1). Classification (GTDB taxonomy): domain Bacteria; phylum Acidobacteriota; class Terriglobia; order Terriglobales; family Acidobacteriaceae; genus Telmatobacter. The sequence continues at coordinate 65,964 of DASXFF010000178.1, read as the reverse complement.
TCCCGTCGCCGGTTTCCAGAATGGATTTGACGCGATTCTGGCTGCTTTCTCCCGGCAGGCTATACTCGCGCACGATTCCGCGATCGAAGGACAACAATCGCGAGCCACCCGCCCACAACCTGCCCAAGTGATCCTCAGCGATGGCGTGGACCGCAATCGCCGGTGTCCCTTCGACTCCGTCGACGCGCTCGAATCTTTCCCCCACAAGGCGCAGCAGCCCATTGTCTGTTCCTACCCAGATGGTCCCATTCCGGTCCTGCAGGAGCGCACGCACAAATCCATCGCTGAGGCCGTCTCGCGCTCCGAAGGCGTGAAAGCGGCCCGCTGCATAGCGCACCAGCCCGCCGCCTTCGGTGCCGATCCAGAGGCTTCCATCCCGCGAAACCATCAGCGAAAAGACGCTGTTTTCCCGGAGTTCGGGTGTGTTCTCGTCGTCATAGACGGTCAGCCGCGACCCATCGAAGCGAAGCAATCCGCCTGTCGTTCCAATCCAGAGGTAATGGTCGGGAGTTTGCGCAAACGCCTGTACGGTTTGCTCGGGCAAGCCGTCTTGCGTTTGCCACACCTTTCGCGTAAAGCCGGTTGGTGCAGTGGCAAACGCGGCCGAGCAGGCAAGCGCTAAGCAAACTGCTACAGCGCATGTTGCCGCGGTGGCAGCGATGGCGTGGCCGCGTCTCGTTTCCGGGTGATGCGACAGGCGCGCTTGATGCGGCTCGTACATTGCACTCACGGCTGGCCTTCGGGCGGCACTGGGTCCTCAGCTTCGGGCTTGCGACGCATTTGTATGTACAACTGCGCCACACGATCTTTGGCCGAGCGGACATCTTGAAAAAGCTTCATCTCCTTCTCTGATTCGTCATCCAGATGAAGCGCCTTGTACACCCGCGCCAGCCGGTAATGTACCGACGCATTCATTGGGTCAGTCTCGACCGCCATGCGCAGGTATTTTACCGCCTCCTCGGGCTGGTTCTGGTCCGCCAGCGTCTTGCCTAAGCCAAGTTGCGCTTCTCCGTCGGAAGGATCCATTTCGTACGCCCGCCGATAGTGCCCCAGCGCTTCCTTGAAGTTTCCCTGGAGCGCTTCGATGCTGCCGTAGGTGCATTCAATCCGTGCGCTATCGCCTTCGCTTTTCACTGCGGCATCGAGCTCTTCGAGCGCCTCGGCCTGCGGCTGGGGTTCGTTCGATCCTTCAAGAATCGCCTCCGCCAACTCGAAGTGCATCCCGGGCAGGCGCGGATCGGCGGCCAGCGCCTTGCGGTAGTGCACGATCGCCGCATTTGGATCGCCCTCGTTGATCAGCCGCTCCGCAATGAGCTGCTGCATGCGCGCCGAGTCGGGCGCTAGCAGCGCGAGCTTGTTGAGAGTGTCGTCGGCCATTTCGGAGTAGATTCTTTGCGCGAAGAAGAGCAGGTCCGCATTATCCGGGTCCAGCGCTACAAGTTCGTGCACCACAGGCAGCGTGTGGTCCAGGTCTCCGTTCTGGTAATAGAGATCGGCCAGCTCCACTCCCACTTGCACGCGCAGCTTGGGATCCTTAAGCTTTTGGAAAGCACTGTCAAGATCGGCGCGAGCAGCGTTGTCGCCCATGCGCTTTTCGCAGATGGCGATGATGCCCCGCGCATTTTCGAGCTCCGGCGCGGAGGCAAGCGCGCTCCGCAAATCGCGCATCGCGTCATTGCAGTCGCCGTGGAAAAACGCGATGGCGCCGAGATTGGCATTTGCTTCTACGTTCGCGGGATCGATCTTGAGCGCTGCAAGGAACTGGGCTGCCGCAGCGGCCTGATCGTTGGCCTTCAGCGCCGTCTGGCCGCGTTGCAAGTCCACAGCCAACTCGGTCTTGGCGGAACCGGCCTGGGCGATCGACTGATACGGAAGAAAGAAAATGGGGATCAGCGGAAGAAGCAGGGGAGCGATGCGCGCGATCCCCGATTCGCGGCGATTGGGCATGAGGGTGGCCTACTCCACTGATTGTAAGGCGCGTTTCAAAAGCCCGCCGTGTGCAGAACAAACCGGGATTCTGGCGTGCCAGAACCCCGGCTGTTTTCTGTGGCAGGTGTTTCTTTGGTTAGAACGACAGGCGCCCTCCAAGCTGGATGTCGCGTGCGCCGTTCGTGCTTGTAATCTGAGCCTCACCCGCGCCTTGTGCGGCGCTGGGCTGAGAGAAGTTGGGGTGATTGAAGGCGTTGGACATATCGCCCCGGATTTCAAACCGGATCCCCTCCGCGAACAGGAAGGTCTTGCCCAAGCTCAGATCCAGGTCGCGCCAATCGGGACCGATCAACGTGTTCCTCCGCTCGTTCCCGAATGTGCCGGCGGCTGGCGTAGCAAACGCGCTCGAATTGAACCATGCATTCACACCGGGATTCGACACCTTAGTGTTTCCGACTACGTTGGGCAGCCACGCATAGCCGCAACCGCATTGGTTTGCGCCCGATCCGCTTAAGTCCTGCCCGTTGGCCGACGCTGTGACGGTAAATGGAATGCCGCTATGCACCTGGAAGATGCCAGTTGCACGCCAACCGCCCAGGAATTCGTCCGCGGCTCCGTGCAGCGCGTACTGCTTTCCGACGCCAAATGGTAGCTCGTAGGAGACGGTGCCGGTAATGGAATTGGCCATGTCGAGCTTGGAAAGGCCGTAGTTCGCGCGCACGTTGAAGGCATTTTGCCAGACGTCGGCGGTTGCGTTATTTCCCGACCCGGTGCCAGTATCCAATTCCTTCGACCATGAATAGTTGAAGAGACCATACAAGCCAAAGGAGGTCCGCTTCTCTGCCCGCAACTGCAGGGCGTTGTAATTGGCATAGCCGTCAAAGTAAACCGCGGCGATGGAACAGAAGAGCGGATACTCGTTGATCCCGGAGAAGCAGTTTGTCGTCGGGGTCAATTTGCTCTGAGGATTCTGATCGATGTCGCGGGTAAATCCGAGATGCTCGCCCTTGGTATACACATAGCTCGCATCAATCAGTGTCTGGAAGGGCATTTCATGCTGAATCGACAGCAAGCTTTCCTGATAGTAGGTGATGGGTCGGTGGACCGGGTAATAGCTGACGTCGTCGTAGTTGTACTGAGAATTCGTCAGGCTTGACAGGCTGGGGTAGGCCACGGCACCCGCCCCAGGGCCATTCTTGAGCAGGAAGGCCGGAGAACTTCCATACCCCTCGCTGCCATGGGGATTGAGCCCAATGCCCAACGCGGCGGTATAGGGATCGACAGACCAGGGCTGGTCTGAAATACCATAGCTGGCGCGGAAGGCCCACTTGGGCAATGGCGACCAGGATAATCCCACACGCGGAACCCACTCGCTGCCACCGTCCTGAATTGTGTTGCGACCGCCCTGACCGCCGTAGGTCATGGCTCCCATCGCACCTGCCGGCGCAAATTGCCCTGTATTTATAACCGTGGGGCTGAAGGTGCCCCAGAGATTGTGAACCACACCCCAACCGCCTTGGTACTGATAGCGGAAGCCAAGGTTCAGCGTCAGTTTTGGAGTGATCTTGAAATCGTCCTGAACAAACGCTCCCATATTCCACATGCGAGCGCCGGTCTCCGCATAATCGTATACATACCAACCATAGACTTCGCCAAGCAGAAAGTCCGCGTATGGTTGGCCGGTGGAAACGCCGTCAAACACAAAGTTGCCGGAGCTTACGTCGCCCCAGTTCGTGTAGTTCTGATAGCTCTTGTCGAACTCCCCGCCCATCCTGATGGTGTGCCGGCCCTTGATCAGGGTAAAGACATCCGATTCCACGAATGCGCCATCGGCGAGCAAAGCGTGAACGCCGCCGTTGATTCCTACGCCTCCGATGGCCGAACTGCTGTTGATCGTGACGCCGGGGAAGATATTGGCCGGCGCATCGTTCCCATAAGTTGGCTCAAGGCCAATCGTAGTCGGATACCCCTTGTTGAAAGTGGGCGGAATGTATTTGTCGAATTCGCGCAGCCCGCCGATATGCGCTTCGTTCACCATGTGCGTGTTGATCGTCCAGGTGTCGGTAATCTGCCCGTCCATGTTGTAGTTGTTGCCGTAGGTGCAATCGAAGCCCAGCGAGCAGAACGAATCGACGTTGTAGGTGAGCGGGCCGATTGGATAGTCCATGTACGAGCCCGATATCCGATTTTTGGAGCTCAGGTTGTAATCCACCTTGCCCACGTACCAGGTCGATGTAGTGGGTTGGGTCTGAATCACGCTGTAGTTATTCACATATGGGTTCGTTCCCACCCGGTTTGGCGCAGGAAAGTATTTCTGAATCGCTGCTGCAACGGGATCGAACGCCGTCGTGATGCAGTTATTGGCGTAGGGCGTTCCCGTGCTCGGATTGTTGACCGTCACCGGGAAGCAGCCCGCGGTCATATTCGTTGTGCCATTCTGGCCGGTAGTCGGCACAGTGGTGGTGTAAACGCCCGATGAAGTGTTTGGGTTGCGCTGATAAGTGAAGAAGAAAAACAGCTTGTCTCTGAGGATGGGCCCGCCGATGCTGCCGCCGAATTCATTCCAGTGCAGCGGGGCCACCGGCTGTGGCGCGCGATTGAAGTAGTTCCTGGCGTTGTAATCGTTGTTTTGATTGAACTCAAACAGCGACCCATGGAATTTGTTGACGCCGCTCTTGATGAGCACGTTGAACGTGGCGACGCCGTTGCCATATTGGGCACCGAAGTTGCTCGTCTGGGCGTTCACTTCCGCGATGGCGTCGACAGGCGGATAGTTGTCGCTGGCGTTGGCGTCGCGCGGCTCCTGAGCGAGGGAGCCGTCAATAAGAAACGTGCCGGAGTAACCCTCGGTACCGTTCACGCCGATCCCCTGGCCGGACGCGTCCTGGCCGCCTCCGCCGTTGACGCCGGGCAATACCTCGGTCAGCTCGTTGTACCAGACCCCACCAACAACCGGTGCATTCTGAACCGCCTGGGTATCGATATCGAGGTGCTGCGCTGAGTCTTCGGTCTGGAGCAATGGGGCGTCCGCCGTCACCACTACCTGTTGCGAGGTCTGGCCGACCTGAAGCGAAGCGTCGATGCCGATCGTGGCAACCTGCAGAATGATGCCCTGGCGCACTTCGTCGCGAAATCCCTCTTTGCTGAAGGTGATGGTGTAGGGGCCTGTGGGAAGCGACGGCACATCGTAGATGCCCACGCCGTTGGTCTCGGTCTTGGTGGCGATCCCGGTCGCGATATCCAGCAAGGATACGCTGGCATTGGCAATCACCGCTCCGGAGGAGTCGGTGACCTGTCCTTTGATCTCTCCGGAATTTGCGTTCTGCCCAAATCCACACAGGGCTCCGGAAAGAGCCACTGCTGAAACCAGTGCGGCGAAACGTCTGATTGTATGCGTTTTCACTTTCAAGGCTCCTCCAGCAAAGAAATTCAACTCGCGTGAGAGGGTATGCTCTGGCGCAATGCACATGCATCCGACCAAAGTCGGATTCGACCGCAGTTTTCCCTTGGTCGATTTAACAGCATAACTTTCAATGATTTGCGCATAAATAAATGTGCGTCAGTGACAACTCCCTTACAAGTCGATTGGGCGGTTTTCCTCCAAGCGGCGCACCGGCGCCTCTAGCACTTTCCAATCCGCCTTTCGTCGGATGCGCTTCCAACGGCGTTTCCCTATGCTCACAGTCGCCGGGAAGCGCCTTCTGTCGGCTGCTGTGTTTTGCCTGTCGCCCAGCGGAATCTGTGCCTGCCACTTTGCCCCTCACGAGATGAGCCGCCCATGATCTTTTCCCCACTTGAGAATCACGATTCAAGGCAAGCACTTTTCCCCTCCCGCCAGTTCACAACACTCATTCTCCTCCTGTTGATTGCTGCTTTCGCCGCTTCTTCAGGCATAGCTCAGCAACCCGCCGAGCCGGTCGATATCAGTCCCATCAACGGCGAAGCCTACTACCTCATCAACCAGCTTTCCGGTCTCCAGGTCGATCTGGAGGGCGGTTCCACCGCTCCGGGCCAAGGGCTGGTTCTCGAAGGCCGCAGTTTCACCAGCCTCACCCAGCGTTGGGCTCTCACGCATCTTCCCGGCGGCGATTGGGCCATCAGCAATATCTCGGATGGGCTTTGCCTCGACAGTGCGGTCAGTGGCAGTTCAACATCCACGGTCGAAAACACCTGCTCCCTTTCTTCTGCCACGCAGCAGTGGACTGTTGCGGCCGCCAGCAATGGCTACTGCACCCTCATCAACCAGGGCACCGGCCTGGCGCTCGACGTGGCAGGTGGTTCTTCGTCCGCCGGTGCGCAACTCAATCAAACCGCGCTCGCGTCCACCGCCACGCAAAGCCAGCAGTGGCTGTTGCGCCCGGCTTTCCTGCGCGGCATCGATAACGCTTTGCTCGAAAAGCAGGAAGCCGATCGGGTTTCCGCAAGCCTGCCGTGGTGGCAGGATGCTGGCCAGGCGGCCGATGTGCTCGCCCTGTTCAAAAATCACGGCGTCAACATGGTCCGCCTGCGGCCCACTTCCGCGCCGCCCTACCAAACCTTCACTCTCAATGGAAGCAGCGCCGTCCCGGCTACTTGCTCGGGCAATGGTTGTTATGCCGAAACCGATGCGGCCGACCTCAACCTCGCCAAGCGCGCCAAGCAACTCGGCCTGTCGGTCGAGCTGACGCTTTTCTTTGACGGCGCTTCTTCTTCGGCGATACCCGGCGCATGGTCGGCTGACAATCTCGCCCAGCTTCAGACAGACGTCTACAGCTACGTCAAGTTCGAGGTCGAGTCCTATCGCGCCGCGGGTGTGATGCCGGACTTGGTTTCGATCGGCAATGAAGTCGACACCGGCTTCCTCGGATCGCTCGCGTCGCCCGGCGTCAACTTTAGCAATTTCGCCGCCGTTGAGAAGGAGGCCATGCAGGCCGTCCTCGATGCCTCGTCCGATACGTCGCTGGGACCTGCGATTCCGCCGCCACTGCGCTGCATTCACATCACACCGGCGTGGAACCTGACCAGCTTCTTCACTGAAGCGCAGAGCAACTCGATTCCCTTCGACGCCATCTGCCAGAGCTACTATCCCATCTACCACGGCCCGTTGACTGCATCGCAGGCCGCTCAATCCAATCCAGGCAATCAGCCCGTCGAGCAGGCGGTTTTGACGAACGCAGCCAGCTCGATCGGCGTGCCCATCTTTCTCATCGAAGTTGGCGAGCACTATGAAAACGGCTTCGATGCCAACGATCCCTGGTATCAACCCACAGCCGCCGGCCAGCGTCAGTTTCTCATCGATCTGAACAGCGTTCTCAAAAGCCTGCCTGACCATCTGGGAATGGGAATGGAATACTGGGACCCCGAAGGCGTGAACACTGCCAGCGGCAGCGGCGGATTTACCAACGGCGATGGCCGCCCAGACGCTACCTATGTCTGGAACGGCCTTACTCTGTTCGACAACGCCGATACCTCAGGCGCATCGCTTTCCACCGCGCCGAATTACTCTGCCATTCTCAGCGGAGCTGACGCCCTCGGCGGCAAGCTCGATCCCGATCTGGCATACGTGTTGATCAACGTCGCGAGCGGCCAGATTCTGGGCACGAGCGGCGCCCCGAGCTCTTCCGGCACGCCACTCGGGACCGCGAGCAGCGATGGCGGCGCCAGCCTGAGCCAGCAATGGACCATCGCCAGCAACGGCGACGGCTTTCTGCAGATTTGGAATATGAACGTGAGTGCGGGCGCAACCGCACAGGTTCTCGACAATTCAGGCGCCAGCGCAACAGGCAGCGCTGTTGTGCTCAACGCCGCGTCGTCTGGCGACGCCTCGCAGGAATGGAATCTAATCTCAGCCGGCAATGGCAATTACACCATCGTCAACAAAGCCAGTGGATTGGTTCTTGCCGCCAGTTCCGGAACCATCCAGCAGCAGGCTGCCTCCAGCACGGCCATCGACTGGATCGTGCCCGCCGGCAGCACGCAGTTATGGCAGATCGTTCCCGTCCACATCACTGAGGGCGCATCGGCTCCTCCGCCCACACCAACTTTTTCCTTTGCCGCAAGCCTGAGCACCGTGACGCTCGCGACAGGTGGCAGCACGAACCTGCCCCTGACCGTGACTCCCAGCGGAGGGTATCAGGGCACAGTTTCTTTGAGCTGCAGCTCGACGCTCTCTGGCGTCACCTGCAACTTCAGTCCTGCAACCCTCACGCTCAATGGTTCCAGTAACGCAGTCACCGGATCCGTCACAATTACTGCGCCTTCCGCAATCGCGTCGGTTCGTCCGTTGCACAGGCAGCACCGCGGCCTTGCTCGCACAACACTTTGCCTGCTTCCAGCGGGAGTCTTCCTCCTGCTCGCGGGCGTGCCACGCAAACGGATTTCTGGCCCCACAAAGCTCGATCGATTCTTCATTCTGCTTGCTCTGCTTGCCGCGATGAGCTTTTTGGCTGCATGTGGCGGCGGAGGTAGTGGCGGAGGAGGCGGTGGCGGCGGTGGTTCGCAATCGGAAACAGGCACGCTCACCATTACCGCGGCGGGATCGACGGGCAACATCTCTCAGGCTTTCAAAATTGCTGTCACTGTCAATTGATACCGGATCAACGGAATGGCCAATGCGCAGCCCGAGCCGCATACGATTCGACCCTCAGGGGCTAGCCAATGGCTATTCCCGATTCTTTGCCCTCTATTCCTGTGCCTGCCGAGCCCGTATAGGTGGGCTGCTTATGCAGCGAACAGCAGTTCCGCAGGCGGTGCCGGAGTAAATCGGCCTGGATATGTTGGGGACGCTGCGTGCGCGGGCTGCCACAGAGAGCAGGCTCTGTCGTATAGCCACACCGCACACCACCTGACCTCGCAACTGCCCAGCGGGACATCGATTCTTGGATCGTTCAAAGAGGGCGAGAACATATTGATGATTCAGAATCCGCCAACAACAGAAGTCGATCCTCGTCTCTACTTCAAGATGGACCTGCGGAACGGCGATTATTATCAAACTGCCGTCGCTGAGAAGGGTTCGCAGAAACTCACTCGAAGCGAACGGATCGGTATTGTTACCGGCTCCGGTGTGCGCGGTCAGACTTATCTCTACTGGGCGGGCAATGAATTATTTGAACTACCCGTGAGTTACTGGCGAAGCGGAAATCAGTGGATCAACAGCCCAGGTTACGAGGACGGGACGGCAAACTTCTCCCGCCATGTGGATCCCCGCTGCCTGGAGTGCCACGCTGCTTACATTCGGCCGCTTTCATCCGATCCCCAAACAAATGTCTACGACCAGGACAGCCTGGTGACCGGCATTTCCTGCGAGACATGCCATGGCCCTGCGGCGAACCACATTGTGCTTGAGAGAGCGGGTTCTGGAACTCGGATCAAGGCGCCAGAACCTTTCATTCTCAACCCGGCGAAGTTTTCTCGCGACCGCCAGGTTGATCTTTGCGCGCTCTGCCACAACGGTGCGGATCGCGAGGAGTTGGTGCCGGCCTTTAGCTATCTTCCCGGCAAACCTCTTGACCAGTATTTCGGCCCCGAGCCTGCCGGTTCCGGGCAGCCTGATGTGCATGGGAATCAGGTCGGCTTGTTGAAAAAGAGCCGATGCTACTTATCGTCTCCATCCATGTCCTGCTCAACCTGTCACGATGTGCATCGTCGTGAACGTACAGCGGCGGAATATTCCGATCGCTGTCTCGGCTGCCACCGATGGCAGAGTTGCGGCGTCGCTCGCACAATGGGAAGCAAGATTGCCCAGAACTGCATAGACTGCCACATGCCGATGCAGGTGACAAACGCGATCGTCTCAAAAACTGCGAATGGGCTGATACGCACTTCGATCCGAACTCACCGGATCGCGATCTATTCAGGGCCGTCGGCGGAAGGCCAGTCCACAACAGTCGAGCCGATCCAGTAGCGTTTTGCCTGCGCGAACGGAGCGGCCGCGGGGGCGGCAACACCCCGCGCAATCTGAAACCGCCCGGCCCGGAATTCAGCAGCCGATCCAACTTTCGGCGGATTGAAAGCGCGATGGGCGGGAATAGAGTGATCTTTTCACGAAAGCGATATTTATGAGCCACGCCTAAACCCAGACCGGAGAGTTCGCACTTAACCGGCAGGCACGGAGCCGATCGCAATGTATTGCTTTATACGATTTTTCTGGAACGGCTCATGTTTTTCCACGGCCGGGAAGCTGCTATTGGGGAGCGCGTTTTTGCTTCCCGCGTCTTCTGCGATCGCGCCTTGCCGCGCGCAAGCCATCGGCACGCCCATTCGAATTGACGCCAGCCAGCCCTGGAGCGAGCCCAGGGCGGCAAGCTATAAAGAGGGTTCGGCCGTCTCTCCATCTGGAGTAACGCTCGAAGTGAACAACCGTTACCTCACTCTCAATGGAAAGCCCTGGCTTCCGGTCATGGGAGAATTCCACTTTTCGCGTTACCCGCGGGAACAATGGGAATCGGAAATCCTGAAGATGAAGGCCGCGGGAGTGAATATTGTGTCCACCTACGTGATCTGGATTCATCACGAAGAGGTGGAAGGCCAATTCGATTGGAGCGAGCAGCGCGATCTGCGCGCTTTTGCTCAACTCTGCGGCCGGCACGGAATGTACCTGCTGGTGCGCGTCGGGCCGTGGGACCACGGCGAGGTGCGCAACGGTGGCTTGCCCGATTGGGTGCTCAAGCAGGGCCCGACCCGCGTCAACGATCCCGTTTATCTGGCAAGCGTTCGCGCCTTTTACGCCCAGATTGGCGGCCAGCTCAAAGGCCTCTTGTGGAAAGATGGCGGTCCAATCCTCGGCATCCAACTTGAGAACGAATACGCCAAGCGCGGGCCCGGCGCGGGCGAAGCGCATATCTTGGAACTGAAGAAAATCGCCATCGCCAGCGGCTTGGATGTTCCGCTCTATCTTGTCACCGGATGGGACAACGCGGTGGTTCCTCCGCGTGAGGTCATTCCCGTATACGGCGGGTATTCCGCCGCGCCGTGGGACAACTCCATCGCCAAGCTGCCTCCACCTGAAGTCTATGCTTTTCGTTTTCAAAGTCGCGTTGCAGCCAATGCCAATACGGATCCCGCGCGCGGCGCACCCGGCATCGAGAGATCCGCCGCTGACCAGCTGCCTTACCTCACTGCGGAGATCGGCGGAGGCATTGAGGACACATACCATCGGCGCCCGGTCATCGCGTCCGACGACATTGCCGCCATGGCTCCCGTGATGCTCGGCTCCGGAGTCAACCTCTACGGAATTTACATGTTTCAAGGCGGCGAGAATCCAGATGGCAGGCTCTCAACCTTGCAGGAGTCGCAGGAAACCGGTTATCCCAACGATCTGCCCATCAAGTCCTACGACTTTCAAGCGCCGCTGGGCGAATTCGGCGAGGAGCGCGCCTCTTATCGCAAGCTGAAAGTCTTTCAATACTTCCTCAATGACTTCGGGGCTGACCTGGCTCCCATGACGGTCCACGCTCCAGAATTACTGCCCCGCGATTCTGCCGATCTCTCTGTTCCTCGCGCTTCAGTGCGATCGAAGAACGATGCAGGATTCATCTTCTTCAATAATTACGTGCGTCGCTACTCCATGCCGGCGCGCCCGGCGGCGCAGTTTCTTATTCGTCTTCCCAACGGAACACTGGCTGTGCCGCGCCATCCCGTCGATTTGCCCTCAGGCGCCTATTTCATTTGGCCCTTTAACCTGCGGGCAGCCGGTGTCACTCTTCGTTACAGCACCGCCCAGGTGTTTGCGCGCATCGAAAATTCCGGCGCCGCCACCGTTTATTTCGAGCAGTTGTCCGGAATTCCCGCCGAATTCGCATTCGATGCCGCAACGGTTCGGACTTTGAAGGCCTCCAGCGGAAAGACGGTTCGCGAAGCTGGCGCTATCTATGTAAGCGGATTGCAGCCGGGCGTCGATTCATCGATTAATATCGTTTCATCCGACGGCAATCCCCTGCGGCTGGTCCTGCTCACTGCGCGCCAGGCCGAGGACGCCTGGAAGGTGCATTTCGGTAGCAACGATCGTCTGTTGATCACTGGCCAGGATTTCTTCACGGATTCGGACTCGGGACCGGCGCGTATCTGGCTGCATTCCCGCGGCACGCCCCAATTCACCTTTACCATCACGCCGCCGCCCACAGTTCCGCTGCAGGCCGGCGTGCCTCTGCAACAAACATCTCGAACTCAGCAGGCCGCGGTTTTCACCGCCAAAGAGCCAGTCTGGAAAGTTCCACTGGAATGGCGGCAGCTCCAGGCCGCGGGGATTGCGCCACCTGTGCAGCTCGGGCCGCCGCTACCCTCGCGTCCGCACGGCGTCGCGCAGGCACCCCGCGCCGAAGACCTTTCTCAGTCGGCCAAATGGCAGATTACGATTCCTCAGGGAGCTCTCAACGGCCTTAGCGAGTTGTTCCTCGAAGCCTCCTATCAGGGAGACGTCGCGCGTTTCTCGGCGGGCCACCATCTCCTGACTGACAACTTCTCAAACGGCCATCCGTGGATGATCGGACTTAAGCGTTTTCTCGCGGCGCATTCCGCCACCACGTTTGATTTGAGCATCCTTCCGCTGCGCAACGACGCGCCGGTCTATTTTGAGTTCGCGAATCCTCCGCGGTTTTCTCCGCGCGGCCAAATCGACAATCTCAATAGCATCCGCCTGGTGCCCGAATATCAACTTGAGATCGACTCGAGCAATCATTGAACGAAGAGCGCATTGCCTCGACATCGGGGTACTGCGACTCCAACAGCATCGATGCTCGCGCAAACTAATTGCTCATGCACCAGGTAAGCGGACTGTGTTGTCCGGGCATTCTGAATGCGGGCTGCGCGCGCGCTACGGGTAGAACTACTGTTGGCGAGAAAACAGTCGCCTTTGTGCCCAGATTGTGCCCGAAGACGCCGGTTCTGGCGATTTGAGCGATTCTGCCGATTCTGGAATCAGTAATTTGCGTAGAATGAATACCTGGGTAAGGTTCGACCCCCCTCCCGGCACCAGGATACTTCTCTAACGCGCGCGGCCGGGCTGATTGGCGTGACTTCAGTTGCTCCTGAGTGCCGCCATGGGGCTAATCCGGGAAGCTCTCCGCGCTGGGACGTAGCCCGCCAGCACGGCAACGATTTCCAGCAGCAGCACTGTTGCTGCAAATGCAATCAGGTCGGTTGGCTTAACGCCGAACAGCAGCGCTGCAATCGTCTTCGAAACAAACAGGGCCGCAATCGTTCCCAGCACAGTTCAGCCGGCTCAGGTTCCGGCGGATTGATGGAGAATACCGGGAGCCAGCGGCGATGCCCGCCGCTCACTCGTCGCGCAGAAGGATGAGCGGGTCTACGGCGAGTGCGCGGCGCGCGGGAATCCAGGCAGCCAGCAGGCCAAGCAGCAGCATCGCTAATGTCACGCCGCCGAGCACCACCGGATCTTTCGGCGTGGCCTGATAGACAATCGCAGCCAATACGCGCGCGCCCATCACTCCAAGCACCACACCCGCCGCCGAGCCGATGGCGAGCAATCGGAGGGCACGGCCCAGCGCGGTGCGCAGGATTTCGCGCCGTCCCGCGCCCAATGCCACACGAATCCCGAGCTCGCGCAGTCGCTTGCTCACGACGTAAGAAGCCATTCCGAATACGCCTGTAATCGCGAGCATTGCGCCGAGGAGCCCAAGCACGCCGAGGGAGACTGTTGCCACGCGCACGGTAAATAATGCAGTATCCATCTGCTGGGTCCACGACAGGATCGAAAGCGGCAAGCTCGAATCCAATCCATGCAGCGTGCGATCGAGAGCCTGCGCCATCTGCTGGGGATCGCGCGCCGAGCGCACGACGAGCCATGTACTGGTGCTGGCGTGTTGCTGAAACGAGAAGAACATGGCGAACTGCGGATCCTCGCTCAGCGTGCGGTATTTGCCGTCTTCCACAACGCCGACGATTTCGGCGCGTTGTCCGCCCCAGAACTTGAAGTGGCCGCCCACGGCGTTCTCCACCGATCCGTAGAGCCTGACGGCAAACCGGCGATTAATCAAAGCGACGATGGGAGCATTCTTGGTGTCGGCAAACGTCAGGTCCCGTCCCGCGAGCAACCTGGTGCCCGACGCATTCAGATAGCCCGGCGAGATCGCGTAATTCATGGCATTGCCGACCGCATTGGTTGGCCGGTACTGGGTGGCACTGTCGGCGTAAACATCGGAATCGTCATCGCTGACTCCAAGCGGCACATTGTCGACCGTTCCCACTGATGTCACGCCGGGGATGGCCGAAGCGGCATCGATCATGCGGCGCTGCAACTGGGTCACGTTGTCCACGCTGTAGCCGGACATGCGGAGATCGCTGTTCACAAGCATGACGTTTTGCGGAGAAAATCCGTAGCTGCCGTTAAGCGAGCGCGCAAGGCCACGCACCGCAACGAGCGACGATGTTACCAGCAGGGCGCAGATCGCGATTTGAACCACAAGCAATACGTCGCGCAGCATGAACCTCTTGATACTGCTGGCTCCTGAGCCGGTGCGAATCACCTGCCAGGGATCGGAGCGCAACACCTGGCCGACGGGTACGATGCCAAAGAGCAGCCCGCTGAATACGGCGAGAAAAAACGCCACCGCGTAGGTGCGAAAGTCCGGATTTACCGGAACGTTGATGGGAATATTGTGCATGGGGTTCCAGGCACTGACCGCGCGCAGCAGAAACAGAGCGCCGGCCAGGCCGATGCCTCCGCCCACCGCAGAGACCACCAGAGCCTCAGTCAGGAGTTGCCGAAGAATGGTCGCGCGGCGAGAGCCCAGGGCCAGCCGCAGCGCAACTTCCTTGGCGCGGTCGGCTGAGCGTGCGGCGAACAGGCTGCCCAGGTTTGCGCATGCCGCCAACAGAATGAGCGCGGCAAGCAGCATGAGACCGGCCATGAAGGCGCGCGCGGGCCTGCCCAGAAAATCGCCGCCAAGGCCCGGCCGGGCGAGGCTGAGTTGCATGCCGTCATCGTCGGCGGGATAGGTCTTCGCGAGCGACGCAGCAATCGCGTTCAGATCCGCGGTAGCTGCAGCCGGCGTTACGCCCGGCTTCAGATGGCCGATCAGCCAGCCGGAACTGGCGCTGCGCCATTGAAGACTGTTTGTGCCCATCACTGTGGGCTGCTCAACCAGCGGAATCCACATCGCCGGCGCAAAAAACAGCTCGGCGCCATGAAACTCGGGCGGCGCCACGCCAAGGATCGTGAACGGATGCTTATTGATGTCAATTTGACGTCCAACGACTCCCGGGTCCTGATGGAAGTGGCCGCGCCAGTATGCATAGCTCAACACGACATAAGGAGCGCTATCGTAGCCTTTCTCATCCGAAGCATGATAGAAGCGGCCCAAATAAGGCTGAACGCCCATGGTATCGAAATAATTGCCGCTGGCCAGGTAAGGCCACGCGGTGGAAGGATTTCCCCCGGTATCGACGCCCACGGCGCCGATGATCATGTATTCCGCGAGACTCTCGAAGCTCCGGTTGCGATCGCGCAGATCGATGTAGTTGAGGTAAGAATGCGAGGGTACCTGCATGTTCTGGTAACGCCGCTGGACCTGATAGAGAATCTGTGCGTCGGGGAGATTTGCGGGGCGCAGGATCAGCGCATTCAAAACACTGAAGACCACAGCATTGGCGCCAATGCCAAGCGCAAGCGTGACGATCGCGGTAACGGTAAAACCGGGCGACTTGCGCAACTGACGAATTGCAACTCTCAGACCGCTGAACATGTGTGTCCCTTCCTCAACTGAAGTACGCGGGTCTCTACTCGATAGTTCCTGCATGTGCCGTGCCAGTGAGAAAGTGCGAAAGCAAACAAGTTAGAGCCGCAGGCCATCGGCACATTGTTCGCAATCGCTTGCCGGTGTCCGAAATCGAACAGGCTTTGATCGGCCGGAGCCCAAAGCGCGGGGCGTTGCGGCGCGTCTCAGCGTCGGTGCGTTTCGAATCGTAAGCTTGCAAGTTTAGTGCGGGCGTCCAGGCAGAATAAAGTGTTCTGAGCAGCGGGGCTCGTAGGAGTCGCCCGGGACCTTGATGGGGCTGTCGAAGGGGGCGGGCTTGCCGTCGATCAGTCGCTGCGAGTAAAGCGCACGCGCTCCGCAACTGCAATAAGCCATGCACTCGGTGATGCTGCCGCCATAGGCATTCACCAGCCAGGTCAGGTTAAGCATTTCGCCGAAAGGCAGCGCGCGAAAGTCCAGGTCGAGGCCCGCAACAAGAACGTCATGGCCGGCGTCGAGCAGCTGCTTGACAAAGAGAAAGAGCTGATCGACAAACTGCCCTTCGTCGATGGCAATGCACTCGACGCGCTTGCCAATCATCTGTTCCATATCACGGATGGCGGCGAGCACCTCCCACGGATCGGCGGCTCGGAATTCAACGGCGCTCATTTTGCCTCCGCCGTTGGGGTTGCGGCTTTCGACTACGCCGGGACCGCCTTTTGTGTCGTCGCTGGGTTTGAGCACCATTACGTGCTGCTTGGCGTACTGGCGCCGCATATCGGCGCGGCGTTGCAGCTCCGCGGTTTTGTTGCTGCGCATGGGGCCCATCATCAGCTCAAGCTTGCCTTGCACGTATAAGTCTCCTTATTAAAGCCGGAATCAGATCCAGAACGCACGAGCGCGGAGCACACCGTCTTCCGGTTTTTCATCATAACGCGGCGGAGAGAGTGAATGCGGTGACGCTTTGTATGGTTTGGGGCGGCTTTTCCACTCCGTGCTCAAGCACTGCGCTCGAATGCGAGCGGATCTATTTCGCGCTGGAAAAAAAGGCCCGTCGTGCGTGTAGCTGCCGCCCTTGCCAATTCTGGAGCCGCGAATTCCCGCCAGTTATCGCGCGACGACTCTTAATTCCGCATCCACGGCCGCCTTCATCACACCGCAGTCGGCGAAGAAGTGAACCAGGTCGGCGGTGAGCGCGCTGCCGGGCTGGTCAGGAGCGGGTTTGTGGTTTCTCACCCTTACAGCGGCATTTGCTTCGAAAGATCGCTGCATGGATGAGGCGCCCCTCGGCAGTGGCGCAGACGTCATCTGCAAGGCGCCTCCGCCTTGAGCGTCGAGAATAAGCGACGTAAGCTTGCGCGCCAGCGGCAGAGGGAAGCTCTCGGAGACGAAGACCAGCTTGCCGCGGGTGGTGATCACGACCGGGCCTTCGCCGGTGGAATAGACCTGCTCGACGGAGCCGTCGCCAGTGGGAGCAGCCTGATCGGCGGTGGTTTGCAACTGCACTCCTGAGTATTTGCGGCCAAGGTTCTTGGCATAGAGTTTGGCAAAAACCTGAGCGGAGTCGGCGCTTTTCCAAGCGGAAAGATAGAAGAGGCCGATGGATTTGGTGCTCGCCTGCTCCGCGGGCGTGGTAGCGCTGCGCAACTGGCCGGCCCAGTAAAGACCGCCATCCCATGCGGGCGTCAGGTCGCGTGAGGCGTTGTCGCCGCCGAAGAGCTCGGTGATGATGTGCACATCGAGCTCGCCGATCTGCCCGATGTCGTAGGGAACATACTGGGCATCGACCAGCGGATGAATGTTGGGCAACAGCGGAATGGCGGGAATGCGCTTCTGCTCATAGACGCGCGGGTTGATGATCTCCCAGCTCGACGACGGCGGGCGGTCGAGCGCGCCGGAGAAGGCCGCGGCCTGGCCCTGGTCCATCCAGACGTCCTGCTCGAAGCTGAGGCCTTCGCGGTAGGGGAAGAGCATCGATTCCGAGAGCAGAAGCGGCGCGCGCGCCATCACAGGAGAATCTTCGGTGGAGTTCATCTGCGAGCGCACGACGTCCAATACCTCGGGGTCTTTCACGAGGCTCTTGCCCATGGGCTTCAGGATGTAGTCCATCATCACGGCCGTTGCCTGGCCTTCCGCGACCGCGTCGCGCGCCGTGTCCATTTCGTCGCGTGTGAGGTGGTCTTGGTCGCCGGCCGCGTCGCGCGAAACGTCGTCGGGAGTTTGGTTGTCCCACTTCTCCAGGTTCGCGTGCTGATCCTGCAAAGCATGCGTCAGCTCGTGGGCCATCACCGGTTTCTGCTCGTCGGGATCGACCCAGTCGAGAATGTTCACAGTCTTGGTCTTGGAATCGTAGTAGGCCTCGATCTGTTCCTTTAGAAGGGCCAGCAGAAACGGCTTGAGCTCAAAGTCGTGGTCGAGCAGGCCGAACTTTTTAAGCACGATTTCGTCGCGCTCCAGGCGCTTGGCGCCTTCGTCTTCGTTGAATTTTTCGTCGAGGTAACTCTCCACCGCGGTGCGCGTGGTCAGGGTGCGCTTGACCGTGCTCTTGATGGGCAGGCCGGTCTCGTCGGAGGAGAACTTGATCAGCTCGTCAACCAGCGCGAAAAGTTGCTGTGCCTGCTCCGGAGTGATGCGCGCGCCGGGTTTGGCGACTTGGCCGGATTTGTTGGGCTGGTCCTGGCTGGTTTGGCTGTCTTGAGAGCGGGAAGCGTTCGCCGGGCTGGTGGGCGCTGATGGCGCGGCCGCTGCGGGGGATTCTGGGGATGCGGCGGGCGGAGCAGTGGGTTGGGAAGCAGCGGGCGCGGACTGAGGAGTTGGAACGGATTGGGCCCATGCCGCCGTCGCTATCTGGATCGCGAGGGCGGCCATTCCCCAGCGGCCGATCTGTGCCGCCCAGGTTTTTACCTGTTTGCCATGCCACTTCCTCATTGGTTCTCCTAACCGGATTGGATGCGCCTCCGGCAACGCGTGCCGGGATTCCAGCTTCTCACTTCAAGGCTACAGCGGTTCCACAATTGCCGAAAGCAATTCCCCAACCGCCGAGTGGTTTTTTCGCCAGGAAAAAGCCACCCTGCGAGACACCGAGCGGAGCACGTGAATTGTGGAACCGCTCTATAATCAGGATGCGGTTTGGCGCCATGTTGACAGAAAAAATCCGGCGCGACCGCGGAAATGCTTCCCATGCCAGAGACCGATCTTGCCCAAAACGTGCAGTCTACAGCGCTTGCCATCCTGCTTGAGTCTTCGCGTACATCGCCCGAGCTCACCATTTATCGCGGCGCGCTGAGCCCTGCAGAGTTGGACGCGCCGGAAACGGAAACAGCGGCGCTGGCCTTCGGAGCCGCGATCCACGATCTGGGCTGGATGCGCCGGGTAGCGGTGCGCGGAGCCGACCGCTTTCGGTGGCTGAGCGGGATGGTGACCAACACCGTCAACGATCTTTTCCCCAACACTGGCGCGTGGAACCTGCTGCTCAACGCGCAAGGCCGCATCCAGGGCGACTTGACGGTGTGGCGCGGCGGCGAAGAACTTTCTCCGCAACGGCGAAGTGCGAACGCCACAGCAGCGCTCGGCGGAGATCCATTACTGGGAACGCCGTTTGCCGGGGAATCGGAGCTCGAGCTGGAGATTGCGGTCGATCAGTTTGAGAAGCTTCTGGCTCATTTGAACAAGTTCATTATTATGGACGACGTAGAGTTGGTCCCGCTTGGAGTCGAGCAAGTGGGAGAGGCCGGTTCCGAGACGGCGATCGGCATGACCGGACCGCAGGCCGGCGAAGTGCTGGAACGAGTGGGCCTGCCCGTCATCGGCAGCGCCATGGCCGGAACCACCGTGGAGTGGAACGGGTGGCCTCTGAGAATTTTGCGCACGTATGGCGTTTTGGCGCAACACTATGAGTTCTGGCTGCCATCGGCAGGGCTGGCCAAGCTGTGGTCGTGCCTGCGCACCGGCGGAGCGACTCCGATTGGCTGCCGATCGCTGGAAGCTTTTCGCCTCGCGGAGGGGATTCCGGCCTACGGCATCGACATGGTGGAGCGCGACTTGCCGCAGGAAACTTCGCAGATGCGAGCTCTGCACTTTGCCAAGGGCTGCTACCTGGGCCAGGAAATCGTGGAAAGAATTCGTTCGCGCGGGAATGTGCACCGGCATCTGCGGCCACTCGATGTTTCAGGGCCCGTTCCCGAAAGCGGGGCAGAACTGGTGCTTGAAGACGGTACAGCTGCCGGCCACATCACCACTGCGGCAGAATTGCGGCTTCCCTCAGGGTCCCGCGTTTTTGCGCTGGGCATGATGCGCTCGGAAGCTGAGGAACGTAGCCAGGTCTTCGCCTACAAAGCGGGCGCAGACAAGGGAACGGCGAAAATTCTGGAAGCCCCGCCCAAGCTGGGCACGCGGCATTAAAACCGAGCAGCCACGACAGAGCGAGGCAGACTGAACAATCCAGGCTGAGCAATCAGGCTGGGGATGAGAAACTGAACGTATGACCGATACGCCAAAATTTGAAGTGATTGACCGCCGCAAGATGAAAGCGGAGGAGGAGAAAGAGGGAGCGCATTCGGCGCCCAGGGAGCCTGCGCAGTCTGCTCCCGCCACACCCGGAGAGCCGGCGCCCGGTCCGCGCCTTGTGGTCAGCGAGCCCCGGCACGAAGAAGCGAAGGAAGCCGCGTCGTTAAAGCAGGAGCCGGCTGCAAAGCAAGAGCCGAGCCTGCTGGACGAATTGCCACCGGCGCCGACCGCAGCCGAGACGCATCAGCAAAAGGCGGCCTACGATGCCTCGGCGCAGAGGCTCGAGGACTTGATTCGCGCGCAGAATCCCGCTGTGGGCCCTCAACCGCCGGTCGGGTTTGAGCACCTGGTGCAGCAGTTCTACGTATCCGCCATGCTGCAAATGGGAGCGGGCACGCAAGAGGGCCAGCGACCGCGCGTGGACATCATGGGAGCGCGCGCCACCATCGACTTGCTGGCGGTGCTGGCGGAGAAAACCCGTGGCAACCTTACGCCCGACGAGGATCGCATGTTGCAGACGGTTCTCTTTGAGGCGCGCATGGCTTTCCTGGAATTGACCAGCATGATGAGTGCGCCGACTGTGCCGCCGGTGCCGCCGCCGAAGAAGAAGTGAAAAGGCAGCTTCCAGCTGTTAGCTCCTAGCTGAAGTTCGCGGCGGGACGAAGTCTTCCGGCTCCATGCCGCTGCTTAGCCTGGTTGATTTGGTGATCGCGCCAATTGAGATTTGATCTCCCTTCGCAGATGTCATCCTGAGCGAGTCACGCGTCGCATGACGAGTCGAAGGATCCGCGGTTGCTGTTTTGCGCATAAGGCGGGGAACAGGTGATCCCGAATGGATGCCAACGCGGTGCTGGAGGCTGGAACTGGTTGCATAAATGGTCTTGTATCAGGGCATGACTTTAGTCGTGCCGAAAAATCCTGATAGAAACGAGGCATTAAGCCCCTGAGGAATGCCTTCAGCGGAATCCGCCTGGAATCGCGTCTTTTTCCGCAGCCTGTTTAGCCCATGAGGAAAGACTTTTGATTGCCGGTCGCCTTTTATGCAACCAGTTCTAGGAGCTAGAAGCTTTCGAATGCAAGCTACTCTCACATTCCTTGGCACGGGAACTTCGATGGGGGTTCCGACGCTGGCTTGCCAGTGCCCGGTGTGCACGTCGCGCGATCCGCATGACCGCAGGCTGCGGCCCTCGGTTCTGCTGCGATGGAAGGACCCGCCCGGCGCCGAGCGCATTGTGGTCATCGATACGGGACCAGACTTCCGCGAACAGGCGCTGCGCGAACACCTCACGCATGTCGACGCTGTGTTCTACACGCATGGGCACGCCGACCATGTTTTGGGGATGGACGATCTACGCCCGCTGAGCTTCGTTGCTGCAAAGAAGGACGGGCCGATTCCGCTCTATGCCGATCCTGCAGCTGCTGCAACTCTCGAACAGGTCTTTGCCTACACTTTTTCACCGCAGGCCACCTATGTGAATCGCGCGCGCGTCCAGATCGTTCCTCTCTCCGCGCACAATCCGGTGCATGGCGTCGATTTCATGCGCATTCCACTCCTGCATGGCGATCAGTCCATTGCCGGCTTCCGCTTTGGCAACGCGGCCTATCTGACCGATGTGAGCGCAATTCCCGAAGAGAGCTTTTCGCTTCTTGAAGGTGTTGAAGTGCTGGTCCTTTCGGCCTTGCGCCATGTGCCCCACCCGAGCCACTCGACCGTCGAACAATCAGTTGAGTGGTCGCGACGCATCGGCGCCAGGCAAACGTGGTTCACGCACATTTCACACGACCTGGGCCACGAAGAAACCAATCGCGACCTGCCTGCTGGTGTGAGGCTGGCGCATGACGGGCTGACGGTGCCCGTTACGCTATGAGCCCGGAGCCCATCAAGACGACTTTGGCTGGCGGCGCCGTCTCTCCGGCCGGCGCGTGTCAGATCTTTCGTTCGCTCGCGGAGATTCCTGCCGGGTACGGTCCAACGGTCGCCGCTGTGGGCAACTTCGATGGCGTGCACCTCGGGCATCGGATGATTCTTGCATCCGCGGCTTTCGAGGCGCGGAAGATGGGCGCGCGCGCGGTTGCCGTCACCTTCAATCCCCACCCCGAGCAGTTTCTTCGCCCCACATATGCGCCAAAGCTCATCACGCCTCTGCCCGAACGCCTGCGTCTGCTGTCTGAGACGGGAATCGATGCCGTGCTCGTGCTGTCCTTCGATGCTGCCCTCGCCGGCTTGTCCCCTCGCGAATTTGTGCAACGCATTCTGATTGACGCGCTGGGCGTGCGCGGCATGCACGAGGGCCGGAATTTTCACTTCGGTCATGCGGCTGCAGCCGGAGTGAAAGAACTGACGGCGATGGGCGGGGAAATGGGGTTTTCCGTGCGGCTGCACGACGCGGTGCGCGTGCGGGGGCTGGAGGTTTCAAGCTCAGCCATTCGTTCACTGGTCGCGGCGGGCGATGTGCGGCGCGCGCGATGGCTGCTGGGGCGGCCTTTCACGGTACTTTCAACGCCGGCGTCGGGCCGCGGCATCGGCACGCGCTTGCTGGTGCCGACGGTGAATCTTGCGCCCTATGACGGCCTCGTGCCGGCATTCGGCGTTTACATCACGCGGCTAAAAGTGAATGGGCGTGCGTTTCAGACGGTGACCAATGTTGGCAATCGGCCCACCTTCGGCGAAGCGTCCTTCGCGATTGAGTCGCACATCCTCGATTTCGAGCCCATCGATTTGGACGAGGAGACTCCGCTCGAGCTTGAATTCCTGATGAGGTTGCGCGGTGAGCAAACATGGCCGTCGGCGGAGGCGCTGAAGGCTCAGATCATGAAGGACGTCGCGCGGTCGAAGCGGTTTTTTCATTTGGAGAAGGTTGTCAGCCGCTAGCGATTACTTGCCAGGGCTCGCAGCCGCGTCCGCCTCGTCACCGGGAAACTGCTCGTCATCCTTGCCGGCGATCGCAGCGCGCATGAAATCAATCCAGATGGGCAGTGCGGTCACCGCACCTGTTTCCTTGTCGCCCAGCGATTCGCGGCTGTCATTGCCCACCCACACGCCGCAGGTGACGGATGGCGAGAATCCCAGGAACCAGGCGTCTGTGAATCCCGAGGTGGTTCCGGTCTTGCCGCCCACCGGGTGATTCAACTGTTTGGCTGCGGCGCCGGTGCCGTGCTCGGTCACGCCGCGCAGCAACGTCATCATGGTGCGCGCCGTTGGCTGGTCGAGCACTTCGTCCACCGCGGGCGTTTCCTGCCAAAGCGTGATTCCGTCGGCGTTTGAAACCTTGCGGATCAGGTGCGGGGCCACACGAACACCGTCGTTGGGGAAGACAGCGTACGATGCCACCTGCTCCTGGAGCGTAATCTCGACCGCGCCCAGCGCCACCGGCAGGTATGGAGGAATGTTCGACGTGACTCCGAAGCGGTGCGCCGTATCGATCACTTTGCGCATGCCCACGCGGGCAGCCAGCTTGAGCGCCGGAATGTTGCGCGACTCGGCGAATGCATTGGCCACGGTCATCGCGCCCCTGTAGTCGTTCTCGTAATTGTGAGGCGTATAGTCGCCGAAGCGCACCGGTCCATCGACGATGATGTCCGTCGGCTTTACGCCGTCCTCTATGGCCGCGGTGTAGACGTATGGTTTGAAACTGGAGCCGGTCTGCCTTTCAGCTTGAGTGGCGCGGTTGAAAACCGAGATCGCGTAGTCGCGTCCGCCGACCATGGCCAGCACATCGCCGCTGGTGTTGTCGATCGCCATCAGCGCGCCCTGCGTGCCGCTGTCCTGCTCGAGCGATGCACGGTGCTCGCCGCTTTCGGTAGCCGCTGTCATGCGCACGTAAATGACGTCGCCGGGCTTCGCCAACGAATCGCCGTAGCGAACGCCGGTCCATTGCCAGTCGGCCGGCAGCAGCAAAATTTCGAAGCCTGGCTGGTTGGGCGGCCCGATGCGCGCGTGAATCTCAAGCGGCAGCGTGCGCGTCACCAGCGCGTGAACGTAGTCGCCGGGCCCGGGCATCACGGCCCAGTCTGGATGACGATAGTTGTCGAGAGTCACACCGGCGGAGAGGACATTTTCCAGCTTCGCCCGCCACCCGTGACGGCGCTCATACGCCGCCACGCCGCCCACAACGGCGTGATTGGCCACGGTCTGCAAATCGAGATCGAGAGTGGTGTCGACGCGCAGGCCGTCTTCATGCACTTCTTCGGCGCCGAAGCGCTTATCCAGTTCCTCGCGCACGGCATCTTCAAACCACGGCGCCACCTCGCCCACCGGCCGCGCCATCTGCAGCCCGAGCGGAGCCGCGCGCGCCGCCTCGGCCTGGGCATGGGTGATGTCGCCGTCCGACTCCATCTCGCTCAGAACTAAATTGCGGCGTTTCAGAGCCCGTTCTGGATTGAGCAACGGCGAAAACGACACAGGGCCCTTGGGCAAGCCGGCAAGCAGAGCAGCTTCAGTCAGCGTCAAGTCGCGCGCATGTTTCGAAAAGTAATACTCTGACGCGGCTTCGAAGCCGTAGTTCCCGCTGCCCAGGTAGATTTGATTGCCGTAGAGAGTGAAAATCTGTTCTTTGGTGAAGGCGCGCTCGATTTGAACTGCGAGATAAGCCTCCTGAATCTTGCGTATCGGGGTGCGGTCAGACGAGAGAAAAAGGTTGCGCGCCAGTTGCATGGTCAGCGTGGAGGCGCCCTGTGCGCGGCCATGACTGCGGATGTCGTGCCAGGCGGCGCCGGCCACGCGAAAAACGTTGATGCCCCAGTGCGATTCGAAGTTTTTGTCTTCGATTGAGATCACGGCCTCGCGGAGAATGGGCGCGAATCCGTCGTAGCCCACCACCTCTCGGCGCTCCAGCGCGAAGGAGCCGATGACGCGGCCCTTGCGGTCGTAAAGATCGGTGACGGTGGAGGGTTGATAGTGCTCCAGGTCCTGAATCTGCGGGAGATTGACCGAGTAGACGAGCGTGAGACCCGCGAGACAGCCCGTGACGGCCGAAAGCAACACCAGTGCGGCGATGGCGGAGCGCCCAGCGAGTTTGCGTCTCGGATGCGCGGTGAGCTGCGGCCTGGAAGGGCGGCGCGACCGGTCTGGAAGCGGCGAGCCGGTACCGTCCTTGAGGCGCTTCTTGGAGCGCTCTTTGGGAGGCAGATTGGATATTGTAGCCAACGCGAGACGGGCCTCACGGGCAGGCTTCCCATTGGGAATGAATGCCCCAGTTCAAGGCTAGCATTGGTTTGCTTCAGAATGGATCGAAAGCAGCGAGGGGCGCATTACCTCGGTCAATGGCGGGAATTCGAGCCCGGATCGGTTCCGAAACCGCTCGGAACCAATCGAGAAATGAAAGGGACTGTTTGCGAACAGGTTAGCCGTTTTTCGCCTTCAACAGCGACAACGCCTGATTCAGCGGCGCGTCGCCATTCGACGCAGGCATCGGTTCGCCATCGTCCTGGGGCGAAGCCACAACGACGTTGGGTGTTACCGCTTCATCCTGAATTTTTTTGCCGTCTGGATCTTCGTACTTGGCGACCGTTAGCATCAGGCCGGCCCCATCGGGCAGGTCAATGGTCTTTTGCACCGTGCCCTCGCCGAAGGTGTGCTCCCCAACCACGTCTCCGCGCTTCAGGTCTTCAACGGCGGCGGCAGTCAACTCCGGCGCTCCGTAGGTTCCGCGATTCACCAGTACGGCCACCGGCGCGTCGGTCAGGAAAAGCGAAGAATCGGCGTTGAAGGTCTTGAGCGGATAGGTTTGGCCTACGAGCGATGCCAGCGTTCCCTGCTTGATGAAGAAATTGGCCAGGCGCACTCCCTGTTGCGGGTCGTCGCCGGTGGTGTCGCGAAGGTCAAGAAGAACTTTTTTGCCTTTTCCGGCGGATTTAATGCGAGCAGCGATGTCGTCCACACGCGCCGCGGTCAAAACACCGGGCTTGAGATAAAGGATGCTTGCGTTCTCGTAAAACTGCTCGCCGAGCGGGGGCGCTGAGAGCACTGAACGCGTGAGCGTGATCTTGTCCGGGTCAGGCTTGAAGGGCCGGACCACCGAAAGGGTCACCGTGGTGCCAGGCTTGCCGGAGATCATGAAGCGGATGATCGCCAACGGCAATTCATGGGTCGACTGGCCGTCAATCAGATCAATCACGTCGCCATCGCGAAAATGTTCCTGGTCCGCAGGCGATCCGGGAAGCACGTTCACGACCGTGGCGTAGCCGAACCGTTTGGAGATGGTGAGTCCCACCTGCGCGTTGTCCGTGGCCGGGCGGCCTTTATAGGTCTTGTATTCGGCCGGGGTCAAATAGCTGGAATCGGGATCGAGCGAATCGAGAAGGCCGTGGAGTGCGCCAGTGGTGACCGCTGGAATATCGGGCGGCGTCACGTAGTAATTCTGAATTTTGCGCAGGACCTCGGCGTAGACGCGCATCTGCTTGTAGGCGGCGTCCTGTTCGTCACCGGCATGGACGCCGATGTATCCGAACTCGCCCAGAAGATAAGTAAGGCCGAGGCCGGCAAAGATTACCACGGAGATGACGAAGACGAAGCGCTTGAAAAATCGGGACACGCACACCACCAAAGCAGCCTTATGGGGAGCCGGCCGCACCTATTCTATAGACGCAATGATACCCCAACCAGCGCTCGAAAAATGGTCTGGGCGATCGAGGCCGCGGCAAACGAAGGTGTTATCGACCGGGAGTGGAAGCGATCACCTAGGCAGGCGAAAGCCGATGGTCAGGCGATTGCCGCCAGCCAGGCGCTCATAGGTGATGGTGCCGGCGAATTTGCGCAGAAGGCGAATGCCCTGGCCTCCCGGAGGAAGATCGTCGATTGACTTTAGGGCGGGCGGCTCATCGGGTTCGTCGAGCGGGTTGAAGGGCGCAGCCTGATCCTCGATGCGAAACACGAGGTTCCCCGTTTCCGCCGGAATGGTTTCCACTGTGAGCGCGTGTCCTGGGTGGCCGCCGTACCCATGGCGGATGATGTTCGAGACCGCTTCTTCAAGGCAAAGCTGAATGGCGAACTCGGTATCCGGCGGAATCGCATGTTCGGCGGATCGTGCTTCCACCCACCGCCAGAGCAGCGTCAAGTCCTCGAGACGGCTTCCAAGGGTCAGCCGGGAAACGGGCTTCACGGTTTCTTCTGCGGGCATGGGCGCCACCGGATAAACGACGGTGCTCATTACTGTAACGCAGCGATCGCACTCGCCAGATCGTGGTGCACCGGCAGGATAGAGTCGATGCCGCTGGTCTTCAGCACCGACTCCACCATTTCGGTGGGCGCAAACAAGACGACTTTGCCGCCTTTGCCGTGCACGGCTCGCGCCGGCAGCACGATCGATCTCAATCCCATGGAACCAAGGAAGGTGACCTTTTGCAAGTCGATCAGCAGTTTCTTTGCGCTGCCGGCAATCAAATTCATCTTCAGATCGACGACTGCGGCGCCGGCGATGTCCATGCGTCCATCGAGCTCAACGCGGGTCACGCCGCCGTCCATTTCATGCGTGGAGAGTTCCATTTCCATCGCCCTTTTCTTTGGTTAGAGATTGCGGCAGCGGTTCCACAATTGCCGCCATCCGAAACCGCTCGCGCCAAGTCGCTTCTTCACAGGAAAAAGCCACCTTGCAGGATCATGGCAACGGGATGGGAACTGTGGAATCGCTTTGAATCTTCGAAGCCGATGCTACGGGACAAATATGACAGTCCTGTTACAAACGCAAAACTTCAGAAGATATTGGTCAGGCTGCTGGAGAAGGAGATCGCGAGCAGCGCGTCTTTTGCGATGGGCACACTGATTTTCGAGACTGGGTTGTCGCCGTCGAACAGCTGAACCTTCATCGTCTTGGTCTTTTTGGCCTTGAAGTCGGAACTCACAGGCTTGGAGGTCCACTCCTGGCCGCCGCTCTTGAAGGTGACCTGAAACTGCTGCATGCCGGGCGGCGCATACAAGTTGTCCAGGTTGGTGCCATCACCGGTGATGAAGTGCAGATAGGGCTGCTTGTTCATTGAAATGGTGAAGGGAAGCCCTTTGGGGAATTTGCTGACGTCGATCTTCAACTTCCCATCTTTGTTTGGATCTGGCTTCCGGGGATCGAAAGCTGCCGGTACAGCAACCGGCGCGGGAGTCGGAGTTTTTGCCGCTGCGGGCGCGGGCGGCGTTACAGCCGGTTTGGCCGGCGCTGGCGGAGTGACTGAGGCCACTGGCTGTGGCGGAGGTGGAGTGGTTTTGGACGAAGCGGGCTTGGCCGCCGGCGGCTTCGAGTTCTTTGACGCGGCAGGCGGAGGCACGACCGGCGCGACAGCGGGCTTTTGCGGCTCAGCCGGCAGCGGCTCCACTTCCTTTGGAACCTGCGGCTGCTGTTGCACAGGCGGCTGAACGGTGAAGGTCTGCGTCGGAGGCGGGGCCGGCGGCTTGCGATGTGCGATCCAATACCAGCCACCAGCGACGACCACGCCAACTCCTGCAACGGCCAGCAGCCCAAGGCCAAAAACATGCTCAAACTGCTTTGGCTTTCCGGGTTTTGCGGCCCCCGGCTTCGCCGATGCCGCAGGTTTTTGGCCCTGCGGATTGGCAGACTTATCTGCCTTGATGACCGGCGCCGGACGCAATGACGCCGAAACCGGGCCCTGTGAGATTGGACCTGGGCCGAGTGTGGCATCGGATTCGCTCAAAGGCGCCGCCGTTTGCATCAGGCTCGCCGGACTTGTGCGCACCGTCGCCAGATCCTGCGCCAGTTCCTCGCCGGTCTGGTAGCGATCCGCGGGACTCTTGGCCAGGCACTTCAGAATCACGGATTCAACGCGCGCAGGAACCGCGGGATTGAGCTTCGCAGGCGGAATCGGCTCCGTGTAGACCACCTTGTAGGAGACGGCGGTCATGGTTTCACCGGGGAACGGCTGCTCGCCGGTGGCCAGCGAATAAAGAATCACGCCCAGGGAAAACAGGTCGGCGCGGCCGTCAATGGGCGAGCCGGTAAACTGCTCTGGCGGCATGAATGAGGGCGTGCCCAGCAATTGTCCCGTGGTCGTAATGTCGCTCGATGCCAGCTTGGCGATGCCAAAGTCGGTAATGCGCGGCCGCTCGCTGCCGTAGACTTCCTTCGAGGTCATCAGGATATTGGCCGGCTTGATGTCGCGATGAATCACGCCCTGGCGGTGCGCATAACCCAGCGCATCGGCGATTTGCTGGCCGATTTCGCAAACCCGATCGAGAGTAAACCGCTCGCCTTTCTTGATGGCGTCGGCCAGCGTCCTGCCCTCGACAAATTCCATCACCAGGAACGGCGCGCCCTGATCCTCGCCGACGTCGAAGACAGGAACAATTCCGGGATGCGCCAGAACTCCGGACGCACGTGCCTCGCGGTAGAAACGAGTGCGGTATTCCTCGCTTTGAGCGCCTTCGAGCGCCGTAGTATGGATCGTTTTGAGGGCTACAATGCGGCCCACGGCGGGGTCTTTGGCCTTAAACACGCTTCCCATCGCGCCGCGGCCCAGTTCCTCGACGATCTCATACCTTCCAATGGTTTTGGGGACGCCCATGGCGAGAATTGTACCAATCCCGTGCGCGGTTCTTCAGTCGATTATGGAATTAGGTACCGCGTAGATCGGGCGGCCGAGCCGTCCCAGGCCCTACGCAGCCTTGCGATAGCGCACCACCAGCAGCGTCAGGTCGTCGGACTGGTCAGCCCCTCTGGTGAAAGCTCGTACCGCATCCAGGATCGCCTGCTTCAGGTCTTCAACCGACTCGTCGATTCGGCCCTCGAGAACCTTGCTCAGGCCCGTTACTTCGAAGAGCTGATGATCCGGATCTTCAGCTTCTGTCACGCCATCGCTGAAAAGTACCAGAGTGTCTTCCGGCTCAAGCTGCAGCCGCGCCGATGGATAATCCGCCTCGGCAATCAGGCCGACAGGGAACGATCCCTCTGTATAGAGCTCGGTCACTTTGCCCTGCCGTAGCAGCAGCGGCGACGGATGCCCTGCCTTGATGTATTCGAGCACGCCGTCTTCGCCCACCATACCGATGAACATAGTGGCGTAGCGGCCAACTTCAGAGTGTGTGCAAAGGAAACGGTTGATATGGTTGAAGACCCTTACCGGGTCCGCGCCCATCGTCATTCCTGACAAGGCGCCTTGCAGCATGGTCGTTAACAGTGCCGCGCCCAACCCTTTGCCGCTCACATCGGCGATCAGCAGGCCGGTGCGGTCCTCGCTGACCGGAACCACGTCGAAATAGTCGCCGCCCACTTCATGGCAGGGATAGTGCTGGCCGGTCACAGCAAGATGGGGAAAATCGTTCAGCCCGTGCGGCAACAATGCCTGCTGGATGGTGCGCGCAATCGAGAGCTCCTGCTCCAAACGCTGGCGCTCGCGTTCCCGCTCCACCAGCCGCGCATTGTCCATAATGCTGGCCGCCTGCACCGCCAGCGCATCCATAATCTGGCGATCGAGCGCCGAGAACGCTGCGATGCGCCGCGAGTCCAGATAAATCAAGCCCAGCAACTGGCCCGGCTCCTGCTCGGAACCCGTGTCGGCAGTCGAGCGCGACGAGGCGTATAGCGGAATCGCCACCACCGCGCGCAACCCCTGAATCACAATGCTCTCCGCGGCCTTCAAATCCAGGCCTGCCAGATTCAGATCCTCGGTAATGACCGCCGAGCGGTTGCTGATCGCCTGGTTGATCGCAGTCTGGCTGGGGTTCAATGTTTCCGGTGGCAGGTTCTCAGCCCTGTTGCTGCGGGCCTGGTGAACCCGCAGTGCGCCTCCGGCATCCGGCACAATCAGCAGGCCCCGGTCGGCGTGGGTTACTGAGATTGCATGATCGAGCATTGTGCCCAGCACGGCATCGAGCGGCAGCTGCGAGTGAAGAAGCGAAGTTGCTTCCAGCAGCAGATTCAATTTGTTCAGGCCGCCGGAGCCCGTAGCGCCTGCGATTTCAGAAATGGTGCCAATGCGCGTGAGCAGGTTTGCTACCGACTGCTGCGGGCTGGGTACGGGCGCGACCGCTGCCGAGTGGAAGATGATCTGATAGCTGTCTTCGAGGCCAAAGGTGATTTGATCGCCGTCGCGCAACTTGTGCTGCTGGACCTTGTTGCCATTCACGAACAGGCCGTAGCGGTTGCCGCGATCGTGCAGCATGTGTCTGGAGCCTTCCGCCACAATAGTTGCGCAACGGCGCGAAATGCGCCCATCGTCAAGCTGCAGCGCGTTGTCGCCCTCGCCCCCTCGCCCGATGTTGAACGGCACTTGCGTCACGGCGATCTTTTCCCGCGAGGTATTCGGGGCAATCACTTCCAGTACGGCTTCCGCTTGTGGGGATTGTTGATCCATGGGAATCGATGTGGGCAAATTGTAACATTCGAGATTGCGTGGAGATCGATCGATTGGCGCGCAACACAGCGGATCAGATGAGTTAAGTCGCGGCTTTCCTGGACGAGTCAGATTATGGCCAACATTCGGCGAAGCGAAGCTGCCGTTTCCGATTGCTACCGCTCGACCGTCGCGGTCCACGTCCCCGGCGGAGTGCACTGGCCCATCGATTGCCCGTTCTTCACTTCGGTCCCCACCAATTTGCCGCTGCGAATGCAGCCGGATTCGATCATGGTCACGGTGCCGTCGTCAGACACGGCAATTTGCACCTGATTTCCGGCGCCATCGTCGAAAGTCGGCATGCCGTCGGGGCTCGCGCCCGTTGAAGTGTACGCGGCGGTCGTGCCGCCGGCGAACTGCAAATTCCATTTCTTTCCGGAGCGGGAGAGGAAACTTTCGGCTTTGGCCTTCCCTGCGGCATCCTGCTCGGCCTTCTGCTCCTGTTGTTGTGCGTCAGTCAGTTCCACCACGATCCACGTTGACGCCTGCCCCCCCACCGTCTTGACGGCCATAGAACAGGTGTCGTCTTTGTCTTCTATTGACCGCGCACCCGTGATTGTCATCTTGATCTCGTTATCCGAATCCACTTTGTAGCTGACTAGTTTGCAGACGCCGTGGAGCGTGACATTGGCCCCCGACAAATGGAACCCGGGCAGGGTGACCACCGTTTCCGCGTCGTTGGGAATGGAGCTTGGCTGCGCGCCGCCCGCGTGCAGATCGGGCGCCGGCGGCTTGGCCTTCGCGCCGGAAGCCTGTGCGGGAACCATGTGGCCGCCAAGCAGAAGGAAAGTTGCTACGGCCAGGGTGTTCAAGCGGATCGTGTGCCGAGTCTCGATCATCTTCTATGCCTCCGAGCATCGCTGTCGCGATGCAGAATAGACTTCCATAGATTATTCGGGGAGGCTAGAGACCAGCGAGCGTCTGCTCCATGCAGAAGATCAACTCAGTCTGAGCGCGGAACTCGTGCGAGCGACCAGCGAGCGGCTGCTCCATGCAATGCTGGCGGGAGGCAGGATCGAACTTGAGCCGTCATCAAGGCGTGAGGAGCGCCAGCGACGGGAGCCTTGAGGCGAAATCCTGAGCGGAGCGAAGGATCAGGTAGGCGAAATCCTGAGCGGAGCGAAGGATCGGGCTGGGGCTGAAGCGTAGAATCTGGTGCGAGCGACCAGCGAGCGGCTGCTCCATGCAATGGTGGTGGCGGGAGGCAGGATCGAACTGCCGACCTACGGGTTATGAATCCGTCGCTCTAACCATCTGAGCTACCCCGCCACATGGGGAAGGCGCCGCGTAAAACCGCGCCAGACTTGATGATACGGGCCTGAGAAAATCCGGTCAAACACGGAACGAGCAGGGGCCTCACATGCTGCGGAAAAACCTCAAAGCGTGGATCGACCTGATTGTGCGCGAGGGCCGGACATTTGCTTTTACCGAGCGCGGTGTGGCTCCGCTGGTGCCGCCGGGCAAAGAGGTTTTCGTGTTTTTCTCGCGGGGAGGCTCGTATCCGGCGGGATCGGAAATGTGTGACTTGGATTTCCAAGAGCCTTACCTGCGTGCCATCCTCGGCGCGATTGGGCTTACTCAAATTGAGTTCATCTCAGCCGAGCGCCAAAGCGAGAACGCCAAGGCCGCAGCCGAAGGCCTGGCACTTGCCGAGCAAGCACTGGCAGCGTTGCGCGGGTAGCCTCGCGGAATCTCTTCTTTCTTTTCTCTTCTCTCTTCTCTCTGGTCTCTTATCTCTTCTCTCTGGTCTCTTATCTCTTCTCTCTGGTCTCTTATCTCTTATCTCTTCTTTCTGTTCTCTGTTCTCTGTTCTCTGATCTCTTCTCTCTTCTCTGCCTTTTGGTTCCGCTGCCTTTGTAGCGCCGGCCTCTGGCCGGCTGTAGCGTGGGCCTCCGGCCCGCGCATCACATCCTATTCCCTCGTTCCCTGCCGGGGTCCCCGGCGAGGGAACCCCTCGCTGGGGTGGCTTGGTCCCTTGGTCCCTGCATTCGATACACTTCTCTCCATGAGCCCCCTCCGCATCGCCGCCGTCATTCCAGCGCGACTAGGATCAACCCGGATGGCGCGCAAAGTTCTGCGCCCCATTGCCGGCAGGCCGATGGTGGAATGGGTGTGGCGCGCTGCCAGCGCCAGCGGACTCATGGATCCGGTGGTTGTCGCAACCGATGCCGATGAGGTCGCTGAAGCTTGTCGTGCGAAGTCGATTCCGTTCGTCATGACTTCACCGAATTGCCCCAGTGGATCGGACCGGGTGAGGGAAGTGGCGACCAGAATCGACGCCGACATTTACGTCAACATTCAGTGCGACGAGCCGACTCTCACACCCGACTTCTTTCCCCCGCTGCTTGAGCTTTTCGATCGGCCCGAAGTTGAAGTCGCGACTCTCGCCGTCCGCTGCGCGCCCGAAGAGTGGACGAATCCCAACGCCGTCAAATTGGTCACGGCGCTTGACGGCCACGCGCTTTACTTTTCGCGTGCGGCGATTCCTCATAACCGCGACATCGCCCGCGACGCCAGCGGATTCACCGGTTATCGCAAGCATCTCGGAATCTATGCCTACCGCAAAGCCGCGCTGGAGCGGTTCGCCGCGCTGCCGCCCTCGCCGCTTGAGAAGTTGGAGCGCCTCGAGCAATTGCGGCTGCTCGAAAACGGAATCGCGATTTACGTGGCCGACGCACCCCGCGACACCATCGGCGTCGACACAGAAGAAGACCTTGCCCGCGCCGAGGCTCTGCTCAAAACGGTGTTTTGAAGGACACGCATTCATGCGTGCCATCAAGCCGCAAAATCAATGGGCCTTCACAGGCTGCTGAAAAAACTCCATGGGCCGCTGTTTTGAAGGGGCACGGATTCATCCGTGCCAACAACATCTCAGGAATCATCGAGCCTTTAGGCGCTGAGGGATGTCCTTGCCGGATTCCAAAGCTGACGGCGAAGCCTTTCCGCGGCGCGTTCCAGTCGTGCCGATAGAGTCAATCAAACTGACCGGGCTTTGCTGGTTGCAGAAAAACTGCTTCAGAGCGGCACGAAGTGTCAGGGAACGACCGCAGTCGTGCCGTAAGTTGGGTATAAGAAGAACGGACTCTATAGCCCCTGAGGGACGCTTCCAAGTTTCCTCATGCGTTTTTCCGCTGCCCCTTCAGCCACGTCGCTGGACTGCGTTGCGCATCCTCAACTTTCTCCAGCATCAGCACCGTCTTGTGCCTCTCCACTGTGTCAGGAATGTCCCCGGTTCAAATCTGTCAGGTATGTCCCCGGTCCGTACCAACTCGCTGTCAAGAGGCCTCCCCCAAAATAAATCTGCCCCGCACACGCAAATCATTCAGTCTCTAGTCTCTTATCTCTTCTCTCTGTTTTCCCCAAGTTTGCCGATAATTACGCCCTCTAAGCGCATACTGGTCACATGATCAGCCACCCGCACCTCTCAACCGCCGGCTCCCTGCGTGCCCCACCGAATCGCCCGTCTCGAAGTTCGAAAATGAAAAAACGTTTTTTTACACCCCCCTCTCGCGATGACAATAGAAATATCTTATAAATCAATAAGATAGCCAATTGCCATCGACAAATTTCGACACATTTCGCCGTTTTTATCTGGAATCCGTCGTTTTCGGCCTCCCCAGGATGCCGTTGGCCACAGTGGACCTGCCGCCATTTCCGGTCAACCCTCAACGCCGGGCCCCGGAAATCCGAATTGCCCGCAAGAATCGGATAGCGTAGATATCGTCCCAGCGCGAAGATGAAACCCATGAACACAGCATCGCCCGCAACCTCGCAACCCGCAGCCAGCCGCCACGCCGTTCCTCCGGCGCTCGCGTCAGCCCGCGAACCCGTCGCCGCGTCCTCGCCGCTCGATCCATACGCTGCTTGGGGTCTGCTTATCGCGCGCGATCGCAAGGCGCGCTTCGTCTATGGCGTCACCACCACCGGCGTCTTCTGCCGGCCGAACTGCGCTAGCCGCCGTCCACGGCGCGAAAATGTTCGCTTCTTCAGTTCGGTCCTGGAAGCGCAGGCCGCTGGCTTTCGCCCGTGCAAACGCTGCTGCCCCACGATTGCATCGAGCAGCCCTTGGGGCAATGCGTGCGGCAGCCCTTTGGACAAGATTCGTACACACATCGAGAAAAACTCCGATCGTGCTGTGCGGCTCGAAGATCTTGGTCGCGTCGCGGGGTTAAGTCCATTCACCGTGCAGCGGCTTTTCAAGCGCGAGATGGGCGTGAGCCCCCTCGAGTATCAGAGAGCACTGCGTGCGGCGCGGCTGCGCGGCGCGCTCAAGCAGGGCGAAAGCGTCACCGATGCCATCTATTCTGCCGGCTTTGGTTCGTCGAGCCGCGCCTACGAAGGCAACCAGTTGGGCATGACGCCTTCGCGGTTTGCCCAGGGCGGCAAAGGCGAACGCATTGGGTTTACCACGGCCCGCACACCCTTTGGATGGGTGATTGTCGGCGCCACTGAACGCGGTCTGTGCTGGCTTTCACTGGCCCCCACCAAGGCCGAAGCTGAAAAGAATCTGCGCGAGGAATTTCCGGCAGCAGTGCTTCGCCGAGATCCCTCGCTGTCACGACTCGTCGACGCCGCGCTCAAGAACGTCAGTCGCAGCGATACTCCTCTCGTCCAAAACGAGGACACAGCGAAGTTGGACTTGCGCGGCACGGTCTTTCAATTGCGCGTCTGGCAGGCGCTGCGCCAGATTCCACGCGGGGAGACGCGCAGTTATTCGCAACTTGCACGCGACATGGGCGAACCGAAAGCCACGCGTGCGGTGGCCCGCGCCTGCGCTTTGAATCGCGTCGCGCTCGTCGTGCCATGCCATCGCGTGGTCGGCGCGAACGGCTCGCTCACCGGCTATCGCTGGGGCGTGGAACGGAAGAAGAAGTTGCTCGAAGCCGAAGGCAAATAGTTGTCCACGTGCAGTAGCTGCTAGAGTGGGTTGTTCAGATTTGAGCTTCAACATTGAGCATGGACCTGATGCGAGCGATTAGCGAGCCGCTGCTCTGTGCAATGGAGACAACTCATCATGCTTCGGTTCGCACAATTCATTCTGGCTGCATTCTTCGCTGCTTCGATCGTTCGTGCCCAACAGCCATTGCTCCAGCAGCCGTCACCTCAGCCGACCGCTGCCGCCGATGCTCCCGATCGCGACACCAGTTACATCGAGCAGAACGGCACAGTCCACGTCACGCGCGTCGTTCCCGTGCCGCAGGATTTGAGCCCCGAAGCGCAGAAGTTCATCAGTCGCGTTGTTCCCGATGAGGGTCCGCCCGTGACGCTCGCCGACCGCCGCGCACGCCTGGACGATGGGCAGGCGCATGCGAAAGTGGAGTGGAGCAAGATTTGCCCGAACACGAGCGTCGACACCGAGGTCGGCGGCGTTCCCGTGCACATCGTCACGCCGGACAATATGCCGGCGGCCAATCGAGACAAAGTTCTCATCAACCTGCACGGCGGCAGCTTCAATGCCGATTCAGGCTCTTATAGCGAGTCGATACCGATTGCCGGTTACACCGGAATCAAGGTGGTCGCTGTGCTGTATCGCCTCGCTCCCGAGCATCCTTTCCCTGCGGCCGTCGACGACGCCATTGCGGTGTACCGCGAGTTGCTCAAGACTTACAAGCCCGACCATATGGTGATCTACGGAACATCCGCAGGCGCGACGCTTACCGCTGAGGTTGCGGTCAAGCTGAAGCGACTCGGGCTGCCCATGCCCGCCGCACTGGGCATCTTCAGCACGGTCGACAACTTTGCGTATATGAGCGATTCCTGGTCGATCTACACGCTGAACGGATTCGCCGGACATCTCGATCCGCCGGCCGGCGGGGGGCACGATCCGTATTACATCGGATCGACCGACCCCAAAGATCCCGTGATTTCTCCCATCTATGCCGATCTCACTGGATTGTCGCCGGCGCTTTTCGTAACCAGCGAACGGGATGCGTTGCTAAGTTCCACGACCAACTTACATCGTGCCTATCTGCGCGCAGGAATCGATGCGCGGCTGGTTGTTTTCGATGGACTTCCCCACGCCTTTTGGTACCGATGGGAGTTGCCCGAATCAATTGAGGCCAGCAAAATCATGGCGAATTTCTTCCTGGCTCATTTGCCCAGGTGAAGCCCGCGCCGCGTGTGGCTCTCAATTTGAACGCACCCAGTTGAGCGCGCGACGAAAGCTTTCCACCGCCACTTCGCCAAAGGAAAAGGGCGAGCACAATGCCCGCCCCTTTAGGCTCATTCATTGATGTTTCGCTTCAGATGAAGTGATGTTCTTCTTAGTGGCAGCCGCCGACCAGCTTTCCTTGTGCCACCGGCTGCGTACTGCTCAGCAGGTCTGGAATCTTGCTGGTGAGCGTCGGCGCTTCGTAGTTGAAGAACACGCCCGAGCACGCAACGTTTCCGTTTAGACGGAAGAACGCGTAAGTTCCAACGGCTCCGCCGCTATAACTTGTCTTTGTTCCCTTGATGGCATTCCCTGATTTGAGCAGCGTTCCGCCGGATTCGAGAGCTTTGAGGGAGAGCACGTACCAGACTCCGTTGGCGCCGGAGCGGGCATCGGGAGAAGCCGCGCCAAGCTGCTGCGCAAGGCCGTCGGCCCTCATCACGGCATTCAAATGAGAGATGACCGGCTCGGGCGTGCTCGCCGGAGCGCCCGCCGGCAGCTTGGGCGAGTCAAACACGTCGGGCTCGGTAAGCGATTTCAGAAATACGTCGATGCCTTCTGTAATTGCCCGTTTGTCGGCTGCCGAGTGCGCGTCTGCTGCTCCGCTTCCGGCCGCGCCCGGCTCAGCATTTGGTTCAGTGGTGGACGCGGTGTTCCCGTTCTCTCCAGCGCTGGGAGCCACGCATGCGCGCGCTTTGATCAGCGCCACGTACTTGGCCAAAAACGGCGAGCGGTTCACGTCGATCGCTGCCAGCGAGTTCGGCATGTAGCTGTCCGGAATCATCACGTCCAGACCAAGCGCTCTCAAGTGTCCCGCGACGTCGTCGACCAGAGTGTGATCGAGGATGTTGCCTTCAAGGGGATGCGCTTCCGCAGTCGCGCTCAGCAATGACATCGCAAACGATGCCGCCTGACTCTCGGGAAACATCGACAGAATCGTGCCGCCCAGAGTCGTGGCCGCCCTGGATGAAGCTTGTGGGCAGTAGTGATCGGCGCGCAGAGTCAGCATGTCCATGGTGGAGATATCGGTGCGCCAGAGCTGGAACTCAGAGAGCGCGCTCGATCCGCCCGTCACCACAACCACTCCCACCGGCGGACCGTTGATCGCCTGCGCATTGCAACTGGCGTCGGCCGCGCCTACATTCTTTCCCAGGTTGCACGCCAGCGCGGTGCCTTCGGCATCCATCGCTGTATAGGTCAGCATCTCCGATTCGATCGCGAACCCTTTGTCATTGCTGTCTTCGTCGGTGTTGGTGGTGCTCTGTGGTGCGCTGCCTGAGGAGCTGGATTTCTTCTGGCTATAGGCCGTCGCAACCAATGTAAGAACGGCGCAAGAAACAACGACCGGGCTCCGCATGGGCCCAAGGAATCTGAGCATCGTACGCATGTCGTACCTCCAATTTGTCTGGGGGGACAGAATCGTTGGATGGCGCCTCAATAATCGAACGACGATCTTCGCTATTGTCGCGGCTTTCCTCTGATTGACCCCGATCATACCATTTTTGCCGGACAGAAAGAGAAGAATCTGGCGCGCAGCCCAATCCCCGTTTGCAGATGACGTTCGAACGCGCCAATGAGTTTCATGCTGCCGTTCTTCAAGGGCAGTGAATGCTTGCCTGGGAGATTTGGATGGTAGCTAAAGGAGCAGCGGCGGCTCGCGGAGGGTCACTTCTTCTTGTCGCCGACGACGAGCAGGGTCTGGAACTGCGGCGCATCCGGCTCTTTGTCCACGACCGCGGCGTCGATGTGGTCGAAGCCGGCGTTCTGCAGCATGGATTCGAGCTCCGCTTCACTGAAGCCGAGCCACTGGTCGGCATACAGCTCGCGCGCCTCTTCAAACCGGTGCTTGACGAGATCGAGAATGACGATGCGGCCGCCGGGCACGAGAATCCGAGCGGCTTCAGACATCGCGCGCTCGGGATGCAGCGCATGGTGAAGCGACTGGGAGAAGAAGACCAAATCCACTTCGCCGTTGCCGATGGGAACTTCTTCCATGTCACCGAGGCGGTACTCGATATTCTTCACGCCATGACGAAGGGCCTGCTCGCGTCCGAATTCGATCATCCGGGCTGAGCTGTCGACTGCAATCACGCGTGCAGCCCTTTGAGAAAGCAGAAGAGCAGAGCTCCCTTCGCCCGCACCCAGGTCTGCGACGACTAACGGCGGCATCAGGCGCAGCAGAACTTCGGCCAGGCCTTTCCACGATTTGCCGGGAACGTAATCCTTGCCCAGCCGGCCAGCCACGCTGTCAAAAAACGCGCGCGTCTTGTCCTGGCGTTTGCGCAGCACGCGACGCATAGCGGCCTGGTCGGCGCTTGCTTCCGGAATCTCCTCCTTCGCCTTTTCGAGAATTCCCTTCAGAGGACTGGCCCCCGCTGGGGCAGTAGCAGATATCTGGTAGAGGCTGCTCTTGCCGGTGCGGCGGTCCTCGACCAACTCTGCCTGCCTGAGCTGCGAAAGGTGAGTGGAAATCGTGCTCTGGCCCATGCCGAGGATCTCTTGAAGCTCGGCCACAGAGAGCTCTTCGGCCTCTAGAAGCAATAAGATACGCAACCGATTGGGGTCGGCCACTACCTTTAACATTTTGACGATTGACGGCATAAGAGAATTCTGATACACATCAATATATCACGATATGTCGATATGAGGAGATTCTGAAAATGGCAACTGCAACCCTGGAAGGTTCGAAAGTCGGCAAACTAGAATCCGAATTCAAAGTGGCAGATCTGGGCCTTGCCGATTGGGGCCGCAAAGAAATCATCATCGCCGAGCAGGAGATGCCGGGGCTGATGTCGATCCGCAACAAGTACGCAGCAGAGAAGCCGCTGAGCGGCGTGCGCGTCACCGGGTCACTGCACATGACCATTCAGACAGCGGTGCTGATTGAGACGCTGGTGAGCCTCGGCGCCGAAGTGCGCTGGGCAAGTTGCAACATCTTCTCTACGCAGGACCACGCAGCGGCGGCGATTGCGGCGGCCGGCGTTCCAGTGTTTGCCTGGAAGGGTGAGAGCCTCGAAGAGTACTGGGATTGCACCTATCGCGCGCTGACGCACAAAGGCGGCAAAGGGCCGGAGCTCATCGTCGACGACGGCGGCGATGCGACATTGCTGATCCACAAAGGCTACGAGCTGGAGAACGGCGATCGCTGGGTCGATACGCCCTCAGGCAATCACGAAGAACAGGTGATCAAGGACCTGTTGAAGAAGGTCTATGCCGAGGACAAGCAGCACTGGCACAACGTGGTGAAGGATTGGCGCGGTGTTTCAGAAGAGACGACCACCGGTGTGCACCGGCTCTACAAGATGATGGAGCAGGGCAAGCTGCTAGTGCCGGCCATCAACGTGAACGATTCCGTCACGAAGAGCAAGTTCGACAACCTCTACGGCTGCCGCGAGTCTTTGGCTGACGGCATCAAGCGCGCGACCGACGTAATGGTCGCGGGCAAAGTCGCGGTCATCTGCGGCTACGGCGACGTGGGCAAGGGATCATCGCATTCGTTGCGCGGAATGGGGGCGCGCGTTGTGGTCACAGAAATAGACCCCATTAATGCGCTGCAGGCGGCGATGGAAGGATTCGAGGTCGCGCCGGTTGAAGACACTCTGGGTCGCGGCGACATCTACGTCTCCTGCACGGGCAACACGGACATCATCACGCTCGAGCACATGGAGAAGATGAAGGATCAGGCGATCGTTTGCAACATCGGCCACTTCGACAACGAGATCCAGATCGACCGGCTGAACGCGGCCAAGGGCGTGACCAAAACCAACATCAAGCCGCAGGTAGATAAGTACACCTTCCCCGATGGTCATTCGATTTTCGTTCTCGCCGAGGGGCGGCTGGTGAATCTGGGCTGCGCGACGGGTCATCCGAGCTTTGTGATGTCGAACAGTTTCGCCAACCAGACGCTGGCGCAGATCGACCTGTGGAAGAACAAGGACACCTACAAGGTGAACGTCTATACATTGCCCAAGAAACTGGACGAGGAAGTGGCGCGCCTGCATCTGGAAAAAATCGGCGTGAAGCTGACCAAGCTCACCAAGAAGCAGGCCGACTACATCGGCGTGCCGGTTGAAGGGCCGTACAAGACGGAGAACTATCGGTACTAAAAAGCAGGGAACGAGGGACCAAGGGACCGATAGGGCTGAACAGTTGCCACGGTCCCTTTTCTCTTGCAATATTCTGATGAGCGATCAACCTACATTCTCGTTCGAATTGTTTCCCCCGCGGACGCCGGAGGCGCACTCCAAGCTGCCCGTGACCATCGTGCAACTGGCGGCGGTACGACCGGAGTATTTTTCCGTCACCTACGGCGCAGGCGGATCCGACCAGGAAGGCACATACGAAACCATCCTCGCCGTGGTCAAGCATTCCGGCGCGGAGGCCGCGCCGCACCTTACCTGCGTTGGCTCCACGCGCCGGGCGGTGGCCGCCCAGCTTCAGCGCTATCGCGAGGCGGGAGTCAAGCGCATCGTGGCTCTTCGCGGAGACCTGCCGGCAACGGCCATGAGCGCAGCGGCGCCCGGCGACTTTCACTACGCTAGCGAACTCGTCACGTTCATCCGCAAAGAGCACGGCGACGCTTTCAGGATTGAAGTGGCAGCCTATCCCGAGATGCATCCCCAGGCCAACCAGCCAAATGCGGACTTCGAGTATTTTCGGCGC
This sequence comes from Occallatibacter sp., assembly GCA_036489735.1. Lineage (GTDB taxonomy): Bacteria > Acidobacteriota > Terriglobia > Terriglobales > Acidobacteriaceae > Telmatobacter. The sequence continues at coordinate 23,715 of DASXFF010000178.1, read as the reverse complement.
AAGGTGGAGGCCGGCGCCGATGGCGCGCTGACCCAGCTTTTCTACAACGCCGACGCATACTTCGACTTTATGGAGCGGTGCGAGAAAGCGGGCATCAAGATCCCGGTCATTCCCGGCATCATGCCCATCACCGGCTATGCCAACACCATGCGTTTTTGCAATGGCTGCGGCGCGGACTTACCGAGGTGGGTTCGCTTGCGCCTGGAGGAACTCCAGGACGACAAGCCTGCACTGCAGGAATTCGGATTGAGCGTGGTCGCTCGGTTATGTCAAACCCTGTTGAATGGCGGCGCGCCTGGCCTGCATTTCTACACCATCAATCAATCCGGCCCCACGCTGCGGCTGTGGAGCGAACTGGGGCTGACGAGCGAGGCGGTGGGTTAACTGCGAAGGACACGCCCGTTCGGTCGCGGCGCATCGTTTCGGATTCAGGCTCAATGCTAGAATCTGGCAGACTCGAACTTCCCGGAGGTCGAATGCGTCTCTCGATAAATCTACTGCTCTGTCTCGTCGTACTTGCGATCGGTTGCAAATCCTCCCGAGGTTCCAGCGCAATCATCGGCACCTGGATCTCAGCCGATCATCCCGTTCCAGCCGGCTGCGATACCAAACTCGTCTTCACATCAGACACCGAGTACTTTGAGGATCCCGGCACGCCTGGACTCACTCCTCCCAGGAAGGGCACCGTTCACGTCATCATCGGCGGTAGCCCTAACACCCCGAATCAATTCGTCATCCAGAACCCCGCGACGGGCTTTACAGACGATTTTGACCTCACAGACGCCACGCATGCCATTGGCGGCAGTGTGGCCCAGTGCCATTACGCCAAACAGTAGAGCACTTACGGAAATCCTTTCGCTGCGATGCCGCGGTGGGTTCGCTTGCGCCTCGATGAGCTCCAGGACGACAAGCCTGCTCTGCACGAATTCGGGCTGCGCGCGGTTACGCGCCTATGCCGGATGTTGTTCCGCCTGTGCTTCCGGCCCACATTTCTACACCATCAACAGCCCCGCCCCATCCTGCGGCTGTGGGAGAGTCTGTGTCTGGCGCCGCGCAAGTGACATCGCAGGTGCCGAGCGGCCCAGCTATGCGAGCGCACTCGGATTGTTCCGGGTTAACCTTGGCTTGGAGGCATTCGATCGCATGCCGCATCACTTGATGAACCTCATCGCGCAGTACAGCAGTGTTGTCGGATTCATGATTGGGCTGCCAATTGTGGCAGGTACGTACTTCGAATCACTCAAAGCGCGGCAGGAAGCGCGGCGAGCGCTTGAAGGGACTCTGCGCAGCGCCAATTGCCTGGAGTTTATCGCCGGGGATGGCACCTGCATCAACCTGGTGCCGCTGGAGACGCTTCACTCCCTGCCCCGCGAGGGCGATGTGCTCATGCTTCCGGGTGATGGCGTGGGAACTGGTTCAGTTTTTTTGCCCGGAGCTTACCTGGTCGAGTCGATCGAGCATATCTATACCCCGTCTGAGAGAAAAGGCTCGCGGCCCCACGAGGCGCGGCTGACAAAAGCCGTGGCGCGAGTTACGTCGCTCAACCCGCAAATGGCGCCAGAGGTGCCGGCCCGGAATTAGCGGCTTTTGCGCCGGCCGAATCGCTGCCACAGCCGCCACAGACCGTTGTGCAGCAACCTCGTCTGCTCGGCTTTGAGCGCTTGATAAGAACGTTCCACGTAGCCGTCGAACTCCGCAGGCCAGCCGATCATCGATCGCCGCTCACTGTAGTCACCCTCGGCCCACTTCGACAGCAGCGCTTTGTAGCCCACCACGTGGGTCACGAAATCGAGCAGGCACTGAGGCATCTGCTCCTCCACAATCAGGTGAGCATTCTCGATGATGATTTTTTCGCGGACGTTATTCAGGGGCATGAAAATCGTGGTCATCCACAGTGCCCACTCCTTCAGGTCCTCGTCACGGATGGGATGGCACTGCGTCTTGCCTTGCTTGGCGAGCAGCGAATTGTAGGCGATGTTGCCGGCCACCGTAGCCACGTAAAGCGGGCCGTAGAACTTGTTGAGGCGCTGGTTCACCAGGCGCAGCCGGTCGGCGCGGCGGGCCATCATGCGCGTGCTGGCAAACGTAAATAAATAGCCGGCGAAGGCCAGGAAAATCGTGAGAAAGACGGCATTTTGCAGGGAGTTCGGGACGAAAATCGACGAAAGATCCATAGCGTTTTCTGGTTTTCCTGCCGCAAAGTATACGCGCGGTATGGGTGGCGGGACTGTGACGCTCGGCCTGAGTGGGACCGAAGTTCCAATTCGCTACTTGCCGTGCCGGACGGGAAGAAGTTTTGCCGATTCGGGAACTATCTTGATCTCAAACAGTTTGGGCCAGAGCTTGCCTGTCACAAAGAGCCGGTCATGCGCGGCGTCCCAAGCAATGCCGTTCAACACGGCCTCCGGATCGGAAACTTCGCCCGGCGCCAGCAGGCCGCTCAGGTCGATCCAGCCAAGCACGCGACCGTTCGCGGGCGAGATGCGGACGATGCGATCCGTATGCCAGACGTTGGCGTAGATCTCCCCGTGCACGTACTCTAATTCGTTCAATTGGGCGATCGGCGTGCCGTGGTCTTTCACGTCGATGTGGCGGACTTCGCGGAATGTGGCGGGATCGAAAAACTGGAGCACGGATGTGCCGTCGCTCAGGATCAAATTCTTGCCGTCCTGCGTGAGTCCCCAGCCTTCGCCGGTGTACGTAAAGGTGTGCAAGAGACGGAAGCTGAAGCGGTCGTAGACGAAGGCTATGTGCGACTGCCATGTGAGCTGAATGAGCGTGCTGCCCCAGGAGGCAAGGCCTTCGGCAAAGTAGTTTGGCGGCACGTCCGCTTTTTGCAGCACGCGGCCGGTTTGAAGGTCGACCATGCGCAATGAGGAGCGCCCGTTGAGACCGGTGCTCTCGTAGAGATTTCCGTCTTCGAAGAGAAGTCCTTGCGTGTAGGCCTGCGGGTCGTGCGGGTAGGTATGGACAACGCGATATCCGTCGGCCGCAACGGCACTTGAAGCTGCCGCCGCAAAAATCGCAATGACTGTGAGCGTGCGCGGTGTGGATGAGATTCGCATCGAAAAAAACGCGCCTAATTTGCGGGCCCGGCGTCGTCGGCCATGGACACCTGGACAGGGGGGTTGCTGGTCAATTGTGTATCCATGATGAGCGCGGTGCGCACCTCGCCACCCATGAGCATAATTGGCGTGGACGTGTAGGACGGCTTGGTCAGGCCGGTAGGCGTTACGACCATGGTCACCGTTTGCGAGGCGAAACTGACGTACCCTGCGGTGCCTCCGACAGGGAGATCGGTGACCAGAGGAATGGCGTCGGCAAGCGCGACTCCAGCCGGAACCATATAGATGTCAACGGCGCCGGTCTTGGGCGCCTGATTGAGGAAGCGGAAAGACGACAGGTTGCTGGCGGCCGCGATCTGCTGATCTTCGAGAATCGTGACGGTGTAACTGTTGGGCGCAGCGCCATTGTCAGTGAGGAACACGGAGTGCTGATGGCCGGGCAGAAGCGTTCCGCTGGTGCTTACCAGCGCCGAGCCTCCGGTGGCAGCGGTGATCTGGATAAGTGCCGCTTCACTTGCAGGCACCGTTCCGTACGGCGTAATGGTTCCAGCGCCGGCATTGGCCGCGATGAGCTGGCCTTCGACTTGAGTGTTGGCAGCGGGAGCAATGGTTGACGCGTCAATAAAGCGGACCAAACTAGGCTGCGTGTAGGTGGCAACTTTTTCGCATGCGGCGAGCCCGAGAGCCAATACCAGCGAGACCGGGATTGCGACTGCCAATCGGGGCAGCGTCAACTGCCGCGAGAACAGCATCCGTCGGGCGCCGGTTCTCATGGTGCGCATCCTGGCGAGGGTCACAAGCATTGCACTCATCGTACAAGCGTTGAATCATTCAGGATTACGACTTTTTGGCTACGGCGAATGGAGCCGAATCAGAGTGGATAGCGGCCACGAGAGCGAGCTCTACAGCAACCCGCCATGGAAGCGGCCGAAGTGGCGAGCATGCAGGATAGAAAGCACGAGCGCGCCGGCGAAGGCTGTTACCACTTGCCACCAGTAATGAATGTTGAACAGGCCCAGCCAAACGAGCAGAACGTAGGCGACCGCCAAATTGAAAAAGCCCCAAAGAACATTCACAGTCGAAGACGACAAGCCCTGGCCGGGTGGTTTGGCGAAAGGCGTTTGGAAGGGGCGGCCGCAAACTCCAGTCCCGATGTGCGGCACCGAGTTGGCCAGAAACACGCCGCCAAAAAACCATTCGATGAAGTGGACAATGAGCATGGTGCTGCCTCCCCCGATAGACGATCTACATATTACTTGATGCTAGTTCGCTCCAAGGTAGATGAAGCGCGCCAGAAAAAGAGCGGCAAGCAGGTAGAGCAGCCAATCCTGGCGACGCGCTTCGCCGGCGAATAAGTGCAGAACGGCCCAGGCAATGATGCCGAAGCCGAGCCCGTTGGCGATGGAGTATGTGAAGGGGATGAGGACGAGGGTGAGAAACGCGGGAACGGCAACCAGCGGCTCGTGCCAGTGAATCTCAGTGATGGCCGCCAGCATGAGCGAACCAACCAGAATGAGTGCCGGCGCAGTGGCTGCAGAGGGAACGATGCCGATGAACGGCGCAGCACCGATGGCTGCAAGGAAAAGCAAGCCGGTCACGATGGCGGTGACACCCGAGCGGCCTCCCGCGGCGACGCCCGCGGTGGATTCAACGTAGCTGGTCACGGTTGAAGTTCCCGTGAGCGAGCCGAAAACCGTCGCCGTCGCATCTGCGAAAAGAATCCGGCTCAGGCGAGGAATCGAGTGATCGGGTGCGATGAGGCCGGCGCGCTTGGTGACGGCAACCAGCGTTCCCAGGTTGTCAAACAGATCGACGAAGAAGAAGACGAAGATGATTTCGAGCAGGCCTTTGTTCACGGCGCCCATGATGTTGAGCTTGAACGCGGTTTGCGTGAGCGAGCCGAAGCCCCCCACTGCGGGCGTCCAATGGACCATGTGAAAAATCCAGGCGATGCCGGTCACGCTGAGTACACCGATCAGGATTGAGCCCTTCACCTTGCGGATTTCGAGAGCCACCATCAGAATGAGGCCGAGCAGCGCGAGGTAGGCAGTGGGATTGCGGATGTTGCCCATGCCGACCAGCGTGTTGGGGTCGCGCACCACAAGGCCCGCATGCTGGAATCCGATGAAGGCGATGAAGAGGCCGATGCCGCCGGCGACCGCCGCGTAAAGCTGGTGCGGAATGGCACGCAGAATCATCTGCCGGATGCCGACAGTAGTGAGCGCGAGAAAAATGATGCCGGAAAGAAAGACAGCGCCTAGCGCAGTCTGCCAGGGCACGTGCATTTTGAGGCAAACGGTATAGGTGAAATACGCGTTGAGGCCCATGCCCGGTGCCAGCGCGATGGGATAACGCGCGATCACACCCATCAAAATAGAGCCGAAAGCTGCCGACAGGCAGGTGGCCGCGGTCACCGCAGGCAAAGGAACGCCAGCATCGGCCAGGATGGCCGGATTCACCAGCACGATGTAAGCCATGGTCAGGAATGTCGTGACGCCGGCCAGAATCTCCGTTCGCCAGGTGGTTCCGAGACGGGCAAATTCAAAATAGGCTTCGAGACGTTTCACCATAGGCGGGTTCTAGCTAGGAAAGCACAGTACCCGTAAGAAACAAAGAGGGATTCAGGAAGAGGTTTCAGTTTTCGAGAGCAGCGGCGTTCGGCGGACAGCTGTTCGGCCCGTTGTCGCCAATCTAGACGCCTCTATCGACGTGCCCCAATCTCGGGCACTTGGAGCGCTACGCGATAAAGAGCGTAAAATTGGCTTAGAGCGGGAGGATTCTTGAATCTCATTCCGATCGTGGGTACGCGAAACCGCAATGCATCGGCATGCGGCACCCGGGCGTGCAATGGGTTCAGTCTGTTCCTGTTGAGTCTGGCAGCTATTGAGCTGCTTACCTGGCCTCTGACGCAGAATCTCTGGAACTGGGATCATTTTCTCCGCGGTGGCCAGGACTTTGAAACTTGCCTGCTCGTCGCCGTCATATCTCTGTGCCTGATGCTTCTGCTCGCGCAGCATTGCAAGCACCATATGGATCAACTACTCCGGATCCATCGGCTATTTCGCTTCAGGTCCGATGATCGCGAGTCGGCCAGCTTGGTTTTGGGTCGAAGCTTGTCGATCCTGCTATTGGAGCCCATTACCAGTCGCTCCTTGAGCTTATATTCGCCTCCACTACAAATCTGATACGCAACATTGATCTCTCCTGCCGCACAAATGGATGGCTCCCAACGGAGCGATGCACGCTTCTCTGTCGAAAGAAGCAACCGTAGTCCGCAAGCTGTGGAGAGAAAATGAAAAAATCCGAGGTATTGCAAGCGTGGGCCAGGATTCTCGCCGGCCGCGCACCTTCGCTTTCCATCGAGATCACCAAAGAATGCCCCTTGCGTTGCCCCGGGTGCTATGCATTCGATGCGGCACATCTCGGCAACTCAACCCAGTTGCGACAGCTCTCCGATTTCAAAGGCGATGAGCTGGTGTCGAAGGTTCTGGCGCTCATCGACAAGCACAAGCCCCTTCATGTGTCGCTGGTCGGGGGAGATCCGTTGGTAAGGTACCGCGAAGTCGCGCTGCTCTTGCCGCAGATCGAAAGCCGCGGAGTCCACACCCAATTGGTTACCAGCGCCTTCCGGGTCATACCCAGCGACTGGATGCAATACAAGAAACTGAATGTGGTAGTTTCCATTGACGGTTTGCAGCCGGAGCACGATGCACGCCGATCACCCGCAACCTACGATCGAATACTTCAGAACATCAAAGGCGCGCGAGTCACCATTCATTGCACTATCACTTCGCAAATTGCCAGGCGCCCCGGCTACCTCGACGAGTTCCTGCATTTCTGGAGCCGTCAACCGGAGGCCGTGAAGGTGTGGTTCAGCATCTTCACTCCTCAGCGCGGGGCTACCGACGAGGAAATCCTGACGCCCTCCCAGCGCGCTTCTGTTATCGCCGATATACGACGGCTGCGCGGCGTGTATGCGTTTCTGGAGATGCCGGAATCGCTGATTCGAGAGATAGAGTTTCCGCCTGCAAATCCCGATGAGTGTATCTTTGCCAGAACCACGCAAACCATCTCTGCAGACCTCACTACGCGGGTTACGCCGTGCCAATTCGGAGGCAATCCCGATTGCTCGCAGTGTGGATGCATTGCTTCAATGGCTCTGGCCGCCGTTGGACATCACCGCGTCTTAGGCCCTCTCACTGCGGGACGAATCTTCATGGCCTCAGACCGTGTGGGGAAAGTCTGGAGAAGCCTGCGAGGAGCTGCCCTTCCGAAGCCCGCGGTCCACCAAAGACGGCCACAATTCAATATCCTGGAACAATAGTGCGAGACATAGGAGCGCCAACTCCGTCACCAAAGGCGACGAACATCTCAAGTAGGCAATCTCGCCGCTTGCTTGGCGGACTAGGTGATGATGAAGCCTGCGGCCGGTGCGCTCAAGGCGCTGACGCCGCAGCCGGAGCCGTAGCGGGCGTCAAATATCCGCTGTCTTTCATCCAATCGGCCAATCGCTGCGGCCAGGTGTTCACCGTCACCAGCTTCGAGCGATCGCCCATATTGAACGCGTGTTTTCCCTGCGGCAGAAAGATCGCTTCCACCGGAACGCCGGCTGCGTGGAGCTTCTCGTAGAACTCGAGCGTCACTTTGTCGCATCCGTACTGGTCGTCATTGGCGACGAGCAGAAAGGCCGGCGGGGCATTCGCAGGAACCGTGTCGGGCACGCCGCCGCCCGGATACACCATCATCTGGAAATCCGGCCTCCCATTCAATCTGTCGATAGGATCGGGCGCGGCTGCATCTCCGTCTCCCGGCGCATAGGCGACCATCGAAACCACTTCGCCTCCGGCTGAAAAGCCAAGCATTCCCACGCGATGAGGGTCGATGCCCCATTGCTGAGCGCGGCTGCGTACCAGCCGGATGGCGCGATAAGCATCCTGCTGCACATTCTCTTTGGTGTAGGGCGAGTTTGCCTCGCCCGGCAGCCGATACTTCAACGCGAATGCCGTCACGCCAATACTGTTGAAGAATTGCGCTGCCTGCACGCCCTCGGCGTTGAAGACCAACTCGCGAAAGCCTCCGCCGGGTGCGATCACAACTGCCGTGCCGTTGGCCTTGTCCTTGGGCGGCAGAAAGACGGTGATCGAAGGATCGTTGACATTGCGCACCCAATAATCCTGCGCCTGTTCGGGAATGTCTTTACGATTCTCGAACCCTGGCGCGCCTTTTTCCCAGAGATGGATCACCTGCGGAGGCGTTTGGGCGCTCAGCGTAGAGCAGATCGCGGCCGTTGCGAAAAGGCAGAAGGGAATTCTCATGTCTGTGCCGGGCCTTTCAGAGAGATTTTGGAGGGAGCACCGTGTTAGCCGAGCAGCCTTGTGGCGTCCTTGGCGAAGTAGGTGACGATGAAGTCGGCGCCGGCGCGACGTATGCTGACCAGAGATTCCAGAATCGCGCGATCGCGATCGAGCCACCCTTTCTCGAATGCCGCCTGAAGCATGGAATACTCGCCGGAAACCTGGTAGGCGCCGATGGGCACATCTACGCGGTCGCGTGCCGCGCGAACTACGTCGAGATAGGGCATGGCGGGCTTCATGATGATCATGTCCGCGCCTTCTGCGATGTCGAGATCGATCTCGCGCATGGCCTCGCGCAAATTAGCTCCGTCCATCTGATACGTCCTGCGGTCGCCGAATTGGGGTGCGGAGTCGGCGGCTTCGCGGAACGGTCCGTAAAAAGCCGAGGCATATTTGGACGCATAGCTGAGGATGGGAATTTCCGCAAAGCCCGCCCCATCGAGCGCGCGACGTATCGCGGCCACCCGGCCGTCCATCATGTCGCTGGGAGCAACCACGTCGGCGCCGGCTTTTGCCTGGCTCACCGCCGTGCGCGCCAGTAATTCAAGCGTGGGATCGTTGTCCACTGCAAAGCTCGCACTGGAGCCCTCGCCCTGCTTCACGACCACGCCGCAGTGGCCGTGACTGGTGTATTCGCAAAGGCAGGCGTCGGCGATAAGAACCAGCTTCTTGGCGGCCTCGGACCGTTTGATCGCGCGGAGGGCCTGCTGGACGATTCCGTTCTCTTCCCATGCGCCAGCGCCTTGGTCGTCCTTTTTTTCGGGCAGCCCGAAGAGAAGCAATCCGCCCAGGCCCAACCTCGCTGCCTCCTCGGCTTCGCGCACTGCTTCGTCTACCGAGAGATTGAAGACGCCGGGCATGGAACCGACCGGCGTGCGCACTCCTCTGCCGGGACAAACAAACAGCGGATAGATCAGGTCGCCGGCATCGAGCGCGGTCTCGCGCACCAGCGCGCGCAGTGGCTCACTGCGCCGCATTCGCCGCAGCCGATCGACGGGGAAAGTCATGGGATGATTGTAAATCTCAGCCATCAGCCTTCAGCCGATTTTGCCGCACGATCACAATTGGAAACGCGAAGCATGTGCGCGATCCATTGCTCCCTGAAGTCTCTCTGTTCCCGTTTGTCAATTCGCGGGAAGAGATATTGCCACGCTTCGATTGCGAAGCGGACTACCCAGCAACTGACAGCTGACGGCTGCTTTTTACAGTTCCTCGTAGAGCGTCCAGTTCCGGGAACCAATCAGGATGATCAGTGTGGCGACGCCGAGAATCAAGCCAAACGGGAAGGTGTGGAAGAGGCAAAGGATGGAGGCCACGATGGCGACGATGCGGCCCCATTGCGTGCGCTCGAGCAGGCCCCAACCAGCCACGGCGGCCAGAATGGCGCGCCCCGACACGAAGATCCATGCGAAACGCGCGAGCACAGGTAAAAACCACAGATGCGGTGTCGATCCATTGGCCCACGGGCCGGCGCTTCCGGAGAAGATGGAGTGAAGAATGGCCATCCCAACGAAACCAAAAAGAAGTGTCACTCCGGCGTAAACCAGCCAGAGGATGCCGAGCACCCTGATCTTGCTGGCATAGGCAGCCACCACAAATTCAAAGCCGGGTACTGCAGGCACCTGCGGCGCCACCGGGCGATTGCATTGCGGGCAGACCACCTGTCCCTGCTCCAACGATCGGCCACATCCGCTACAGAACATACTGCCTCCTGGCGTTCCCAACCATACATACGAAATCGGGGCGGGAATGTTCCAGCCGGCCCTACGAATGCCCACCGCCCGCCAGCGCGTTTAGCCTACTTCACGTCAGCGCCCAACTTCACCCAGCGCTCCTGATGCCGGTTGTCGTCGAAGATATAGCCGGTAACGCGTCCGCTCGCATCGTGCTCAAAGACCAGGTGGACTTCTTTCGCCGTGGACTTGTCGCCGGGGCGAGCGAATGTGTCTGCCGATTCTGCCTCCAGCAAGACGACTTCGCCGCTTGAGCTCTTTTGAAAGAGCTGTTCGCCCTGACTATAGATGGTCGCGGTCGCATTCCCATTGGGTTCGCGATACTCGCCTGCCAGGCTCTCCAGTTGCGCGGGAGAAAGGATAACGGTGGGCGGACGAAGCGGAATCACAAGGCGCTCGGCAATGAATTCAGGCGCGCTCGGAAGATGGCGCGCCAGAAGCCACCGGGGAAGCTCCGGTTCGTCGTAAGCGCGCGTCCAGGAATCGTGCCCGAGTCCCTGGTAAATCCAAAGTCGAACGTCCCCGCCATTGGCCTTGAAGGCGTCGTACATGAGCTCGCTCTGGCGCGGCTGCACCACCGGATCGAGGCTCCCGTGGAAAAGCCAGACGGGGGTGTGCGCCACCGCGCGCGCGTACGCGGCCGGCAGAACGGAAGCTTGCTGCCAGCGGTCAGGCTCGTAGCTCCAGAAGACGCCGGAAGAAGCAATCACAATGGCGGCCCAGCGATGAGGATGCAGGCGCGCCAGCTCCCACGCGCCATAACCGCCCAGGGAAAGTCCGGTCAGATAGGTGCGCGAGGGATCACCGTGAAACTCGGTGGTCTCCTGATCGAGCGAGGCCATCGCCAGATCGAGCATGGGAGCATCGGTCCAATGCGCCGTTTCGGGGCATTGCGGCATGACGATCACGAACGGCCACCGGTCGGGATGGTTGCGGACCGCCTCGGCAATTCCGGTCTGCGTTTGCCACATACCTTCGGAACCGCGCTCGCCGCGTCCGTGTAGCGCAAGGATAATGGGCCATTTTTTCCCGTCGTCGCGCCGCCACTCTTCAGGCAGGTATACCTGGAAGCGATAAGTGATCCCTTGCAGAACGATTCGCCGGTTCAGGAATCCCGTATCCTGCGGAGCCTCAGGCTTCGCTTGGCGAGACTTTGCCGTTGCCGCGTGAGCTTCGCCACGCAATGCTGCGCACGCCAGCATCAGGCAGGCGGCGATGATCTTGAACCAGCGGGACATGTCGACCTTCATCATAATGATTTGCGGTGGAATAGGCGGCGGTTTATGGCAAGAACCACAAATCGCCTCGCCCAGCCAGAAGCCCGCCCTGGTCGACAGAGAGCGATCGACGGTCTGCCGCGCGTTCGGCCACAGGCTTCGCCGATCCTTGCGATTTTCTTACAAATTGCGTGCAACAATCGAACCTGCGATGCTGACTGAAGCCATGACAAAACTGGAAGCCGGGGACACGCTGGATCACTACCGTCTGGATGTGGAGGTTGCGCGCAGTGGCATGTCCACGCTCTTCCGCGCCACGGATCTGCGCACCGGAAGCCAGGTGGCATTGAAGGTTCCGCATCCAGAGATGGAAGCCGACCCGGTTCTTCTCGAGCGTTTTCAGCGCGAAGAGGCGATCGGCCAGGAGATCGATCATCCAGGAGTGGTCAAGACCTTCGACGGTGAAGAGCGCAGCCGCCGTTACATGGTCATCGAGTGGGTCGAGGGCCAGCTTTTGCGCTCCATTTTGAACAAAGAGCGGAAGCTCCCCGTCGATCGCGCCGTGGCGCTGACCATTGCGATTTGCGATGCTCTCGATAACCTGCACAAGCACGGTGTGGTACATCGCGATCTGAAGCCGGAAAACATCATGGTGTGCGACGGAGACCGCATCAAAATCATCGACTTCGGAATTGCGCTGAAAGAAGATGCGCGGCGCATCACGCAGGTGGGGTTAACACCGGCGCTGGGCACGCCCGATTACATTTCTCCCGAACAGGTGAAAGGCCGGCACGGGGACCAGCGCAGTGACGTTTACGCCTTGGGCGCGATGCTGTATGAAATGCTCACCGGACAACCGCCCTTCACCGGACCAAGTCCGCTGGCGGTGATGAATGAGCGATTGCTCGCCGATCCTGCGCCGGCGCGCGAGCTGAACCCGGAGATTCCACCCGCAGTCGAAGAGATCATTTTCCGCGCGATGGCACGCGATCCACGCCATCGCTATTCCACGGCATCCGACATGGCCTGGGAGTTGGAACACCAGGAGCTGGTGGGGATGGAAGCCGGCCATCACGGACCGGTTCGCCTGGGGCGATTCTCGATTACTGGGCGCAAGCTGGCGTTCTATGCCGCGCTGGCTTTTGTGCCGCTGGCGATGTTCGTGGTGATGCTGCTGATGGCTCGGCGCTGAATCTCGTCGCGGCTCACGAAGACACTCGCCTGAGCAGTGCGTTGGCGCGGCGAAACCACTTCCGCTCCCGGCGGCGCAGATAACCCGGCATCGTCGGCCGTTTATCCAATACTTTCTTTGCCCACTCTCGCGCTTCGGCGTTGCGACCTTGCGATGCCAGAAAATCGGCGAAATTGAGATACGTCTCAGACAATGTTGACCGCTCGACAGCTTGGCGAAAATGCGTCTCGGCCTTTTCTTTCTCCCCGGTTTCTGCGTAGGCATTCGCGAGCAGTCCCACGGCGCGATAAAAATCGTGGCTGGGATCGCGCTGCACGGCCATTTCCAGGTCTGGCACGGCGGCACTCGCGTCGCCCATTAGGACTGCGCACACTCCGCGGTGGTAAAAGCAGTCGACAGTATCGGAGCGTGCGGCAATGGCTTTGTTAAAGGCATCGCGGGCCCACTGCAGCTTGCCCTCATCCATGTAGAGATCGCCAAGCTCTTCCCAGTTTCCTGAGGAAGGATTGTCGTGAATCTCCATGAGCAGCTGGTTAATGCGCTTGCGGCGGGGAAAGGTCTTGAACGATTGGCGCAGCAGCCCGAGATCGGGAAGGGCCTCGACGAGCAGATAGATCAGCGCGCCGAGGGGACCTAGGAACAGGATGATGAAAATCCAATAGGTATCGGGACGACGCCGTATGAAGTGAACGATCGCCAGTCCTTCAAGGATGAGGCCCCATGGGTAGAACAAGTGGCTCAGTAATCCCATGCGAACACCATCCTAAAGCGATTTCCAGTGTCCAGGCTGAATCTTCCTTCAGCGATAGGATTCATCGCGGTGAATCACAAATTCCGGATAGGCTCCGCCGCCAATCTCGTGCAGGTCCATGCCCATGCGCTCGCCATCGGGATCCACGCGGAACGGGATGAATCGGTTGAGCACTGCGAAGAGCAGATAAATGAGCGGAAAAATAAAGCCGAGCAGCGCGGCAATGCCGATCAGTTGCGCCAGAAGCTGACCCGCCTGTGGCGCGAAAAAGCCCGCCGCGATCAATCCCCACAGGCCCGCTGCGCCGTGAACAGTGATGGCGCCCGTAGGATCGTCGACGGAAAGCGCGAGCTCCAGTACCTCGACCAGAAGCGGAGTGAAAACACCGGCCACGGCTCCGATGAACAGAGAGCCCACCGGGGAGGCGAAGGCCGCGGAGGCGCTCGACGCAACCAGACCGGCCAGCCAACCGTTGGCGCAGAGACTGGCATCGGGTTTGCCGAAGCGGAAGCGCGTGACGGAGAAGGTGGCGGCTAGCGCGCCCGAAGCGGTGAGCAGCGTGTTGATCGCCGTTCCAGGGAGTGCCGCGAGCGGAGCATGAATCCAAACGATCGCTCCGGCAAGGTTCCAGGCCAGCCAGCCCACCAGCGCCAGCAGGCAGCCAAACAGGACATAGATGGCGTTGTGGCCGGGCATGGCGGTTGACAGGCCTTCTTTAGGAAATTTTCCGCGGCGCGGCCCGGCGATCCACACCATGGCAAGCGCGCTTAGGCCGCCGATCACGTGCACAGTGGCAGCTCCGCCCGCGTCAATAAAGCCCGCACCCGCGGAGAAGTTTGCGCCCAGTGCCGCAAGCCATCCACCCGCCCAAATCCAGTGAGCGGCGAGCGGAAAAACAATCGCAGCCAAAACTACCGCGGACGCGCAACCTGCCGCAAGCCTCCACCGATCCGCACCGGAGCCCCATGGGAGCTGCACCAGCATGGCCACAGCCAAAAACTCAAACAAGACCGCGAGTTGAGCCTGCGGCGAAGAGGCTCCAAGCCTGTGCAGAAGAAACGGCCCGAGACCGAGCACACTCCACCCTTTGCCAGCGGCGTGCAGAATGACTTCAGTTGTTCCCAGCGACCCTGTAAACGACGCACCGACGAAAGCGAAGACGATGGCGGAAACCGCAACCAACGCGAGGTTGCCCAGCATGGCTTGCGCGGCCGAACGCGACCGGCCCAAACCTGCATTGATGAGCGCCACGCCCGCAATGGCCATGGGTGCAAGCAGCAGCAGTGCGAGCGCCAGCGCAAATACAGCGTCGCTCATTGCGGGTGCCGGAACCATGGGAGCAGTCGCACTCATGGGTGGCTTGTACCTCGTGGCAGCATGTGGCCGCGGATCGCGACCCCCAGGCCCATGGCCTCAACCGCCAGGCCACAAAGCACAAAAGCCAAGCGACGCCCTGGATCGGGAAACAGCGCCAGCGCGGCGAGCGTGAGAAAGAATCCGGCGGGCATCACAAATAATCCGGCGTACTTCATACTTTTGTCCCGTAACTTTCGTCGGCGAGTCTTGCGCGGGTATTCTCTCGACCCCGATGGATAGAAAACCGACTACCCGAGCCGATCGAAGATGCCCCGTAAATTGAGGGAGTGTTGAGAGCGATGGTTACGTTCCTATGAATTCTAAACGATCCAATGTCGGAATCGGCGCGATTCGATGGGCCGGGGCCTCCAGAGGGAGCGTTGCGCGGTCTTTACGGTTTCTTTTCGCGGCGCGGGGAATAATGGACTATGATTTTTCGCCTCCGCTTCAATCTGCGGCGGCCGCCTGCCATCCTCGGCGCCGTTACGCTATTGGGTGTCGCAGTTCTGTTGGGCTGGGACGCCTTCCCGAGGCTGTTCCCAACGGGAAGTCATGCGGTTCTCGCGCCATTTTCGTTGGCCATGATCGTCGTAGCGTACCTCGCCTACCAGATCGCACGCCGGCCGGCTTTCATAGAATTCCTGAAGGCCATTCTTTTGGCGGTCGCGTTCCTTTTCTGGCGGCTAATCAATTCGGGGCGGACTCGCCGTTGGCGATGCTATTCAATGACATCGCAATTGCCTTGTTTGTTCTCGATGTTTTTCTGGTGATCGCCCGCCGGCCCCAAGCGGCGGACGGTAGCTCGTTTGCTCAATCCCGACCCAGCCCGTGCGCCGAATGTTGCGCCGCGGCTCGCCGACACGAGAAGTG
The DNA here is from genome assembly GCA_036489735.1 of Occallatibacter sp. Lineage (GTDB taxonomy): Bacteria > Acidobacteriota > Terriglobia > Terriglobales > Acidobacteriaceae > Telmatobacter. The sequence goes on along the minus strand of DASXFF010000178.1, from coordinate 8,177 downwards.
CTGCGCCGGTCCGATCTCTACCACATGACCGGCGGTTTTGGCAGCGACGGAACCGACAAATGAAGCGGTTCGCTTGCATCTGTCGACGTCCACCCCTCGGTGATCTTGCCAGACACCGCATCCGGCGTGATATTTTTTCTTGGCAATTCCGACCTCGGGTGCGGAGCAAACCGGCGGAGGGTGAGGCCTACCTCGCATCTGACTTCGTCACAACCGGTTTTCTTTTCTGATGGTTGCCAACCGGTTTCCCACAGTGAAATTTTCGCAATGTGGCACACAAGGCTTGTAGTTAGAGGGCCGTAGTTTGCTATAGTGAAATTTCGGGCGTTCCGCCCCTTCCCTGTAGTTCTATCGTTGAGCAATTTTTGTACATAACCTATGTGACCGCCGATACACGCGGCGCATGTCAAACGAGAATCAGACCGGGAACTTTTCATGGCGCAAATTTTCGACCGCAGCTCCAACGCACTGGCTCGCATGAGCCTGGTGCTGACGGGGTTGATCGTGATCGCCCTGGGGGTAACGCTCGATCAGTTGCAGCGCTCGCCGTGGGTTACGCGGCAAGGCCAGCGCGCCGATCAGCCGGTCCCCTTCAGCCATAAGCATCACGTTCAGGGACTCGGCCTGCAGTGCCAGTACTGCCATACATCCGTCGAGAAGTCGAGCTATGCGGGCATCCCTCCCACGCGCACCTGCATGAATTGCCATGCGCAGATCTGGACCAACGCCCAATTACTGCAGCCGGTGCGCGACAGCTGGTATACAGGGCAATCGATTCCGTGGATCAAGGTGCACGACCTTCCTGACTTCGTCTTCTTCAATCACGAAATCCATGTGAACAAGGGCATCGGCTGTGAAAGCTGTCACGGCAAAGTGGACGAAATGCCTTTGATGTACGCGCAGAATACGCTGCAGATGGAGTGGTGCCTGGACTGCCATCGCAATCCGGCCAAAAACCTGCGGCCCACAAGCCAAATCTACAACATGGACTGGCAGGCACCTGCAGACGATCATCCGGTGTGGTGCGCGGCGAACCCGGTCGCGTCCGGCACGCCCACGGCGCAAAGCGTGAACTGCACGACGAAGGACCCAGGCAGCGTGACAGGCCCCGCAATCGCATCTCTCCGGCTGCCGGCTCAGGGCTTGCCTGGCACCCATCCTTATATTGGCAACGATGTCGTCGAGCTGCCGGCGAATTACACCAAGTTCACGAGTCAGATCGACCTCGGCCACTTTCTCGTCGATCACTACAAAATCCGCACGCCAAAAGACCTCACCAGCTGCGAGGTGTGCCACCGATGAGCGCAAAAAGAAAGAATCCGCCGGCGGTGAAGCAGCCAATGGACAAGACCTTGAGCGAGCCGATGAATGCTGTGCCGATGACGCTCGACGCCGTGCGGCGAGAGTTGAGTGGCACGAAGGGCAAGAAGTTCTGGCGTTCACTGGATGAGCTGGCCAATAGTGCGGAGTTCCAGGCCGCGGTGGAGAAGGAATTCCCCTCGGCGGCGCAGGAGTGGGTTGATCCCGTTTCAAGGCGCGGCTTCCTCAAATTGATGGGCGCGTCGATGGCGCTTGCGGGCCTGGCCGGGTGCACCAAGCAGCCCGATGAGCCGATCTACCCCTACGTCAAGGCGCCCGAAGACCTGCTTCTCGGCAAGCCCATGTACTTTGCCACCGCGCATCCTTTTACTACGGGCGCGATCCCGCTGCTGGTGAAGAGCGACGAATTCCGGCCCATCAAGATCGATGGCAACCCGGAGCATGCGTACAACCACGGTAGCTCCGACCCTTATTCGCAGGGCACGCTTCTCGACTTGTACGACCCCGACCGCTCGCAGCACGTGAGGTATCGCGGAGAGCCTAGCTCCTGGGCCGAGTTTGCCGAGGCGCTGCGCGGCAAAGTCGCGTCGAGCAAGGACGGAACCGGTATTTACTTCCTGAGCGCGGCCATCTTGTCGCCCACGCTGGCGCGGCAATGGAGTGAAGTTCAAAAGGCATTTCCTAGCGCGAAACTAGTTCAATACGAACCCGCGATCGCAGGAACGTTTCTGGCGAGCGGCGTCAATGTTCAATATGACCTTAGCCAGGCCGATGTAATCGTTTCTCTCGATGCGGATTTCCTCTCCGGCGCGAGCTATCCCGGCTTTCACAAACTTGTCCACGACTACGCTGCCCGGCGCAAGCAGCCTGAAAAGGGCATGAACCGGCTGTACTCGGTGGAGAGCACGACGACCACCACCGGAATGAAAGCCGAGCACCGACTGGGACTGCGCGCCAGCGAGATTCCGTCGTTTGCGGCGGCATTGGCGCAGGCTGTCGGCGCGGCGGGAGTGAATGCTCCCAGCTACAACTGGACTGGCGATCAACAGAAGTTTCTGGCTGCGCTGGCCAAGGATTTGAAAGCGAGCGCCGGCAAAAGCGCGGTGCTGCCGGGCCTATATCAGGATCCTTCGGTCGCGGCCCTGGCGCTGGCCATCAATAATGCGCTGGGCAATGTTGGCAAAACGGTTTCCGTTTCCTCCGATCCCGCGATTCCCCTGCCGAGCGATCAGCTTGGCGATTTCAAGGCGCTCGTCGCCGACCTCAACGCCGGCAAGGTCGATTGGCTGGTGATTCTGAATGCGAATCCAATCTACGATGCGCCTGCGGATCTGAGTTTTGGCGATGCCTTCAACAAGGCAAATGTCGTCGCTCACCTTGGTTCTCACTATGACGAGACGGGGCAGCAGTCGCATTGGCATCTTCCCGCGGCGCACTATCTCGAGTTCTGGTCTGACGCTCGTGCCTACGATGGCACGGTTTCCATCGTGCAGCCAATGATCGATCCGCTGTACGGAGGGCGCACGTCGCATCACGTCTTCCAGGCGTTGCTCAACGACCCCATGGTCAGCCCGTACGACGCAGTGCGCGAAACGTGGAAGCCGGTGATCAAGGGCGACTTCGAAACCGGCTGGCGCAAGGCGCTGCACGACGGCTGGATCGCGGACACGACACCGAATGGGGCTGCAAAAGCCAGTGCCAACACAGCGTTTCACGGCGCGATTCCTACGCCCACGCCGAAAGATTCTCTCGAAATCATCTTCCGGCCCGATCCGAATATCTATGACGGCCGATGGAACAACGTGGGCTGGCTGCAGGAATTGCCTAAGCCCGTGACAAGCCTGAGCTGGGACAACGCTGCCATAGTTTCCGGCGCGACGCTCGAGAAGCTGGGCCTGGAAGAAGACGACATTGTTGAATTGTGCGTCGGCAATGGCAAAGTGAAAGCGCCGGTCGTCGTCGCTCCGGGGCATCCCGACAATTCAGTCACGGTGTATCTCGGTTACGGTCGTGAGTTCTCCGGACGCGTGGGTTCAGGGCAAGGCTTCAACGCATATCTCATTCGCAATACCTGGGCGCCGCTTTACGCCACCGGCTCCATCCGGCAGGTCTCCGGAAAATGGGGCGTGGCGATCACCAAGAGTCACTATCAGGATCATCGCGCCAAGTTCCTCCTGGGGCAGGGCACGGGAAACAATTCTCTTGAAGGCGACGAGGCGCTCGGTCCGCGCGGCATCATCCGCTATGCCACGCTCGACGAGTTCAAGTCCAATCCCAACTTTGCGCACGAGGGCGAGCGGTACGACACGCCGAGCCGCGACACCTCGCTCTTTCCCAACTGGGAATACAACGAGGCCAACGCCTGGGCTATGTCGATCGACATGAACAGCTGCACGGGCTGCAACGCCTGCATCGTCAGCTGCTATGCCGAAAACAACATTGCTGTGGTCGGCAAGGAGCAGGTCCGCATCGGCCGCGACATGCAATGGCTGCGCATTGACACGTATTTTGAAGGAGACCTGTCCGCGCCGCGCGCGCACTTCCAGCCCATGAACTGCCAGCATTGCGAAAACGCGCCTTGCGAGCAGGTTTGCCCGGTGGGCGCCACGGTTCACACGCCGGAAGGCCTGAACACGATGGTCTACAACCGCTGCGTCGGCACGCGCTACTGCTCGAACAATTGCCCCTACAAGGTGCGGCGGTTCAACTTCCTCCTCTACTCCGACTACGAGACAGAAAGCCTCAAGCTCATGCGCAATCCCGACGTCAGCGTGCGTTCGCGCGGCGTCATGGAGAAATGCAGTTACTGTGTGCAGCGCATCAATGCGGCCAAGATCGAGGCCGACAAAGAAAACCGCAACATCCGCGACGGCGAAATCGTGACCGCCTGCCAGCAGGCATGCCCGGCGGAAGCGATCGTGTTCGGCAACAAGAACGATCCCAACAGCCGGGTATCGAAGCTGCGGGCTCAGCAACGCAGCTATCAGGTGATCGCGGACCAGAACACACGGCCGCGCACGCAATATCTGGCAGAAGTGCTGAACGTAAATCAGGAACTCGAAGAGACGCCGACGGAATTCGCGCCGGCGAAGGGATAAATACAGGGACTAAGGGACCGAGGGAACAAGGGAACAAGAACAGACGACCATGGCAACCAAGGAAGTAAAACCCGTAGATCCCATGATCGATCCGGCAACCGGAGAATTCCGGGTTATTGGCCAGGGCCAGACCTTCCGGTCGATCACCGAGAAGATTGCGCACATTGTGCTCACGCCGCACACGCCAATGGGCTGGTTTGCGCTCTTCACGATTGCGGGCGGCGGCACGACGATGCTGTTGGTTGCCCTCACATGGCTCTTCCTGAAGGGCGTCGGCATCTGGGCCATTTCCCAGCCGGTTGCGTGGGGATTCGCTATCATCAATTTCGTCTGGTGGATCGGTATCGGCCACGCCGGCACGCTCATCTCGGCCATTCTGCTTTTGTTCAAGCAGGGCTGGCGCAACGCCATCAGCCGGTTCGCCGAGGCCATGACGATTTTTGCCGTGTGCTGCGCCGGCCTGTTTCCACTGATTCACGTCGGCCGCCCTTGGCTGGGTTACTGGCTGTTTCCGCTGCCGTTCACCATGACGGTCTGGCCGCAGTTCCGCTCTCCGCTCATGTGGGACGTTTTTGCGGTTTCAACCTACGCCACAATCTCAGTCGTCTTCTGGTACATCGGCATGGTGCCCGACCTGGGCACGCTGCGCGACCGCTCGAAATCCAAACTCGCGCAATACTTCTACGGCATCATCAGCGTGGGCTGGCGCGGATCGGTGCGCCACTGGATGCGTTACGAGACCGCCTCGCTCTTGCTCGCCGGTTTGGCTACGCCGCTGGTACTTTCGGTGCACACCGTCATCAGCTTCGATTTCGCCGTCGCTGTGCTTCCAGGCTGGCACACAACCATTTTCCCCCCCTACTTTGTCGCCGGCGCCATTTATTCCGGCTTTGCCATGGTGCTCACGCTGGCCATTCCGCTGCGCAAGTTTTATCACCTTGAGGCGCTGGTCACCGAGCGTCACATCGACAACATGGGCAAGGTCATGTTGGCCACCGGCTTCATTGTGGCTTACGGCTATGGAATGGAAGCGTTCATGGCCTGGTACTCGGCCAACCATTGGGAAGCGTTCACCTTTTGGAATCGCGCCTTCGGGCCCATGGGCTGGTCCTACTGGGTGCTGATTACCTGCAACCTGGCCATTCCGCTTACGACGCTCTGGTCGCGCAGGCTGCGTACCAATATCTCCTTCATGTTTGTCATGTCGATCATTGTGAACACCGGCATGTGGTTTGAACGCTTTGTCATCGTCGTCACCAGCCTGACGCGCGACTTTCTGCCCTCGGCCTGGGGCACGTACCGCGCTACCAAGTGGGACTACATGACCTTCGTCGGCACGCTGGGAATGTTCACTTTCCTGTTCCTGTTGTTTGTCCGGCTTCTGCCCATGATTCCGATGAACGAAATTCGCATGTTGCTACCGGGGGCAAAGATTAAGCCCAAGGTGGCGGAGGCTGCCGACTAATGCCCGCACGCGAAGGAACCTACGGCCTGCTGGCCGAATTCGATACGCCGAGCGACCTGGTGAGGGCTGCGCGGCAGGCGCGCGAAGATGGGTGGCGGCGTTTGGATTGCTATACGCCGTATCCGGTGGAAGAGGCAGCCGAGGCCATCGGCTTCCATCGCAACAAGGTGCCGCTCATTACTTTGATCGGTGGCTTGCTCGGCGGTGCGGCCATGTATGCGCTGGAAACCTGGATTTCAGTTCTGGCTTACCCGCTCAACATCGCCGGGCGCCCCACCTATTCATGGCCGGCGTTCCTTGTGCCGGCGTACGAGTGGACCATTCTGTGGGCGGGCCTTTCGGCAGGCTTCGGGATGCTGGCGCTCAATGGATTGCCGGCGCTCTATCATCCGGTCTTCAACGCGCCGAATTTCCGCGACGGCGCCACGACTGACAAGTTTTTCCTGTGTCTCGAAGCGCTTGATCCCAAGTTCGATCTGGCGGAGACCAAGGCATATCTGCTGAAGTTTGCGCCAACGTCAGTGGTGGAGGTGGACTACTGATGGACCTTCGCAGGGAGCAGGGATCAGGGAACAGGGAACAGAAAACACAGGTGTGGGTGCCCCAGGTCCCTCGAATTTGGGGACCTGGGAGATCAATTCAACTCGGCATATTGGCCTGCGTTTTGCTGATTGCCGGCTGCCGCATGGACATGCAGGATCAGCCCAAGATGGACCCACAACGCGGATCGGATTTCTTCGCCGATCATCGCGGCGCGCGGCCGCAGGTTCTGGACACGGTGGCGCGCGGCCAGCTCCATGAGGATAGCTACTTCTATACCGGCGCAGTGCAGGGGCCGAACGGCTACAAACAGGAACTGGATGCGATGCCTTCCGAAATTCCGGTAACGATAGAAGTGCTCGAGCGCGGACAGGAGCGCTTCAACATCTATTGCACTCCGTGCCATTCGCGCGTGGGCAACGGGCTGGGCGAGATTGTGCAGCGCGGATTTAAGCCCGCCGCCAATCTTCACGACCAGGTACGCATGACGCAGCCGCTCTCGCACTATTTTTACGTGATGACGCACGGATACGGCGCCATGCCGGATTACTCGGCGCAACTGCCGCCCGCGGACCGCTGGGCGGTTGCGGCTTACATCCGCGCATTGCAACTCAGTCAGGCAGCATCCGTTAAGGACACGCCGACCGGCACCGAGATCAAGAATTTGAAGGATCTGGCTGCGGCGGAAGGCCATCCGGAATACGCGCAGCCGTGGCCCATGCCATCGACTGCGGTACAGGCCAACAAACCGATCGCCGGCGAAGGAACGCCGGGTATGGCGCCGGCTTATCCGGCCGATCCAAAGATTTCGATTCCACCCAGCAAGCCGGCCCCTGCGGCCCAGAAGTAGGACGAACGGAATGGCACACGACGCAATTTCGCACGGCAAACAGCTCCCAGCGGACCTCAGCGCTCCCGCGTTTGTCGACGCATGGAGAAGCCGCGCGCTGATGATCGCGGGAGTCTTTGCGGTGATCGCCGTGATTCTGGCATTCCTCGGTCAGTCGCAAGACGCCGAGCACTTGGGCTGGGACCACCTGCTGCGCGGCTGGGTGCTGGGATTAATGTTCACCTTCGGGTTCTCTGTGGGTGGGCTGGCGTTACTCATGGTGCAGTACTGTTCCGGCGGCAAATGGGGATTGCTTTTGCGGCGTCCGCTCGAAGCGATGAGCCGCACGCTCCCGCTGATCCTCGTTTATTGGCTGGTGATTGCCATCTTCATGAAGCGGCTCTTCCTGTGGGCGAACTACACGACAGTAGCCGCGACGGCCGACGGTCTTCAGAAGGGCCTGCTTACCGAAATGCAGGCTCATTGCCTCAACTTCAAGCGGCCCATGCTTAATCCCAACGCATTTTGGTACGTGAGCCTGATCTGCTTTGCCATTTGGGGTTTCTACACGTGGCGGTTGAATTCGATGGGGCAGAAGCGCGACACTCAGGGCCCCGAGACCACTCCATATTGGATCAAGAAGCTTGAGAACATCAGCGGCCCGGGCATCGTGGTTTACTCCGTCACCATGACGGCGGCTGCGATTTACTGGGTCATGTCGATGGACGTGACCTGGTTCTCGACTGTATATGGGCTGCTTTATCTCGTTGAACACGGCTTCCAATGCCTGGCTTTCGCCATCATTATTTCGCTGTACCTCTCCAAGGGCGAACCCTTCAAAACCATTCTTCGCCAAACGGAGCAGCATGACCTGGGCAAGCTAACTTTCGCCTTCGTGATGCTTAATATCTACCTGACTTTCGGG
>DASXFF010000170.1:0-36817 GCA_036489735.1 Occallatibacter sp. | reverse complement strand
CAGCGCATACACGCCTGTGCCCGGCGGCGTGGGCCTGCTGACGATTGCGATGTTGATGTCCAACACGGTGCGTGCCGCAAGAATGCGGCGGGGGCTCTAAGCCGTGCTTCGCGTCGGCCTCACCGGCGGTCTCGGCAGCGGTAAATCCACTGTCGCAGCCATGCTGCGCGAGCTCGGCGCTCAAGTCATCGAAGCAGATGCCCTCGGACGTGAGGTAATGGAGCCAGGCCGCGAGGTCTACAACGAAATCGTCGCGCGCTTCGGCCTTCAGGTCGCGAATCCCGACGGCCATCTCAACCGCGCCCGTCTCGCCGACCTCGCATTTCGCGGCGGCCGCCTGCAGGAACTGAACGCCATCGTGCATCCGCCGGTGATCGAAGCGCAGCAGCGCTGGATGGAAGAAATCTTCGCCCGCGACCGCGCAGCCGTCGCCGTCCTCGAATCCGCGTTGATTTTTGAAGTGGTGCGCGATGCTCGCGCGCGCGGCGAAAAAGACGGAATCCTTGCAGATTGGCGCCGTCGAATCGACCGCATCATCGTTGTCACGGCGCCCGACGAATTGAAAATCGCCCGCTATGCTGCCCGCGTGGCCCCGAACGTCGCGGACCAGTCAACAATTCTCGCCGATGCCCGCAATCGCCTCTCGCATCAGGTTCCCGATGACGAAAAAGCCGCGCAGGCCGATTATGTTCTTGATAATTCTGGCGATATCGTAGCGCTCCGTGCCCAGGTTCAGGCCCTTTGGCCGCGCCTTGTGGCCGAGAGCAACAAATCCCGCCAGAACTTGTCACTACAATAAGAAGTGGCTGCGACCCTGTGAACGGAACTGTGCGTTGCGGCATCCGTTACAACATCAGGAGGGTCTTGCAGGTCGAAAAATTATGAGACTGACCCGAATTCTCATTATCGTTTTGTTGTTCTTGTGCGGCTTCTGGCTCATCACCACGCATCTCGAACATGGCATCTTCGGCGATCGCCGCACGCTCTTTGGCTCCGGCGGCTCTAACTCTCCGCTCGATCTCACTGAAGCGCACGCGGCGCCCGCCTACGATGCGGAAGAGCAGAACAATATCGCCATTTACAAGCGGGTTCTGCCCTCGGTGGTCAACATCACCTCCACCGCACTGGTCTTTGACTTCTTTTATGGCAACGTTCCGCAGCAGGGCCAGGGCTCGGGATTCATTCTCGATAAATCCGGCCACATTCTCACCAACTTCCACGTGGTCGACGGAGCCAATCGTGGCATCGAGGTCATGCTCTACAACAAGCGCCGCTATCCGGCCCGCGTCGTCGGCGTGGACAAGGTGCACGACCTCGCACTTCTGCAAATTGACGCGCCCAACCTCCAGGCCGTCACGCTGGCTGATTCTTCGCAGCTCAACGTGGGCCAGAAGGTCTACGCAATCGGCAATCCGTTCGGCCTGAGCGGCACCATGACAAGGGGCATCATCAGCTCCATCCGTTCGATTCGCAATCAGGACAACGCGCCGATTGAAGACGCCATTCAGACCGATGCGGCTATCAATCCCGGCAACTCCGGCGGCCCGCTGCTCAACTCATCGGGCGAGGTGATCGGCATCAATACCATGATCGCGTCCAATGGGGCCGATCAAAGCTCGGGCATCGGCTTCGCCATTCCCATCAACACCGCCAAGGCGGTGCTCGCCGACCTCATCCGCTTCGGGCGCGTGAAACGGCCGTCGCTGGGCATCGTCTCTTATCCGATCGGTCCCGACCTCGCCTCGCAGATGGGCCTTTCCGCCGACTCCGGCGTCCTCATTCAGCGCGTCATTCCCGGTGGAGCGGCCGAGCGCGCCGGCCTTCACGGCGGAAGCGAGCAGGCCTACGTCGGCAACCAGCCCATTATGCTCGGCGGCGATCTCATCGTCTCTATCGACGGCCAGCCGGTCTCCGATCCCGAAGACATCAGCGCCTTGATGGACAAGCACCAAGCCGGCGACACCATCACCGTCACCGTCGTCCGCGGCAAAAGGCAAATGACTCTCAAGTTGATTCTGGGAGAAGCCAGGGACACGAACATCTGATCTCGGGGTGCCCCAGGATTTCGCGTTTGAGGCTCGGGATACCGCGACTGCTGACTGGCGCGTAATTACTGACCAGTGGTTCCCGCGGCCACCACTTCGTACGGCCGCATCATCTCGTTGTCCTCGTGCTCCAGGATGTGGCAATGCCACACATAGCGCCCGGCGTATCCCTCGAACGGAACAATAATCCGCGTCACCATTGCCGGATCGGCGCGCACCGTGTCTTTCCATCCGCGCTCTTCCGGCGCCGGCAGCTGCGGTTCGCCGGTGTAGCGCATCTTGCCAGTTGACTGAAATTCGAAAGTATCGAAGCGCCGCCGATCCAAAACCTGAAATCGCACCAGATGCAGATGAATCGGGTGGGAGTCGTCGGTCAGATTCACCAACTCCCAGATCTCGATCGTATTCAACTCCGGCTTTTCCGTAATCGGCGCATGCCACGGCGTGTTGTTCAGCAGCATGCCCATTGAGCGCTGCACCGGGTCCATGCGCTCGTCGAGCGTCAGCCGCCGTGTTCTCACTGTGCTCGACTCCTCAAGCCTCGGCGTTTCATGGAGCGCCGCCGGAATCGCCGCCGCCGAATTTTTCCCCAACGCCTTTGCCCCCACGCGAAACTGCAAAATCGTAAAGCTGTCGCTCATCAACTTCACATGCTCGCCGGCCATCGCGCTGAAGTCGATCAGCAGATCGGCACGCTCGGCGGGAGCCATTACCACCCGTGTCATGAGGACGGGCGCGCTCAGCAGCCCCTGGTCGGACGCAATCTGATAAAAGCCTGCCTTATTCGCGAGAGAAAAACGGAAGAACCGTCCGTTCGCGCCGTTCATTACGCGAAATCGATACAACGTCGGCTCCACGTCGAGGTATGGCAGCAACTTTCCATTCGCCAAGATGGAATCGCCAAAAACTTCCGGCACCCAAACCTCACCCGGTTTCATGGAGACGGGATAGTCGAGCTGGCCGTCTGTGCGGAGAATGCGGTCGCAGATGTGCAGCGGAATGTCGTATCGCCCCGTGGGCAAACCCAGAGCGTCTTCGCGCCTGTCGCGCAGAATGCAAAATCCCACCATCCCCGCATAGGTGTTCAGCCGGTTTATGCCCATCGTGTGGTCGTGATAGAAGAGCGTGGCCGCATGTTGCAAACAAGGGTAGTGGTAAATCTGCGAGTGGCCAGGCACAACCCACTCTTCCGGATAGCCATCGCCCGCCGCGGGCGTGCGCCCGCCATGCAAGTGAACCACCGAGCGCACGTCGGGAATGTCTTTACCCGCTCCGTGCAGCGAATGATCGATCGCGAACAAGTGCCGCGCAGGAAGCCGGTTCTGCCACTCGACCATCATTCCCTGCGCAATCTCAGTCTCCAGCGTTGCGCCGGGGAAGCTTCCGCCGATGGTCCACATCCGCGTGGGCGCCAGATCGCGGTGCACTTTCTGCAATGTTTCCGCAATCGCAAGCTGGTAGAAAGGAATCTGCCGCGTTGCATCGTCCGGATCGAGCCGAGTTCCCACAGACCGCGCCACCGGCGGAATCGGCAGCGGATCCACGAAAGGGACAAGTGTCGTGGGATCGAGGATCGGCGCTTTGGTTTCCGCGATCGCAACCGACGAAAATCTGCCGCGCAGTGCGACGCCCGCAACCGCGAGGCCGCTCGAGCTTAAAAATCTTCGTCGGGTAATCGGTTTAATTTTCACGAAATGCAAGGGTAGCAGCATAAGACCGCTACCCTTGTTAAAGCACGATGACTTCTACCAGCGGAAATCCCCGGGCCTGTCCACCGTAACCAACCCTTTATTGGGATCGAGCAGGTAAAGACCTTCGTTGGACGGATTGGTGAAGTCGAGCATGTTGTTCAGCGGGCCCGCTATTGCGTCGAATGACCCCTTGATACGTTCGCCACCGAGCCAGTTGTCTTCAACAAAACGCAGGATCGAAGACTGATCGGTGATCGTATGGTCGACGTAGTTCTTTTTCGCGTAGGGCGAAATCACCAGCAGCGGAAGCCGCGGACCGTATCCGCAACGTCCCTGTGCGTGCGACGACGTTACACCGGCAAGGGCCGTGCTCGCGCTTGCCCCGCATAAGCCGGGTCCGTTCAATCCATCGTCGTCAGTAGCCGATTGATTGACGATCGGACTCATCTGATGGTCGTACCAGCCATCGGAGTCGTCGTAATTAATGATGACCAGCGTCGACTTCCACTCCGGTCGTTGCTCCAAGAAGTTGATGACCGACACCACGAAGTTCTGCTCGTCGATCGGATCGGAGTAGCCGGCATGCCCATCCTGATAGCCCGAGGCCTTCAGGAAGCTCACTGCCGGAAAGTGGCCGGCATTGACGGCGGTGTAGAAGTCGTTCAGATCGTACTGGTGATTGGCCTGGTCGCTTTCACCGATTGCGCTCGTCGAACTGGGACGCAGGTGCTGCGGATTCGCCGTGGAGGCATAGTACTGGAACGGCTGGTGGTGAGGAATGTAGTCTGCCTTGTTGGTGTTGGTCACCGTGGAGGTGTGTGAGCGGCTGCATCCCGTCGAGCCGTTGGCGTTCGTCAGGCTCAGGTTGAATCCGCCTTCGAAGAAGCCCCATGTGATGCCCTTCTCGTTGAGCAGATCGCCGATATTCTGTCCGCTCATCGCCACCGTCGCACCCGTCGTTGTTGAGCACTTGTCCCCAATCGGATCGGCGTCGCTGATCAGGGTGGTTCCGCCCTCGCCATCCGCCACGATGTCGCCACTGGCGTTCACTTCGTCGCTCACACCGTTGGTCTGGCCGCTAATCAGGTTGATGGCGCCCGGACTCGAAGGCCCGAAGGTCGTGTTGTACGAGTTGTCGCTCATCGCATAGCGTTGCGCGTAGTTCCATAGCGCGGTCACGGTGTTGCCGTCGTAGTAGCCCATCACCAGCCCGGTTGTGGTCTGGGTGGAACCGCTGGGCGGAGGTCCGGGTGTTCCGGTGAATTCGGGGAATGAATCCATCAGGCCGCCGTGAAACGCTTGCTGCTCCGGACCATAGTCGTGATCCTGATCGGCTGTCGCTGCCTCTGAAGGGTCCAGGCGAAAGGGATTTGCCGCCCCGGTTCCATTTCCTGTCTTGTCCAGAAAGTTGGGATTGGAGAAAAGCAATCCGTCGCCGAAGCCGTTTACGCCGGGCGTATCAGCTTTGGCGTGGAATGCCGGCTCGCCTCTGGGATTAGCCGCCACCGGATAGCTGCCAAAATAATGGTCGAACGAAACATTCTCATTAAAGATCACAACCACGTGCTTGATGGGGGTTGCAGTTTGCCCATAATCGTTTTCAGCAAAAGCCTGGGTGGGAACCTGACCGACCGCCATAAGCCCGATCAGGCAATACGCCGCAAGTTGCCTCATATTCTTCTTGACCTCCAATGACGCCCATGGGAGTGAGCGTCTCGTGTGTTGTAGGAGGTCCAGATGAGAAACGAATCAATCGCTCATGAAATTTGACGCGCGTTGTGCAAAAAATGCCCTGGGCTGTGCAAGAACCCAGGGCATCGTGTATGCGCGATGATTTTTTCTAGAACCCCGCGTTAATTTCCTGCTGCATCGCCTGCGCCACCTGTGCGCGGGCCATATTAACGGGCTCGCCATAGTGTGCGGCCACCATCGCTGCCGAGCGCGACTCATCCACATATGGCTCGATGGCCGCCAGCTTCACGCCCGCATTGGCCGACATCAGCGCCACCGCGGCCTTGCTTGAGATTTGCTGCACCAGGGCGAGAATTGCCACCGCAATCGTGCCCACTCCCTGAATCGCCGTCAGAGCATGTTGCTGGCTCTTTTGGTCCACGATTCTTGCGGCCTGCAACAGTGCTGTATTCACCTGCTGCTGGAAGGTCACGATCTGGCTTTGCAGTTGCGCCAGCTTGCTAGCCGAAGGATTTGCCAGATAAGCCTTTGCCTGCGCCACCAGCAGGTTGCTGGCTGCGTCAAATCCGATGGTGGCCGCAATAAAGATCGGAGCGTCGGCAGGCGCCAGCAGCGCCGCAGTCGAATCCACCGTTGCCACAGCACTCTGCAGCGCCGGCGTCCAGTTCACAATGTTCTGGGCTACGCCGGCCGCCGTGCATCCCTGCATCCACGGCAGCGGAATCAGAAGTGCAATCAGCATCCACGCTCCCAGCTTCGCCGTTGAGTTTTGCTGACTCCCAGCCCCGCTAACTTGCTGACCTGCTGTTTCCGGATCCTTCGCCATCAGTCCCAGCAGCGCCGTGGCCAGCGCGCTCGCCAGCGATACCACGGTCCCGGTTCCCACTTTGCCCAGCGTGACTCCCTGCTGCGACAACACACCGGCAACACTCGCGACCGCGATAAGCAGCCCCGCCGTCGACGTCTTCGGATGTTTCCACATATTTGTTATGAAGTTCATTGCCCATACTCCTCCGCGCCGCGGCTCATTCCGAGCGCGGCATTCTCCATTCGCTTGTGTCGATACAATCTGTGCCTCAGCTATCGCCTGCGCACGGCCGCCTCGGTTCCGATCGAATCGCCCGCCGGCCGTGCGCGCCATCGAAACAGGTCCCCAGGCCCTAACGTCTCCGTGATTACGGCCCGGCGTGGGGCAGGGAACTGCTTCACCCAGACAAGCGCGGTCCCTAGCCCTCGGGGCCCCCAGGGAAGCGACCTTTGCTTCCTGGGGTGTGCGTCGGCGCCATTCCGCACGCGCAATTCAGCCGCCGCCTGCCCGGCCCCTTCCATGAGCCGCGGCAGATCGCGACAAGCAGAACCGCGCCGGCGACGGCGTACACATTCGCCCGGCTCGGCAATTCCGCACTTTGTCTGGTTATGGTTTAAGGATAGCCAATTCGAGCATAATTACCGGCAAACTTGGCTGTTCTGCAAATCATTGACCAATAAATGACTTACAACAAATCTTGGGGTTTGCCCTCTTGACAAGCCGAGAGTGCGGCGGAAGTTTGTGCGATCGCGGCTGCTGGTTTCAAGCGGGGAAGAGGGGATTTGCGCGTCGAAGAAGGCGACGGGTTGTGGCGCCTTCTAGAGTGGCGATTGCGTCGGGCCTTGGAATGCTGGAAAAGTGCTTTTCGCAACAAAAGCGGCGAAATCTGTCGAAATCTGTCGATGGTGTTTCGTTATATCTTTTATTATCAATAAGTTAACATTTTGAAGCCTTCAGGGGGTGTAAAAAAACGTATCGATTATTTTGAGCTTTCGGGGAACAGCCGGTTGGGGGTGAACCGCAGCCGGCAACCGAAAGGAATAGTGCGTTCCAAGATCATGTTCCGATTATGCGCCTGAAGGGTGAAATGATCGGCAAACTTGGGAAGAAAAGAGATCAGAGATAAGAGCATAGAGAGAAAGGACTTGCGGGGACGGGCGGAATTATTTTTGGAGGAGGGGCTTGACATCAAGTGAGGTGCACCCCTTGAGTGAGACAGTTTTGTTTTTGACAGTTCGCGGATTGCTGCAAAGTGCTGCTAGCCGGCGGCCTTTACGTACTGCCGCCCTCGCACCTCGTACTCCCCGCTCACCACGCGCGCAATGGCTTCGGTATAAGCCAGGTGTTCTTCCTTCAGAATCCGCTGCGCGAGCGAGGCTTCATCGTCGCTGTCGAGCACCGGCACTGCGCGCTGCACCACGATCGCTCCGTGATCCAGCTCCTCATCGACAAAATGGACGGTGCAGCCGGTCACCTTTACGCCGTAGGCGAACGCCTGCTCCTGCGCTTCGAGTCCTGGGAATGCCGGCAGCAGCGATGGATGAATATTGAGGATGCGATGGGGGAATGCGGCCACGAACTGCGACGAGAGCAGGCGCATATATCCGGCGAGGCAAACGAGATCGACGCGGCTCTCGCGCAGGCACGCGATTACGTCGGCATCGTGCTCTTCGCGCTTGCGGCCGCGCGAGACCAGGACCTTTGTATGCAGGCCCATCTCGCGGGCCTTCGCGATCCCAGCCGCGTCCGCGACGTTGGAGATGACGACGGCAATTTCGGCGCCCGGCAGGCGGCCGGCGCGGATGGACTCGGCGATGGCGAAGAAGTTGGAGCCGCGGCCGGAGAGGAGGATGCCGAGGCGGGCGGACGGATAGCCGGAGGCCGGGATGCATTCGTTTTCCGGAGAAACAACCGCAGATCCTTCGACTTCGCGCGGCGCGAAAGCGCGCCGCGCTCCGCTCAGGATGACATGGCTGGAAATTGTCATTGTTCTCGGTCAGCGAACAAATCCGATTGCTTCTACGTGTACTGCACCCGCCGCTCGCCCTTCACCACCCGGCCGATCACGTAGAACTTTTCCTCCGACCGGTCCAGCAAATTCTTGGCGCGCGCAAACTTCGCCGCCGGAATGGCCGCAATCAGGCCGATGCCCATGTTGAACGTGCGCATCATCTCCTCCTGCGGAATGTTTCCCAGCTCTCGAAGGTGCTCAAAGATCGGCAGCACCGGCCACGACCCAATTTCTACCTGCGCCGTTACGCCCTTAGGCAAAATGCGCGGCAGATTTTCCGTGATGCCGCCGCCCGTGATGTGCGCCATGCCGGTGGTCAGTCCCGCGCCAACCAGCTTCTGGATCACGTGCAGATAGCTGCGGTGCGTGCGCAGCAGCGACGCGCCAGCCTTCTCTTTGATTGCAGTTACATATTGCGTAGCCTTGTACCCGGCCACCTCGAACAGCAGCTTGCGCGCCAGCGAGTAGCCATTGGTATGCAGGCCCGTTGAGGGCAACCCGATCAGCACATCGCCGGCCTTGATGCCCGCGCCCGTGATCATCTTGTCGCGATCCACTGCGCCCACGATGAAGCCGGCAAGATCGTACTCGCCATCCGCATAGAATCCCGGCATCTGCGCCGTCTCGCCGCCGATCAGCACGCAGGCGTTCGCCTTGCACGCGTCGGCCAGGCCGCTCACCACGCTCTCCACCACATCCTCATCCAGCTTGCCCGTGGCCAGGTAATCGAGGAAGAAAAGCGGAGTAGCCCCCTGCACGGCAATATCGTTCACGCAGTGGTTCACCAGGTCCACGCCCACGGTCTGGTGCAGCCCAAGTTGAAAGGCCACCTTGAGCTTGGTGCCGACTCCGTCTGCCGAGCTCACCAGGATCGGGTTCTTCCACCGCTGCATGTCGAGCCGGTAAAGAGCCCCGAAGCTCCCAATGCCGCCTAACACGTTGCGATTAAAGGTCTTTTGCGCCAGATACTTGATGCGCTCTTTGGCGTGGTCGCCGCTGCGCAGGTCCACCCCGGCATCGGCGTAGGTCACGGTCTTCGGTGCGGTCTCTTGCGGCACGGCCCTGGCTCTCTTTTTTCAGTTGATCGCTTCCGCTTGGGATGAGCCGGAAACGAGAATTCTAGCAGCATTCAACCGGGCCATTTCCCACAAATCCGCGGACTGGCCGGTGACACTTTTGCGCCACCGCCGCTGAGCACTCGGTAGCCTCATTCCTAAGAAAAATGGAAAGCCCGCTTGACATCAGAATCACCCCCAGGCTACTCTGGTTTGGAAAGTCGGCTTTACATCCTGCAAAGCCGCCATACCAACGTGACTCAGACCATCACAAACCGCGTCAAGGAGCTTCGCATCGCGCTCGGCTGGACCCAGGAGCAGCTGGCGCAGGCCGCGGGCGTTTCCCGGCAGAGCATCAACTCCATCGAGCGCAACCGCTACGTGCCTTCGCTCGAGCTCGCGCTCACGTTCGCACGCATCTTCTCCTGTTCCACCGACCAAATATTCCAGTTGGAGATTCAAGCATGACCCACCCACTCCTCAACCGCATTCTTATGCTCGATACGGTAGCCGACGAGCGCTCGCGCGAGCATCAGCGCCGATCCACCGGCGCCGCGGCCATCGCCGGCACGCTCATCGCCTTTGTGATGCTCGAATATCACCTGCTCGTCGAGCACAGCGTGCCCTGGGATCTCATCGCCGTCATCTATGCCATGGGCCTGACGAAAGTCGCGCTCATGCGCTGGTATCACTACCGAAACTAATTTCGCCGCTTTCCGGTCTATGCACCGGCGCGATTGCAAATCTGGCCCCTGAAAGGATTTCCGATGTTCGACTTCGAGACCTGCAGCTTTAAAAAATCCGTGCCGCTTCTCATCGCCCTTCTCATCGTGGCCCAGATCGATCTTGCCAGCGCCTTTGGCTGGCCCAACATGCTCCTGTCCCTGCTCCATCTCACCGCCGAGACGAACGATCTCAGCCGCGGAGTCTGCGCGGGAATTGGCGCTTCGCTCGATGTGCTTGTCGTCTTCCAGTTAGTCCGCACCTGGGCCAAACGCGCCTTGCAGGCCCGCGAACAACAGCTCAACTAGGGCCGCCTTGCGGCGCTGGCTCAAAACATCGTTCCAAGAAAAGGAGTTTACCTCCATGCACCCCTTGTATCGCAACCTCGATCCGAAACACCGCCGCCTCTTTCAAATTGCCAACCTCTCGCTCGTTCTCGGCCTCCTTCCGTGGGTCTTCCGCGACTCCATCCACGTGAACCACGATTGGCTCGATGCCTTCTGCGGATTCTTTATGGGCCTTTCCATCGCCATCAATCTGGTCTGCGTCCGCGCTTCGCGCCGCTGCCCACGAACCGGAATCTGAAATACTGGAGCGACCATGAGTGCCGACAATTTGAGCGCCGGAACGCGCATCATGCAGCGCGACCGTTCGAAGGCCCTCCAGAAACGCGCTGAGCGATTCTTCCCCGGCGGCGTCAACTCCCCTGTGCGAGCCTTTCGCGCCGTCGGCGGCGAGCCGCCTTTCATCGAGCGCGCCGAGGGTGCGTACCTCTACGACGCCGATGGCAATCGGTACATTGACTACTTCGGTTCGTGGGGGCCGATGATCCTTGGTCACGCATTTCCGCCGGTTGTCGAAGCCATCGAGCGCGCGGCGCGCAGCTCCGCAAGCTTTGGCGCTTCCACCGCTGCCGAGGCCGATTTGGCCGAGCGCATCGCGGCCTGCTATCCCGCCATTGAGAAAATGCGCTTCGTGAGCTCCGGCACTGAGGCCACCATGTCGGCCATCCGCGTGGCCCGTGCCGCCACTGGGCGCGACATGATCGTCAAGTTTGAAGGCTGCTATCACGGCCATGCCGACGGGCTTCTCGTCAAAGCCGGCTCCGGTGTCGCCACGTTTGGCATTCCGGGCTCTGCAGGGGTTCCTGAAGATGTCGCTCGCCTCACCGTCGCTTTGCCATACAACGATCTTGGCGCCGTTGAGTTCGCCTTCACCTCCCATCCCCGCGACATCGCCGCTGTCATCGTTGAGCCCATTGTCGGCAACGCCGGCTGCATCGTGCCTGCGCCTGGATACCTTGCCGGCTTGCGCAAAATCACTGCCGATCATGGCGCGCTGCTCATTGTGGACGAGGTGATGACCGGTTTCCGCGTCGCGCTCGGCGGCGCCTGCCAGCTTTATTCGCTCGATCCCGATCTTGTAACGCTCGGAAAAATTGTCGGCGGCGGCCTGCCTGTCGGTCTCTTTGGCGGAAAAATCCGCTTCATGGATCTTCTCGCGCCTCTTGGCCCGGTCTATCAAGCTGGAACTCTCAGCGGCAATCCGCTGGCCATGGCGGCGGGGATTGCAACCATCGGCTATTTGCAGGAAAACGCAGGCGAAGTCTACCCGCGCCTCGAAGCCACCACCAAGGCCCTTGCCGAAGGTGTCGCGCACGAGGCCGTGCACGCCGGGATTCCAATCACGACGAATCGCATCGGTTCTATGTGGACCTGGTTTTTCAATCGCGGCCCGGTCACCAACTACGACGAGGCAGCAAAGTCCGACACCGCGGCCTTCGGGCGCTTCCATCGCGCCATGCTCGATCGGGGCATCTGGCTTCCGCCCTCGCAATTTGAAGCGGCATTTGTCTCAGCGGCCCACGGCAATGCCGAAGTAGAAGCCACCATCGCCGCCGCGCGCGCAGCTTTCGCGTCTACGCCTTAGTCCGCCCATCAGACCCACGCGTCCAGGGTCACAAACTGATATGCAGCTTTATACCGCTCGATCAGCCTCTCCGCGGCTGCAACGGAAGCTGCGCGGTTTGCTGAAGGGTCGCCGTATCCGCCATCGTGCAGCACAATATTTGCCGCGCGGCCCGTCTGC
The DNA here is from genome assembly GCA_036489735.1 of Occallatibacter sp. Classification (GTDB taxonomy): domain Bacteria; phylum Acidobacteriota; class Terriglobia; order Terriglobales; family Acidobacteriaceae; genus Telmatobacter. The sequence continues at coordinate 24,704 of DASXFF010000170.1, read as the reverse complement.
CGAAGGCGCTCGATCTTATTCGTAAGCCGAAGTGCGATCCGCGCCGCTGAGGGATCGCTCCAGTCCGTGGTCATCGCGTTCCACAGCACCACGTTCAGGCCGATCTCGCGCGCAATTTTAAACACCGCCGGCCTCCGCGCTCCCCAGGGCGGCCGAAAAAACTTCACTGCCGAGCCCGTGATCTGCTCCAGCATGTCTTGCGTGCGCAGCATTTGTTCTCGAATCGTTTTCTGCGAGCTTCGCGACATGTTGGGATGGTCCCAGGAGTGATTCCCGATGAGGTGTCCGGCTTTTGCCGTTCGCCGCACCAGCTCAGGTTGCACTCTAGCGCGCCCACCGAGCACGAAGAAGGTTGCTCGCACATTGTGGCTCGCCAGAATGTCCAGCAGCTTCGGCGTCCATGTCGCGTTGGGTCCGTCGTCGAAGGTGAGTGCCAGCACGCCCGGTTGCTCCGGTGCTGTCAGCGCCGTGCCGAAAAGCCGCGAACCCGGCCACAAGGATGCATACGCATATGCGCCTGCCGCAGCGCCCGCGCACCCGGCTACGCCCAGCCCCGCATAAATCCCTGTCGTAAGGTTCGAGATCATGGCGTTTCTCAGTATGCGGCAGCGCTACTGGCGCAGACAACGCAATATCCGGCGGCTGCGGAATCGGAAATCTTCGTTCGCATCGGCGCTTCGTCCCGTCACACCGTGCTTCGCACGGGCCTTCCCGATCCCTGACCCCTGTTCCCTGGCGCCTGCTTTTCACAGGGTCTTCGCGGGCACTTTATCGTTGTCCTGTCGCGCTGCCTGCATTGCGCCGGCTTTCATCCGCTCCCTGGCTCGCTTTTCGCTCGAGCGCCGCTCCTGCCGCCATGTCGTCATCGAGGTCACAAAGTAGTTCCAAACTGCTGTAAACAGCAGTCCGGTTATCGCTGCAAGGACCCACGGAACACCCTGCCGAAATACTTCATTGGCGATGGCCACATTGGCTGCCACGCCCAATCCGCACGCCAGGCAGAACGTGATCAGACCGCCCAGGAACTTCCAACCCCGGAGCCGCCGGTCGCGATAGGTCAATGAGTTGTTCAACACAAAATTCAGAATCATCACGGTGAATGTCGACACGGCCTGGCCCGCCGCGAAGCTCAATCCGGCAAGCTTGAGCAGCGCGCTCAAAATCAGCAGGTGCACTCCCACGCCCAGCGCGCCCACCATGGCGAAAAGCACAAAGCGAAAATTCACCATATCGCCAAGATGCTTATCCACGAGCAATTCGAAATACTCCAGGCCCACCAGAAGATCGAGCTTGCTCTCACCATGCTCGCGCTGCCTGAAGCGATACGGCACCTCGCCGATGCGCAGGCCCGGTCCCGCCGAAAGCACAATGTCCAGCAGAATTTTGAAGCCGATGCCTGAAAGCTTGTGCGCGAATCGCTCGAAGCTCGCCAGGCGCACGATAAAAAAGCCGCTCATCGGATCGCTCAGCTCATGCTCGGCGCCCATCATGCTCAGTTTTTTGCCCAACCGGCTCAGCTTTACGCGCCAGCTGGCAAAGTCGCCCATGCTGCCGCCCGCGATATTGCGCGAGCCCACCACCAGGTCCAGATTCTCTTCGCGCATTCGGCGCAGCATCTCCGGCAGGACGCTCTCGTCGTGCTGCATATCGGCATCCATCACCGCGACCCACGGTGCTGCCGCGCACAGAATCCCCTCGATGCACGCCGACGCCAGCCCGCGCCTGCCGATTCTTTGCAGCACGCGCAGATTGTCGTGCTCCTCGGCCAGCCGCCGCACAACGTCTGCGGTGCCGTCGGGCGAGTCGTCATCCACAAAGATCACTTCGTAGCGGATGCCCTTGAGCGCCTTCTCCAGGCGATCGACAATCGGACCCACATTCCCGCTCTCGTTGAACGTGGGCAGAACGATCGCCAGATCGTAGGCCATGGGTTCCTCCGCCGCTGCGGGGCGCATTTGAGCAGACTCCCACTCTCGTGTCGAAGCCTTGCTTTCATCCTTATACAACCTTGAAGATGCGGTTCGATACCGCAGTTTCCGCCAGGAATCTTTGGCGTATACTTAGCTTGTTCGGGCCGCATCCTGTTTCTTCGGAGTGGCACTGGAGCCAAACATGAGCCTCACCCAGCCCCCTTCGGGCGCAACCCCCTCGTCATCCGGCGTTCCTGTTCCCAAAGTCACAATGCCCGCGCTCACTGAAATGAAGCGCCAGGGCAAGCCCATCTCCGCGCTCACCGCGTACGACTACTCCACCGCTCGCCTCGTCGACGAAGCCGGCGTCGATCTTATTCTCGTCGGCGATTCGCTGGCGATGGTCGTTCTCGGCCAGGAGAATACGCTTGCGGTCACTGTCGACGAGATGCTCCATCACACGCGTGCCGTTCGCCGTGCCGTTCGTCGCGCTCTCATCGTGGCCGACATGCCCTTCGGCAGCTATCACGGGACGATCTCCGAAAGTGTGGCCAACGCCGTTCGCTTCATCAAAGAAGCCGGCGCTGAAGCGGTCAAGGTCGAAGGTCCGCGCATTGAGCTGGTTCACGCTCTGGTTGACGCTGAAATCCCGGTCGTCGGCCATCTCGGTCTCACTCCGCAGAGCGTCCATCGCATGGGCGGCTACCGCGTGCAGGCTCGCACCGCCGAGGCCGCTCGCCAGCTTGAAACCGATGCTCACGCGCTGGCTCACGCCGGCGCCGGCGCCATCGTGCTTGAAGGCGTTCCGCGCGAGGCCGCAGCCGCCATCACTGCCGCCCTGCCCATCCCCACCATCGGAATCGGCGCGGGACCCGAATGCGACGGCCAGATTCTCGTTTTCCACGACCTCGTCAATCTCACCTTTGCGCCTGCCGCCAAGTTTGTCCGCCGTTATGCTGATGCGTCGGCATTCTTCCGCTCCGCCATCGACCGCTACCGCGAAGACGTCGAGCATCGCGCCTTCCCATCGGATGCGGAAAGTTATCACCTTTCCGCGCGCAAGGAGACGGGCGCCGCTGCTTCTGCCGCCGATTTTTCCAGTCCCGATTTCGATTCCGAGGACGCGGTGGTGAATCGCGACGCTTTCGAGGACTGGGCCAACTGAGCCGAATAAATCGCCTGTCATCCTGGGCGAGTTCGCCGGGCGAATGAGTCGAACGGGACCTGCATCTGGCGATGCCGGTTTCGAAGATCGGACCTCAAAACAATCCAACCGTGGCGGATACAAAACCGAATGCACGTTTTTCGCACCGTCGCCGAACTTCGCCGCTGGTCCCGCGCTTCTCGCTCCACTCCGGGCTCAACCGTCGGCCTCGTGCCCACTATGGGAGCTCTGCATGAGGGCCATGCTTCGCTCATCCGCGCCGCGCGTGCTTCCTGCTCGCACGTCGCCGTCAGCATCTTCGTCAATCCCACCCAGTTCAGGCCCAATGAGGACTACGCCCGCTACCCGCGTCCCTTCGAGGCCGACTGCGCGCTCGCCGAATCCGAAGGCGCCGATGTCGTCTTCGCCCCCTCGGTCGAGGAACTCTATCCCGGTGCCCCCGGCCCCGATGGCCACGATTCCGCATTTGTTGACGTTCCGGGCTTGAGCGATCGCCTCGACGGCGCATCCCGCGCAGGCCACTTTCGCGGCGTCGCCACAGTGGTCGCTAAGCTGTTCATCGCTGCCGAGCCCGATCGAGCTTTTTTCGGCCAGAAAGATGCAGCCCAAGTCGCCGTCCTTCGCCGCATGGTCGCCGATCTCCGCCTGGCCGTCGAAATTGTCGTCTGCCCCATCATTCGAGACAAAGACGGTCTCGCCCTCAGCTCGCGCAACGCCTATCTCACTTCGTCCCAGCGCGTCCAGGCCCTCACGCTCAGCCGCGCTGTCCGTCATGTCGAGTCGCTCGTTGCGCGAGGCGAACGCCGCGCCGAATCCCTCCTCGCCGCCGCGCGCGAAATCTTCGCCAACCAACCCGAGATTCGCATTGACTACGTCGCCGTCGTCGATTGGTCGACATTGTTGCCGGTTGAAACAGCTGTTCCTGGCACACTCTTCGCTGTCGCCGCGTACGTAGGCTCAACGCGCCTCATCGACAACACGATCCTGACCTAAATCCGCACCAACCCCATTGCGCAATCACCCGTCCCCGCCCCAATCTATAAGTCAATGCCGGAACTACCCGACATCACCGCCTACATCGCCGCGCTTGAGCCGCGCATCGTCGGCCAGACTCTCGAGCGCGTCCGCCTGCACAGCGTTTTCGTTCTGCGCACCGCCGACCCGCCGATCGAATCCGTTGCCGGCCGCACGGTCTGCGAACTTCGCCGCATCGGCAAGCGCATCGCCATCGGTCTCAACGAAGATCCAAACCAGGACCAGAAAAAGATCTGGATCGTGATTCACCTCATGATCGCCGGCCGTCTTCACTGGCGTCCGCCGAATGCCAAACTCTCCGGGCGCCAGGGGCTACTGGCATTTGACTTTTTGGACGGGACCCTAGTCTTAACTGAGGCCGGCTCCAAGCGCCGCGCATCGCTCCATCTGCTGCGCGGCGATCAGGCCCTTAATGACATCGATCCCGGCGGCATCGAAATCTTTTCGCCCGACACAAACCTGAACGCTTTTCGCGCCGCCCTCACCCAGGAAAACCGCACTCTCAAGCGCGCGCTCACCGATCCGCGCATCGTCAGCGGAATCGGCAACGCCTACTCCGACGAGATTCTTCACGCCGCGCGTCTCTCTCCGATTGCGCTCACGCACAAACTCAAGCCTGAAGAATGGGAGCGCCTCTTCGCCGCCACGCGCTCCACGTTGGAACTGTGGATTGCACTCCTCTGCTCCGAAGCCGCTAAAAAGTTTCCGGAAGGCGTCACCGCTTTCCGTCCGGAGATGGCGGTTCACGGCCGTTTTGGCAAACCGTGCCCGCGTTGCGGTAGCGCCGTTCAGCGCATTCGCTACGCCGACAACGAAACCAACTACTGCGCCACCTGCCAAACCGCAGGCAAGGTTCTCGCCGATCGCAGTCTTTCGCGACTGCTCGGGGCCGATTGGCCGCGCACCCTCGACGAACTTGAGGCCCTCAAGAAACGGTAGAGCTTCGTTCCAGAGCCGCTTACTGCAGCTCTCTCGAAGCCAATCGGCAACGTGCGCGCCGCTCTTTATGCTTCATTGGTGTTAGTTACCACTTCAGCGCAAAGCCCCTGAAAACTCTTGACATGGATTCTCTTCATGCCGCATCGTGTTTGCGGCGACTCCTGTCAAACGGATCGTACGGGAATCCCGTTTCATTGTGGGCTTCTCAGCGTGGGAGCCGGAACTTAATTCCGTTGTGGAGGATTTAAGAATGCACGTTGTCACTTACTCCGCGGTTCTGTTCTCGGTATTGCTTACCAAGCACATGATGATGGTCGTCGTGATTGCAGCCGTGATCGAATGGCTGTTGGGTGCCCTCTGGTACGGGCTCATCTTCAAGAAATCCTGGATGGCGATGGTTGGCTTCTCCGAGACAAGCAAGCCAAAGAACGGCGCGCTGGGCATGGTCTCATCGCTGATTGCTTGCCTGCTCCTCTCTTATGTCATCGCCTTCGTTGTGGGTTGGGCGGGAGCCATGACGTTTACTGAAGGGGCCAAGCTCGGCATCATCTGCTGGGTTGGATTTATGGCGCCGCCGCTCTTTACCCAGCACATTTTCGAGAACCGCCGCGCCAATCTGTTTGCCATCAACGCTGCTTATTGGCTGCTGGTGATGGCCATCGGTGGCGGCCTTACGGCAGCCTTCCGCGGATAAGGACTCGCTCCGGCCTGCGCATCAATACTGAGGGGCAATTTCCTTGTGAAGTTGCCCCTTTCGTATTTCATCCTTTGCCGATTTCTTCAGATCCCCACCGGATCCACAGGCCTGGTCCTCGGAATTTCGATCGATTTCCTCAATTCATTCAATCGCCGCGCGTCATAGAATCGACCCATGACTCGCTCGAATATAACCACCGACGGCGCGCCTGCCGCGATCGGCCCGTATGCGCAAGGCGTGCGTGCAGGGAACCTCGTATTCACCGCTGGGCAGGTTGGTCTCGAACCCGTCACCGGCCAGGTTGTGGCGGGCGGAATCAAGGAACAGACCGCGCGAACGCTCGAAAACCTCAAAGCTGTTCTCGAGGCCGGCGGCAGCACTCTCGGCCAGGCCGTCAAGGTGACCGTGTATCTCAAAGACATGAACGATTTCGCGGCCATGAACGCGGTCTACGCGACGTATTTCGGAACCGATAGCGATGCGCTGCCCGCACGCACCACGGTCGAAGTCGCCCGGTTGCCGCGCAACGTGCTTGTAGAAATCGATGTCGTTGCCGAAGTCTGACCGATCACGCATGACCTACACTTACGGAGAACCCGCACACGCAGCTCGTCGATAGGATTAAGCTGTAGCCTGATCCAGAGCCCGGACGGCGCGGCACGCGCACAGCCAGCCCACGATCTACCGCACCGCAACCGCAGGAGGGATCACCTTGAGCGAGCCTGAAACCAAAAGCGAATCCGAATCCAAAATCGTTCGCAGCGACGCCGAGTGGCGCACTCTTCTCACGCCTCAGCAGTATCACGTGCTGCGCGAGAAAGGCACCGAGCGCCCTTTCACCGGCCTGCTCACCGAGAATCACGAAACCGGCAGCTATCACTGCGCGGCGTGCGGCACGCTGCTTTTCATGAGCGGCGCCAAATTCGACTCCGGTTGCGGATGGCCCAGTTTCATGATCCCCGCCGGCTCTAAAGCCGTCGCGGAGCACGAGGATTCAAGCCACGGAATGAGGCGCATCGAAGTCACCTGCGCCCGATGCGGAGGCCACCTGGGCCACGTCTTTCCCGACGGCCCCCGCCCCACGGGCCTGCGCTACTGCATCAACTCCGCCTCGCTCAACTTCACCCACGAAGGCAAGTAAGTTCGGATTGCACGAACCTCAATCTTCCGCTCCCCATTCACCACCAACCCTGCGGTGCCCCATCCTAAACGCGTCTTTTTGCGTTTAGGGTGGGATTGCACGAACCTCAATCGCCCGCTTTCCATTCACCACCAATCTTGCGGTGCCCCAGGTCTCGCTTCTGAGACCTGGGAAAGCACGTCGCCTGGTGCCCGCAGCGTCAACTTCCGCGCACAACAAAACCCCGCCTTTTTATGACGGGGTCGTTGGAATTTCATCCAAAAGATCAGAGCGCGGAGCGCCGGAGCGCTACGCTTTCGCCACTTTGCCGCCCTTGATGCATGTTGCGCACACGCGTAGTTTCTTGGGGGTGCCGTTCACCATCGCCTTCACTGCCTGCAGGTTCACGTTCCAGCGCCGCCGCGTGATGTTGTGCGCGTGCGAGATGTTATTTCCGAAGCGCGGCCCTTTGCCGCAGATATCGCATGTTTGTGCCATCGTCCAACTCCAAATCTCTCTAGTGTTTTCGGGCGCCGCGCAAGCAGGTTTTCGGGCGCCTCGTCAGCAGCCACGACGCCTTCAGCGGCCCGCGCCATTGCCTTGCCGAATGTTCAGTATACCAGTCATCGCTGGATCGCACCCGCGCCGAGCTTGACGCGCAGTCGAGCCTCATACCGCGCCCCATCGGGCTCGGTGTGGCTCTCGAACAACACAAACTCCCCTGCCGTGAACCCCGTGAACCTCGGCTGGCTGCGAAGACCGGCCATCAGCCCGCGCAAACCCGCGTCGAAACTCTTACTCCCTGAAGGAGTAGCCCGGTCACCCGTTCTCTTGAACCCCGCTTTTCGCGCCAGCGTGATGTGCGGATGAAACTCCCGCATCTCCGCGGCAAACCCGCACTGGGCCGTTGCCGCCACCACGGCCCTTTCGAGCGCAGCAAGCTCGCGCGTCGCCGGCACATCCACAACCAACACGCCGGCGCGATCGAAGCTGCCAAGCTCGCCCAGTTTCACGGGAACAGCCTCCGCGCGCACCTCGCCCAGCCTGGCCTTCAGGCACTCCAGTTGTTCGGCTGTCGCATTGCCCAGGAACTGCAAGGTAATGTGCCACGAATCGGGCGCGGTCCAGCGCAGCCCGCTCACACTGCTGCGCAACCCATCGACCACCGCCTCAAGCTGGCGCCTGGCAGCATCTGCCAACGGGATTCCCACGAACAGCCGCATACCGGCCAGTGTAGCCCTGGCAAGTGCAGATGGCTGTCAAGCAGATTCATTCGACCGCTGCGGCTGGGCACCCCACGTCTCGCTTCCGAGACGTGGGATATCGCCCGGCGTTCATCGCGGTTCTAATTTGCCGGCGGCGGTGGCGCGCCACCCGCGGGCGCTTCTCCAGCCGGTGGCGGGCCGCCCGCCCCATGCTCCGGTGGCACGAAATCCTCCGGCATCTCGTGGCCGCGGTGGCACGTTCCGCACGTCACTTTCATTCCCATTGCGTCCGGATCCATCGCCGAGGTTTTGCTGATGTAGTCGCCGTTGATCGTTCCGACCATCTGAATCATCACGCGCGCAATCTTCTTATCGTCCTTGGAGTCGTCGGCGAAATTCATCCGCGGCCGTCCATTCGGGCCCACGTTCTTGGGGTCTGCCGCGTGGCAAAAGTCGCAGTGCACGCCCAGCGAACTGGCAAAGCCCTCCATGATGTGGTGCACTTGCGCCCCGGTCAGGTCCTTGGGCAGCACCTGCAGGTTGGTCGGCGCCGGAAAGTGCATCGGGCCCTGCATCGCGCCTCCCGTCGCAGGCGCGGTTTGCGCGGGCGGCGCGGTCTGTTGCGGCTGATCTTGTTTCGCTTGCACTCCGATGGTGGCGGCAAGCACGGCCGCGGTCATGAGCTTAACCGCAGCGGCGGGTGGGAGCAGGGAAGTGAGTTTCACTTGGGGTGATTCCTCTCAGGTCCCATTCGCGGACCTTGGGTTGGCTACGGCACCAGTTTACGGACTGAACCCTCGCGAAGGAAGAGCCATTTTCCAGTAAGGGTTTTGGGGCCCGATACACATCCGCTATCGGGAACGGCAAAGCGCAGCGGCAAATCGACGGCATGGCGGATGCCGACCCTCGGCGTCACCCGAATGCGCTTCAAGCTCATCCCGTCGTCCCGCACCTGCAGCGGAGAGCCGGGATCGACGAGATCGAGGCCGTTGTGCTCTTTTCGAGTGATGCCCATCGCCTCGCACAAGCGTCCCGGGCCGCCGGTCAGGTCGCAGGGCCGGGCGTCAGCGGGCAGGCCGCGCCGGCGGGCCATTTCCTTCGTGCCGGCCACGGGTTCTACTGCGCGCAGCAGCACACCGCCGCCGTGCCCTTCGTCTTCGCACGAAAAATTCATGCAGTAGTAGCGGCCATAAATGAAATAAACGTACGCATGGCCGGCCGGCCCGAAAAGCACTTCGTTCCGCGGCGTCGGCCCGCGATGCGAGTGGGCGGCGGGGTCGGGTGTGGCATTGTGCGGCCCCAGGTACGCCTCAACCTCGACGATCCGGCCCGCCATCAGCCCGGCGCTGGTCCTCGAAACCAGCAGCTTGCCCAGCAGTCTCGGCGCCACATGCTCCGGCGAATCCAGAAAGAGACTGCGCGGAAGCAGTTTGCCTGGCAATCGCTCCGTATCGTTCTTCATCGACCCCTTGCATCCGCTTCCGAATGAGCGAAAATTCGCCGACCCGCCAACTCGCTAACTTGCTGACTCGCTACTTGTGCGCCTTATTCCATTCCTCGATCAGCCCCAGCACCTCTTCGGCATGGCCCTGCGGCGTCACCTTGGGATAGATATGCAGCAGCGTCTGGTCCGGCCCGATCACAAACGTGGTCCGCTCGATGCCCATCACTTTCTTCCCGTACATGTTCTTTTCCTTCAACACATCAAACTGTTTGCACACTTTCTCGTCTACATCACAGAGGAGCGAATACGGCAGGTCGAACTTGGCCCGGAACTTGGCCTGTTCACGGGGCGTGTCGCGGCTGATGCCCAGAACCACGGCGCCGCCCTCCTGCAGCTTCTTAAATTGATCGCGAAAGCCGCACGCTTCAATCGTGCAGCCCGGAGTGTCGGCCTTGGGATAAAAGAAGAGGATCACCGGCTTTCCGGCGAAGTCTGAAAGGCTCACGGTTTTGTCTTCATCGTTCTGCAGCGTAAAGTCGGCAACTTTCTCGTTGAGCTTCATGGGGAATATCCTCTCTGTATGTGTGTGGCCGCAATACGGCCGCAAGATGAGTTGAACCGGCCCGCAACGCGGCCGCCAGATTCGATTATTGTCGAGGGAAGTCGAACGTGTCATTGCGTAGCGAAAACGGCTTGTGGATAATCGCTGTCAAAGATAATGGAATGGCCCGCCCGCGCGGCTTTGTATCGGGGCACGAGTTTACTCGTGCCGCAAGTGCCGCAGATAAAAAAATGATGGGCTTCAAGCAGTGTCTGACGAATCCAAAGAGCCGCAGCATCGTCGGGTCGAGGCGTCTTCCGGGGCTAAAGCCCCGCGTGAAGTGCAGGCATTTTCAGGGGCCTGAAGGCCCCTGCTCCTTCCGTTCCAACTCCACAAAGATTCGTCAGACTCTGCCTGGCCGCTGCGGGGTTTTCCCGTCCACCAAGCGTTGCTTCCTCTTCAAGCTGGCCGCTTCGGCAGTTATCGCACTCGCGCTCTTGTTCGCTCTTCCCGCGCTTGCTCAATATCCGGGCGAGATCGCCAAACCCGACGCCAACGCCCCCGATTTGCGCGCCGTCGCTGTCTTTGAGTGGACCGGCGATGAGGCGCATCCCAAGACCGCGCGCATGGTTCCCATCTGCATCTACGACGGCCAGGAGCTTAATGACGCCGCCGTTTATCTCGCTCAGCCCGAGCCGCTCGCACTGCAGAGCGATGTTGAGTATCAACTGCAGCGGGATGGCAAACCCGTCGGCTTGTTCGATATTGACACTTCGGCTCGCGAGCAGGGCGGATGGGTGGGTTACGGCAAATGGAAGCCGCCTTCATTGGATAAAAAAGCTCCGGCGCAGGTTGCCAAGGTCGATGAAGAGGACGACTCTCAGAGCGACGTGCCCATTTTGCACCGCAAGCATCACGACGATTCCACCGGCGGCTCCGGCTCCGCATCGGGCTCCGGCACAAACTCTGACCCTGGGTCCGCGTCAAGTTCAGGCTCCGCCGCGCCGGCTCCCGATCCTGACCGTCCAACGCTGCACAAAACCGATGACAGCTCCGTGTCCTCTGGCTCCTCCTCAGACAAGTCCGGCGGGTCCAAGCTCAAAAAGAAAAAGCACGGCGACGACGATGAGGGCTACGTTTCCGATGTAGCCTCGGCCGCCGATCCCAATCGACCGCATCTCATTCCGGGCAAGCCCGCGGACTTCGGCAGGCCTGCCGTTCCCAACCTCCTTGGTCTGCCGCCCGATATGAAGCAAACCGTCGCCGTTTCCGATGCCGTCGACCACGCTCAGCATCTGTGGAATTACACGTGGGCCAATCCTGACGACGAAGACAAAATGAAATCCGCCATGGAAGACCTTGCGCGGAGCGCGCTCGGCCTCAATCCGCCACCCGCTCCCAAGCCAACGTCCAAATCCGTTGCCGCCCGGCGCCGCGTGAAGCCTGTCACTCCTCCTCCGCCCGCCCCGCTCCTCGATGAGCATTTCCGTGTCTTCCAGTTGGCTTACGACTATGGCGCCACTCTGGTGCTCTCTGCGCACACGGGCGGCACAGGCGCCGATCAGAAATTTGTGACCCTCATTGCCCAGCCCGACCTGTATGGAGGCGTCGCTGTCCTGGTAAAGAACGTTACTGACGCCGCGAGCCTCGACCTCACGCCGCGCATGCGCATCGTGGACGCAGTGGACGCCGAAGCCGACAACCGCGGTGAGCTCCTGTTCGAGCTTCGCGGCGAAACCGAGCGCCAGTTTGCCCTTTATCGTGTTTTGCGCGGCGACGCCACGCGCATCTTTATCACCGCCCCCGAGTCGTTCGCTGTTTCCTCTGGCCCACCTGACGCCCATTGACCCACGGCGGGGTCTAAAAGCCCGCGATGAAACAAAAGACACTTAGAAGCACCCCCTCGCGCCGCCCCATTCCTTGGTCACATTTCTGCCCCAAAAGAATCATCCCCGGCATCCTCCTCGCGCCGCTCCTCCTATACAATCTTAGATAGCTAAGTCCCAAAGGAAATCTTAACGAATGGCATCTGTCCTAACCGCCCCTTCCCCTGACGTCATAACCGAAGTTCCCTCCGATTCGCTTGCAGTCACTGAAGGATCTTCTGCGGCCGTTCGCGCCGGCCAAGGGGTTTCCGCGCGCAGTCTTCTTCGCATGGGCCGCACTGCTGCCGTCAGTGACGGCATGAGTTGGCCGATGCTTTTTATCATCGTGCTGTTTCACGCGGGCGCGTTGGCAGCTTTGTTCCTTTTTAGTTGGCAGCGTCTGGTCGTCATGGCCGTAATCTACGTGCTCGCCATCAACGTCGGCATCGGCATGTGCTATCACCGCCTGCTGACCCATCGCGGCTACCAGGTCCCCAAGTGGCTGGAATACCTGATGACGTTTTGCGCCACGCTATCGCTTGAGGGCGGGCCCATCTTCTGGGTCTCAACCCACCGCGTCCATCATCAGCTCAGCGACAAGGAAGGCGATCCCCACAGCCCGCGCGAAGGCGGCTGGTGGGCCCACGCCGGATGGATTTTCTTTGGCGAGTCGTTGCACGCGCAGACTGAAGTGCTGGCGCGCTATTCGCCCGATCTCACGCGTGACCGTTTCCATGTCTGGATGAGCAAGTACCATTGGCTGCCCATCGCCATCAGCGGCGTTCTGCTGCTGGCCGGCGGCTGGTACTGGGGCGGCTTTGTCAACGGCCTGGCCATGCTGATGTGGGGCGTTTTCCTGCGCGTCACCATCGGCTTGCACGCCACCTGGCTGGTTAACTCGGCAACCCACATGTGGGGCCGGCGCCGGTTTGAAACACGCGACGACTCCCGCAACAGTTGGTGGGTCGCGCTGCTCACCGGCGGCGAGGGCTGGCACAACAATCATCACGCCCATCCCGTTTCGGCGCGCCACGGCCTCACCTGGTACGAGGTCGATCCCAACTTTTGGGGGATTTGGCTGCTCTCGAAAATCGGTCTCGCGCGCAAGGTTCAGGTCGCCCGCTTCGATCGCGAAAACCCCAAGCCCGCCGGCATGTAGCCCGTTTCCAGACTTGCACCACGATCGAGGGTGCCCCATCCTTGCGCTCTTTTCTACGCAAGGGTGGGATGGCACGAACTTCAAATCTTCCGCTTTTCATTTCCCACGGACTCCCCGCGTTTACTTCTTCACCTTCGCCCGCACCCACAAGACTAAAAAGTACGGCAGGCCCAGCACCAGCACCAGCACGCCCGCAGGAAACCCTACGTAACGATACGTGTCCGTGGCGTGGTGCAGCGCGTGCGGGTCAAAAAGATTCCAGATCAGCAAGGCAAAGATCGCCACGCACGTTGTCGCGAAAAACGTCAAAAACGCCGCTGCCACGGCCAGCAGGAGACTTTGGAACAGGCTGAACCCCTCCAGCGGAAAACCCAGCACTGTTCTTCCATGTTTGCCTTGCGTAATCTGCTCCATCATCGGGGACCTCTGTCATCTAGAATACAAAGTCATGGCCGGTACCGCGCAAATCGAGCTATGGCCCGCCGACAAAGTTGCCACGCAAGTGGTCGTGCTCGCCGCAAACAATGGGATTCACTACGCCGCCTGGGGCGAAACCCGCGTCCCCGAAGTCGATCTCGAGCGGCTGGTCGGCGCTGTTCCCGCTCCGCTCGCCCCCGCCCTGCGCCAGCGCGCCTATTATTTCGTCCCCCTGGCCATCGCAGACACCGGTGAGAATCTTGTTGCCCCGGCCTACACGGTCGAGCTCGGCGACCGCGCCGTCTGTCATCGCAACGCCAGCTTCGGCGACACGGAGGCCGTTTTTCTTTCCACGCGCCTTGTCGAAGATCGATTCGGCCTGGCCTTCGAGTTTTTTATCAACGTGGCCCACAACTTTGTTGAGGTGGCCAGCGTTCCTGAAAGCTTCGCCACCCTCGTCTGGACGCAGGCTGAGGCTCAGGCCCGCGGCGAGACCAGCCAGGACGCGTGGGAGACCCGCCGCCGCGCGCTCGAGCCCCACGCCGGCGCAAAAGTCGTCGACGAGCGTGCACGCAACAGCTTTTTTGAGGCATCTTTCTCTGACGCGCTGGCCATCTACATGCTCTCGCTCGCTGTCGACTTTGATTACCACGACCTGCGCGAGCGCGAGTATCCGCTGCTCGCCGCTCCTGCCCTCGCTGAGCGCCTTCGCCACATCGCGGGTCTATTTCCCGCGAACGCGGGCTATGAGTTCCAGATCCACTATCGCCGCAAAGGATAGTTCCCGCGCAGTGTGCCTGATCGACGCCCCGCGCCCGATCAGCACCACTCGCCGGAGATTATCGCGTCGCCACCAGCCGTATTCCGCTGAGTTCCGGGCGCACGGCGCGCCGGGTGCGATAAGACGAGAGCCAATGCACCAATTCATCAGCAGGCAGCGGGTGGCTGAACAGGTATCCCTGCGCGCCGTCGCAGCCGCTTAAACGCAGAAGCTCCAGTTGCTCCGCAGTCTCCACGCCTTCCGCCACGACCTTCATCTCCAGCTCGTGCCCAATCTCAATGGTCTTTTGCACCATCACGCGGTCGCGGTCCGATCCCATCATGTTCATCACAAACGACCGGTCGATCTTCAGCTCGGTCGCCGGAATGTTGCGCAGTTGTTGCATCATCGAGTAGCCGGTGCCAAAATCGTCGATCGACAAGTTCACTCGCTTGATGCGCAGCCGCGCCAGCACATCGAGGGTGCGCGCCAGCTCCTTGATCAGTCCGCTCTCGGTAATCTCAAGATTAATGTTGTCTGGAGCGACGCCATGCCCCGCGATCAACGCCGACATGCTGTCAGGAAATCGCAGGTCGGTGAGCGATGAGACAGAAACGTTGAATGCCAGCCGAGGCGCCACGCCGCTGCGGTCCTTGAACCGGTTCAGATCCACCAGCCCTCGCCGCGCGACGATCCATCCCAGCTGATCGATGAGCCCCAGTTCCTCAAGCCGCGGAATGAAGTCCTCAGGAAAAATAAGTCCCAGTTCGGGATGCAGCCAGCGCGCCAGTGCCTCTACGCCGACCACCTTGCCGCTGGCAATGTCAACCTGCGGCTGGTAATGAAGGACGAACTCCTTCTCCTCGATCGCCCTGCGCACATCGTCGTCTTCGACGGCCACCCTCGACCGTGGCCGCGCATCGGGCGCAGCGACCGATCGGCCGTGTTTCTCCAGGATCGCCTCGAGCTCTGCAGCGCGGAAGGGTTTTTGCAAATGGCCGATGGTGGAGAGCCCGTGCGCATGCGCCAGTTCCTCGGCCACTTCCATAATGCGTTTGCCCACGCCGCTCATCAGCACAATATTGATTTTGCATTGGCGTTCGCCCAGGCGGCGCAACAGTTCCACTCCGTCCATCTCCGGCATGATCAGGTCGATCAGCAGCAATGAGATGTCGGGCGACAGTGACTCCAGAAATTGCATCGCGCTGGTGGTCGCCGAGCACGGCAGCCCCTGTTCCTCCGCCGTGGCGCAGATCAGGTCGCAGATGTCGGAATCGTCGTCGATCGCCAAGATGCGCCCGGGCGTCATCGTCCCTCCATCGCGGCGCTCACGACCGCTTTAAATCCCGCGCGCTCATAGGGCTTTTGCAGCATCGGGCAGTCGGCCATATGCAAATGCCGGTCCTTTAGCGCATACGCCGGAAATCCGGAAGAATAAATCAGCTTCACGTGCGGCAGGCGCTGGCGGACTTCTTGCGCCAGCTCCAAACCGGTCATCCCTCCCGGCATCACAACGTCCGTCACCACCAGGTCGATGTCCTGGTGCTTTTCAATCAATTCGAGCGCGCCGGCGCCGTTTTCTGCCTGCAGTGTGGTGTAGCCCATGTCAGTCAGATACGCGGTCGCCACTTCCAGCAGATCCACTTCGTCGTCTACCACGAGCACTTTGCCGCCGCTTCTTGTGACCGTCGCGGCAGGCGTCGGCTTCGCGAGCGCAGCCCCTTCCGCGAAGGGCAGATAAATCGTCACGGTGGTGCCGAATCCTTCTTCGGTGTAAATCCGCGTCGTACCGCCGGACTGCTTTACGAATCCATATACGCTGGAAAGCCCCAGCCCCGTGCCTTTGCCGCGCGGCTTGGTGGTGAAGAACGGTTCAAACACACGCGCCAGCGTCTCCTTGCTCATGCCGCACCCGGTGTCCGATACCGAGACGCATGCATAGTCGCCGGCCGCCAATTCGCCGGTCTGCACCGGCGGATAATTTCCTTTGAGAGTGTCGCGCCGCGTTGTAAACGTCAGCGTGCCCCCATCCGGCATGGCGTCCCGCGCGTTCACTGCCAGATTCAACAGCGCGCTCTCCAGGCCCGACGGATCCACCTTGACGAGGGGCATTGAATGGTCGATCTCGGCCAGGATCTTGATTTGCGGGCCCAGCGCGCGTGCCATCTCAATCACGTTCTGCACCGATTGATCCAGCTCAGTCGGCGTTGGCTTCAAGTCCACGTTGCTGGCAAACGCCAGCAGCCGTCGCGTCAGGTCGGCTCCGCGCGCCGCTGCCTTTTGTGCCGGCCGCAACCGCTTCATGGCCGTTTCGTTCTCGCCCACGATCCGTTCCAGCAGATCCAGATTGCCCGTCATCACGCCCAGCAGATTGTTGAAGTCGTGCGCGATGCCGTCGGTCAGCTGTCCAATTGCCTCCAGCTTCTGGCTCTGCTGCAGTTGCCGCTCCATCTGCTTTTGCTGCGTGATGTTCCGCGCAATCTCTGATGCCCCGGTGATCGCGCCGCCGCCATCCCTGATCGGCGTGATGGTCAGCGATACATTGACCAGTTCGCCGGTCTTAGTCGTCCGCACTGTTTCGAAGTGCTTCACCGTCTGCCCCGCGCGGACCTGCTCCAGAATCTCGTCTTCCTCTTCCTGCTTGTCCGCCGGGATCAGAACCCTGATCGATCGGCCTACCATCTCGGCCGCTGTGAATCCGAAGAGTTTCTCCGCGCCGTGGTTCCAGCTCAGGATTTCGCCCACTTCTCCTCGGCCGACGATTGCGTCGTCTGACGATTCCACAATCGTCGCCAGCCGGTTTCTCGCCTCGTCGGAACGCAACCGCTCCGTCGTGTCGCGATAAGTGATGATGACCTGCCCGGCTTGACCCGTCCCTCCCTGCATGGGAGCCGAGCTCACTTCTCTGCCTCCCATCTCTCCTGTCGTCTTCATGCGAAAGATGAGCGGAAAGTTCTCAACAAAATCGCCGCGCAAAGCGCGCGCCGTGGGCCATTGCGACGGCGCCAGCAGGCTCCCGTCCATCGAATAGACCTCGAACAGATCCACGATTTTCGCGTATCCGTGCGGATCGTTATCCGGAATCTGCAACAGGCGCACCGCAGCCTGGTTCTGCAGGATCGTTTTTCCCTCCTGGTCCAGAACCAGGATGCCTTCGGTCATGTTGTCGAAGACCATTTTCAGTTGCAGCTGGCTCGTCTCGAGCGCTTGCTGCTGCCGCGCGAATCGCACGTCGACCACCGCCGTCACGCACGCCATTCCCAAAACCAGCGCCGTCACAATGGCAATGCCGGCGATGTTCAAGCTGGAAACGCTCACCGCGTGCGCCAGGCTCGCATTCATCGTGGTCAGCGGCATAAAGCCCGCAGCCGCCATGCCCACGTAATGCATCACGGGAATGGCCAGGCCCATGATCACCGCGCTGCCAAACTTGCGCACGCTCCACGGGCTTGCGTGTTCTCTCAAATCGAATGTCATTTGCAGCGCGATGCAGGAGATGGCGATTGCCAGCACAACCGACAGAGTGACCAGCCGCGGTGAATACATGCACATCGCGGGTAGCCGCATCGCTTCCATGCCGGTGTAGTGCATGGCCGCGATCCCCACGCCCATGAACACGCCGCCCATGAACCGGCTCATCCGGCTCATCGTTTTCCGGCTGACGGTATAAAGCGCCACGCCCGATGCCAGAATCGCCGCAATCAGCGAAGCCAGCACCGTTGGCCAGTCGTACATCACAGGAACCGGCAGATGGAAGGCTTCCATGCCGATGTAGTGCATCGCCCAGATGCCGATGCCCATGGCCACCGCGCCGCCGCATAGCCACATCCCGCGCGCAGTGCCTCTAGCCGTGGTCACGCGTCCTGCCAGGTCAAGCGCGGTATAAGCGGCAAGAATAGCGATCAATACCGACAGGGCCACCAATCGGTAGTCGTAATATCCGCTCAACAAGTCCCGCGATCCCATATCTGGCCCCATAGAAGACGTGCACACTTTTCCCGGAAATCCTCCAAGTCTCCGCCCCTGCGGAGCGTTCCGGAAAAGCATCCTTGCGCGATCGTTGGCGGATCAGTCTTGGCTGGGGGAAGACCCGCGCATCGTATGGAATTACACCGTTTTGCGTACCAGTTGGCGATACCACCAACGGGTGACGAATGACCCGAAAGCTGTGTCCGCGAGGCGCGCAGTCTAAGCTCCGCTGCGCGCACATCCCGCCGCTCCCCGCGCGGGTGCTACCGGAGCGCCATGCTACCCTGATTCATCTTCGGTTCGCCGGGAGCTTCCGCAGGATGCCAACTCGCCGTCGCGTCCCTGTTTGGCTCATGGGGCTCACCAATCTGTCCTATGGCCTTTATGGCGGCGCCATCGCATTCGCCATCCCGCAGCTCCTCGGCGCTCGCCAGGTTCCTGAAGCCACCATCGCCGGCCTCACCGCCGTCGCCATCTCGCCCGGCTTTTGGGCATTCCTGCTCAGCCCCGTACTGGATGTCCGTTTCAGCCGACGCTTCTATGCCGTCGCACTCTCTGTCTTCGCCGCCCTCACCCTGGTCGTAGCCTTTCTATCGCTGGGCAATCTCGTGCTGCTGGAAGTTGTGCTCACCGCTGGTTTCTTCGCCGCCTATCTTTTCCAAAGCGCTCTTGGCGGATGGCTCTCTTCCATCACCTCCGCCGAAGAAGAAAATCAAGTCAGCGTCTGGATCACCATCGGCAACACCGGCGGCTTTAGTCTCATGGCCATCGGATGCAATCAGATCGTGCGCCATCTTTCGCCGCTTTCTGCCGCCATCGTCCTCGCCGCCGCTACCCTCGTGCCCATCATTCCTTTTCCCTTCATGCAGGCGCCCGGCCCCGATCGCCGCCTGGCCGGCGAGTCATTCACTCAGTTCTTCGGCGACCTCGTATCGCTCGCGAAGCGCCGCGAAGTGCTCGTCGCCCTCGCTCTGTTCATCTCGCCCGCCGCAACCTTCTCTCTCACCAACTTTCTCGGCGGACGCGGCAGCGACTTTCACGCGTCCTCCGGTTTTGTCGGCCTCGTCGGCGGCGCAGGAGTCGCGTTGGGCGGGATTGCCGGCTGCCTCATTTTTCCTGCACTCAGCCGCCTGCTTCCGCTTCGGCCTTTCTATCTCGCCGTCGGCGTCGCCGGCGCCGTCTGCACGCTCTCGCTCATTCCGCTGCCGCGTGTTCCGGCCTCTTTCGCCATTGTTTTAATTGCTGAGAATCTCTTTCAATGCCTGGCCATCACCGCCTGCACCGCCATCACTTTCGAAACCATCGGCCAGAACAATCCGCTCGCCTCCACCACCTTCTGTTTTCTCGGCTCTGCTTACGGAGTGCCCATCTCCTACATGCTTTATGTCGACGCCTTCGGCTTCGCTCGCAAAGGAATCTCCGGCGCTCTCGGCATTGACGCCGTCACCGGCATCGTCGCCAGCGTTCTCCTCGGCCTCATGCTTTATTCGCTCACCCGCAAATCCAAACCGCGCCTCTCGCAGGCTTGAGGCACGGCTTTGTAGCTTGCTCAAGACTCGTTCGGAATGAAGTTTGTATCAGGGCACGGCTTGCCGGGCCGCCGGCGACAGGTCCTCGTCTCTGGGGTGGCTTGAGCCGTGCCGAATGACGCCAATAAAGACAAGGGATTGAGCCCCTGAGGAACGGAAGAAGCAGAAGCCTTCACAGCCTGCGGAAAAACTCCGTGGGACCGCCGTTTTGAAAGGGCACGGATTCATCCGTGCCAATAAAGCCACGGCAATCGACGCGGCTTCAGCCACTGAGGGATGTTCTTTGGGATTTCAGCGCTGACGGACGACTTTCTCCGCAGCCTGTTCATGCCCCTGAAGATTGCGCTCCAGTTTCACAGGCGGTCAGGACCGGAAAGAAGCTTGTATCAGGGCAACGCTTCAGCCGTGCGAATGCCGCGCTCACGATGAAATAGAAGGCGCTCCGAATCTCCAGCCGGATCTGCAACCCTGAACGAGTAGCACGTCATCGAAGCGTCAAGAGCTTGAATCGATGACCAACTCCGATCTGACGCAGATTCTCTGTCTTCTCCTGCTCCTGGTGGGCCTTGCGCAACTGCTGGGGTGGCTGTTTGTAAAATTGCGCCAGCCGAAAGTGGTTGGGGAGATCGTGGCCGGCGTGGTTCTGGGCAACGCCGTCATCGGCCGCATTCCATCGGCGCAGCGCTTCATCGCGCACGCCCAGCATCAGGGCAATGTGATCGACTTCGTTTACTGGCTCGGCCTGCTTCTTTTGATGTTCCTTGCTGGAGCCGAGACGCAGCAGCTCTTCACGCGCGAGGAACGTCGCGAGGTGAGTTGGCTGGTCGTTCTGGGCACCGGAATTCCATTCATCGCAGGGCTTCTGGCGGCGCCATGGATCATTCGGCCTTCGCTCGCCGGGCCCAACGGCAACCGCATCTCGCTCACCATTGTTCTGGCGGTGGGCGTGGCCGTCACCTCTGTGCCGGTGGTTTCGAAAATCTTCGCCGACCTCAAAATCCTGCACACGCGCTTTGCGCGACTCGTGCTCGGCGTCGCGGTCATCGAGGACATTGTTCTGTGGCTCGCTGTGGCTATCGCTACGGCCGCGGCCGGAAAGGCAGTCCTCAATCCGCGCGACATGTCATGGCATCTCGCTACGACGGTCATCTTTTTTGCACTGGGGCTCACTTTGCTGCCACGCGCAATCAAGCGGCTCAACAAGGCGCGGTTCAATGTGCTGGCTCGCTATTCTCCCACCGGCTACGCACTGGCGGTGCTGCTGTTTTACTGTGTGATCGCAGGCGCGCTGGACGTGAACCTGGTGTTCGCGGCGTTCCTGGCCGGATTCGCGGTGGTGCACAAAAAGCGGCGCCTCTTCGCCGAGGGCCTCGACGCGATCGGTAAGGTTTCGTTCGGACTCTTCGTTCCGGTTTACTTTGCAATCGTCGGCCTAAAGCTCGATCTCATTCGCGGCGTGGCTCTCTGGATGATGCTGGCCTTCATCGGAGGCACATGTCTGGTGAAGATACTTTCTGTTTCGCTGGCCGCGCGCTGTGCCGGATTCCGTGGACTTGACCTGATCAACCTGGCCATCACGACGAACGCCCGTGGCGGGCCGGGCATTGTCCTGGCGAGCGTAGCCTTCGATGCGGGCATTATCAGCTCGCAGTTCTACACCACGCTGGTGGTCGCGGCAGTTGTCACTTCTCAGGTCGCGGGCGCGTGGCTCGATTATGTTCTGCGCAAAGGCTGGCCGCTGCTTACCGCCAGTGCTTCCGCGGCGCCGCTGGATACGTCGCCGGAAAGCCCTTCGATGGCGTAAGGCGCTAACCCCGCCAACTCCACTGTCTCTCGCGAGCTGTCAAGCCCTTTGACCGAAAATAAATCTGCCAGGCTCCCATAAGTCCTTTCTCTCTTCTCTCTTATCTCTCGTCTCTTTTTTCCCCAAGTTTGCCGATGATTTCTGCGTTTTCTCTATACTTGTCTTATATGCAGCAAATCCCCCAATTCGCCGCGTGCCCCGTGCTCGGAATTCCGCGTGCCTCCGGCCAAGCCTCGCACGTCGCGTCAGCTGCTATTTACTTTTTGATAAACAAGCGGCTGATTCTCGCGGAGATGGATTATTTTTTTTCTCCTAGGGGAGTGAAGAAGTAGTAAATATTTAAGCGCTTTAAAACCAGTAACCGCTGCACCAATTTCGGTGCAAGTTTACTGGAAACTTACTGTTATTTTTCTGGTAATATTTTCAGGGCTATCCCGCTAGGGAACTGCCCACCCCGAACCGCAGCTACGCGCTCGCGTACGCAATCCGGCCCTCGCTCACCGTCCAGCGCACTTTGCCCTGCATCTGCCAACCGTCGAACGGAGTGTTCTTGGCCTTCGATTGCGATTCGGTGGCGCGGTAGGTCCATTCGATTTTAGGATCGAAGACCACAACGTCGCCATAACTGCCGACGGCGAGGGTTCCGCGGCCTTTCAACCCGAGCAGCGCGGCGGGCTGCGCGCTCAGCAGGCTCAGCACGCGGCCCAGCGGCATGCGCCACTCGCGGTGCAGCCAGCGCAGGCTCAGGCCCAGCGCGGTTTCAAGGCCGGTGATGCCATTCGGCGCCAGCTCAAATTCCACTTCCTTTTCGTGCATTGCATGTGGCGCATGATCGGTGGCAATCGCATCCACAACGCCATCGAGGATGCCTTCGATCATAGCTTCGCGATCGGCCGCCGAGCGCAGCGGCGGATTCATCTTGGCGTGCGTGTTGTAGAGGCCAACGTGCTCGTCGGTCAGCAGAAAATGATGCGGCGTAACTTCGCAGGTCACGCGCAATCCGTTGCGCCGCGCCTGCCGAACAGCGTTCAGGGCCGCGACTGTCGATAGGTGCGCCACGTGCAGGTGCGGGTGCGCGTCCTTCAGCTCCGCAACCAACCGAATGTCGCGCTCCACGATGCTGGTCTCAGCCTCGGTCGGCATTCCGCGCAGCCCCAGCTTGAACGACACAGGGCCAAGGTTCATGCTCGCGCCCTGCGTCATGCGCGTGTCTTCGGCGTGCTGGATCACGGTGAGACCCACGCGCGCCGCGGCAGCCAGAGTTTCGCGCATCATGCCGTCCTTCAGGATCGGTCTTCCGTCGTCGGTGACTGCGACCGCTCCCGCCGCTTTCAGGGCTGGATAGTCGTTGAGCGTTTCACCTTTCGACCCGCGCGTTGCCGCAGCGATGGGAAACACTCTCACTTGCGCGCCGCGCTCCGGCGCCTGCATCCATCGCGTCACTTCCGGCGAGTCGTTTACCGGCGTTGTATTCGGCATCGCTGCAACGCTGGTGAATCCGCCCGCCGCCGCGGCCGTCGTTCCTGTCGCAATCGTTTCTTTGTACGCCTGGCCGGGCTCGCGCAGGTGCACATGAATGTCGATCAGCCCCGGTGCGACGACGAGACCTGTCGCATCCAGCACCTCGGTGCCATTGGTCGGCTTCAGCTTTCCCGCGGCGGCGACCTCCGCCACGCGTCCGTCAACTAGCAAGATGTCTTTCTGCGCGTCGATTCCGGCGGCGGGATCGATGAGACGGCCATTGAGGATTGCCAGAGCCTTCATGCGCGGCCTCCGTTCTTTTTCTCGTCGCTGCCGGCGAGGTGTAACTCCCGACTTGCTGATTGCTCCCGAAATCTAAGGATGACTGGCTGCAACATGAGCCAAACCGCCGGTAGGATCGAGAGGGACTTGAGCCATAGTGGTACAGGGCTTCTCGCACGATTCCAAAGCCAATCTAAGACGAGCATCCATAACAAGAGCATCCCAACATACCTTCCCACGCGCCTATGTGTTGGGCTGTGTTCGACCTGATTCCCCTCAGATTGACTCGCCGAGGATGGACCGGATTCCCGTTGAAATCTCCGCTGAAGAGAAGGTGGCGGTTGAAAAAGCCTCGGGAGAATCGCAATCAGAAATATCAAAGCAATCGTCCCGTTCAGAACGGATCGGAGAAGATCCCCGTGTGTGAATCTCGGATTCGCGCCGAATCCGAGCGCAAGAACGCCAACGACCTCGAAAAAATGGATATTGCGCTTTTCAAGCCAATCGCTCCAAAGATACGCAACAACCAATCCCGTCGTTAAGCACGAGAGAATGAGAAATGCAGAGAACCTTTTTCCGTCGTTAGCTGAGTGAGAAACCGACCACCTATAGAAATAGACAAGCCCAACCAGCTCCGCGGTCGCCAATGCCGCGACTAGTGGGACGCGAAACTGCTGGGCGCTAGTCGATCTCATCATTCCCGTCTACCATTGCGACGTGCCCTGCGCCGTCAGCGCGCGCTCCATCACCGCCATGCGAATGGCCAGCCCGTTTGTCACCTGTTCCAGGATCGCCGACTGCACGCCATCGGCCACGCCGGCGGTGATCTCCATGCCGCGAATGATCGGTCCCGGATGCAACACCACTGCCTCGGGAGCAAGAGCCGCCAGCCGTTGCCCGGTTAGTTGATAGTTGGCCTTGTAGTCTTCAAGATCCAGTTGCAAGCCCGCCAGCCGCTCTGCCTGAATGCGCAGCATCATCACCACCTGCGACTGCTTGAGCGCCGCCTCAAAGTCTCGCTCGATTTCGATGCCCGGTCCCGACTTTGCCGCCTGTTCGGGCAGGAGCTCTTTAGGCCCGCACAGCAGAACGCGCGCGCCCACGCGCGGCAGCAACTGCATATTCGACCGCGCCACGCGGCTGTGCAGAATGTCGCCCACGATCATGACTGTCGCGCTGGCCAGCGTCTCCGGCCCGACTCCGGTCATTCCCGGCCGCAGGTGCGTAAGAATCGTTCGCAGATCGAGCAGAGCCTGCGTGGGATGTTCGTGCATGCCATCGCCCGCGTTCACTACAGGCAACCGCGTCGTCTCTTCCAGCAGCCATGCCGCACCCGACGAATTGTGCCGCAGAATGATCGCCTCCGCGCCCAGCGCCCGCAACGTCAGGCCGGTGTCTTTCA
>DASXFF010000198.1:0-6932 GCA_036489735.1 Occallatibacter sp. | reverse complement strand
TCCATCATCAACCGCATCGCCCTCAACCTACTCAAACAAGACAAAACCTGCAAGCTCGGAATCAAAGGTAAGCGGCTACAGGCAGGTTGGGACAACGACTACATGTTGCATCTACTCGGAAATTAAGATGCGTCGGCCCTGATGGTACCCCAATCTTCGCCGCTGGTTGCCCATGGAAATGGTTCCCTACCTAGGCAAAGACCCCAAGAAAGGGGATGAGAAAGAATGCCTCCCGCTCCAGGCGGCAGATATGTTCGCTTGGTACGCGCGAAGGGATGCGCTTTCGTCTCTCCAAAGGCAGTGGCATCACGACATCAAAACTCGATTGAACCGCTACCACACCTCCGTTGAACTAGACGAGGGCATATTGGCGGGGATGGCCCGAGACTTTGGGATGAGTGGCTGAGGAGAAGGCCACACCAGATTTAGAAATCGATTACGATACTCTATCGGCCATGAACTTCATTGAGGAAATGCTTTCAGATCCCGAGACGGCTAGAGTTATAAGCCAAATGCTTTCTCGTCCAAGGCCACGACATCCGCTCTACCGATTCCTAGCCGGACTGCGTGATAAGGCAGAAAGAAAGCTGGTGAAGCTGGCCAAGTGGCTTGATTGATGGATTGTAGAAAGGTATTCGTCAAGCCCTGGCCTTCGATCCATACGCCCCCAGTTTCAACCCCGAGCAGTTTCACCATCTTTGGGGTTTTGGGGATTGATGTCGGGGATCAACATTAGAGTGTCTTTGCCTAGGTAATCGGAAAGTTGCATTTACCCCTCCTTCTAATCCGCATCTTATCGTTGCACTATCGGTGTGACTTACTCTTTATTTATGCTAAACGGTCAGCGAAGTATATTGTTGCCCATGAGATCATATTTCGATTCCCGTTAGCGCTACCAAACACACTTCCGAAGATATCCAAAGAAGCTCCGCATATATCCAGATGATGGGCATTCGATCATGTAGAGGTTTGAGCAGAGCCTCAGTGTCGCGGGCGATGGTCGCGTGGGTTTACTCCACCGTGAGTGTCAGCGATGTTGTGTGGGATAGCGAGCCCGAAGTTGCGGTAACGGTCAGGTTGTAGCTTTGTGGAGGCGGATTAATACTACCGCCATTGCCGCCTCCTCCGCAGCCGCTTACGGCAGCCGTCAGGGCCGCTCCTGCAATTCCCACGGCGACGAACCGGAAGACCCGCCGCGAAGCCCTTCGTGCCCGGTCCGCGAATGGGATAATGAGCAGTCCCAGCGCAATGGGAAGTCCGCCCCTGCCGAATGGTCTGCTGGACGGCAGAGATGCGCTGTCGCTGGGTACTGTCACAGCGAGCGTCACATTGCTTGCTCCGGAACCTGCGGCCACGCTGGCAGGGGAGAATGTGCTGGTTGCTCCGGACGGAAACCCCGTCACCGAAAACGAAACCGCACTGGCGAGGGTTGTGCCGCTGGGCGGGCTCACAGCCAGCGTGAAGTCCGCTGTGCCGCCCGGCGAGACGGTGACCGAGGTGGAACCGCCGCTGGCGGCGCCGAGGGTGAAGTCTTCAATCACCTCCACAACCGGGGCGCTGGTTACTGCCGCATAATCTGCATTGCCGGCAAAGACGGCAGTGATGGAGTGAGAGCCGGCGGCCAGGGAAGATGTGGAGTAGGTAGCAACTCCGGCAGTGAGCGTTCCCGGCCCCAGAAGCGCAGTTCCGTCGTAGAACGATATGCTGCCCGCGGGCGCGATGCCCGAGGTCAGCGTCGCGGTAAACACAACCGGAGCCGAGACACTGGCGGGGTTGGCGGAAGAAGTCAGCATACTGACTGGAGTCGCCTGGGTCACGGTGAGTGTTCCATTGACCGTGGTCACCGAGTAGTCGGCGATGTGCGCGCCGTTAGCTGCAGGAACCACCGGATACGCGCCCAGAACACTGGCCTGGGTAGCAGTGGTTGTTCCGGTAGTGGTGAATGTGTCGCCATTCACCTCGCCGCTTACTGTGCCGGTGAGAACTGGATTCACCGCGCCATATTCCCGGCTTACGCTGCCGCCGGTGACGGTCAAAGTCGCCGGTCGTATTGTTTCCGGTACGTTGTTGGAAGTGGTTCCGCTGAAGTAGGTGGTTCCCGCGAATTTAGCTTCAAGTAAACCAACTCCCACCGGAGCAGACGTGGTGGTAAGAGTGGCCACGCCGTTGGAAAGCGTGGCTGTACCTACCGGAGTGCCGTTGGTGAAGAAAAACGTGACGGGCAAACCGTTGGTCGTCAGGCTGGGAATCGCAGCAACGGAATAGGGGCTCTGGATCGCCGTCAGTGTCAGAGGGCTGCCGTAGTTGCCGGGGTTCGGGCTTGCTGAGGTAAAAGTTAATGTGGTTTTTACCGGTGGCGAAGTTATCGTCCCGACGACGGAATTGCTTGCGCTGTAGTTTGAATCTCCGCTGTAATCCGCTATCAGAGCATTCGAACCAGGCAGGTACGCAGAGTCCTCAGCGAAAGAGACATGGGGACTGGGTCCGGATGCGTTCAGCAGCACAGTCACCGTCGCGCCAGTGTTGTCGACCGCCGCCAGGTCCGACAAGCCGTCTCCATTAAAGTCGGCAACGGTTAGTGTGAGGTTTCCCCCTCCCACAGAGATCGGCTTGCTAAAGACTCCGTTTCCAGACCCATTCTCGAGAATCATGACTCCCCCCGCCTGTGAGTCCACGGCGAGATCCTGGTAGCCCATGCAGGCAAAATCGCCGGCAACTACGGCGTAAGGGCTGGAACCGGCCGCGTAGGCAATCTGGGTCTGGAACGAGCCGTTGCCATTACCCAACAGCACAGAGACGGTGTGGCCGGAGAGATTGGCAACGGCCAGATCGATATTGCCGGATGCCGTAAAAACGCCGTTCGTCACGGAACTTGGGCCTGTGCCCGTGGCATACGAAACCTGCGTCTGAAAACTGCCGTCACCATTCCCTACAAGGACAGACAACGTGTTGTCCGTGTTGTTGGCTATGGCTAGATCAAGGACGCCGTCACCGTTGAAGTCAGCGGTGGTCAACGACACGGGCCCATTTCCGGTGGCATAGGTCTTCTGCGTATTGAAGCTACCGTCTCCTTTTCCCAAAAGGATGGATACGGTCGCATCATTCTGATTGATTACCGCAAGGTCAGGAATGCCGTCACCGTTGAAATCGCCCGCAACAACAGAGTTGGGACCGTTCCCGGCGGCATAGGTTTGCTGCGCCTGGAACGTGCCATCGCTGTTACCCAGCAGAACAGATACTGAGTTTGCCGAGAGGTTGGCAACCACCAGATCAAGATTGCCGTCGCTGTTGAAGTCGCCTACGGCTACCGAATACGTTCCGTTGCCTGTGGCATATGTTACCTGGGGCTTGAATGTACCGTCGCCGTTGCCCAGCATGACTCCAACCGTGTTGTTCCCTGAATTGGCGACAACCAGGTCGGCAATTCCATCATGATTAAAGTCTCCGGAAGCGATTGAAAACGGCTCGGGCCCGGTTGCCAGAGGCGGATACTGGAATGTGAATTGTGCAGAGTTGTAGTACGGAATGCTCAAAAACGGACCTTCTGTGACCGTACTGGAGAAAGTCTGGTCAACCACCTCGACTGTACCGGTCGGATAAGGCTGTCCGAAGGGCGCGACGGCGTTCACTTCCGAAAAGAAGTCCAGGTATTCACCGACCGGCGTGGCTCCGAAGGAGGTCGTTGTCGGGAACTTTCCGGTGACGGTAAGCAGTTCAATCGCGGAAGAAATCCGGCCAGCAGACGGGGGGGCGACATAAACTGCCTGCAGCGCGTTGATCCCAATCCCCAGTCGAAGCGTGATGCTGGCCGTCCCGCTCGAATTCAGTTGCGCGGAACCCACCTGTGCCATCACGTTGCTTGAGCCATACGCGGTGGTATTCATAAACAGGATCAAACCCGGACTCAAAGGCGTCCCTGACGAGGTTGCGGTCGCCGTCAGAGTTACAGGCGTTCCTGCGGCTACCGTGGCTACATTTGCGCCGCCGCTGGTTATGGCGAGTGTGGTGGTTGTCGTAGCGCCGGCAGCAAGGGCGGATGCGGCCAAAACCAGCGCCGCTGCAAGCGGCAGGACGGCTGCCCGGCAGAGCCTGGCAAGCCGATAGGAATCACGTCTGCGAGAAAACTGAGAAAGGCAGGAGAAAATACCGTGCATGAGGTGCCTCGGGAGGCAGGGCCGCTCGTGTCAGCGCCTTCGCCCGCGGAATATCTTGGCGGAAATCAAAGGGGGACAGCGAGCCGGCGCCATGTGTTCTCAGGAAAACTCTGAAAAGGGCCCTACTCCAAGCATCCGCTCACTGTGTTGAAACCGCTGGCCGATAGTATCACGCCGCACCCAGCGTGCCTGCAAGCGAAGAATGAAACATCCTCGCGTTTGGGGCCGGCTCCGCAACAGGAGATGCTTTGGCCGCGGGCGGCGGCGGTCGATCGGAATGCGGGCCGCAACGAAATTTCTGAAGCAATTCCTCCATCTGACCTTGCTTCAGGCCTTCCAGGTGGTCCTGAACGGTGCCTGCGAAGCATATATGAAAGGCCTTTTGGACGATGGACGACATCTCTTTATCGCTGACGCCCGCACGCTGCAGATTGGCCAGTCCATCGATGGAAGTGTCGTAGTATCCGGGCGCGGCGTCGATCGTAGTGATAATGAGGTCTTCTCCCAGGCCCGCCTTCACCATATGAATCACGTCGGCATTCCGCAAGGACAACTGCGCCTGGAGAAACGGCGAGAAGGCAAACAATACAAACGCGAGAAAATATTTGAGCATAAGCCGCCCCATTTTTGATCGCTTGAGATGAAGCTGGAGAGGGAGCTCAACTCACTTCCAACTTTATTCTTGACAGATTGTAGCAGCGAAACTTAAGGTTTACTCGACAAATTGAAAGGTTTAAATCAGCGAAAAAGCCCGCTTTTTGGATACCTACCCCCTGCGCCACGCTTGGCATGCAGATCGGATTTCATGCGCCTTGAGCAGGCGCCCTCGAGGAAAGGTGTGAGCGCTTTGTCCCTCAAATCGATTCCAGTTGCATGTCTTCTGTTTCTCCTGGTCTCGATAAATGCTCTGGGCGCCGTGGCGGCAGGCAGACCTGCGGCTCACTACGTAAACAGCGCTGACCCACATGCCGACGATTCGGGTCCTGGAACCCTCGCGCGCCCATGGAAGTCGCTGGCCGCGGTCAATGCACACCGCATGCAGCCGGGAGAGTCGGTCTTCTTCGCCAGGGGCTCTTCGTACTCGGGGGCTATGCTGATTAACGATTCCGGCACCGCCGAAGCGCCCATCAAGCTTGCGGCATATGGCTCGGGCGCCGCTCCGCGATTTACCAATCCGCATTACAGTGAGCTTTCCGGCAACATGATTCAAATACACGGAAGCTGGATCGTGATCGACGGTCTGTGTTTCGTCGATGGAGTTCCGGCTGCACCGACTGCCCCGTCGTCCGTAGCGCGTACCATTGCAGCCGTGTTTATAGCGGAGACGGCGCAGCATGTGGTGGTGCGCAACTGCGAAGCAATTAACTGCCCGGTCGCGGTGCGCGCGTTTGGAGAATACGCCCTCATCACAAGGAATTACTTCCACAACACGACCAATCAGTTCCTTTGTTCGCCAAATTGGGGGCCGGTCGCCGTGATGCTGATGGTGTCGAATCTGGAAGCGTCTTACAATCGGATCGAACATTACTACATGGTTGGGGGAAGCTGGGGTGCTGACGGCGGCGCGTTTGAGATTGATGGAAGGAACGCGAAAAAGAATATAAACATTCATCACAACAAGGTGTATGACACGCAAGGCTTTCTTGAGACGGACGCCGGCGGGCCGTATTCCGATGTGACCATCGCTTACAACGAAGCGGATATCTCAGAGAAGTTTATCGGCATGACGAACGCGACGCATTGGTTGATTGAGAACAACACGATTGTCCGCACGATGACGCGGCCGCCCGGCTACAACGATGTGAACTGGTTCATCACCGGAACCAACGATACCGAGTGGCGTAATAATATTTTCGTTGTTGCGAATGGCTTACAAGCCTTCCACAATGGGTTGGGCCTGCGGCAGATTCACGATCACAATCTGTTTTACAGCGTGGATGAAAGCACATTGGATCCGATTCCGGGAAAACGCGGGAGCGGGGATAAGGTGGGCGATCCGATGTTCGTCGATTTCGCAAAGCGCAACTATCACCTCAGAGTTGGAAGCCCGGCAATCGAAGCGGGCATTCCTTTGGGCTTCACGAACGATCTTGACGGCAATGCGGTTCCCAAGGGAAGCGCGCCGGCTATGGGTGCATACGAATACGCATCAGACTCGAAACCGCGCCGCGCGCGTCGAAGGGTTTGGAACCCATTTTATTAAGGCCTCGATGTGGCACGTGCCGGGATGTGTCACGGTGTTCAACACGGGACTTTGACTTGGTTTAACCACGGAACGGTTTCAATCGATTTCCAGATGAGGACTCTATGAAAGCATTAACTCAAGTCATGCGCTGGTCCGCAAGCCTTTCGCTTCTTGCGGCAATTCACGCAATTCCCGCATTCCCGCAAGACACACACTATGGCGCGCGAGGGCAGCAGATTCCTTCGCCCGCGTGCCTGGAACTGCGCGGAGCGTGGGAGGGAGGCTATTCCCCGTGTTCGCCATTTTCGCACGAGGAATGGCTAGCGGATATCACTCATTGGCGTGCCGAGCGACTCATCCGTGTTGGCTACGACGGCTCCCGCTATGATATGCCGGCGCTGCGCTGGACGCAGTCAAGCTTTATTCAACCGCAAATGATGGTGCATGACCGCTACTTTTACGATCCGGTGAGCGGCAAGTACACGGTGGATCGCTATCTGGACGATCTGGAGAAACGGTACGGCGGAATCGACGCGGTATTGATCTGGGCCACCTATCCGAACATGGGCATTGATGACCGCAATCAGCACGAC
>DASXFF010000186.1:0-3672 GCA_036489735.1 Occallatibacter sp. | reverse complement strand
CACCCTATGAGCGCAGAGGACAACAAGGCATTGATCCGCCGCTGGCTGCGGATGGGCGAGCAAGGATTTACCGGTGACTTCAACGAATTCTTCACGCCCGACTATCGCGGGCATCTCAGTGGAGAGCAGCCTCAATCGTTGATTGATCTCATGGCGGTGGAGCGCGGCTTTGCCGCCGCCTTTTCGAACATCGCTTACAACGTTGAGGAACTCCTTGCTGTCGGCGACACAGAGTGGTCCTCCGGGTCAAAACTCGTGCCACCCATACCGGTCGATTTCACGGTGTCGAGGCTACCGCTCGCCAGGTCACGTTCACCGGGATCGTGATCTATAGGATCATTGCGTCGAGATAGTGGTCAGCTGTTTTGTAGTCTACCCCGGCACTACGACCGACCTCGGATAGATTTGTGAGCTGGCCGGCCAGTCGAGCTGACACCTCCAGGAGCCTGGGAATCTGTGTGGGCTTCGCGAGGTTGGCAATCTCCGGGAGATCACGCTCGATGAGCGACTTGATATACGCACGATACCAGTCGTGGCGACGCCGCTCTCCGCGACGCTTCATCGCGTCCGGGTAACCTCCCGTCGCGACGAGCTGCAGCAGGTCCTCGGGCGATAATGATTCTGCAAGTTGTGGGGTCTGCCCTTTAAGGGCGCTCGAGAGAAAGACCGGCCGCTTGATGCGCAGCTGCTCACTGCGTCCCAACGGATAGAGTGGAACCAACTCAACGCGACCCGGCAGTGATTCGTGCATCGTCTTGATTGTCAGTATGTTCACCGAACCTGTTAGTAGGAAGCGGCCAGGACGTTTGTCTTCATCCACGCTTTGCTTGATGGCCAGCAGAACATCGGGTGCTCGCTGCACTTCGTCTATGACCACACATTCAAGGCCGCGGATGAAGGCGACTGGATCGCTCCTGGCAGCGGCCAGCGTGGGTTGGCTGTCAAGCGTGAGATATTTGCGGCGTTGCCGTGCGAAACGACGTGCGAGTGTCGTTTTCCCCAACTGGCGCGGACCGGCGATCACCACGACACGAGTGTCGCGCAGGGCCGTTCGGACGTGGGCTTCTGCGAGCCGCGGATACACTGTAATCCCCAAGACCGCTCAAGGCAGAGCGGCTAGAATATCGGCTATCTGGGAATTCAAGACCGGCTAATTGGGAATTGAGTTTCAGCTGATTTAAGAGTGAACTGGGCCTGCTTGGATTCGAACCAAGGACCAAGGGATTATGAGTTTCCCAGTCCTATCTATAAAATCCGCCGTAATTTTCACATTGGTGGTAGACACCTATTCCGAATATCGCGGCTCCTTCTCTGAATCCAAATGTGTCTGCTGTGCGGTTTTCTGGGGTTCCGTTTTCCGCTGACCCAATTCGGTCAATCACGACTGTCGGCTTTCCGGGGGCCTGAAGGCGACCGGGACTCTTCCACGGCTTCCTCCTGCTTGAGCCGATCGAGGGACTTGAGCACGTCCGAAAGTCGATCTTTCCTCACGAATGGCTCCCGGAAGAAACTCGCGACCGCAGCGTTGAACCGCTGCGGATCGTCAACAGAAATCATGTGCGTGGCGTTCGGAAAGATGACCAACTGGCCGTTGGGGAGGTGGTGGTAGATCTCCAGCGTGTGCTCATCGAGGATGAGGTCGTGGTCGGCCGCCAGCACCAAAGTCGGGGCGGTAATGGTCATCAGGTCTTCCGGCCTGATGTGCGGCTGCGTCCGCACAAGCGCCTTAACCCGTTCGGTCCGTGAATCGGCCGACCCCTGAGCCTCCGGAGCGGCGCCGAACAACTTAAGAACCTCAGGCCTGATGCCTTCTGGATAGAGGTTGGCGGCCATGGCGGCGATCTTCAGCACTTTGTCGGGATGACGCATGCCCAGAAGCAAGGCTTCAACGCCGCCGTCGCTCCAGCCGAGCACGAGCGCAGGGCCCGTGTGCAAGTGTTCTAGCAAGGCCCCGAGATCGTCGGCCATCTGCTCGAATGTCAGGGGTCCCGGTGCATCCGCGGACTTTCCATGGTCGCGGCTGTCCATCGCGATGACCTGATAATGTCTTGAGAAGTAAGCGATCTGGTCCTTCATCCACCAGATGCTGAGGCCGTTGCCGTGGATCACCAGCAGCGGTGGCCCCCTGCCGTAAACCTCGTAATAGAGCCGCACCCCGTCGTGCTCGAAATAGTGCCCTGCCGTAGGGTTCGAGCCGTAGACGATAGACTGGGGTGCGGCGGATTTCGGTGCTGCGACTGCGAGTACAAGCGTCAGTAGCACTGCTGTTCCTGTCTTCATTGCATGCCCCCCGCTGCGTTGGAGGCGACGTTCCATCCATAGCCCGCAGCGGCGGTCTCATGCACGACGAATGCGGCGATCGCGCGGCCGCCGAACTTGCCCGCTACGGGCTCATCCGGCCCGGCTTCAAAATCGGGATCATTGACGAGGAAGATTGCAACCTTGCCGTGCAGGTCGACGCCCTTGAAGTCGTCCCATTTTCGTTCCGGCGCCGCGACGCCATAACCGACGAACACCATTGGTGCATCGATGATTGTGACGCGAGAAATCGGGCGGATCGTCTGCGGGCTGAGGTCACGCCCTGCGAGCAGAGGCACAGTGGACCCGCCAACCCGTACCTCAAGCCGCGTGGGCGTGTCTGCGATGTTGTGTACCAAGGACACCTGCTGCAGCCAACCGCCGTTCTCACCACCCGGCTGCAGGCCGAAAGCGCGGAATCGATCGACAAGGTAGGCCACCGTCTTCGCTTCGCCAGGTGTTCCCGGCGCACGACCTTGGAACGCGTCCGAGGCCAGCGTCTTGACCGTCGCCGACATCCGGGCCGGGTTGTCTGGCGATTGCGATTCGCCGGTGACCGGGAATGATGCGAGGACAGCCGTAGCGACGATCGGACCGAGAATCCACTTCAATGTCTTTCTCCAGCCATTCCACGGCCAAGTGTCGATGCACGCAAGCCACGGGGGCTGGATTATCAATCATTATCCGAACGACTGCTTTAGGCCGAATGAAATATCACGGCTGGCTGTCCGCTCTGGGCCGGGAACAGCCAATTTGTCCGCTCCAGATTTGCCATTCTCTGAGCCGAATAGGTGATTCTGTTCAACCTCCTGCCTGGGGGTGTGCAGGCTGCGCCACCAGACGAACGCCCAGCGCTGCACAATCCCGACTAGCCGTATCAAACCGCGGCTCACTGCCGCCGCGCAGCACCTTGTAGAGCCCCAATAAACCCGGTTGTGATAGCATATATGCTATCATTTCGGTAAATGTCGGACCTCTGGATCGTACTGGATACGAACGTGCTCGCGTCGGCTTTCACCAGCGGTCGCGGTGCCTCGCGCGAGGTACTGCGGCGCGTGCTGCGGAAGGAAGCCCAGGCGTTGATTTCGGTACCCCTGTTCACAGAGTATGAAGCGGTCTTGGCACGCCCGCATGTGCAAAAGCGCTGCAGCCTGACGTTGCGCGAACAAGCGATGCTCTTCGATGCGTTCCTTGCCTGCACGCAACTCGTCGAGGTCTACTACCGCTGGAGGCCGAACCTGCCGGACGAAGCGGACAACCATGTTCTGGAGTTGGCTGTAGCCGCCGGCGGCGCAACGATCCTGACGTTCAACCGGAAGGATTTTTCGCGGGGAGAGCTCCGGTTTCCCGACGTTGCCGTCCGGTCGCCCGCCG
>DASXFF010000144.1:0-59607 GCA_036489735.1 Occallatibacter sp. | reverse complement strand
ACCGACTTCATCGACGACCAGAACCGCAACATGGCCACGCTGCGCGGCCTGTTCAAGCTGAAGTACGCCGAAACCCCGATCCCGATTGAAGAGGTCGAAGCGGCCAAGGAGATCGTGAAGCGCTTCACCACCGGCGCCATGAGCTTCGGCTCCATCAGCAAAGAGGCGCACGAGACGCTGGCCATCGCCATGAACCGGCTGGGCGGCATGTCCAATACCGGTGAAGGCGGCGAAGACGAAGCGCGCTTCAAGCGCGACGAGAATGGCGACCTGCGCCGCAGCGCGGTGAAGCAGGTGGCCAGTGGCCGCTTCGGCGTCACCACCAACTACCTGGTCAACGCCGACGAGCTGCAGATCAAGATGGCGCAGGGTGCCAAGCCCGGCGAGGGCGGCCAGTTGCCGGGTCACAAGGTGGATGACTTCATCGCCAAGATCCGGCACTCGATCCCCGGCGTTGGCCTCATCTCGCCGCCGCCGCATCACGATATCTACTCGATCGAGGATCTCGCGCAGCTCATCTACGACCTGAAGAACGTGAACCCGCAGGCGCGCATCGCCGTCAAGCTCGTCTCCGAGGTCGGAGTCGGCACCGTCGCTGCCGGCGTTTCCAAGGCTCACGCTGACGTCGTCCTCATCTCCGGTGACACAGGCGGCACCGGCGCTTCGCCGCTGAGTTCCATCAAACACGCCGGTCTGCCGTGGGAGCTCGGCCTCGCTGAAACGCAGCAGGTCCTGCTGCTCAACGATCTCCGCAGCCGCATCCGCGTGCAAACCGATGGCAAGCTCCAGACCGGCCGCGACGTCGTCATCGCCGCATTGCTCGGCGCAGAGGAATTCGGCTTTGCCACAATGCCCCTCATCTCAATGGGTTGCATTATGATGCGCAAGTGTCACTTGAATACTTGCGCGGTCGGCATCGCTACCCAGGACCCCGTCCTTCGTGAACGCTTCACCGGCACGCCTGAGCACGTCATCAACTTTTTCTTTTTTATCGCTGAGCAGATGCGCCAGCACATGGCCAAGCTCGGCTTCCGCACCGTCGACGAAATGGTCGGCCGCGTTGAAAAAATCGAGACACACATCGACGGCGCGCACTGGAAGGCCAAAGGCATTGACCTCTCGTCGATCCTCCACGCGCCGCCGCTTCCCTCGCGCGTTGCGCGCCGCCGCACCACCTGCCAGGATCACGGCCTCGGTCCCGCTCTCGACCACGCGCTCATCGCCAAGGCCAAGCCTGCGCTCGAATCGCAATCGCTGGTCACCGCCAGCTTCGCCATTCGCAACGTGCACCGCACCGTCGGCGCTATGCTTGGCGGCACCATCGCGCGTCGTTTCGGTTCCGCAGGATTGCCCGACAGCACTATTCACTACAAATTCCGTGGCTCAGCCGGCCAAAGCTTCGGCGCATTCGTTCCGCAGGGCGTAACGCTCGAGCTCGAGGGCGATGCCAACGATTATCTTGGCAAAGGCCTCTCTGGCGGCCGCATCATCGCCTATCCGCCCAAGACCTCCAGCTTCCTGCCTGAAGAAAGCATCCTCGTGGGCAACGTCGTTCTTTACGGCGCCACCAGCGGCGAAGCCTTCCTCAATGGCATCGCCGGTGAGCGCTTCGCCGTCCGCAACTCCGGCGCAACCGCCGTCGTTGAAGGCGTTGGCGACCATGGCTGCGAATATATGACCAACGGACTGGCCATCATTCTCGGGGCGACGGGTCGAAATTTTGCAGCCGGCATGAGCGGCGGCATCGCCTACGTCTACGACGATAAGGGCGACTTCGCCACGCGCCGCTGCAACCAGGCCAGCGTCGATCTCGAGCCGCTCGTCAACTCCGAGGACATCGAACAAATCCGCGCTCTGCTCGCGCGTCATCGCGATCTCACCGGCAGTCCTCGCGCCGCGTGGGTGCTTGAGCACTGGGCCGACGCGCAGCCGCTCTTCATTAAAGTCTTCCCGCACGAGTATAAGCGTGTCCTCGGCGTCGAGCGCGCCAAGGCCGTTTACACTTCCCCACTCGCCACACCCTCGCTGGTTGCAACTGCGGAGGCGCGGCATGGGTAAAGTCACCGGCTTTCTTGAAATTAACCGCGAACAACCTACGCGCCGCAAGGCCGACGAGCGCATTCGCGACTGGTTTGAAATCTACGAGCCGTTCCCCGAGGAAAAACAGCGCGAGCAAGGCGCACGCTGCATGGACTGCGGCGTGCCTTTCTGTCACACCGGCTGTCCGGTCAACAATCTCATCCCTGATTGGAACGACCTCGTCTACAACAATCGATGGCAGGCCGCCGTCCGCCGCCTCCACTCCACCAACAACTTCCCTGAATTTACCGGCCGCATTTGCCCCGCGCCGTGCGAAGCTGCCTGCGTGCTCGGCATCAATCAGCCGCCCGTATCAATCAAGCTCATCGAGCGGTCGATAGTTGAAAGGGGCTTTGACGAAGGCTGGATTCATCCCGAGCCTCCCGATCAGGCTACCGGAAAGCGCGTGGCCGTTGTAGGCAGTGGTCCCGCGGGTCTCGCCGCAGCGCAGCAGCTTCGACGAGCCGGCCACTCCGTCACCGTCTACGAGAAGAACGACCGCATCGGCGGCCTTCTCCGTTACGGCATTCCCAACTTCAAGCTGGAAAAACACATTGTCGATCGCCGCATCGCGCAGATGAAGGCTGAAGGCGTCATCTTCCAGACCAACGCGCACGTCGGCGTCAATACGCCCGTGGAATCTCTAACGGAACAATTTGACGCGATCCTTCTCTGTGGAGGCGCCGAGCATCCCCGCGACCTCTCCATTCCCGGCCGCGAGCTCAAGGGCATCCACTACGCCATGGAATTCCTGCCGCAGCAGAATCGCCGCAATGAAGGCGACACCGAAGAAGCGCTGCTGCGCTCGATGGGCGCTTCCGCCCCCATTCTCGCTACCGGCAAGCACGTCGTCATCATCGGTGGAGGCGACACGGGCGCAGACTGCCTCGGCACCAGCCATCGCCAGGGAGCCAAGACCGTTCACCAGTTCGAAATCATGCCCCGCCCGCCGGCCGAGCGCGCCGCCTCAACCCCGTGGCCGCTCTGGCCGCTGCAACTGCGCACCGAAAGCGCGCACGAAGAGGGCGGCATTCGCGACTGGTCGATCAACACCATCAAGTTCACTGGCGACGACGCGGGCAACGTCAAGCAGCTTCACTGCGTTCGCGTCGGACCACCGCCCAAATTCGAAGCCCAGGCCGGCACCGAATTTATTCTCGACGCCGATCTCGTCCTGCTCGCGATGGGCTTCCTCGGCCCGGTGAAGAACGGCATGATCGAGCAACTCGGTCTCCAGCTCGACCAGCGTGGCAACATTGCTACTACAAATTACATGTCCTCGGTCGATGGCATCTTCGCCGCCGGCGACATGCGCCGCGGCCAATCGCTCGTTGTCTGGGCCATCTCTGAGGGCCGCAAAGCCGCTGCGGCTGTGAATGAGTATCTCAACCAAAACCAGGAAAAAACGCCGGCACGCAGTCGCCAGACCGTCTCCGCGCGCTAGCTCACTCGTAGCGCCGGTCTCTATGGTCCTGGGCGGCGGAGGGCGCTTTTGCGGTTTTGGCGATAAAAGCGAAGGAATTTGTCGAAATTTGTCGACGAGGATTCGATAAGTAGTTTTATTTGTAATCACTTCGCGGGGAGGTAGTGCCCCCCCCCCGTGGTAAAAATGGTTTTTCCATTTTTTCTGCCGGCAGAGGGGATTTGAACCTGCGGCCGAATCCGGGGATCCGAGGGTGCATGACGCGGGAGGAAGCGGGCCGCTGGCAGACCACTGAGATCGCGATTTTGGCATTGGTGAGGTAGTGCTGGGCCTCGATGGGCGTGACAATGCCGGTGGTTGACGCGAAGTTGATGCAGGCGATGAATTCGCAAATGTTTTTATAGCCAGCGAGAACGGGCATGGCGCGGAGGTAAGCCGCGTTTGCGGCCTGGTTGATGAGGTCGTCGTTCGCGTTGCTGCCGTGACGGGCCGTTTCCTTTTTACAGGCATAGTTCCAGGCGCGCATGCAACGAGCGATCGCCTTTTTGCCGGTGTTGAGTT
Organism: Occallatibacter sp.; assembly: GCA_036489735.1. Classification (GTDB taxonomy): domain Bacteria; phylum Acidobacteriota; class Terriglobia; order Terriglobales; family Acidobacteriaceae; genus Telmatobacter. The sequence goes on along the minus strand of DASXFF010000144.1, from coordinate 55,544 downwards.
CGGATGAGTCGGGCATGGAAAACTCCTACATGATTTAAAAGTGGCGATTTTCGGCGGATGGTTCCGCCGCGACGAAAGCTGGTTTTGGAATTCTGAGACCAGTATGCGCTTAAGCGGGATAATGATCGGCAAACTTGGGGGGATTTATTTAGAGAACGTAAAGGATGAAGGGTGAAGGGGTTAGGGTGTGGTTGGAGACGATTTTCCGGTGGGCGGGATCTTGACAAGCGAAAGGTGCCCGAATGGGTGCCCTGTTTTTTTACCTCCGCGGACCCCAGAGGCGAAGGGCCCGGGGCACCCTAAGCTTGTAGTTCGGACGCCCACTCATCGCGATGAGACCGCGATGAATGGGGCACAGCGTATCCTTCTCTGCGATGAGCGCAGGGAAAACCGATGAGTGGGCCACCTGCCGATCCCAGGTCTGAAAGTCCAGACCTGGGGCAACCACCGGTCCCTGCTCCCTGGTCGCTATTGCCTGTTCCCCGTTCCCTGCCCTTGACACACGCACGCCTTAAACGCCTCCGCATCCTCGCCCATCAGTTCGCATGTGTAGGTCTTCCAAAGCGGCTTCAGCACCGTCAGTCCCGCGCCATGCGAATCGAAGTCCTGAATGTAGCTTGCGCTCGCCGCCGTCTGTGCATTTGGGTCTGCCCTGAACCCCGCAATCAAATCACCGACCGTCTCTGCCGTAAACGCCGGCTCTTTGTAGGTGTCGCCAAAGTCATACTCTTCGCTCCACTTCGCCCCTGTTTTATCCGACGCCGCAAAAACCCTGTAATCCTTCATCTCAGACGTCGCCGTATCGATCTCCGCCACCGTAAACGACGGGTTGTTTCCCCCGATGGGCGAAATCGATCCAACCATCTTGATCGCCACACCCTCCACTGGCGCGCCTTGTGCCTTTGGCTTCAGCAGGCGCATTTCGTCCATGTGTGTGTGCGCAAAAATCGCCAGCTTGATCACATCGCCGTATCCCTCAATCGCGTCCGCCAGCGCCTCCGTCTTTAAAAACATCTGCGGCTTTCCCCCGCTACATACATTGATTCCCTTCGTCGCCGTCGCATAGATGTTTACACCCAGAGGAATGTGCGTCATTACCCAGACCCTCTCGTGATTTCGCCGCGCCGCATCCAGTTGCTGCTGCAACCACACAATCTGCGCCGCTGCGGGAGACGGATCTTCCTTCCCCCCGCACGTCTCGTATCGCTGAGACATAAACAGATCGTCCAGCACCAGGATTCGCGTCCGTTCCAATGGAGCCGGCAATCTGGCGCTGTAAAAACCTCCCTCGCCAAATGTGCGCAACGCTTCCGCCCGATCGCCCCTCCGAAGATCGCTCGTCATGTCCTCGCCGGTCGCCTTCAGGAAGGCGCTGTTCGCATCTAGTTGGTAGTCGCCGCAGTCCGAATCGTTGTTCCCTAACGCCGCATACACCGGAACGCCCTTGACCGCCGCGCGCAGCTCACGCATCACGAACTCAATCGTCTTCTCGGTAAACGCGCGATACTCGCCGGGCTTTGCCTGGGGAACAAGTGTCGTGAACTTGCATTTGAATTCATGCGCCATCAGGTCGCCGCTCAGCACCGCAAATTTTGCTTTCCCGGCATCGGCGCTGATCGCCTGCAGGCTCGAAGCATACAGATCGTAAGAGGTATCCGGCGACACCCGAACCTTGCACGCCTGCTCGAGCTGTGCAAACCGCTCCGCTCGATCCGCCGCATCCGGCGCGGCCAGAATCGCTTTCCACTCGCTCACCGGCGCAGCTCTCAACCGATCCACTTTGCTCGGGTCCCAGAACGGATCAAAATGAATGTCGCTCACAAAGAGCGCCGAGATTGTTCCTCCCGCTGCGCTCGCCGTCGCCGGCTTTTCTTTGGCCGCAGATTTCGGTTGCGCATTCAGGCCGAGCGTCGCCACGAACACCACGGCAACACTCAGAACCAAAGTTCTCCAGCGCACACCGGTCCCGTAGGTTTTGTTCATCAACTCTCCTTGTTGGATGGTCCGGCCGTCTCTCTTCTCTCTGCGCGCTGCGCTTAGAATATCCCTCCTCTGGCCGCCCCCTCTCCTGACGCCGCAACGCTGGACGCTAACTTGCCAACTCCGCTAACACCGCCAACTCCGCTGCATTATCCTTTCCTCATGAGCAGACCGTCCCTCATCCCAGCCGCAATCTTCGCCGCCGTATGTCTCCTTCCCTCTCTTCTTCCCGCGCAATCCGTCGCTCCCACTCCGCCGATGGGCTGGAACAGCTGGGACTCCTACGGCTTCACCATCGACGAAGATCAATTCAAGGCCAACGCCACCGTCCTTGCCTCGCTTCAACAATTCGGCTGGAAGTACGCCGTCATCGACGAAGGCTGGTACATGGCGAATCCTGCCGGCCACAACCTCGACGAGCGTCACTACCTTTGGAACGAAAACGGTCTCCTTGTTCCCGACCCCGCACGATTTCCCGACGCCGCCAACGGCGCCGGCCTCAAACCTCTCGCCGACTGGCTGCACCGGCAGGGGCTCAAATTTGGCATCCACATTGTGCGCGGCATTCCCCGCCAGGTTGTCGCGGCAAATCTGCCCATTGCCGGCACATCCTTCCACGCTGTTGACGCCGCCGACACCACATCTCCATGCCCTTGGGACCCAGGCAACTGGGGAATCAAAGACAACGCTGCCGGCCAGGCCTACTACGATTCCATGCTCCGGCTTTACGCGTCGTGGGGTCTCGACTTCCTCAAAGTCGATTGCATTTCCGACCACCCTTATCGCATCACCGAGATTCGCCAGATCGCCGCCGCCATCCACAAATCCGGCCGCCCCATCGTGCTCTCGCTCTCACCCGGCCCCACGCAACTTGAACACGCAGCCGAGATCGAGCAGTACGCGCAAATGTGGCGCATCACCAACGATCATTGGGACGGCTGGCAGTTCCCTCACCAAACGCCCGACGGATATCCCTTCGGACTGAAAGACGAATTCGATGTGCTCGCGAAGTGGTTCACTTACACAAACCCCGGCAACTGGCCAGACGCTGATATGCTCCCCGAAGGCTGGCTCGGCCCCAACCCCGGCATGGGGCCCGCCCGTCAATCGCGCCTGACTCCCGACGAGCAGCGCACCGAATTTACGCTTTGGGCCATCGCGCGCTCGCCGCTCATTCTCGGCACCAACCTCACGCGCCTCGACGACTTCACGCGGTCCCTCATCACCAATCAGACTGTCACCTTCATCGATCAGTACGCCACCTATAGCCATCCCGTCGACGTCTCGACACTCGGCCCTGATTTTCAAAATGCTCGCGTCTGGCGTGCTTCCATTGGCCAGCCAGGCGATCGCGGCTATGCCCAATACGTCGCCTTCTTCAACCTCGCGGACAGCCCTGCCACTCTGCGCACCACATGGACTCAGCTTGGCCTCGACGGCGCGAAGCACTCCGCGCGCAACGTCTGGGAAGACTCCACCCTCAAAGAATCAAAGGAAATCGGCGTCACGCTGCCGCCGCACGCTTGTGCGCTGTTTGAAGTGCAATGATTCCAGCCGATCGGCGCGCACTGTTTTACACACATAGCCGGGTGCCCCGTCCAAGCGCCGCATGGGCGGGAGAGCGCGATTTCGAATCCACCACAAAACGGCTGCCCCGGTCTCGATCTTGAGAGCGGGATCTCATTTTCGTTGACTGACACAATGGTGTTAGCCGCCACACTTTTCACTTCCCGCGTGTGCGAAACTAGCTTGTCAGCCCGGTGCAAAATTGAACTTTCGCGATCTCGAAGATCGCGCCAATTTCCGAAGCGCCGTAGCAGGGGCCGGTCATGCCACTTCTTCGTTCCGCCTTCATCGCGCTCTCGCACAATCGTCGGCTTCGCCGCTTCTTTGAGCACTCGGCGCTGGGCACCCGGCTCAATGCGAGATTCATCGCCGGCATGCAGCCTGATGACGCGCTGCGCGTCGCGGAAGCTGTCAACCGTGAGAGCATCTCAGTTACTCTCGATTCTCTCGGAGAAAGCGTCACTTCAGCCGCCGAGGCTCATCGAGCGGCCGATGTGTATCATCGCCTGCTCGACTCCATCTCCGAGCGCGGACTCGATGCCAACATCAGCGTCAAGCTCACGCAGATGGGTATGCAGCAATCGCCCGAATTGGCCGAGTCCATTGCGGAAAGCCTCGTCAAACACGCGCGGTCCACGCAGAATTTCGTCCGTATCGACATGGAGGACTCGTCCCTTACTCAGGACACACTCGATATCGTGCGCCGAGTTCATTCACATGCCGGCCTCCGCGGGGCGGTCGGCATCGTCATCCAGGCTTACCTCTATCGCTCGCAGGCCGACATCGAGCAACTCCTCGCCGATGGCATTCGCGTACGCCTCTGCAAAGGCGCTTACAACGAGCCGCCCGAAGTCGCATTTCCGCGTAAAACTGAAGTTGACGCCAACTTTTTCCGGCTCGCAAAAATGCTCATTGATAGCCCCGTTTACCATGCACTGGCGACACACGACGAGTCGCTCATCGACAAAGTCAAAGCCTATGCCGCCGGGGCCGCAATCGATCCCAGCCACTTCGAGTTTCAAATGTTGTATGGTGTGCGCCGCGATCTGCAGCGCAAGCTGGTCAGTCAGGGTTATAAGGTTCGCGTCTACGTGCCCTTTGGCACCGAATGGTATCCCTACTTCATGCGCCGCCTGGCCGAGCGCCCCGCCAACGCGATCTTTCTCGCGCGCAACTTCTTTCGCTCCTGAGCTCCGAGCCGGACCCCGCCCGATTTAGCCCTTCGCGTCCTGCAATCTCGTCAATCCGCTTTTCGCCAAATCCGCCAGGGCTCTTGCCAGAGTCTTCGATTCGTTTAACGAGTCCGGCCGCTCCAGGCGAATGTTACGCTTCGACGCGTATTCGCGAAATTGAATATCGATGTCGTATAAAATTTCGACGTGATCGCAGAGAAATCCAATGGGCTGCAGAACGACTCCTTTCACGCCTTCGGCTGCCATCTTGTCAAGAGTCTCTTCCACACTGGGGCCAATCCAAGGTCCGCCGCTTGCTCCCTGGCTCTGGAACGCAAACCACCAGCGCGAAATCTCCGGCACTCTCGCCGCGACTAGTTCTGCTGTTCGCCGCGCATCCTCCGCATAAGGATCGCCGCCCTCGGCTGAACCCGGCCAATGTCTCGGCCCTCCGCTTTCGCCGGCTGGCGGAGCCTCCACCGTTCGCGCCGGCACGCTATGCGCCGTGAAAAGCACCGGCGCCTGCTCCCCCATCTCAGCACTCAGCTTTGCCAACGCCGGTTTCAGGCGCTCGGCAAACGCATCCGCGAGCATCGGATGCTCTGCCCATCCGGCCGTGAAGTCGATGCGCAATCCGCCCGCTTCCGCTTCCGCCGCGCGCCGGTAAAGCCCCACACTGGTGCGCGAGTTTTGCGGCGCCATGCAGATCACCGCCGCCTCCTCCACGCCATCCGCGCGCATCTGCCGCACAACTTCTGGGATATACGGCCGCCAGTTTCGCATCCCCACGTACACCGGAATCGTCGGGTGCCCCACCCTCGCGACGTCGTTGTTTTTGTCGCTAGGGTGGGAAGCGATGCCCGCATCCCCCGTTCCGTTAAGTTCCCGCTCCACCAGCCGTGCCTGAGCGTTTGTAATTTCCGTCAGCGGGCTTTTTCCGATCAGCGAATACCGGTGCTGAATCTCTTCGACCACTGCCTGCGGCACCGGCCGACCGCTCACCACATTGCGCAGATACTCCGGAATTTGTTCTACCGTCTCGGGCGTTCCATGCGCCAGCAGCAAAACTGCCTGTTTAGCCATTTGCGACTTCCAGCTTGAACTCCCGCACCATCTTCACCACCGCCTGCACATTCTCGACTGGTGTTTCCGGCACGATTCCGTGGCCGAGATTAAAAATGTGCCCCGGCCGGCCCGCGGCTGCGCGCAAGATTTCCTTCACGCGATGCTCTAGAACTTCATGCGGCGCAAACAGTGTTATCGGATCCAGATTTCCCTGCACCGCACGCGCATGTCCCACTGCGCGCCAGCCGTCATCCAACGGCTGCCGCCAATCCAGGCCGATCACGTCGGCTCCCGTCATCGCCATCTGTCCCAACAATCCCGCCGTCTCCACTCCGAAGTAAATCACCGGCACGCCCATAGCCTGCACCGCGCGCACCAGCCGCTTCGATGCCTCAAACGCATACGCGTTGTAGTCGCTCAGCGAGAGCGACCCCACCCAACTGTCAAAAATCTGGATTACGTCCGCTCCCGCCTGCACTTGCAAGCGGCAGTATTCCGTCAACACAATAACCAGCTTGTCCAAAAGGCTGCTCCACGCCATCGGGTCCCGATACATGAGTTGCTTGGTGTGGATGTAATTCCGCGAGCCGCCGCCCTCGATCATGTAACTCGCCAACGTGTACGGTGCGCCGCAAAACCCAATCACGCCCAACCGATCTCCGAAATGCGCCGCCACCTTCTCGATCGCCTGCGCCACGTAAGCCAGATCTCCCGCGCGATCGGTCCGCAATGCGCGCACACCTTCTGCTGTTCGCACCGGCTTGTGCACCACCGGTCCCTCGCCAGCCTGGAACTCAAAGTCCAGCCCCATCGGCTCCAGCGGCAACAGCAGATCGGCAAAGATGATCGCCGCATCCACACCCAGCTTCTCCGCAGCGGTAATCGTCACCTCCGCAGCCAGCTGCGGCTTTTTGCAAATCTCCACCAGTGTGTGGTGCTTGCGCACGTCGCGGTATTCCTGCATGTACCGCCCCGCCTGCCGCAGAAACCACACCGGCGTTCGGTCCACCGGCTTGCGCAGGCAAGCGCGCACAAACCGGTTGCCGGCGAAAATCGTCTCCGCCGCATCCAACTTCTGGCCCGCTGAATCCATATCGATTATTCTACCGGCCTTTTCTACCAAGCTTGTCGTGCGGTTTCGCCGGTTGGAGCGGACACCGGCCCCCGCCAACCCTCTTGCACGTACTGTATGATGAGCCTCTGCACCTTCGGCACTCTTCGCTCTTTGCCGCGAACCAATCGGAGCCTCCCCATGACCGCCACCAAGCTTCTTTGCCTCTTCTCCGCTGCATCCCTAATGGGCACACTTCCGGCATTCGGTCAGCAATCGCCTTCCGCAAACTCGCACTCCGCTCCATCGGCCTCTTCGCAGCACGTCCAGCTCGATGTGGTCGTCGACACCAAATCCGGCCAGCCCGTCACGAACCTGAGTCAACAGGGCTTCACCGTCCTCGATAACAAATCTCCGCGGCCCATCACATCTTTCAAAGTCGTCACTGCGAAACAGGAACCCGTCTCTGTCATCCTCTTCATCGATGCCGTCAATACGCCCTACGAGCTCGTCGCCTCCATGCGCGACCAGACGGAAAAACTTCTAAAGATCAATGAAGGCCAACTGGCTTATCCCACCAGCATCGCAGTCCTCACCGATGACGGGATCCAGCTTCCGAAAACTTTCTCGAGTAATGGAATGGAGCTGAGCGACGACCTGGACCATCGCGAAATCGGCCTTCACAAGATCACCCTTAATAATGAGTTCAGCGCCGGTGATCGTCTAACCATCTCTGTGAGGGCTCTTCATCAGCTCACCCTCTTCATCTCCAGATTGCCTGGGCGCAAAATCGTCCTATGGATCTCGCCAGGATTTCCTCTCGTCTCAGGCCCGGGCTACTCGGTGCTTACTCCGAAAGCGCAGCAGTCGATCTTCGGCGACGTGACCTACTTTTCCGGCGCATTACGGCAGAACAACATTACCCTCTATAACATCGATCCCGTCGGAGCCTCCCAATCGACGTTCTCGGCCAACTACTACCAGAACTTCCTAAAAGGCGTCTCCCGGCCCGACGAAGCGCAACTCGCAGATTTAAGCGTTCAGGTGCTATCTGCCCAGTCCGGCGGCCTTGCCCTGGTCTCCAACAACGACGTCGGGGGCCAGATCACGAGGTGCCTCCAGGACGTCGCCGCATGGTACAGAATCGAATTCGATCCGATTCCCCCCGACAAGCCAAACGAGTACCATCGCATCGATGTACGGGTCGACCAGCCCGGGCTCATCGCCCGCACGCGCACCGGCTACTATGCCAATCCTGTCGCTGCGATTCCTCCGCGCTGATCGCATATTCACGTTGCCCTTCGAGGCGGTCTTCTCTGTTTTCTCCTAGTAAGGCCGCACGTCTTCTGTGATCAGCGGCCACGTGTCCGTCCGGAATGGTCCCGCGGGCAATCCTGCTCCATTGAAGAGCGTTGCCTCCGGGTTCGACTGCCACGCATACCGAACTTCTTTCGGGCTCGGCACATCGGGTGACGAAACAATCACCGTTTTCCCCGCAATTCGCGCCTCTGCCCAATGAAACTTGCGATCGTCGCCCGCGATCGAAAACTCTCCCAGCTTCTCCCCCTTCACCACCAGCCCACCATCGGCGTGAGCAAACCGCAGTCGAATCTCCGCCGGGCGCCGATCAACCGACTTCAACGTCGGCCCCGAGTCCGCGACATGTTTGCGATAACTCTTCGCCAATGCGCAAAACGCAAGTCGATCACCCACCGGCTCCTTCAGTTTGGGATGAATGTTATCCGCTTCACCTGTATCAATCGTTACCACGAGGCACGAGTCTGGCACCGTGGCCGCCGCCACGGCCTGCGATTCGCGGATGTCCGCCCAGCCGTCGTCGGTTGGAACCGTGCTCCTTGGGTTGAAGCGAGGCAGGCTCACAATAAAGAACGGAAAATTACCTTGACCGAAAACATCTCGCCAATCCCCAATCATCGCCGGAAGAATTCTGCGGTACTGGTAGCCTCGCGGTGAATTCTGCTCGCCCTGGTACCAGATCGCGCCCCTGATCCCGAACGGCGCAATTGGCGCCAGCATCCCGTTGTATAAAACAGCTGGCATCACCGGCCAGTTCTCCCACGCCACTGGCAGCGCGTGCGGCGGCCGCGCGTCGACACTAAGCTTTGCCTTCCACTCACCACCCAATGCGATGCTTGTTTTGTCGCCCAACACCAGATGCAGGTCTTCCGGTTTGCTGATGAACCCGCCATCGGGCTTGGTCTTGAATACCCGAATCGCGATCAGATTCTTACCTGGCTTGAGAAGTCCGTCTGGCACGCGGTAGACGCGCGGATTCTCCACCCATGAGCTCGCGCCAATCCATGTGCCGTTGATGTAGACCGTGTCCATTCGCTCAATCGATCCGAGCAGAATCGTCGCCCGTCCTTCCGGAACAGGGTTCGGCACATCGATCTCTTTACGAAACCACACCACCGCCGGCGTATCCGGCACCCCCAACTCGGCAAATCCGCCCGGCACGTCGACGGTTTTCCAGTCCGAATCGTTCAACTCCGGCGCAAACCACTTCTCCTTGAACCCCACATCGTATTCGTCGTACCAGTGCATGATGTAATTGCCGTATTCCGGCGCGTCCTCCGCAACGAGTTTATCCAGTTCGCTGAGGGGCACGTCGAAGTCGTGCAGCGGCTTCAGCGCATCGGCGCTCGTCCATGCCTCTGCCGGCGTTCCGCCCACGTCATCGACCACGAGCCCAATCGGAACATGGATCTCTGGTTGCAACTTGCGCGCATAGTAGTACGCCACGGCCGACAAAGCGCCAGCGGTATCCGGCGAAACAACCTTCCACGAGCCGCCCACTACATCGCTCTTGTGGTAAGCAACATGTTCGGCGACGGTGAAATACCGGATCTCCGGGTAACTGGCCGCTTTTGCTTCAGCCTCGCCGTTCAACGTGAACCGCAGCGGCAGTTGCATGTTCGATTGCCCGCCGCAGAGCCAAACATCGCCCACCATCACGTTCTTGAGCTCCACCGTCTCGCGACCTGCGATGTTCACGGTATAAGGCCCGCCCGCTTTCGGCGGAGTGATTTTCACTTGCCATCGTCCATCGCTGCCCGCGACGCCAACCGACGAGTGGCCGCCGATCTCCACGCGAACGCTATCTCCCGGCTGCGACCAACCCCAGATCGAGTCTGGCTTTCCGCGCTGCAACACCATGTTGTCGCCAAAGATCGCGCTGACAAATGGCATCGGCTTTGCGGCGGAATCAGGCGCAACGGCGCCTTGGGCAAATGTTCTCCCGTTCACTCCAGAGGAAAATGCTCCTGCAACAAAGAGCAGAATCAAGCGGCGCAGAATCAATGTTTATCCCTCACTCTCTTAACAAACACTTATAGCATTTTGGCCGCCTCAACGATCTCGCCTCTGATTACCGCCCCTGACCCCCCGTTCTCCGTTCTGTTCTCTGACATTTGTTCTTCAGTTCCCGGCGCCAACAAAAAGCCCCTCGGCACTCGCCGAAGGGCTTCGATTTCCCGCTAGAAACTAAAGGCTGGCAGCCAGGAGCTGCTCTTACGCCGTCACCGCTTCAGTCGCGTCCACCTTGACAGGCGTGAGCCAGCCAAACCGGTCCGGTTTCAGGCCGTTCGCGATGCCGAAGAATTCGTCAGCAATCTTCTTTGTGATTTCGCCCGGCTTGCCGTCGCCGATCACGATTTTGTCGATCGACCGAATTGGTTGCACCTCGGCCGCCGTGCCGGTGAAGAAGACTTCGTCCGAAATGTACAAGAGCTCACGCGGAATCGCCTGCTCGGTCACCGTGAATCCCAGGTGCCGCGCAATCGTCAGCACGCTGTCGCGTGTAATTCCCGACAACGCCGAACTGCCCAACGGAGGCGTAAACAGCACACCGTTGCGCACGATGAAGATGTTCTCGCCCGACCCCTCGCTCACCAGTCCGCCCACGTCCAGAGCGATGCCTTCCTGGTAGCCATTCGCCTCAGCTTCCATCTTGATGAGCTGCGAGTTCATGTAATTCGCGCCCGCCTTAGCCAGCGCCGGCATCGTGTTCGGCGCCAGCCGGTTCCAGCTTGAAATGCATACGTCCGCGCCGCCGTGTCCGGCAAGATACTTTCCCCACGGAAAATTCGCAATGTAGACGTCCACCGGCGAGCCTTTCGGGTTCACGCCGATTTCACCGTACCCGCGCAGCACGATCGGCCGGATGTAGCAGGGCGCGACGCCGTTCGACTCGATCGTCTCCACCACGCCGGCGCACAGCTCTTCCAGCGTGAATGGAACCTCCATCCGGTAGATCTTGGCCGAGTCCAGCAGCCGCTGCATGTGCTCCGGCAGCCTGAACACTGCCGAACCCTGCGGCTGGCCGTAGCAGCGCACGCCCTCGAACACGCTCGACCCGTAGTGGATCACGTGACTCATCACGTGAATTTTGGCTTGATCCCAGGCAATCAGGTTCCCGTTGTGCCAAATCTTTTCTGTCGTTTGGATAGGCATGGGGATTTAGGAACTCCTTTTTCTCGAAGACTCATGCACGTTCTTCAAGGTTGTCATGTTTACCCTTTGAAGGCAAGCACCCGGCCGTGAAACCCAACTCTGCCCCAGTCCCTTGATTGCACCCGCGCTGCCCCTATTCATGCGCTTAAATCAGCCAAATGGCTGGTCGAAGCCGCCGCCCGCACGATAGAATCGCAGCAATTGGTCCCCCCACAAGCGAAAAGAGCGCAGTCGTGCGCTCGGAGGTCAGGCAAATGGGCGAGCTGTTCAAAATCGGCTGGGACTTGTTTACCATTCGTCATTACTCACGCCAGGGAATGAAACTGTCTGCCGGCGATTATGTTGTCGCCATCGGAGCTGTGATTTTTCTTTACGCAACCGCGGTGCCTGCCGCCGTTCTCTACCAGAATCATCCGCAATACGAATGGGTGCTCATCGCTACTCTGGCGGTTGACGGAATCGTATTCATCGCCCTCTTCGTGTATGAAGTCAAATGGTGGATCAAGCACCGCGCTGCAGCCCGCGCCGCGCAAATCTCCGCGCAGTCCAATCAGACCGGACAATAACCAACCCTGGGAGTCGCGTCACCTATGTATTGGCTCGGATTCGTCGTCCTGGTCCTCGTCATAGCTTTCGTCCGCTATCAAAAGGCGCAGCGGGCTGGGCTCTGGAGCTGGTCTAAGTTCTTCCTCACTCTCGGATTCTTGGGAGTGGTGTGCCTGGTTGTCTCGCTTCCCCTTATGCTGATGAACATGAAGAGTCCCTTTTTCTGGCCTGTCTATGGCGCCGGTTGGGCCGTCGCTGTCGGCATGTTCGTCTGGTTCATCCTCCAGGCGCGCAAATGGAAGCTCCCCGATGGCCGCACCGCCCTCAAAGCCGACCGCGATCAGCAACCTCCGCAATAATTCGCGCGCCACTCGTCGGCCCGCGTTAATTTTCAGACCCGCTGACTCGCGAAGTCGCCGACTTGCCCACTCGGTGACCGGCTAGCGCGCGGCCATCTCCTGAACCGCCACCGTATACGACGGCAGCACTTTATATTCAGCCGCCATGCGGAAGAATCCGCGCATCCCCTCTACGCATTCCTGGTCGAGCACGTAATGAATGTTCGTCGTCAGATAAGTTCGAATCGTCGCCTCGGGAATGGCAATCCGCCTCGACCACTCCGCCACCAGTGCGTCAATGTTGGCGAGCCCATGATCCCGTGAACGAATCAATTCCCCAGCAACACTCTCATCCAAAAGTCTGCCGCCTGCAAGGCACCAGACAGCGGAAACGAAGGCCAGCCCCGTCAATTCGCGCCACTCTTCTGCGAGATCGCGGTAAACCAGCTCTTCGCCGGTCCGCTCCTGCCGGTTGTATCGTTCTTCCAAGGCCAGCAGCGCCGGATCGCCAATCAGAATCGCCGCATCGGCGCGCTCCAGCATCGCATCGAGATCCGCCGCCATGGGCACAAATGCAACTTCTCCGTTGCCCCACTTATGGAACATGATTCGCGCGTAGGCCACAGTGGTCCTGCTGGCATCATCGGCCGCAACCGATTTGAGCTTCTCCAGCGAACATCCCGCGCGATGTACCAGGATCAGCGAGCGCACCCGGCCTTTTGACGCGATCGTGCAGCCAGGAAGAATCTGCAGCCCCGGCGTTGTTGCAAGCGATGCAATGGGAATCAATCCAATGTCGGCTCGTCCGTCAGCCAGGCGCGCTGCGCACTTCGACGGCGTCATACGGTCAATGCGATAGCGCTTCTTGAGCGCCTCATCGTGCGGCGCATGCTCAAAATCCCACATCAGCGGAGCAGGATTGAGAAATCCAATTGCCGCCACCCGCAATCGCGTGTCTTTCTCGGGGCTCACGTCTTTTAGACTACCAATCTTCCATCCCGGATTCGCTCTTCGACGCCCGGTTCTCTGCTCAACAGCACGAAAGTAAGCCTCGGCGTCATCGCGCAGGCAAAGGTGGAGTCAAAATGCAAAACACTCCACGAATCCGCGGAGTGTTTTGCACTTTTAAATTGTCTCGGGCCGGCAAACAACCCTGTTTCATTTATGGCCGCTGCCGCCACCACCACCGCGAGAACCTCCGCCACCCCCGCCGCCGCTCGGATGTGACCCTGCTCCGCCGCCTGGTGATCCTCCACTCGGGTGCGATCCGCCTCCACCAGCGGGAGGACCTCCGCTCGGGCGGGGTGCGCCGCCTCCACCGGGCGAACCTCCGTTTGGCCGCGGTGTGCCTCCACCGCCGTAAGACCGATTTGGCGGCTCACCGTTTGGCGGGCTCGGCCTCGATGCTCCGGGGCCCCGACCTGGTTCCGGCGTGTTCTCGTATACAGGCGCCTCAATCGGCGGTCGATCGCTGTACGCAGGCCGGTTCACTGGCGCAGGCCTTCCCTCCCGCGGCATCACCCCGTTTCCCGGCTCCGCCGGACGGTTCCCTGGCTGCGGTTCATAGTTGCCGGGTCGAGGTTCACCATTGCCCAGCTGCGGCTCATGTCCACCTGCCGTAATTGCCGGAGCATGCTCGGGCATCGGCCGAGTCGGCCTGGGTCGAAGCGCCACCACCGTACTGCCTCCGATGGTGACCGGAACGTTCCTCTCGCGAACCGGAAGCGCAGGACCGTTGACAACCGGCTTGCGATTGACGGCAACCAACGGCACCGGATGGCCACCGATCGGGCGGCGCGGCAAAATCGGCCGCGGGATGACTCGATAGCCGGGCGGCATATGGCCAAAGTTTGGACCGCCGTAGAAGCCCGATCCCCACCACGGTGTGCATCCTCCTGCCCCTGGCGCCCAACCCCAGCCGAAGCCGCCATAGTAATTCCATGCTCCGCACTGGTACGGCATATAGCCCCACGGATAGCCTGAAACCCAGAGATACCCATAACCCGGCGTCCACATCCAGTTCCCATAGCCATAAGGATCGAATGCCGCGCTCGCTGCCTCGTAAGGCGACCAGACATATCCATCCCCAGGGACGTCGTACCAGTTGCCATCGGCATCCAGATCGTTCCACGCCGGATTCTGCGGTTCACTCAAGTTTGCCGTCGCACCGGTCTGCGATGCTGCCTCCGCGGTCAGCGCCTGATCGCGATCGGAGTTCCACGCATCCCACGAATCTGGCTCGATCGATTCCGCAAGTTGATAGTCAGCCGGGCTGGCGCCGTTCAACGCGATACTTTCGCCGCCATGCAGATCCACCGACACATTTCCGCCGCCAGACTCTAAATGTGCGTTCCCGGAAAAAACGGCTACCTGGCCCGGCGGAGTATCCAACCCCACGCGGAAAACCGTGAAGCCGCTCGTAGTCAACTGAGCGTCGCCGAACTGTACGCTCATCTGGCCTGCCTGCCCTCCGCCCTGAAACTCGAAGTAGGCCAGACCACCGTCGAGCGAGAGCACGGCATTCGCTGCTGTCCCCGCTCCCTGAAGAACCTGTAATGTCAGCGAACTGTCCGGTGAGAGCCGCGCCACGCTGCCGTCTTCAAACTGGATCTCGGCTTTTCCACTGTCGCCGGTCGTCAGTTGCATGCCTTCCAGCAGAGGAGCATTGGCCAAGGCCTGCTGGGCCAGCACCTGTCCGCCCTGCGAAAGACTCACCTGGCCATCCACGTAGCTTAGGCGCACCGCGCGCGCCGGCTCACCCGATCCCTGTCCCGGCGGCTGCGCCTGGTCCTGAGTCTGGTCCTGCGCTCCCACCGTCGGCTCGAAACACATCACGGCCAGGGCCACTGCAACCAGCCCGCCAACCCAACTGCGTTTCTTCATCAGATTCATGGCGCCCCGCTTTCCGTCGCCTTCCGGCAACTCACCCCGCAGTACGGGAGCCCTCCATTGATTGGACACATCCAGCAGGCAAAAAGTCTCTGGCCCCCGGCACAGTCTCCGTGCCCTGGGAAATCAGGACGGACTGTGTGCCAACAGGTTTTGCGCCCGCTTTCTCACCCGCTCAAGAACTTCATCGTCCCCGGCCAGCCGCTCAAGAATATCGTGAATGGCGTCAACCTCCTGCGCTCTGCCGTCCTCGAACTCCTCGGTCAGGAACTCCATCTCCTTGTCCAGCCCCAGCCGGTCGTGCTGCAGCAGCACTTCCAGGCGAGCGCCCTCCAGAATGGTTTGCGCTACCGCCTGCATCGATTCGCCCAGCGATTGGATCTCCCTGTCGCGAGAATAGTTAAAGGTGCACGATCCATGCCCCGCGGGTCCAGTGTAGGCAAGGGTCTTCCATCCCTGGAAGGCTACTTTCAAATGGCTTTCGCACCCCACGTTAAACCAATTGTGGCTCTTCGCAACTCCAAAAGCGCGCCCGGCAAACTCCTTGCTCACCGCAATTTCCCGATCGATATTGGGCGCTTCAATTTCTTTCATCCCCGCTTTATGCTCCATCTCGGCGCGAAAATGGCCGGTTCCGTCGGGCCGCAGAACCAGCGTCCATTGCGAGGGCGACAATTCAGGGTCCGAAAAGTCTCCTTGGATAACGCCGGTTGGTGCTGGCGCAACACTCGGCGGCGGCGCCGCATGGAGCTGCGCGGCCAACCCAATGGCGGCAGCGAGCCAAAACTGCCTCATTGCCCCGCTCCCTGCAGCGTCAGCGTCTGCGCGGTGTGGATATGACAAATGGCAATGGCCAAAGCATCGGCGGCGTCCGCCGGCTCCGGCAGCTCGGCCAGATCCAGCAGCCGGGCCACCATAAACTGCACCTGTTCTTTTTTTGCCATGCCGTAGCCCACTACGCTGGATTTGATCTTCAGCGGTGCATATTCAGCCAGCGCGATCCCCTGTCGCGCCGCTGCCAGCAGCGCAACTCCTCGGACCTGGCCCAGTTTTAGTGCCGATTTTGCGTTGACGGAATAGAAAACTTCCTCGATGGCCACCGCGTCCGGGCGCCAACGCTCCATTTCCACGGTCAATTCCCTGAAGACCTGATCAAGGCGCTCGGGCAGCTTTTGCATTTTTGAAAGCCTGATCGCGCCCATCGCCCGGAATTGGAGGGGCCGCTCGCGCGAGCCTTCGCCGGAGTCAACTACGCCGAAGCCCGTTACCTCGGTTCCGCAATCGATGCCAAACACCCTCATCGCGTCCAAGTGTATCGCACACTGGATCGTCTGGACCCGGCGCCAATCGAAATCCAAAACACCACAGAGCGGGACTCACACCTTTGTGCCACTGGTGTTAAAGCATCCATCCTGAAATGGCTGCGTCCAATTTGATAACGGGTATGGTTCCTTTCAACAAACTTTCATCCCAGGAAAACCAAACTCCGTTTTATGTGTCGATAAGTTAGAGGGAACGATCTTCGAGGGCGTGAGATCAGGATGCGCTTGATTCCGGCAGCAGCAAAACGCAACGCGGTTCTCTGGCTCAGCCAGGGCATCTCTTGTCGCCGTCTTGCGCTCACCCTCGCCCTCGGATTCGCAATCGGATGCATTCCCGTGATCGGAATTCCCACGGTCCTCTGTGCCGGCCTCGCCTTGGCACTGCGTCTGAATCTCCCCGCGATTCAGGTCGCAAACTACCTTGCCATGCCGCTGCAACTTGCGCTTATTGTCCCCTTTGTGCGGCTCGGCGGCCGAATCACCACAAGGCTCGCCTCGCCCGAATCCTCGCAGGTCGCGATTCCCGGCGCGCTTCAGCATTTTTCCGCTCTCCACTTTGCTGCTCACATGAGCGGAATGGCTGGCGAGGCCCTGCTGGCGTGGCTGGTGGCCGCAGTGCCCGCGGTCCTGCTGATGACCCTGGCGCTCAACCTCATGTTGCGCCGCATTCCCGTGCTGCGCAACGCCGAAGCCGGCGACTAGGCTGTCTCGACATCGAGTGAAATCATGAAAATGAGCTTGTCATCCTAAGCAGGTGCGGCTTTTTGCCCCTGCGCCGTCGAAGGATCTGCGGTTTGCTTTTTGTCTGTGTGACCGCGGACACGCATGTTCGTCGACGGACTTGGTAATTTGGTTTATCTCAGGCGGAGTTTGGTGGGTATTGGACTTCGTCTGCGAAACGTCGAGTGGTCTTATCAGCCACTAGGGTGTATCGACATATACGGACGGGCAGCGCTGCGAGCGAAATTCGGCCAGACGAAGCCGAGCCCGAAGGCTGTAGCGGGTCCACTGCCGAGGGCGAGAATGACGTATAGCCGAATTTGCGCCGCAGCCCGATGGGACGGGGCCATTTCCCCTCATTCCTTCGTCAATCGTCGCTAGCAGACATCCCGTATCCGCCCCATGAACGTTGTTCATGGCGACCCCGGGGTATGCGTCGCTCCTCTTTCCTCGTACTGAGTAAAAATGGCTCCCGTCGCTGCCCATTCGTATATGTCGATACACCCTCGGGTTCGACTCCCTTGCCCACCGTACGACACTCGACAGAAAAAGAATTCGTGATAAAACAAGTTAGTTTCGCGGACGACGTCCAACTGGTAATACCAAAGCCCCACCGGAGTGATAAACCGGTGGGGCTTTCAGTTTTCGCTCTGCATTCAGCCGCCGTCACTTTCCCGCGTACGGATCGGGCACCGGCTGTGCGCTGTCGATCCAAGCGGTGTAAATCATATCTCGCAGCATGCTCGCTCCATCCGCCAGTCGCGCGGCCGTGAAGTCTCGCGACTCGGGCGTGCCCGCGCCATTGAATCCCCCGGCCTTGTAGAGCTGATACACCTGCTCCACATACGTGGCCGTGTGGCGAAGATAAGCCACGTATGCGTCAAACATATCGCCGTCGATCACCTTGGGCGGCGTCATCTTCGCCTGCACCTCGGGCGCGTGGATGTTTGCCGACACAAAAGGGCTCTCGAACTGGTAATGAATCTGATGATCCGTCGTGTAGCCGTTGGGGTTTGGACCCACCCACCCGTTATATTTGATCGTCACGTGCAGCGGCTGCGAACCATCCCCGACGTAATGGCCAAGCCACCCGGCATAAAAGACGATGGCAGCCTCCACGGGCTTCGTATCCTTGCCTGCTGCCGTCAGGTTGCGGTAATCGCGCATCGCCGACTTCAACCGCTCCCACACTTCATCCGCCTCCCACGGTTGCAGGCCAACGGTCTCTGGCCGTTCGCCAGCCGCAAAAACTTTCGCCTCGAAATCAAGCCGCTTATGCGGCAGCGGCCCCAGTGCATCGGCCAATTCCAGGTCGATAAAGTGTTCCGGCGCCTGCGCCGCCACCAGCTCCGGCTCTGCTTTGGACCGCCAGCGGTCGGGCTCCGGACCCAGATATTCGATTTCATCGATGGCCGCTGGATTCCGCAGAAAAGCGGGGACCTCAGCCGGCAGCGTCGATGCTGCCAGCTTGTTGACCATGCGATGGCCGTCATTTCCCCATGCGTGAGCCGCTGGCGCAACGGAAGCTAGAAGAAACAAACCAGCAGTAGGCAAAACTAAACGAGTAAGACGAGATGCGCCGCGGTGACGAAACATGAAGTCAGTATAAGACTCCCTCTTGGCCTTAAGAACCGAGGCTGAAAAGTCTGAGCACATGTTCGGCGGCGCGGCCTCCTCGGGATGGTTACTTGAGCGTTTCGCCTCATCCAGCTGCAGTCCGTTTTGTCTGGAGAGTCTGAAATTGAGCGCATATACTACCAGCACATCGCGTTGTCGTCCGCGACGGGGTCCCTTCTTGCACATGAACCGACGCGCGCAAACGGACGTCCCTTTGCGCGTCTTGATGGTCTTCGGGATCTCCTTGGACGACACGGATGGCAGCAAGAGAACGGGCGCCAAGGTTGGTGTTGCGCAATGTCGAGCCAGGCGTCGAATCGGGGGAACGCGCCGATGAGCGAGCGGCCGGATGCACAGATCGAGCAACCGCAACCCGCACCGGCCGAACACGGCGGTGTCTCGCAGCTTTGGCTGATCCTGCCCTTTTCAATTCTGGCCATCTCGGTCGGGGCAGCACTGGCCCGTTTATTTCCCCATTTCCGTTGGGAGTCACTGCCGGTAGTAGCTGCCATTTTGGCCACGGCCTTGTTCGCGCTTCTCCTCAACCGCCGGCTCCGCGCGGGAGCTGTTCCTGATGGTCCGCCCATCGCCGAGGGACTCAGGGAGCTATTGGATTCGGCTGGCCCGGCCGTCATCGCCCTCGATCTGAACGGCAGGCTCATCTACTGCAATCCCGCCACCGAGCGTGTGCTGGGCTACCGCGCCTCCGAATTGCTTGAAAAATGGGGCACGGTGGATATCCTCGCACCCGGCGAAGCCGAACGCCTTGTCGCCGAGATGCGAAAGCTCTGCCGCGTCGACCGCCCGGCCGAAACCACGCGCGCCGGACTCATGTCGGCTTATCTGCAATGCGTGCGCATGCTGGCGCCCAGCATGGTTCCCAGCTTTGACGCCAAAGTCCGCCGCCGGGACGGCGTGCAGATCCCCGTCACATTGCACATCTCCGCGTTGCGCGATGCTTCGGGCGAGCTCACCGGAATGGTCGCCGTGGCCGTCGATCAAAGTGAGAATCTGCATCGGGAGCAGGCACAGCGCGAGTCGCAGGAACGATACCGCGATCTCTTTGAGCACTCCACTGAGATGATTGCGACCCTCAGCCCCGCAGGGCAATTTCTCTATGCCAATCCAGCCTGGAAGCGTTGTTTTGGTTTGGAGCAGACTGCCCTTCTCGATCTGCATTCCTTCGAAGACCTGTTTTCCGAGGGCGTTCGCAGCGAGGTGTCCGCGCTTTTCCGCCGCGCGCTCGACGGCGAATTGGTCGATCGCGTTCCCCTGCGCCAAAACACTCTAGATGGACGTGTGCTCGAACTCGAAATGAGCCTGAGCCGCCGCCAAAAAACTGGCGTTCCGTTAGCCGTCCGCTGCCTCATGCGCGATGTGACGCAGCAGAAGCATCGCGAAAATCGGCTAGCCCTGCAGCTGGCGGTCAGCCAGATCGTGGGAGAGAACTCCGCCGTCGAATCGGAAGGAATGCGTATTCTCGAGGCCCTGTGTCTCTCGCAGGGATGGGATGTGGCCATCGAATGGGTCGTCGGCGCCGAGCAGAAACATCTCGAGTTTGGAACCGCATGGGGAGCGCCGGGCCGCCAGGCGGAGGCGCTCATTCAAGGCAGCATGGGTCTCGCACTCGCAGGAACCGCCGAAATACCGGAGCGCGCATGGAAAGAGGGGCGCGCAGTGTGGGTCACCGATCTCGCTGAAGCGCCCAGCACAGGCCGCGTAACCACAGCGCTCAATCAGAGCATGGTCTCGGGTTGGGCGGTTCCAGTGCGCGCTGGGAGCAGGGTACTGGCGGTCCTTGAGTTTTATTGCCGCTTCCGCTTGCGCGAAGATCGCGAAGCCATGGCCGCCATTGAAACCGCCGCAGCGTCGCTCGGTCAGTTGCTCGCCCACACTCAGGAACGCGGTCGCGCAGAAGAACTCAGCCGCCAGCAGGAGGTGCTGCTCGATGCCGTGGCCGAGGGCATCTGCGGTCTCGACCGGGCGGGCAGAGTCACGTTTGCCAACCCTGCGGCCGCTCGCCTCCTGGGCGCGCCGGTGGATGCCCTGATTGACAGGACCATCCACGATCTGTTGCACGGATCCGCGCCAGCCGACCGTGCATGCGCTCAAGACTGTCCGCTGCGCACAGCCGCCGCGCAAGCCGTCGGCGCCAGTGGCGAAGAAAATATTTTTCGCGTGGACGGAACATCCTTCCCTGCCGAATACTCCCTCACTCCCATCCGCGCGCAGGGCCGCGTCTCTGGCTCCGTGCTCAGTTTTCGCGACATCAGCCAGCGCTATGCTCTCGATCGCATGAAGGATGAGTTCATCTCTACTGTGAGCCACGAGCTGCGCACTCCGCTTACTTCCATCCGCGGAGCCCTCGGCCTCCTCAGCTCCGGAATCCTTTCCGAAACCAACGAAAAAGCCACCAACCTGCTGCGCATCGCGCTCACCAACTCCGATCGCTTGGTTAGGCTCATCAACGACATTCTCGATCTGGAGCGCATCCAGAGCGGCCGCGAGCCCCTCGGCTTCCGCAGCGTTCAACTCGCCGACATCGTGAAGCAGGCCATCGAAGATATACAGCCCGTCGCCGATGCCGCCGGCGTTCAGCTCATCCACGATTCCACCAAGGTTGAGATTTCCGCCGATCCCGATCGCCTGCTTCAGGTCGTAACGAACCTCCTCTCCAACGCCGTAAAATTCTCGCCGCCCAATTCGCCGGTCAGCGTGATGCTCCGGCCCGGTGTCACCGGAGTCATCCTTTCCGTCATCGATCACGGGCGTGGAATTCCTGCCGACAAGCTCGAGTCCATCTTCGGCCGCTTCCAGCAGGTCGACGCCTCCGACTCGCGCCAAAAAGGTGGAACCGGCCTCGGCCTCGCCATCTGCCGAACCATCGTCTTGCAGCACTCGGGACGCATCTGGGCCGAACGCAACCCCGTTCGCGGTTCCACATTCCGCATCTTTCTTCCCTACCACCCCGCCCCGCTGGTCGCTCCCGGTAGCGCCGTCGAACCCGAACTGGGCCACGGCACCGTCGTCCTGGCCGACGCCAACCCTGAGTCGCGTCCCAGAATCGCAGCGCAGCTCGCGCGCCACGGCTACTCCGTGGTCCAGACCGCCACTGTCGAACAAACATTGTCCGCGGCTCGCCAGGACGCCCAGGCCATCCTCCTCGATACTTCGCTCGACGGCATGAACGGGTGGGAGATTCTGCCCCTCCTGCGCCGCATGGATGCTTCCTCGCGCACTCCCGTCGTTCTGTTGAGCGTCGAAGATCCTGGCAATCCCAAACAGCTTCCCACCGGCGCCGATGGTTGGGTTCCTAAGCCTCTCAACGAAGAAGCATTGCTGACGGAGCTGGCGCGCGTCCTTTGCGGCTCGGGTGAAAAAGCGCGCATCCTCATCGTCGAAGACGATCGCGATCTCGCTAACATCATCAGCGAGGTCTTCGCTCGCGACAGCATCCTGATCGAAACGGCGCACTCCCTCAAAGAAACCATCAAAGCCTGCTCCACCTTTCAGCCGCACCTGATGTTGCTCGATATCGGGCTTCCTGATGGCGACGGCTTCAACGTCGCCGATTGGTTGCGCCAGCACAAGAGCCTTGCTCATCTCCCCCTCGTCGTCTACTCAGGCCGCGACCTCTCGCAGGAGGAGCGAAGCCAGTTGACCCTGGGCCCCACCTACTTCCTCGCCAAGACACGCGTGCAGCCCCAGCAACTGGAGGCGTTGGTTCTCACCATGCTGCGTTCCTCGCGCACCGTCGAGGAACTCTCGCTTCCCTATTCTGCGTAACCCAATCCCTAGCCTCGCGGTCTCCCTTAGCCGGTTAGCCTCAAGTTGTTTTGGAGTAGCACGAAGTGTCGGGGCACGACTTCACAGCTTGTAGAAAAACTCCATCGGGCCGCGGTTTTGAAGGGGCACGGACTTATCCGTGCCAACAAAGCCACCGCTATCAACGCGGCTTCAGCCGCAGAGGGACGGTTTTTCTCGTCGAATGGCGACGCACAGGACTTTTTCCGCAGCCGGTTCCCTCCCTGAGAGAAGTTTTTTCAAACTGGCCACCGCGCTTGATGATTCATTCTCGCTGTTGCTCAATTCGCCACCAGCACGAGCTCCCCGCAACGTTGCCCATCGACAACCCGGCCTCCGCATTTGACAATGATTCTGGAGGGCTCTATAACGTGGGCCGCAAGATTCTCATTATTGACGACGAAGACGACATCCGCGAGGTAGCCTCGCTCAGCCTTGAAACCGTAGCCGGTTGGGAAGTCATCAAAGCCAGCTCAGGAGCGCAGGGTCTCGCACGCGCCGCGGAGCAACGACCCGATGCCATCCTGCTCGACGTGATGATGCCGGGAATGGATGGGCCCGCCACGTTTCGTGAATTACGCAAAAATCCCGCCACCGCCGCCATACCTGTCCTGCTGCTCACCGCCAAGGTCCAGGGCACCGACCAGCGCCGCTTCGCCGATCTCGGAGTGGAGGCCGTCCTCTTTAAGCCCTTCGATCCCCTCACCCTGCCCACGCAGATATCGCGGGCGCTAGGCTGGAATTGATCGACGATCCGCAGCGTCAAACCCGCTGCGGCAAACTCCATGCCCAATCCTGACCAGTCCGCCATCCCGCCCGACCCGGCAATCTCGCTGGCATTGGACGTCATGTGGGCGCGTCACCGTTCCCAGATTCTCGAGCGCGTCTCCGTCCTTGAATCTGCGGCACTAGCCGTTACCGCGGAGAGCCTCACCGCCGCCGACCGCGAAGCCGCACACGCTGCTGCACACAAGCTCGCAGGCACCCTGGGAATGTTTAACCTGATGTGCGGCACCGATCTCGCGCGCGAACTGGAGCTCGTATACTCTCAGCAATCCTTTCCGCCCGCCACTTCCGGCAAGCATCTCGCCTCTCTCGCGGCCGAACTCCGCACCATGATCGAAAATCGCGGGCCAACGGCCCCCCCTCTCTTGTAGCCCCGGACACTGCGTGTCCGCTCCTCACCAATTACACTTCGAACAGAATGTCCCGCTCGAACCCATTCGCGCAACCCGATCCATCCGCGTTCTCCTTCGATAAAGAGCCGCAACTCGGCCTTCAATTCGAGGAGCCCCGCCCGTCGCGCCGCGTCTGGCCGGTACGCGTGCTCGTCGCCCAGGTCCGCGAGCTTGTCGAGCAGGAATACGGCGACATTTGGGTCGAAGGCGAGATCTCCAACTACCGCCCTGCCCCTTCAGGCCACGTCTACTTCACCCTCAAAGACGCTGACGCGCAACTGCCCATGGTTCTCTTTCGCCGTCAGGCGATGCTTCTCCGATTCCGGCCTGAAGATGGCCTTCACGTCCTGGTGCGTGGACGTGTCAGCGTCTACGAGCAGCGCGGCCAGATGCAGCTCATCGCTGAAACCATGGAGCCGGTCGGCGCCGGCTCGCTTCAGCTTGCCTTTGAGCAATTAAAGGAGCGCCTCAAGGCCGAAGGCCTCTTCGACACGGACCGGAAGAAACCTCTGCCCATGTTTCCCCGCACCGTGGGCATCGTGACTTCACCCACTGGAGCCGTCATCCGCGACTTTTTGAACATCGTCAATCGCCGCCACTCCGGCCTCAACGTGCTTCTCTCCCCTGTCTCCGTTCAGGGCGACTCCGCGTCCGCCGAAATCGAAGCCGCCCTCGCCGAACTGAACTCCAACCAACTCGTCGATGTCATCGTGATCGCACGCGGCGGCGGCTCGCTTGAAGATCTTGCCGCCTTCAACAGTGAGCAGGTGGCGCGCGCCATTGCCTCGAGCACGCTTCCAATCGTCTCCGCCGTCGGCCATGAAACCGACTTCACCATTGCAGACTTCGTCGCCGACCTCCGCGCGCCCACGCCTTCCGCGGCCGCCGAGCTTGTCACCGAAGCCCAGCACAAAATCGCCGAGCATCTTGCGGCGCAATCGCATCGTCTCGATCGCGCCGCTCGCTTCCAGCTTCTGCAGGCTCGCCAGCATCTCTCACACCTGCCCATCTCCCGCGCCGAATCGCGCATCGGTGCCCTGCTGCGCCGCCTCGAGCAGCGACTCGATGATGCGGTCGAGCGCCTCCAGGCCGCAATGCAGCAGCAACTACGCCTGCGCCAGAATCGCATCTCCGCGCTGGCAACCGGCGTTCTCCATCATGACCCTCGTCAGAAGCTGGCTCACGCGAGCGCGCACCTCGCCGACTTCCGCTCCCGCCTCGACCGATCGATTGAGCGTCTGATCGAATCTTCGGCATCGCATCTCCGCTCGCTCGATGCCCGTCTTCATTCACTCTCGCCCCTGGCGGTGCTCGATCGCGGCTACGCCCTGGTTCTCTCGTCAAGCGGCACGCTGATACGCTCCACCGCTCAAATCGGATTCGGCGACCCGCTGACCACTCGCCTCGCCGATGGCTCCTTCTCCAGCCGCGTCGAAACCGTTTCGCCCGCCGCGCCGAGCCCATCCAATGTTCCCGTCACAACCACTTCTCGCAAACGAAAGAAAGCCTCCTCATGAGCACGAACGGAGCACGCAAACTTTTTGGCACCGACGGCATTCGCGCCGTCGCCGGCAAGCCTCCTCTCGATCCCACGACCGTCCATAGCGTCGGGCTCGCCCTGGCGCTTACTCTGCGTAAATCTTCCGCGCATCCAAAAGTCATCCTCGGGCGCGACACCCGCGAGTCCGGTTCGTGGATTGCCGCGACGCTCGCCGCAGGCCTGCGCGAAGCCGGCGCCGCTGTCGAAAGCGCCGGCATCATCACCACTCCCGCTGTTGCATTTCTCGCGCGCACTCACGGCTTCCAGGCCGGCGTGGTCATCTCCGCCTCGCACAATCCATGGCACGACAACGGCATCAAGCTCTTTGGCGGCGATGGATTCAAGTTCCCCGACGCGGTCGAGCTGGCCATGGAAGACGAAATCCTGCACCACGCCTCCCAAACGCAGATCTCCGATCCCCACAGCTTCGCCCCTGTCGAAGACAATCCCGCCTTTCTGGCTGACTACATGCAGTTCCTCATCGACTGCGTCCCTGGGATCTGGCTCGCGGGCCTTAGTATGGTCGTCGATTGCGCCAACGGCGCGGCAGCGCCTATCGCACCCGTGCTTCTGCGCCGCCTCCATGGCGAAGATCGCCCCAGCATCACTCTTCTCAACATTGAGCCCGACGGCCGCAACATCAATGCTGGTTGCGGCGCCCTGCATCCTGACTTCGTCGCGCGCGAAGTCAAAGCTCGCGGCGCGCACCTCGGCCTCACCTTTGACGGCGATGCCGATCGCTGCATGTTGGCTGACGCCGACGGCAACGTCATCAACGGCGACGCCATTCTGCTCATCGCTGCTCGCGACCTCAAGGCCCGCGGAATGTTGACCGGCAATCTCGTCGTGGCCACCACCATGTCCAACATGGGTCTTGAAGCCGCGCTCAAGCGCAGCGGCATTCGCATGTTGCGTGCTCCCGTCGGCGATCGCTACGTGCTCGAAGAGATGCAGAAAGAAGGCGCCGCACTCGGCGGCGAGCAGTCGGGCCACATTCTTTTTCCGCACCTCGCCACCACCGGGGATGGATTGCTCACCGCGCTCGTCGTGCTCGACCTCATTGAGCGCACCGGCAAATCTATCGCCGAGCTCACCGCCGACCTCAAAGTCTTCCCGCAGGTTATCGTCAACGTGAGAGTACGCGAAAAGAAAGCCCTCGATTCAATCCCGTCCGTCGTTGACGCCATCCGCGCCGCCGATGAGGAGCTCAAAGATTCGGGCCGCGTCGTCATTCGCTATTCCGGCACCGAGCCCCTGGCGCGCGTAATGATCGAAGCCGAGAGCGAAGAAGCGATGAACCGCCACGCCGAATCCATCGCCGCCGCCATCCGCGCCGAACTAGGCGTCTAACTCGTCCCGGAAAGCGATTATCCCGAGCGACCCTGAACGGAGTGACGGGGAGTCGAAGGGATCTGCGGTTGCTTTTGACCTTTTCCACTCACCATGAAATGGGGTGCCCCATTCTAAAACTCCGCGCATAGCCAGGAATTGTAGGGTTGGAAGCACGAACCCGGTTCGCCCCTTTCCGCTCACCGCAATTATGGGTGGCCCAGGTCTTGATTTTGAGACCTGGGATCGCACGATCCTTAATTCAAGTTTGTCCTCCTGAGTGTAGGTCGCTCGCTTCTCGAGCGACCGAAGTCGAAGGGATCTGCGGTTGCCTTTTGATCGTTTGGCCACCTCTTGACTCACGCCGCTGGCTCCGCGACCCCCACTAACTCCGCAGTCCTCCCGACGTGATCCAAATCACAGCCCGTCCCGCCTCCTCCACCTACCCTTTCCTCAGAGGCAATCCCCATGGGCCTGTTGGCAGCCACGCTCGCTCCTCCGCGCAAGGAAAAGAAGAAACTGATTCGCCGGTCCGCGCTCGATCACTCTCAGCACATCCGCCACATCGTCCAGTTTGTTTTCGTCCTGCTCAATGCCTGGCTTGGCGTTCAGTTCTACTTCTGGGCCCGCTTCTTCGAGCGCGGTGGCTTCGGTCTGCAAGTCCCACGGCCTGCCGGCGCGGAAGGCTGGCTGCCCATCGCAGGCTTGATGAACTTCAAAGTCTTTGTCACCACCGGCCGAATCCCCGAGATTCACCCGGCCGCCATGTTCCTTTTCATGGCCTTTGCCGCCATCAGTCTCGTTGCCAAAAAAGCTTTCTGCTCCTGGATCTGCCCCGTCGGCACCTTCTCTGAAGCGCTTGCCAAACTCGGCAAAAAAATCTTCCGGCACAATCTCCGCCTCCCGCGCTGGCTCGACATTCCGCTGCGCGGACTCAAATATCTGCTTCTCGCCTTCTTCGTTTTCATCATCGGCGCCATGTCCGCTTCCGCCATCAGCGACTTCATGCATACGCCCTACGGCCTCATCGCCGATGTGAAGATGCTCAACTTCTTCCGCGAAATGAGCCAGACCGCAGCCATCGTCCTCGCCGCATTGGTCATCCTCTCCATCCTCGTCGAAAACTTCTGGTGCCGCTATCTCTGTCCCTACGGCGCGCTCATGGGCCTCGCATCGTTATTCAGTCCACTCAAGATTCGCCGCGATTCCGTCGCTTGCATCGACTGCGCACGATGCGCGCACGCCTGTCCCGCCAATCTTCCCGTCGACAAGCTGGTCAAGATTCATTCCGTCGAGTGCACCGCCTGCATGTCCTGCATCGCCTCCTGCCCTGCCGAAGGCGCACTGCAATTTTCGCTTGCGCCCGCCCGCACTCCGGCCACTCAGCCTCGCTTCCGGCGCCCTGTCACGCCGTTAGCCATGGCCGCCATCATTGCCTTCATTTTTCTAGGAACAGTTCTCGTCGCTCGGACCACCGACCACTGGCAAACGCCCGTTCCTCGCTACGTCTATCAGGAACTCGTTCCCAACGCCGATCAGGCCACCCACCCAGGGTATTGAGCAAAAGAGAGAAGAGAAAGTGCCAGTGGTCAGTGGTCGGTGGTCAGTGGTCAGTGGTCAGTGGTCAACGATAGCGTGCTCTTCCTTCCGCCCTGTTGAATCGCGGGATTCGTCTTCGCTACTTTTTTAATTCCGCCAACTCCGCTGGCTCCGCTTTCTCTGTTCTCTTCTCTTTATTCTCTGAAGGCCGACACCGTTAACCTGTATCCTCATCGCATGCCCCGTTTTCCCGCCGGCCAAACACTGCTCATCGACGCCGACGATACGCTGTGGCAAAACAATATCTACTTTGAGCGCGCGATCGCCGCTTTCATCGGCTTTCTCGACCATCGCGACTACTCGCCCGCTCAGGTCCGCCAGAGTCTCAACGAAGTCGAGCGCGAAACCATCCTCAGTCATGGCTACGGCCTGACGAGCTTCACGCGCTCGCTCGTCGATTGCTTTGAGCGGCTCAGCCCCGCTCCGGTCACAGAAGATAAGCGCGAACGGATTCGCGGATTCGCCAAGACCATCGCCGAGCAGGAAATCGAACTGCTCCCCGGCGTCGCCGAGACCCTCGCTGAGCTTTCCCGGCGCCATCATCTCATCCTGATGACCAAAGGCAATCGCGCCGAGCAGGCCGACAAACTGATTCGCTCCGGCCTGGCGTCCCACTTCGCCGCAGTAGAAATTCCCGCCGAAAAAGACCCCGCTGCGTATCGCGACGTTGTTCTTCGCCGAAACATCGAACCGCGCAGCGCCTGGATGATCGGCAACAGCCCCAAGAGCGACATCAATCCGGCGCTCGCAGCTGGCCTGCACGCAGTTTTCCTGTTTCATCCCGATACCTGGATTCTCGAGCATGCAACCGTCGACCAGCCACCGGAAGGCCAGCACCTTATCGAACTCGACGCCTTCACAAGGCTCCTCGAATTCTTCTAGCGCAAACCGGATCAACGAATCCGTTTCCGCGCCTTGACGCCTGGTACCGTCGCCCATATCATCGGCTCATCTGCTTTTCGGTCTCCTCGTTCCGCCGTCGCTTTCATTTCCGGATTCATCCATCGCTTCCAAAGGGAGTTTTTCTGTGCCAACTCCACGAGTCCCCATTCGCCGAGCTTTTGCCTGCCTCGCCCTCCTTGCCTCTGCGCTTCTCGCAGCCCAATCTAGCCCGCCAACCTCCTTCGCCATCAGCGAGAACCTCACCGGGCTTGCCCCCGGAGCCACAACAACCATCTATCGCAGCGGCTCAAAGGTCCTGATGGACGCGAGAGTTCCCGCGCAAAACGGAAGCCCGGCTACAAGATCCCTCACCCTCTACGACCTCACCGCCGGCATAAACGTGTCCTGGGATCCGAATGCCAATCCGCCTGCGTGCGGCGGCGTCGGCAAATTCTCCGGCGATTGGGGAAACCCCTTTGACCTGACCTCGCAGGTCGCGCCGGACATCGCCAGCGGCGAATTGAAACCCGCAGGCACCGAGACCATCAACGGCATTGCAACGCAGGTTTACGCAGGCGACAGCGGCGGCTCAGCCATTAAAGTCTGGCTCGACGCGAAAGACGGCCTCGTCATCCGCGCAGTGGCCAGCATGCCCAATGGCGCACCGCTTACCATGGCCGATCTCACGAAAGTCTCGATTGGTCCTCAGCCGGCGTCCCTCTTCGTTCTGCCAGCCGTCTGCGCCGGTGTCAAGCCTCCGCCCAGCGCTTCCGACCTCATCGCCGACGAAACCGGCGACGATCCCGCCAACTACATCAACGGCATATATGGCCCCGGATCGAAAAATAATTGCTCCGTCGTGCTGCGCGTGGTCAACGCCAAAACCATGACCCCCATCACGAAAATCCAGGTCGCCATCGACACCAGCATTTACCCCGATAACGCGCAGCCCAGTTATACCTTCGGCGTCGGCACCGATGGCACTACAACCTACTCCGGCGGCCACGTCATGGAAATTACAAATCGCGTACACAACGGGGTCGTTCGCCTTGGCCTTCCACCCGATCGCTTCTACGCTGGCGTGAACCTCATCCAACCCGGCCGCGGCGGCAGCCTGGGTTTGGTCTATCGCCAGTGCTCCGCACCCACAACCGTGCTGCTCTATGTCGTCAAGGATTACCTGCAACCGGACGAGAGCGGCGACTTCTTATGGGTAAAGTCCGGCAAGTACGCAACCCCGCCGGCGCAGTAACGCCTTTCGCGAGACATCGAATCTCCGGCCCGGCCTGCGCTGCGCGGACAGCGCTCGACTCCGCGCATTCCGGCTAATGTGAGAAACTGGAAGTGCGGAAGTTCTCTGCGGCGAGCGCCCGTTTCGCGCTCGAAAATCTTCTTCAACCAGGCATTGGTTGGCCCTTGCGGCCCTTGCCTCAGTGCGCCGTCGGACCGCGCCGCAAGCACTCTTAGGAAATCAGCAAAAATGATCAGCGTCTCCAACGTCACCATGCGCTACGGCTCAAAGATTCTCTTTGAAGACGTCAGCACAGCCTTCACCCCAGGCCGCCGCTACGGACTCACCGGTCCCAACGGCTCCGGCAAATCGACCTTCATGAAGATCCTTGCCGGCGAGCTCGAGCCGCAGAAAGGCACCGTCGTCCGCCCGCGCAAAATCGGCGTGCTGCGCCAGGACCAGTTTGCCTTCGACGCCTATCGCGTCATCGACACCGTCATCATGGGCAACAAGCCGCTGTGGGCCGCCCTCGAAGAGCGCGACCGCATCTATGCTAAGCCGGAAATGTCCAATGAAGACGGCATGCGCCTCGGCGAACTCGAAGGCACCATTGGCGACGAAGACGGCTACACCGCCGAAAGCGACGCCGCCGTGCTGCTTGACGGCCTCGACATCACCGAATCGCTTCACGAGCGCAAAATGGGCGAGTTGCAGGGCGGACAAAAAGTCCGTGTGCTGCTCGCGCAAGCCCTTTTCGGCAAGCCGCCTGCCCTCCTGCTCGATGAGCCCACCAACTACCTCGATCTCGACTCCATCCACTGGCTGCAGGATTTCCTGTTGAGCTATGACGGCACCATGATCGCCATCTCGCACGACCGGCACTTCCTCAACTCCGTCACCACGCACACCGCCGACATCGATTACCAGACCATCATCACTTACACCGGCGGCTACGACGACATGGTGATGGCCAAAACGCAGATCCGTTCCACGCTCGAATCGCAGATCGTCCAGCGCGAGAAAAAAATCGCGCAGCTCAACGAATTCATCGCGCGTTTCGCAGCCGGCACACGCTCCTCGCAGGTCACCAGCCGCCGCAAAGAAGTGGAGCGGCTGCAAACCAACGAGCTGGCCCGTTCCAACATCCAGCGCCCGTTCATTAAATTCGATCAGATCCGGCCCAGCGGCAAGCACGTCCTGGAATTCAAGCATCTGTCGAAGTTTTACGGTGATCTCAAAGTTATCGATGGCTTTACCGCCAACCTTCTGCGCGGCGAGAAGATCTGCCTGATGGGCCGAAATGGTGCTGGCAAGACTACGCTTCTCAAGAGCCTGCTAGCCAACTTCCCTGGCCTTGCCGAGCCCGGCTTCACGCTCGATTCGGGCACGGTTTTCTGGGGGCACGAGGCGCAGGTCGGCTACTTTCCGCAGGACGTTGGCGCCACCATCGAACACGGCAAGACCGTCGCCGACTGGCTGCACCAATGGAATCCCGCAGCGCACGTCGAAGACATCCGCGGCATCCTCGGCCAGATGCTCTTCTCCGGCGAAGAAGGCTCCAAGCCCACCAAGGCGCTTTCCGGCGGCGAGCAGGCGCGGCTGGCTTTTTGCAAATTGATCCTGACCAAGCCCAACATCCTCATCTTCGACGAGCCCACCAACCACCTCGATCTTGAAGCCATCAATGCGCTCAATATCGCCCTGCAGCGGTACGAAGGCACGGTCCTGCTCGTCACCCACGACCACGACCTGATCGACGAAGTCGCCACCCGCCTCTGGATCTTCAACGAAGGCGGCATCGAAGATTTCCAAGGCCCTTACGAAGAATGGAAAGGCAAGCACAATTAGCCTCGCAGCCGCAACGCTTCCCGTTTCGTTCCTTTAGCATTAGGGATGCATGGCTAGGTTGGGCGCATTCTGTTTTCCGGGAACCGGGCACCTGAACCCTCTCACCGCGTTGGCGCGTCGCCTCCAGCAGCGCGGGCACACCGTCATCGTCTTTGGCATCGCCGATGTGGAATCCCGTGTCAGAGCCGCCGGAATCGACTTTTGTCTTATTGGCCAGAGCGATTATCCACTCGGAACTCTCCAAAAACTGGACCAGCAGCTGGGCGAAATGAGCGGCGTCCAGATCCTTCGTTTCACCATGGAGCGGGTCAGCAACACCGCCCGCATGGTGCTTCGCGACGGACTAGAGGCGGTTCGCCAAGCCAACCTCGACGCTATGTTGATCGACGAAGCAGACATGGCCAATAACATTGCCGAGTGTCTTGGCCTGCCCTACATTTCTCTCGCCCTCATTCCGCCCATGGTCAACGACAATCGCTTTCCGCCGTTTTACTTCGGCTGGTCGGGCAGTCAGCTCTGGTGGTGCCGGTTGCGCAATGAGATTGCCATCCGCGTCCTCACGCGCATGGCCAGGCCCATCTTTGACGCAGTCAACAAATATCGCGTGGCGTGGGGAATGACTGTGGGTCGACATCCCGGCGAGGGACTCTCCAAACTTGCCCAGATCACGCAGTTGCCGAGGGCGCTCGAGTTCGACATCGACCCTCCGCCTCCTCACCTGTATTACACCGCCCCGTTCGTCGATCCTGTGCAGCGGCCACCGATCGACTTCCCCTGGCACCAGATCGACGGCCGGCCGCTGATTTACGCTTCGCTGGGAACGCTGCAAAACCAGTCCCACGAAAAATTCCAGATGATCGCCGGTGCTTGCGCGGAGCTCGATGTTCAGCTTGTCATGTCGCTTGGCGGCGGCCTCGATCGAGAGCAGCTCGGGCCGCTAAGAGGCGACCCGCTGGTCGTCAATTACGCTCCGCAGTTGCAGATCATCAAGCGAGCCGCGTTGGTCATCACGCACGCCGGCCTCAACACGGTCCTGGAATCTCTCGCCGAAGGCGTGCCCATGGTCTGCATCCCGCTGGGCAACGACCAGCCGGGTGTTGCGGCGCGCGTCAAAGCGCGCGGCGCAGGAATAGTCGTGCATCCCCGCAGAGTGAATGCCAAGCGACTGCGCTCCGCCGTTTCTGCAGTCCTTGAAGACGATTCCTACCGCCGCGCCGCACGCAAAATCCAGTCAGCCATGGCAGAAATCGATGGCCCCAACCGGGCTGCGGACATTGTCGAGGCCGCACTGAAGATTGGGACCGCTGCCCGCCCCGAGAAGCCCGAGACCCAGCCAATAGCCGATCGTGCAATCGAAGAACGGACGATCGAAACTCAGTCCCCGCCTGTTTCAATCTGAGCACGGGGCCCGCGGCACACCGCTTAAACACTTCGGCGGCTGAACCATCCTGGCGACGTTCGCCGGCCCACTTCGCCCGTCTACTGCGCGCTTGCCGGCGGCACAATTCCGTTCATGCGCAAATACTCCACCAGCTGGCCGTAGTGGTCGAAAGCGTGTGCAACTGCGAAGGTCGCAAGCGTCGCGCGCGTAAACAATCCCGGCTCGGGCACTTTCACCACTTCAAACGAGTTCGCAGGCGTCAGCGTGGCAATGGCTTTGTGCGCAAAAGCGAACGAGCCTGCGAGCGCGGCAACGACATCGTCCTTTTTCGTCAGCTTCGGCAGTCCCTGCATATCTACATCCGGCTTAAGGCCGCTCACCAGACTGTAAAAAAAGTAGTTGGCCTGCGCCACATGCGTCGCCTGCTGCGCAAAAGTTCGCACCGTCGCATACTCGGTCTTTTGTCCCGGCACAAAAATCGCCTGGCTCGGAGCGAAATCGAATTTGTCGTCCGGCATGGCTTTCGCCGCGCCCATCATCTCGTGCTCAATGATCGTCAACTCGGCGTCGGTTGCCACTGCTGGCGTTACCGTCGTCCCCGCTGCCGGCCCACTCGCCGCTACACCCGCCTGCGCCGCCGCCGTCATCGAACTCAATCCCAACAAACAACACGCTGCAATCAATTCAAGTCTCATCGCAATCCTCCTCCGGAAAAGTTCGTTTCAATTCTGTTTCAGGCCCAGCAGCCCATCCTAACCAAGCCGCGATATCTGTCTCCTGATTTCTTTTCTCTGCTCTCTTTTCTCTTTGCTCTTTGCTCTGTTGTCTGTTCCCTTATTTCCGTTGTCCCTTGGTCCCTGCCTTTTTATTCCCTGGTCCTTGCTTTTTCCGCCGCCTCTTCATAAACCTTCACGTACTCCTTTGCCGGCCCCGACCAGCTGTAATCGCGCGCCATCCCATTACGCATCAGGCGCTCCCACGCCTTCCGGTTTTGGAATGCTTCCAAAGCTCGGTCGATCTCTGCCAGTAAATCCCTGGGATCGAATCCTGAGAATTTAAATCCCGTGCCTGTTCCTTTCTTCGCGTTCCACTCTTCGATCGTGTCGTCCAGTCCTCCCGTTGCGCGCACGATGGGCACGGTCCCGTACTTGAGCGAATAAATCTGGTTCAGGCCGCAAGGCTCGTAACGCGACGGCATTAGAAACATATCGGAGCCGGCTTCAACCTTATGCGCTAGCGCCTCGTCATAGCGAATCTGCACGGCAACGTTAGCCGGATGGCGGAAGGCCCAAGCGCGAAACAGATTCTCGTAATAGGGGTCGTGGGTTCCCAGCGCTACCACTGCGACATCGCGTTCAGCGATCTCCTCAGTGATTTCGGCCAGCATATCGAATCCCTTCTGCTTGGCGAAACGCGAAACAATGCCGATCACCGGCGTCCTCTCTGCCACATGCTCCAATCCAAAGGCATCAAGAAGATCCGTGCGGCAGTCACGCTTGCCCTTAAGATTCTTTGCGGTGTAGTGCGCCGCCAGGTTCCCGTCCTTCGCTGGGTTCCACTGCCCATAATCCACGCCATTCAAAATGCCGCGCACATCGGCACTGCGGCCTCGCAAAACTCCGTCCAGTCCCTCGCCGAACTCCGCCGTCTGAATCTCCTCTGCATACTTCTTGCTCACCGTCGTCACCAGGTCGGAATACACAACTCCGCCTTTGAGAAAGTTGAAGCGATCGTACTGCTCCAGCTTGTCCATCGTGAAAACGTCCCAGGGAAACAGCAAATCCTCAGTCGTCTTCGGCGAAAATGCTCCCTGATATGCGGCGTTGTGAATGGTGAGAACAGCCGCGGCGCTGCGCAACGCCGGATCGCCTGCATAAACCGTTTTCAAATAAACCGGAATCAGTGCCGCCTGCCAATCGTGAACATGAAAAACGTCAGGCACGCCAAGCTGCTTAGTGGCTTCGATGACGGCGCGGCAGAACAGGCCAAACCGTTCCGCATTGTCCGGATACTCCCCGCCGCTCTCGCCATAAAGTTCTTTACGGTCAAATAGTTCCGGGCAATCGATAAAGTAGTGCTGCACCCCGTCTCGCTCACCCGCGTCAATCACGTTCACAAAGCGATTGTAGTAACGAAATGGAATGGTAAGAGCGCGAATCGCGACCTTTGGCTCGCCATCGATCAGCCGCCGCACCCGCGCATAAAACGGCAGGAAAACCGTTACCTTCTCTCCCAGCTTGACCAGTTCGCGCGGCAGCGCGCCTGCAACATCGGCCAGCCCGCCCGTCTTGGCAAAAGGCGTAGCTTCCGAGGCGGCAAAAACAATCTGCATTCGAACCAGTCCTCTCCGGCAGCAGGTGCACGCGATCCGGTCCAGCTTACCATCGATACCGGACAGTCCCCTGCGCAAGGAGCGCCCAACCGCATTCTGAGATTAGGAGAGAATCAACTCTTCGCCGTCGCGCTCAAACGCGCGTGGCCAGCAGACGGTACTGCGCGCCCAGGCACAGCCAGCCGAGTTTCGGCTCCATCCACCGCAGGCCCGACAGCGCGTGCGGGAAGAATAACCGGTAATCGGTTCTTGCCCTTGACCACCCCGCCTGCGAGCATGCGCGGCGGAACTTCCAGCTCGCGATCAATTCCGCGTTCTGATCGAAGGGACAGGTGTCGACTGCGCGCACGGTCAGAGGATTCAGCGGATTATGTTCGTAGATCGCCAGCAAACCGCCCGGCTTGACGATGCGCAGCAATTCTTTCAGCCATACCTGATGCTGATCGTGGTCAATATGATGAAACACATTTGCAGAGAAGACTACATCCTGGCTCGCGTCTTCAATCGGGATTCGGCCCGACCTCACCAGAACGAACGTCTCATCGCCGGGAAACCTCGATTGCGCCACATCGATGCTGCGAGTGGACTCGTCGACGCATGTCAGATCCGCGGCCGGAAAATACTCACGGAAAAAAGGAATCGAGTTTCCGATGCCGCTGCCAAAATCGGTAATGTGCCTGGGTGTGGTTTGCGCCTTAGACAAGTACTGGGCAAGATCCGCGATCTTGTATTCGGCAAAATATGCCGGCGGCTCTCCGGTTACTTTAATGTTCTCCGCGTGTACCTTGAGGTAGGTATCGGCATAACGATCGAATTCCGTCTCCGGCGCGAGGTCTTCCCACTCTTCCTCAATCACGCCCACCGATCCGGTCTTCGGCATCGTCTCCACTCGCATTCCCCGCGGCTCTGGGCGATCGATCAACAACGCATTGTCCTTGTCCTGAACCAATGACCGGCCCACATCGCCTCCGTTCGCGCTGAACGAATTTCGCTCGCTAACTCCCTCTCACGGGAAGAGAGCGAAATCCGCCTTCCTCGTGATATTCGACCGCAGATTCCGGGGTGTCAATAACCATTTCAGACTTTGGTACTCCAATTATAATGACCCCATGGATTCCCCGGCGGTTGACGTCTCCCGTGTGGCCGCCGTGCCTCGCCCGCGAGCTTCGTTATGGCGAGCAATCCTGGCTGCAATGGTTGCGGCGTTTGCCATTCGCGTTCTGGTCGTGTTCTTCACGTATCGCACCCTGCCCGACGCCGACAAATACTACGAGGCCTTCGGGTGGGAGATGGGCTGGGTCGCTCGCGCACTCGCCAGCGGCCACGGATTCAGCTCGCCGTACTATCCCTGGAGCGGACCCACGGCGATGCAGCCTCCGCTCTATCCCTTCCTGCTCTCCCTGGTCTTCCGGCTCTTTGGTATCTATTCGCTTACTTCTGCATTTGTCATTCTGACCATCAATAGCCTCCTCTCCACACTCACCTGCATCCCCGTCTACTTCAGCGCCAAATACTCCATCGGGCTCCGCGGCGCCAAAATCTCCGCCTGGGTTTGGGCCCTCTATCCCTTCGCGATCTATTTCTCCGCTGGCCGCGTTTGGGAATATGCACTCACCGGCCTGCTGCTTACCACTTGCTTCTGCATTGCCCAGCGCATTCATGGTTCATCCCAGCCTGTCGCGTGGATAGGCTTCGGCGCGCTCTACGGCATCATGGCATATTCCAATCCGACCACGATGTCGACATTGCCTTTTCTGCTCGCCTTTGCCCTCTACCAGGCGCACCGGGAGCGCAGGCCTTGGGTGCTCAACGGTGCACTCACCCTTCTCGCCTTCATTGCCGTCGTCACGCCCTGGACCATCCGCAATTACCGCGCCCTCGGTGTCGTTGTGCCCATGCGCGACAACCTCTGGCTTGAGTTGTATGCCGACAATTTTGGCAACGCCCCCTATGATCGAACCTCGCCGCCGACCGCCGACAACAGGCCCTATCCGGCGAGCAGTCCCGTGGAGATGAAGAAATACCTGGCCATGGGTGAGATCCCCTACCTGGCGCAAAAGCGCGCTATGGCGCTCGACGACCTCAAGTACCATCCGCACTACGCTTTCCTGGTAACTAAAACATTGCGCCGCATTCTCTATTACTGGACCGGCTACTGGAGTTTTTCTGCCGCAGAGTTGCGCGATCAGCCGTTCACTCCAGGCAGCGTCTTTTATATCTCCACCATGACCCTGTTCATGGTGCTTGGTATTCGCCAGCTCTGGCGAACCAATCCAACCGGCCTCATTCCCTACCTGCTTCTGATCGGATCCTTCCCCATCACTTACTACCTCACCCATCCGCTGTTGGATTACCGCCATCCGATGGAGCCGGCTGTGATTGTTCTTGCCGTTGCCGGCGCCCTCTCCCTTCGGCGCGCCCAAACACCCGCCCCAGCAATCGTCCGCCGCAACCTCGTTTCCGCCGCCAGGTAGTCGCCCGTGGTCACCACGCGGGCGAAGACGATACCATGAATCTCAATGGCTCCGGCCTTGTCCCTTTGCTAACCATGTCTTCCGGCTATCTCCAACCCCGGCTTGAACCCGCGCTCTTGTCGATTGTGGCTCCTTGCTACAACGAAGAGCAGAGCCTTCCGCTTTTTGCCGCCGAAATTACCCGCTTCATTAACGCCTCGCCCTATCCTTGTGAAGTTATCCTCGTCAACGACGGCAGTACCGACCGCACCATCGAGTTTCTGGTCGATTGGAGCACGCGCGATCGCCGCATCAAGGTGCTCAGTTTCTCCCGAAACTTCGGCCACCAGTTGGCGGCCACCGCCGGTGTCGATTACTCCACCGGCGACGCAGTGGTTCTCATCGATGCCGATCTCCAGGACCCGCTCGACGTAATTCATTTCATGGTCGAGCAGTATCGCAACGGCTATGATGTGGTCTGTGGCCAGCGATCGGTTCGCAACGGCGAGAATCTTTTCAAGCGCGCCACTGCATGGTTGTTCTACCGCCTGATGCAAACTTTTTTTCTTAAATCTTTACCCGCCGATGTCGGCGACTTCCGCCTCATGTCGCGTCAGTGCGTCAACACGCTCCGCTCCATGCGCGAGCTGCATCGCTTTTTGCGGGGCATGGTGGCCTGGGTCGGCTATCCGCAAATCTGCGTCAGCTACGAGCGCCATCCGCGTGTGGCAGGAACCACCAAGTATCCCCTCCGCCGCATGATCCATCTGGCGTGGAATGCCGCCGTTTCCTTTTCCCCGCTCCCCTTGCGCATGAGCTTTTTCGCCGGCGGACTCATGGCGCTGCTCGCCGTTGAGGAGGCTGTCAGAGCCCTGTTTGCCTATCTTTCCGGAAATGCAGTCCCCGGATGGACCTCCCTTATGATCGTGCTCTGCATGAGCAACGCGGCGTTGCTCGTTACGGTCGGCATTCTGGGTGAATACGTCGGCAAGATCTATGAGGAAAGCAAGGGCCGCCCACTGTATATCGTCGCCGGCGCCTGGAACTTATCGCCTGTAAAGCCTTCCGATCGGCCCACAGCGCAAACCCATGAACATCTCCTCGAATACGATCGCCAAAGCGCCACATCGAAACGTCCCTATACCGGTTCCTGAGTTACTGCGTCCCGAAGTCGCTGTTCTCAACTGGATCTTTCATCGGGAAAGAACCACGGCGGCCCAGAAAAAACCGGTCTCGCCTTCATTTTCCTTTCTTACTCATCGGCTATCCTGACGTTGTAGTCCCGGAGGTCCGGATGCTCTCCCCCACCGTCACCGCTCCCGAAACTCCCACGCCGCTTGAAGAGATCGCGGCAGCCATCGATCACATTGGCGCCCTTCATGGTTTGCCTTTCGAGGACCGCCTTTGGCTCGCGCGTCACGGCCAGGAATACGTCGCCAATCCAGGCGACATTCTTTTTGAAGAGGGCGCCGTCGCCGAGCACATGGTCCTCATCCTCAAAGGCGAAATCCATGTGCGCCGCCAGCACGGAGGACCGATGGCGCTGTTCATCGGCCGCACCGGGCAAATGACCGGCATTCTCCCCTTCTCGCGCATGAAGAGCTATGGCGGTCAGGGATTCGCCGTCTCCCCCGTGTGGACGCTCCTCGTTCATCGCTCCGTTTTTCCTGAAATGCTCGCCACCATCCCCTCGATGACCCAGCGCGTCGTCTCCACATTGCTCGACCGCGTCCGCGAAGTCACGCGCATCGAGCAACAGGCTGAGAAGCTCGCGGCCCTGGGCCAATTGGCCGGTAACCTGGCGCACGAGCTCAATAATCCCGCCTCCGCCGCGCAACGTGCCTCCGCAACCCTGCTTTCTGCTTTGCGCGCCAACCGCAGCAACCGCATCAAGCTCATCACCCTCCGGCTCAATGAAGAGCAAATGGAAAAAGTCGTGGCATGGGAGGAGAAGATCTTCTCGCGATCCGGCGAAACGCTCGAGCCGCCTGCCGAAACCGACGCTCTCGGCTTCATCGGCCGCGAGGAGTCGCTCCGCGCCTGGCTCATCGGCGTCGGCTGCGGCGATGCCTGGGAGGTGGCTGCGCAACTGGCCGAACAGCTCGTAATGATTGCCGATCTCGATGAACTGCGCGCGTATCTCTCGCCCGCCGAAGCTTGCGTCGTCCTGCAATACTTCGCCCGCTATATACGCTCCGCGCGTGCCGCAGAAACGATCGTTAACTCAACCGCGCGCATCT
Organism: Occallatibacter sp.; assembly: GCA_036489735.1. Lineage (GTDB taxonomy): Bacteria > Acidobacteriota > Terriglobia > Terriglobales > Acidobacteriaceae > Telmatobacter. The sequence goes on along the minus strand of DASXFF010000144.1, from coordinate 14,988 downwards.
TCGATCTCATTGGCGCCGTCAAGGACTACTCCAACATGGACCGCGCCCCGATCCTTGAAGTTGACGTCCCGGCCGGCCTCGATGCCACATTGCAAATGCTGGCCTCGCGCATGACTCACATCGAGATTGAGCGCGACTACGAATCCAATCTTCCGCGCATCAGCGCCTACGGCGGCGAACTGAATCAGGTTTGGACGGCGCTTATCGAGAACGCGCTGGATGCGTTGGGTAACCAGGGAACCCTGCGTGTGGCCTGCAGGCACGAAGCCGATATGCTGCTCATTGAGATATGGGACACAGGCCCCGGCATTCCGCCGGAGCTGCAGGAACGCATCTTTGAGCCCTTTTTCACCACCAAAGCGCCGGGCAAAGGACTTGGTCTTGGCCTCGACAACGCCATGCGCATTGTGCGCAAGCACCGCGGCCATCTGAGTGTGAAGTCGGAACCTGGATCGACCTGCTTTCGCGTGCGTCTGCCTCTCGACCAGCTCCAGGCGTACTGAAAGCAGTTACTAGCTGCTAGCTCCCAGCCTCCAGCTCATTCCCAGGGTGACCGCGCCTAGTGGATACTGCCGCAGAGAACGGCTTATGAATCAAAGCCTGGAAGACGATCCTTGAGGGTGCAGCCGATGCCCATTGCGCAGGAAAGACTGAGCTAGGAGCTATCGGCTATTTCTCGATCTCCACGCCCCGCCAAAACGCTACGTAACCCTTGACCTTACGGGCCGCCGGTTTCGGATCGGGATAATAAAAGGCGGCGTCCTGATTGTCCTGGCCGTCAATCACAACCGTCAGGAATCGCGCCTGTCCCTTCAGTGGATGGGTTGACGTGGTGGAGCTGGAGCGAAAAAATTCCCGCTTGAGGCTGGACTCAGGAAAATAGACGTCTCCATCCAGTTCCTCAGTCCGCTCGCTCTCCGCAATGGTTCTGCCGTTCCAGGTTGCTCGCGCCATGATGATTCGGTCGTTCTCATCTCCAGCAGCCTCCGCACCTTGGCGCAGCTCGCGGGTCTGCCAAACAATGAGAATCGTTAAGACAGTAACAGAGTTTGCGCAGCATGGCGAGTGCCAACCGTTGTTGCCGGACCCAAACGAGTTACTGAGCCGCCGGTTCTGATTCGCCTGATTCTGATTCGCCCGGTCGCGATTCGCCTTGTCCTGACTCGGCTGCTTCTTGTCGCTGCGCTCACTTTATGCCCGCCCCGCTCATTGCCGCCCGGGCACTGCGAGCCGCCTCCACGCGCTTTAACGTCACTTCATAACGCTGCGCTGCCGCAGAAAAACGACTGATCAAATCCGTGGTCTTGTTCAGAAATGTCGGATTCTTCTCCCGGATCGCCACCAGGATGTGCGCAAACTTGGCCAGCAGAAAAAACCCCTCGCCATTGCAGTCCACAAATAATTCCGCTGAAACCGCGCCATGCAGAACCATCGCCGCTGCCATCTCCCAATACGTCAGTACCTGGCGAAGGAACGGGTTGTGTGGGTCGCGGGGATTTTCGTATACCGCATAGAACTCTTCCACCGTTCGCGGCCAGAACTCGCCGCCCACCCAGGCACGCGCTTGACGCATCACCGCTTCCGTGCGCAGTTGATAAAGCTTAAGAATGATCTCGGCATCGGCCGGCGTAGCCAGCATTCGTTCCATGGGGGCATCTCCGCTGCTCATACTACAGGATTCAACCTGCATCGTGCCGGAGAGTAAGCCTAAACGCCAAAGGCGCGCCTCTCAGCGCGCCTTGTTCCCTCATTCCCTTGTTCCCTGTTTTTTTTCACGCCGGCTGCAGCTCTTCGTTCTCCTGCTTCTTCTCGGCGATCGGACCGTGCGTCTCCGCTGTTGGCGGCGGTGGCGCATCGCCAATCCGTTTCGAGTACGTGCAAACCACCTTGGCTCCCTCTTCGGCCGCCGGTGCTTTCTTCCTGCGCTTCTTCGATGCCGCTTCTTCTTCGGCCGTCTTCTTCAGATTTGGGCACACCAGAAACACGCCCGACTTGAGCGTCTTCTCCAGCAAATATGGGCTGCCGCACTTGGGACACTTCTTCGCCACCGGCTTCAGATTCGACGTGAAATCGCATTTCGGATAATTCGTGCAACCCCAGAAGACGTTGCCTCTCCGCGCGCGCCGCTCCGCCAAATCGCCCTCGCCGCACTTCGGGCACTTCATCCCTTCAATCAAATTCTGCTTCACGTACTTGCACTTGGGATAGCCGGAGCAGGAAACAAACTCTCCGTATGCGCCTTGGCGAAGCACCAGGGGCTTGCCGCAAACCGGGCACGGTTCGCCGGTCGGCTCGGGCGGCTTCTGCTGCTGCTTCGAGCTCAGCTTGCGAAACGTCTTGCACGGCGGATCGGCGTTGTAATCCGGGCAGGCCATGAACGGTCCAAAGATCCCGCGCCGCATCACCATCACCTTGCCGCAGTTCTCGCAATACTCCTCGGTGTCGCCCGCCTCCTGCGCCTCCGGCGTGTTCAAGTCGGGCTTTGAAGCGATGTTCTCCTTGGTGAAGGTGCAGCTGGTCGGATCCTTCTTGTTATAGGCAGAGCAGGCGAAGAACGTGCCGAATTTGCCCCACCGCAAAATCAGCGGCGACCCGCACACTTCGCACTTTTCGCCGGTCTGTTCTTCCATACGCTTGATGTTGCGCATCTTCTTTCCGGCATGTTTCAGCTCATCTTCAAAATGGTCATAGAAGCCGTTCAGCAGATCGGTCCACTTCTCCGTGCCTTCTTCAATATCGTCCAGCTCTGTCTCCAGCTTGGCCGTGTACGCCGTGTCGAAGATGTACGGAAAATTCTCCACCAGCAAATCGCAAACCACCACGCCAATCTCGGTGGGATAGAATCGCCCGCGCGAGCCGCCGTGTTTCACCACGTACTCGCGGTCTTGAATGGTATTGATAATCGACGCATACGTCGACGGCCGGCCAATGCCGCGCTCCTCCAGCTCCTTCACCAGCGAGGCTTCGTTGTAGCGCGGAGGCGGCTGCGTGAAATGATCTTCCGGCAGCAGCTCGTCCAGTCCCAGCGCCTTCACCCCATCCAGGTTCGGCAGCCGGTTGGCGCTCTCATCGTCGTCATCCTTCTTGTCCTCTGAGACTTCATAGACCTTCAGGAAACCGTCAAAGCGCATCACCGACCCGCTCACGCGGAAATCGTATTTTTTTCTGGTCTTGGACGAGAGGGCCAAGATGTTGGCTGTTGTCACGTCGTACACCGCGGGAACCATCTGCGAGGCCACAAACCTGCGCCAGATCAACGTGTAGAGCTTCAACTGCTCGTCGCTCAAATAGCGCGCGATCGACTCCGGCGTTCTCGCCGCATCCGTCGGCCGAATGGCTTCGTGCGCATCCTGCGCGTCCTTCTTTCCTTTGTATGCGTTGGGAGCCTCTGGCAAATACTTCTCGCCCAGTTCTTTCGCAACCCACTCCCGCGCCCCGGCCACCGCGTCCGGCGAAACGCGCGGCGAATCCGTACGCATATAAGTGATCAGGCCCGTCGTCCCCTCAGCGCCGATTTCCACGCCCTCATAAAGCCTCTGCGCTACGCCCATCGTGCGCCGCACATTGAAGCCCAGTTTGTTGGCGGCGTCACGCTGCAGTTGGCTGGTGATGAACGGCGCCAGCGGTCTGCGCTGCTGTTCGCGCGACTGAACGCCGGTAATCGACCACTCCGCCTTTTCCAGAGCGGCCAGCACCTCATCCATCCGCTTCTTATCGGGCAGCGCGTTCGAAATAAAAACTTCTTTCCCTTCCTTGTCCTTGCCGTTCGGCACGCGCGCGGGCTCGCCGTCGATGCCGATAAACTTCGCCTTGAATTTTTGGTCGGTTTGCTTCTCCGGGTGTAAGTGCGCCTCCAGCGTCCAGTACTCGAGAGGCTGAAACGCGCGAATCTCGCGCTCGCGTTCCACAACGAGCCGCAGCGCTACCGTCTGCACACGCCCCGCCGACAATCCGCGCCGCACCTTGTCCCACAGGAGCGGTGAAATCTGGTAACCCACCAGGCGATCGAGCACGCGCCTCGTCTGCTGCGCGGCCACCAGGTTCTCATCGATGTCGCGCGCATGCTTGAATGCTTCCTGCACCGCCTTCTTCGTAATCTCGTTGAAGGTCACGCGCCGAATCTTTTTGCGCTCCTTCGCGTTGGTCCCTAGTTGAATCGCCAGGTGATACGCAATCGCCTCGCCCTCGCGATCCGGATCGGGAGCAAGATAAATCTCGTCGGCTTTGGCAGCCGCTTTCTTAAGCTGATCCACCACCTTCTCTTTGCCCGGAGACACGATCAGTTCCGGCTCGAAGGTGCGCTTCTCCAGCTCCACACCAAGCTCGCTCTTGGGCAGGTCCATGATGTGGCCGACTGAGGCCTTAACATCGAACCCCTTGCCCAAATATTTTTCGATCGTCTTCGCCTTCGCCGGCGATTCAACGATCACCAATGATTTTGTTGTTGCCATCCCTTAAACCCGGTTCCCTCTCTCGATTGCCCGGCGCCCTGTTTCCTCGCCCGTTCGTCTTTAACTCACCTGTTTGACTCTCTCACAGCTAATCGGTTCCAGCGTCTCGTTTCCGCATCCCGCACCTCGCGCCGAACCAAATCTCAACCGTGCTCAAATCCATAACTCCATCGCGCCAGCCATTTCGCGGCTCGAGCGCCTTCCGGCCGAGTCCTTCAAAATAATTGGCCGCAAGGCTTGCACCGTAGCACGGATTGCCCCTTCATTTCCACCGCAGCCGAGGATTTCTCTCAGCAATTCGTTCCATTTCTGCCGGCAGCAACCCGCCTCCGCGGCCCGCAAACCGCATCAAATTCACCCCTTTGCATCCATATGAAGCAGCGCATCCGAAAAGTAACTTCCACCTTCCGGCAGTTGGCCCTGCGGAACGATGTTCTTTGCCCTCTGGCCGATCCCGTGACCCCACGTCGCGCAGTCGCTGCGTCCCTATTCCATACTCCCTGTTCCCTGCTTTTCTACATCGTCCTTACGTAGTTCTTCCCCGGCAGTTGCCGTATCCGGCCCGCCATCTCCAGCTCAAAAAGCGCTGTAAATACCTCAGAGGAAGTAAGTTGAGCCTCAAGAAGGTTCAGAATCTCATCGATCTGCAGGCTCTCGTCGGCGCGCAGGACCTCGAGCACCATCCTCTCCTCGGGCCTGAGAACTGGATCGGCCAATAAGGATGCTTGAGCTCCCGGTTTGGATGCAGATGGAGCCAGCGCCTCGAGCTCCATCCGCACTGGCGAAGGCAGATCCTCCCAGACATCCTCCCACGTTGCCACTAGCTTAGCCCCCTGTTTTATCAACGTGTTAGGCGTCCAAGAGCCCTTACTCGTCACATTGCCCGGAACCGCGTAAAGGTCCCTGTTCTGGTCCGCCGCGCACCGTGCCGTCACCCTCGTGCCCGAGTTCTCGCTCGCCTCCACAACCAGCACCGCCACGCTCAGACCGCTCAAGATGCGATTCCGCCGCGGAAAGTTCTGCGGCGCGGGAAACGTCCCCATCGGCATCTCGCTCACAATCGCTCCGCCCGTCGCCAGAATCTCCTCGGCCAGCTTCTTGTTCTCCTTTGGATATACGACGTCGATCCCCGTGCCCCATACGGCCACGGTCGGCATGCGCGCCGCCAGCGCCCCTTTGTGTGCGCAGGAGTCAATACCCCTCGCCATGCCGCTCACAATCACCAGCCGCCGCGCCGCCAGATCTCGCGCCAGCAGCTCGGCAATCCCCGTCCCGTACGGCGTCGGATGCCGTGTCCCCACCACCGCAATCGCCGGCCGGCTCAAGAGCTTCGCATCGCCACGCACCCAAAGCGCCGTAGGCGGGTCGTAGATCTCGCGCAGCCGTTCCGGATAATCCGGGCTGCCGTAATCCACAATCGTTGCGCCCTGCGCCGTCACCCGCGCCCACTCTTCTTCGGCAGCCTTCCGCCCCTTACCATCAAATAGGAACTGCGCCGCCTCTGCAGGAAATCTCAGCCCCTCCAGCGCCGTCAGCGAGAGCGTGAATACCTGCCCCGGCGACTTCAGTTGCCTTACCGCATCCAGAATCCGTCTAGGCCCGAGCCCCGGCGTCAGGCTAAGCGCCAGCCATGCCAGCTGCTCGTCATTCGTGACGTTGCCCCCGGCCCCTCGCACCTGGGCGCCGCGGCCGACATCCTCACCTTTTCCGACGGTGCCCCCGGTCCCTCGCACTTGGGGACCTGGGTGGGCACTCAGACCATCTTCCCGTATCCGTTCACCGGTGCCGCAATCCTGCAACCCGTCTGCTCCCACTTCGCTGTTCGAAATCGATACAGTGTCCAAAACTCGCACACTCCGGCCGTTGCATTAAGAAACTCTAAAAGCAGATCAAGGGAATGTCCGCCCACGTTACAGCCATGTCCGCCGCAAGTCAAGGCCGCACGTCACGCCGGTGGGAGCAGGAAGAATTAGGATTAGTGCCATGGAGTGGCCGCACTCGAAGATCTCGCAATCTGTCATTTCCTTGATACTGGGGCTTCTAGCTGCCGTGAGCGAGTTCCTTCGATTCGAAATGAACTCCTTCAATAACTTCTACTTTGGGGCGCACAGGGCGTACCCATATCCGTACCCAAATGCACATATTGCGGAATTAGCAACGTTAAGGGACTGCGGCGCGGCATTTGGCTTGGTATTTATCGCAGCTTTTGCGTTGCAACGGATGATTGCCAGCCGAAAACTAAGGCGAGATTGAGACCCGATCACCGCGGCGCAGCGAGCCGTTCCCGCACCCAATCCAGCATCACCGGCGAAACACGCTCCAGCGACGCCAGCCTGAACGTAATCTTCTCCGCCTCAATGATGTGATCGTGCCCGGCCAGCTCAACCATGGCATCGGCGTTCGCCAACAAAAGTTCGTGCGAAGGCTTCAACTCGGCCCATGGGCTCATCGCCGCACAAAGGCAAACGTCAGGCCGCACATGCCGGAGCACGCTGTTCGATTCGAAGATGACGCCGCTTCCCGGGGGAAGCTCACGCAGAATCTTCTCGACAATCGGCCCCAGCTCTGCACCGCTCGTTCCCGCTGTGCCCACGCCCGCCGTCACCAGCAGCGCGCGCCGAGCCCCCGCAGCGAGATACCGTGCCGTGTCGGTCTCTTGCCCCGGCGTCGTCTCTTCCCAGATCGCACTCGCTTTGCCATGCTCATGCGACGTGATCTTGACTGCGATCCACGCGATCTTCGGCATTGCGCGCATCAGGCCGCACACCAGCGCCGTCTTCCCCGCTCCACGCCCGCCCCCGCCCACCACGATGATCGCCATTGCCAGACCGTCCGCGTTTCGTTCCGAGTGCCGCTAACTCCGCTCGCCCCCTGATCCCTGACCCTTGATCCCTGACCCCTGCTTTCTTGCCATCCTCGCCAGCGTCGCCTGCTCCCTCAGCACCTCGCGCAGCGGACGCGCCGGCGTACCCCAGTGCACCGTTCCCGGCTTCAATCCATCATTGGTCACCGTTGCCCTGCTGAACACGCCCGCCTGCCCACCAAGAATCACGCCCGGCCCAATGTGCACATGATCGCCAATCCCAACCTGCCCCGCGATCACTGCGCCCTGGCCCACAGTCGATGATCCGCTGATCCCCGTCTGCGCCGCAATCACCACGTCCTCGCCGATATCGCAGTTGTGTGCAATGTGCACCAGGTTGTCGAACTTTGCTCCCCGCCGCACGCGCGTCTCTCCCAGCGCGCCTCGATCAATCGTGCAATTCGCGCCGATCTCCACATCGTCTTCAATCACCAGCGTTCCCTGCTGCGGAAACTGTGTATACGCGCCGCTCGCCGGATCGCGCACGTACCCGAATCCGTCCGCCCCCAGAACCGCTCCCGCGTGAATCGTGACCCAGTTGCCAATGACAGTTCCGGGGTAAATCACTACCCGCGGATAGATTCTGCAGAACTCCCCGATCCGGACGTGCTTGCCGATCACCGCGCCAGCCTCAATGTGCGTTCCCGCGCCGATTTCTGCGAAGTCTCCGATGACTGCTGAAGGACCGACAGAAATGCCCTCCCCAAGTTCGATCTCCTTGCCGAAAATCGCACTCGCGTGCACGCCCGTCGACGCGAGCAGCGGCTTCAAAAGCTTTCCGGCCAAAGCAAACCACAGACGGGGATGGTCGACTTCGATTACGCATCGATCCGGAGGGTATGGGTCGACACAACCACGCGGTAACACGATCGCGCCCGCAAAACTCTCCAAAGCTTTCAAAGCAGAGTCCGCGTTCTCCGCAAAAATGAGTTCGGAGGGAGTCGCGTCCATCCGTGAACTCACGCCCTCGATTTCATGCGACGGGCTGCCTTGCACGAGGGTCCCGCCGAGCGTTTCGACCAGCTTCTCGAGCTTCATCTATTCCCTCTCGCACCAGTCTCTGAACACTGACCACTGTTCCCTGTTGCCTGTTCTCTGTTCTCTGCTTCTCAGTAGATCCCTGTCTCCCCCGCCGGCCTCGTCTTCCATCGCCGGTGAATCCATAACCACTGGTCAGGATAGCGCCGAATCCATTCCTCCAGTACCGCCGTACATCTCCGCGTCCCTTCCAGAATGTCCGCCGCCTTATCGCCCGTCCGCGGAATCTCCACCTCCGGCCCGAAGCGCAACACGTACTTCTTGTCCGCCGCCTCCCACACCATGAATCCCGGCAGCACCGCCGCACCCGTCTTCCGCGCGATATGTGCTAACCCCGTTCCAGTGCAAGCATCGATCCCGAAGAACTTCACAAACTCGCCGCGCGGCGGCGTCATATTTGTGTCGATCAGCATTCCTACTGCCCGGCCCTCGTTCATCGCCGTCAGCAGGCCGCGCCCGAAGTCGTCTTTGGAGAGAATAAAGTTCCCGTGCATGCATCGGATGCGATTCACGTACTCATCCAGCCGCCGGTTATCGAGCCTGCGAATCAGCAGGCCCATCGGATAGCCCATCAGAGAGTGATAAAAGCTCGACAGCTCCCATGCGCCCAGGTGCCCCGTGAGCACCAGCACGCCTTTGCCGCGAGCCTGCGCGGCAACGTAGTGCTCCAGCCCTTCGGTGCGGATCCAGTCGTGCGTGTTCTTGCGCGTATACCGCGTCATGCGGCAGAACTCCACCAGTTGCCAGCCCAGGTGGACGTAAACGCCCCACAGAATTCTTTTTCTGGTTTTGGACGAAAGTTCCGGAAGAGCTAAATCCAGGTTGCGCATTCCCACGCGCCGCAACCGGCCAAAGCCCCGGTAAACGGCAAACGCAAGGCAGCCGGAGACAGCGCGTGCCACGCCGCGCGGCAACATGCCCAGGCAGCCCGCAACGCCTACAACAATCCCATACTCGAGGTTTTCACCCATCGCTTGAGTAAGGATCAGTGTAGACGCTCAAGCGGCGCCGCCCAACGGCAGGCCTTCACCGTTGGGCGGAACTCAGGATTCACGAAAGCCCAGGATGTCAGTTTCAAATTCCACAGTCGAGGGTGCCCCACCCTAAAGCTTGATGCAACGCAGAAAGCTTTAGGGTGGGATCGCACAACCGCCCGCTTCCCCACGAACAAGCTGACACCTGAAACCTGACACCTCAACCCTGGCGACTAAAAGCTGCTTCTACCGCGCTCGAGCTTCAACAAAGTTCTGCGCCACGTCACGCACGAACGGTACTGCGCCCGGAGGCACGGCCACATCGCCCCTCAGAATCGCTTCGAAATGATGCGGCGAACCATAATACGTCGTTGTGTCGTCGATATTCTGGCTCACGCTGGTGCCGTCCAAATCAATCCCTGCAAAGATTCCCTTGGTCCGCGAGTAGCTCAACAGCTCCGCGCCCATCTTCCAATCGGTTGACGCCGAGCCTGACCGGCCCACGGGCCCTGCCGCAGCCGATGCATCGCCGCCGATCTTGAATTTGTCCTTCAGCAGATCCTGCATCCCGCGATCGTTCACGGCAATCAAAATCAGGTCCGTCGCCTGTCCGCCCCATTGAAATCCAAACGATCCGCCTGCCATCCGGATGAACACCGGCCCGCTCCAGCCGTGCCCTGTGCGGCATGTAACCACTCCCTGGCCATACTGCACCCCAGCAAAGAACGCGCCCTTCACCATGCTTGGAATGACGGCAACACATGTGGCGGACTTCAAAATGTTACCCGGCACACTATGGTCCCCCGCATTCATGATCTGGTCCAGAACTACTTTGGCCGCATCCATCCGTGCCTGCAAATCTTCCCTCGTCGAAGCTGCAAACGCCACGCCGGGGATCAGCAAACTGAGGCAAATCGAAACAATGACCTTCTTCATGTCCTCATCCTTTCCATTCCGCCGCCTTGAGCCGCGGATGTGAAAACTCTGTGTGGGAGAACTCGTCTCTCTGCCGGAATTCAAACTGAAAAATTCACGGGAACGTTCGCATGGCAGCCTGCGCCGGATCCTCCCTACCTCGAATCTTCCTTGATCAGCCTACAGCATTCCTCACCGCGGCGGTTCCACAATCGCGGGTGCCGATCGTTACACATCAGCGACTCCAATCGAACCCCAGCGAACCGGAAGCCCAACATTTTATTCAGTGTACAGATGGCTTGGACTCCGCAACCTGCATCGAAGCAAGGGTAGCAACGGAGAGAAGTATCTGAAGCTCGCCCCAAAACGCTTGTTAGGCGTGAAAAAAACAAGGAGATTGAATATGAAGAAATTGCTTGCGATGCTGTTGATCGCCGGTTGCGGATCTGCTCTGTCAATACATGCTGCCGCCCAGGATCATGAGCGGCTCAATGACCGCCTCGACTCCGCGCGAAACGTGATCGACGCGATTATGTCCACCCCCGACCATGCTGTTCCCGAAGGGATTGCGCGTCATGCCAGATGCATCGCCGTAGTTCCCGGCGTGCTCAAGGGCGCGTTCATTGTGGGCGCAGAATACGGTCAGGGTGTGGTCACATGCCGCACCGGACATGGCTGGAGTGGCCCCGTCTTCATTCGCCTCGCCGGCGGTTCCTTCGGATTTCAGATCGGCGGAAAAGGTACAGACCTGGTGTTGGTCGCCACCAATGACAGAGGCTTCCAGGACCTCCTGCATGACAAATTCAAGATTGGCGGCGATGCATCCGCAGCAGCCGGCCCCGTAGGACGCGATGCTCAGGCCTCCACCGACATCAGCCTGCGCGCTGAATTGCTCACCTGGTCCCGCAGCCACGGGATCTTCGCAGGTATCGACCTCAGCGGCGTAACAGTGAGCAAGAACAGCGACGACACCGATGAGCTCTACGGTGGGCACCATGGGCTCGAACACATTCTCATGGGCGACGTTCCTCCACCACCGCAGGCCGAAGGATTTCTCCACGCAATTAGAGAATATTTCGGCGACGCCCGCATGCACTGATTCGCGTCGCTAATGCCATCCGCGAACCGGCCCGCTTCACGCCGGTTCGCCCCCATTATTTTGTTCAACGAATAGGAATTGAATATGCCGCCCACTGGCCCACTCGCAGGCTTGTTCACGATGCCACCACAAGCACTCGCCGACACTCTCGCATCGAATGAAGTCACCCCTCAAGGGGCAGCCGGTGGTATGAGGCTGCTCGAGTTTTATATGACCCACTCGGCCAAGGGGCTCAGCCCTTCAAGGCTGCGCAATCTGGAGAAGGCGCGCAAACTCCTCGCCGCCCGCTTGATTCGGGAACAGCGCCAAAAGAACGCCGCCTGAAAGGCTATTTCGTGGCCTCAGGCGGCGGGTCTTTTCATGTTGCGGAAACCGATGGGGGGGAGGGCTTAAGAAATGAGCCCGATGTGAGCAGAATCACGCAAAACCCAAAAAAGAGGAGTTCCCGGGCACCATGAAACATGCCGCCTGGGAACTCCTTTCCCCAGATCTGCGTTGTTTCTGTGATAAGAATGCGGGAGTTTAGGTAACCACACAAGAGTACTTAGGTGTTGTGGCTAAGGTAATGTATTTTTCACCTAATTTGAGGCAGTTTCGTGATTTACCTCACCAGCCCGCCGCCCGGCGCCCCGCGGCATGAAAGAGTGGCTGAGTGCCGAAATGGACAGCTGGATTCTGTTGTCAGCGCCCGTCTTGCGCATCAGTCGGCCCACATAAGCCTTTACCGTCCGTTGCTCGATTCCCAGTTGCCGGGCTATTTCGCGTGTCGAATGAGCTCCCAGAATAAGCTCCAGAACCTGCTGCTCTCTCTGTGTAAGCTGCTGTCGATAAAGCACTTGAGATAGGTTTGGTGTTTTCATGAGGCGGTCGATCACTCGGCACAGCAATCGCCGCGGCGCCCAAATGGAACCTGCGGTCACCACGTCAATGGCTCGGCGCACCAAATCGGGCCCTGCCGACTCCCCCAGGTAGGCCCTTGCCCCAGCGACGATGGCATTCAAAACCAGCTCGTCATCGCCTTCCGGACCAATCACAATCGACCGCACGTCCGGCCTGACGCTCCGGATCGTCTCCACGACCTCCAGCCCGCCCGACGCGGAATTCAGGTCGATCACAACATATTCGATTTCGTGGGTCGCCAGCAGATCTTTCAGCGGCGCAATCACGGGAACCAGCTCACATTCGCCGTCCTGCCCAGGCTGCTCAAAAATGCTCGCCAGCCCGGCTACGCGAATCGGCTCGTCCGCCGCTAACCCAATACGAATTGCTTCAGGACCATGCTTCGACGATGTCATCCCCACACCAGTCCAGGTCCGGCCGGAGAACGTCCGGCCTTCTCGAATTTTTAAAGATTTCCTGGTCCGCTCGATCCGGGAGAAAAGTCTGCGCGCAACGCTTGTTGTCATCTGGACTGTATCGCCCCGGCTGCCCCAAACAGCGGCGGCGATCATGTCTCGGTACCATCAGTTTAAATCGGCCCAGTGTCGGCCAGCCTGATTTCAGCCAGCATCGTCAGCGTTGCTCAAAATTCCTCTGACTCTGCTTCACACTCTTTCACTGGTCCCGCGAATTTCGCATAGGGCCGGCGGAGTTGCGGTCAACCCAATTCACTTGATTGTGTCCCCTGCTTTGAATTCTTTACTGTGTGAACCAAGATCGGAATACCACGATCATTCGGCTCGCTCGGAAATAGGTGCTAGGTCATTAACGCTAAGGTGGCATCCGCTGAACGTTCATCTCGGGCCCACCCTTCGCTTTCGCCCTTCGATGGCGCACCTTTAGTCTCTCATTGCCGTCCGCAATTCCGCGCTTCCAACAACTCACTAAAGTTTGGGCAGCACAATTCCCTGCTGCTTCTGGTACTTTCCCTTGCGATCCGCGTAGCTGGTCTCGCACGGCTGGTCGCCGTGGAAGAACAGAATCTGGCACAATCCTTCGTTCGCATACACCTTGGCCGGCAGCGGCGTGGTGTTCGAAATCTCCAGCGTGACAAATCCCTCCCACTCCGGCTCAAACGGCGTCACGTTTACGATAATGCCGCACCGTGCGTAGGTCGACTTGCCCACGCAAATCGTCAGCACATCTCTCGGAATCCGAAAATATTCCACCGACCGCGCCAGCGCGAATGAATTCGGCGGAACAATCACCGATTCCGCTTCCACCGATACGAACGACCGCTCGTCGAACGCCTTGGGATCGATGATCGCGCTATTTACATTTGTAAAAATCTTGAACTCGTTCGAGACTCTCAGATCGTAGCCGTAAGAAGAGAGACCGTAGGAAATCACTCCGCTCGCCACTTGCTTCTCGCTGAAGGGTTCAATCATCCGATGCTTCAGCGCCTGTTCCCTGATCCATCGATCGCTCTGTATCGACATGCTTCTCCTCAACCGCAGCGCCCTTGAACGGCCTCCTGCGGCTTTTTGCTATCTCTGTTGCGCTTTGCTATGCAGCCCCTGCGTCGGCTTTTTGCTGCACCGGCTCCTGCTGCCTTGGCTCGTCGAAACCCCATCTTAAAGCAAACCCCGCGCTCATGGGCAACTTCCGCAGCTCCGGCTACTGGCTATTGACTCTTGCCTGTTCCCTTGTTCCCTGTTCCCCGTCTTTTCCAATCTCCACAAAATCTGTAGTATGGGCGGTGTAGGTGGTAAGATACGCTTCAACCAGTTGTCCCAGCGGAGGTTACTCCATTGATCAAGCAGGATATTGTTCACAACGTGGTCGAGCGCACGGGCCTGCCGCGCACCAAGGCCGAGGCGGCAGTGGACACCGTCTTCGAGGGTCTCAAGCAGGCTTTGGCGGCCGGCGAGCGCATCGAGCTGCGCGGCTTCGGCGTCTTCAGCGTCCGCGCCCGCAAAACCGGCATCGGCCGCAATCCCCGCACCGGCACTGAGGTCAACATCGCACCCGGCAAAGCCGTCCGCTTCAAGCCAGGAAAAGAATTGCACGCGCTCGAGCCAGGCTCTTCGCCCAGCTAATCGCCCTCGGAAAACGGCTGCCCCATGTCCCGCTTTTGGGACATGGGATACCACAATCCTCATTCTCGCGATCTCCACCCCGCACAAAAATGGGGTGCCCCATCCTTTCGCGCACTTCGCGAAAGGGTGGGATACCACGATCCCATCCACTCGATCTCCACTTACCACGAAAATGGGCGCCCCGCCTCCCGGGTCCCCACTGACAGGCCCTCGTCAGTCGGGTGGATCCTAGCTCTGCTGGGGCGGGATAGCACCAACTCTGGGTGCCCCATGTCCCGCTTTTGGGATATGGGATACCACAATCCTCATTCTCGCGATCTCCGCCCCGCGCAAAAATGGGTTGCCCCATCCTTTCGCGCACTTCGCGAAAGGGTGGGATACCACGATCCCATCCACTCGATCTCCACCCACCACAAAAACGGGTGCCCCGTCTCCCGGGTTCCCACTGACAGGCCCTCGTCAGTCGGGTGGATCCTAGCTCTGCTGGGGCGGGATAGCACCAACGGAAGGAGCAGCAGCCTTCAGGCTGCTCAGATTGCTGACAAAGTACCAAGAAAGGCTCTCGTTTTCCACGGGGGCCTTTTGTATTTTGGAAAGATGCTGAAGAAGCCGGAAGTGGAGCAGCAGGAACTGGAGCTTGTGTCGATCGAGGGGCTGGTTCCAGCGAGTC